>NZ_BLAW01000001.1:2039438-2680918 GCF_009617895.1 Prolixibacter sp. SD074
CTTCCGAACGCCGGTAAACAATCATGGCTTTTTCGGCGCCAAGCCGCAAAGCGGTTCTAACAGAATCCATCGCGGTATTACCGCCACCAATCACCGCCACACGCCTACCATGCAAAACAGGAGTATCGGTTTCGTCGTACTGAGCCCCCATCAAATTCACACGCGTCAGGTACTCATTCGACGAGAGAATTCCGTTATAGTTCTCACCAGGAATATTCATAAACCGGGGCAAACCGGCACCGCTACCGATGAAAAAAGCCTGAAATCCCTGCTCTTTCAAATCATCGAAAGAGGCCGTTCGCCCCACAATGAAATTGGTTTTGAAATGAACGCCCATTTTTTGCAGGTTTTCCAACTCCTTATCGACAATACTATTCGGTAACCGGAATTCGGGAATACCATATTTCAATACGCCGCCAATTTCATGCAACGCTTCGAAAACAGTTACATCGTACCCCTTCTTAATCATATCGCCGGCAAATGAAAGCGCTGCAGGGCCCGAACCAACGGTTGCCACTTTAATTCCATTGGGTTCGGCTGTTTCCGGAACACTCATCTCTCCATTCTCACGCTCATAATCCGCGGCAAAACGTTCCAAATGACCTATTGCCACAGCAGGCTTATTCAGCTTTTGCACATAGAAGCACTGTGCTTCACATTGTTTCTCCTGCGGACAAACGCGCCCACAAACGGCCGGTAAGGCACTGGTTTCTTTCAACACAGACGCTGCCTGTTGAATCTCACCACGCTCAATATTTTTAATGAATTTGGGAATGTTGATACTCACCGGGCAACCTTCGATGCAGGTTGGATTGGCACAGTCCATACAACGAATTGCTTCCTGCATGGCCATATCGCGAGTCAATCCACGATTGACCTCCCGGTCCTGGTAGTTTACCCTGATTTCTGGTTCCAGCTCGGGCATGGATACCCGGTTAATCAGCATCCGGTCCTTATTCTTCGTTTTTTTTCTCAGTTCGGTGCGCCATGCCGCGTCGCGTTCCTGTTTCAGATAGAATGAATTTAATCCCATTACTTTTCGACCAATTTGTGCTGTAAATGATAACGTTCCAACGCTTCTTTCTCTTCTTCGCGGTAACCGCCGAGCCGCATCAACATTTCGTCAAAATCAATGTGATGTGCATCAAACTCAGGACCGTCGACACAGGTAAACCGTGTTTTTCCTCCGACCGATACCCGACAGGCGCCGCACATTCCGGTTCCATCCACCATGATGGAATTGAGACTGGCCTGCGTAGGCACTTTATATTTCCCGGTGAGTAAAGCGGCAAACTTCATCATGATAGCAGGGCCGATAACAATGCACTCATCTACTTTTTCACGCTGTAATATCTCTTCCATACCGGCTGTCACCAAACCTTTCCGACCATGCGACCCATCGTCCGTCATCACGATCAGTTCATCGGACCACTGACGCATCTGATCCTCGAGAATGATTAAATCCCTACTGCGTGCAGCCAACACCGTAATGACACGGTTTCCGGCTTTCTTAAACGCCTCGACAATGGGTAACAAAGGAGCTACACCAACGCCACCGCCAGCCGCAAGAATTGTTCCTACTTTTTCGATGTGAGTGGGCTTTCCCAACGGTCCAACTAAATCAGTAATATAATCGCCCGGTTCCAGCTCAGCCAATTTCGAGGTACTTACCCCAACCACCTGTGCGACCAGGTCGATAGTTCCTTTTTCGGCATCAGCCGAAGCAATGGTTAACGGAATCCGCTCTCCTTTTTTTCCAACACGGAGAATAACGAAATTTCCTGCTTTCCTGGCGCGGGCAATCAAAGGGGCCTCAACAACCAATCTGACAACCTTTTCCGAGAAAAACTCCTTTTCTACAACTTTATTCATCTAACAGGAAATAATTTCTTATTAATTCACATAATTTTTTCAAAAATAGGAATTTCGTGAAATTAAAGGTCAATATGCAAAGTATTCTTCATGTGCTACACAACCTATACCTCAAATTATTAATGAATCAGCACGTTCAAAAAGGCTTCATTTATTTTCAGTTTGATTCCAATGTTTTTCGAATGAAATATTTATTTTTAAAGTTTTCGTTATCGCAAAGTGATGTTTGCAAATATTAATATTAAGGATTGATAACTTGACAGTTTCATACAGGGCACAATAATGACAAACGAAGATCGGGAAAGACTACGGAAGACCATGATGGACAAAGTGGCCGGACTCAAAGAAGAACTAATTGAGTTAAAAGAGCTGACACAACCGGAAGCCCCGGATTGTGCTATTGGCCGGGTAAGCCGGATGGATGCCATCAATAACCGTAGTGTGAACGAAGCAGCTATACGGAAAAAGCAGTTAAAATTATCGAAACTGGAACAGGCACTCGAAAAGATCGGTTCTGCCGATTTTGGAAAATGTTCCCGTTGCGGTGAAGAAATTCCATGGGGCCGTATTGCCATTATACCCGAATCGACATTGTGTATCCGGTGTGCTTCACGTTAAATCTATTGAGATAATGGGAAAAAATAAGAGAAAGAATGACCGGGAGGGAATCGTATATTCAACCGACAACCAGTTCGATTACGAATACGACGGGCAGGAAGAAGCAGAAACATTGCCACCATCACGGCAGAATCTAAAAATCATGCTCGACCGAAAACAACGCAAAGGCAAAGAGGTGACACTCATCACCGGATTTGTCGGCACAGATTCCAATCTGAAAGCGTTGGGGAAACAACTGAAAAGCAAATGCGGAGTTGGAGGCTCGGTGAAAAACGGTGAAATATTGCTTCAGGGCGACTTCCGCGACAAAGCCATGCAACTTTTAACCAACGAAGGCTACAAAGTGAAGAAAGCCGGCGGTTAATCATTGAATATACAACTATTTCGAACTAATCAGCATTAATATGGGGGATTGCATTAGTGAGTCTACAGTTTATTATTGCCATCACTGAACATCGGAACTTAGGATATATTCTTGCCCCGTACCTGGTTGAGAAAAAGAACCAGAATACATTCTTTTCCGTCGTAAAAAAGGTCCATACACATAATCTTGAAGACGGGGACTATACTTATTCCCCGATTGAAGAGAAACTGGTTAAACTCATTGAAAAATACAGCAACGAAAGTTTACTCGGGCGATTTGCTTCCCGGGGCAGCCTTAGCGATTTTTTTAAGAACATCGAGCTGGATACTTTCACCAAACGGGTTGTACCCTACATCGAAAAGCAGATTCTAAAATGCCTTGAGTTGCTCAAGGAAGCTCCTATTCCACTCTACCGGAAAGAATCAAAATACAGCAACCTGTATGAAGAGGATTTGGTAGGACTTTGCTACCGCGACACCAGTGCAATTTTCAATTTCGAGCGACTGGAACATGAAACGCGTTACTATCTCACCATTCGTTACCACAATAAGGAAATCGCCCTTAAGCACCGCAATGTAATTCTGTTAACAAACCATCCCTGCCGGTTACTTTACCAGGGAAAATTATATTTTTTCGATAACCTATCGGGAAATAAGCTTCTTCCTTTTTTCGAGAAAAACTATGTGAGCATTCCGCGAAGCGTGGAGGATAAATATTACCGGACATTTGTGCTCAGTACCATCCGTCACCACCAGGTTCAAGCCAAAGGTTTCGACATTGTGGAAGGCAATCCTGACAAAAAGGCCATCCTTTCTCTTGAGGAAGATCAACGGGGGAATGCGCGGCTAATGCTGATATTCAGGTACAATCAGCGTGACTTTCCATATACCGACAAAGAGATGCAGGCTGTTTACCTTCGAAAACAAAACGAAAATTACATCTTCCATAAATTCGGACGGGATAAAAGCTGGGAAAAGAATTGCCTGAAACTTCTCCGCACACTGGGACTCGTCAAAACATCGGACGGCTTACATCCCGAAGGCATTTCCGAAACTTCCAACAGCAGTTACTTTTATTCATTAATCAACTGGCTCAACATGCATCAGCAGGAGCTGGAAGAGGCAGGCATTGAACTGGAACAGCACAATCTCGACCGACAATATTACACTGGTGGCCACATGCTTGACATTGAAATCAGCGACGAAAGCGACTGGTTCGACATTTACGCCTATGTGCATTTTGGAGACTACCGCTTCCCGTTTGTTCGCCTGAAGAAGAACATTCTTAACGGAGTGCGCGAATTTCAGCTGCCCAACGGCGAAATTGCCATTCTTCCGGAAGAGTGGTTTGCCCGCTACCGCGACATTTTCACACTCTCGGAAACAGAAGCAGAACATCTAAAACTCCGAAAACACCATTTCCCCGTACTGGAAAACAACCTGAAAGGAATCAATAAAAAATACCTGCAAAAGTTTAAACAACTGACAACGGAACAGCCCGAAACCCCGGAAGTCCCCCCCAAGCTGAATGCCATGTTACGCGCTTATCAGGAAGAAGGCTTTGGGTGGATGTATCATCTTCATCAGCATCATTTTGGCGGCTGCCTGGCCGATGATATGGGATTGGGAAAGACCGTACAAACACTGGCGTTGCTGGTGAAGACTCAACGCAAAATCAACGGATACCCCACATTGTTTGACCCGGTAGGCGAACAAAACAGTGCCCAAAACCGCCAATTTGCCAGGAACCATCAGCCGGCCAGTTTGATTGTGCTCCCTGCTTCACTGGTCCATAACTGGGAAGATGAAATCCTGAAATTTGCACCTACGCTGAAATACTATAAATATATAGGGGCACGCCGCCGGCATAAAATCAACATGCTGGAAATTATTCATCAGTATGATGTGATTCTCACGACCTACGGAACAGTACGCAATGACAGGGAATTTCTGAAACAACACCAGTTTTATTACCTCATACTCGATGAAGGACAGTACATTAAAAATTCGGGTTCGAAAACCTACCGGGCCATAAACGACCAGAACGCCTCACACCGGTTGGTACTGACCGGTACGCCTATCGAGAATTCACTTTCCGATTTGTGGTCGCAAATCAATTTTCTGAACCGCGGATTGCTGGGAAGCCTGGCCTGGTTTAAACGGGAATTCATCTCTCCTATTGAGCGAAAAAACGATGCAGAAGCGCAAAAGAAACTGCAGCATCTCATCCAACCTTTTATTCTGCGCCGGACAAAAGAACAGGTAGCCCGCGATCTTCCGCCATTAAGTGAACTCGTCCGGTATGTGGATATGGCTCCAGCTCAGAAAAAAGCATATGAAGCGGAAAAGTCTTCTATCCGGAATAACATTCTCTCGAATATCGAAGAAATAGGATTGGAGAAATCGGCTTTTGTTGTTTTACAAGGGCTTATACGACTACGGCAACTGGCCAATCACCCGGCAATGATTGAGGAAAACCGGCACATGGAATCGGGGAAATTCAACGATATTTTGCGCATGTTGAGCATTTTGGTTGCCGAAAAGCACAAAATCCTCATATTCTCCTCCTTCGTCAGACAATTGAAACTGTTGGCCAAAGAATTTGAAAAGAATAGTTGGAACTACAGTCTGTTAACCGGGCAAACCCGCGACCGCAAAACGGTTATCGACAATTTTCAGCAGAATCCCGACAACAGTATTTTTCTCATTTCGCTTAAAGCGGGCGGAGTTGGCTTAAATCTAACTTCAGCCGACTATGTCTTTATTATCGATCCATGGTGGAACCCGGCAGCCGAAATGCAGGCGGTCAACCGGGCACACCGAATTGGGCAGGATAAGAATGTATTTGTTTACCGGTTTATCACTGAAGGGACCATCGAAGAAAAAATTCAAAAACTAAAAGAAAAGAAGTCTTCGCTGGCCGGAAAATTCATCAATACCAACAATCCGTTCCAGTCTGTTTCCAAAGATGAACTTATGCACCTTTTCGAAGATTAAAAAAGAAAAGGACAGACCGGGCGGTCCATCCTTTTACTAAACTAACCAAACTAACTAACCTAACTAAACCTAAACTTATGAAAAAAAATGTACCACAAAGATAAGCACCGCACCGGGGGTTCGACGAATTATTTCTGTTAAAAATTGTAAAGATTCATCTAAAAAACCTTAACAAAGGAAAAGGCCCTTATGATTATTCCGAGGCAATGAAGACCCTTTTCCGCTTAACAAATTGGATTAAAAAAAAGGTCTTGCCCAAGAGATTTTTTGACGCACAAAAAAAGAACCTCTTCCAAAAGAGGCTCATCGGTGAACCCGGAGGGATTCGAACCCCCAACCTCCTGATCCGTAATCAGGTGCTCTATCCGGTTAAGCTACGGGTCCAGATAACGCTGCGATAAAAATACTTTCAAAAAAATAGAAGTTCCTCATTGCGAGAAACTTCTTTGTGAACCCGAAGGGATTCGAACCCCCAACCTCCTGATCCGTAGTCAGGTGCTCTATCCAGTTAAGCTACGGGTCCATTTGTTTTTGAAAGCGGTGCAAATATAAAGAGTTTTCAATAAACACCGTCATTCCCGGGAGGCTTTTTTCGAAAAAAAACACGCGGCTTCCGGTACCTTCCCAGGGTAAAACTTTATGCGCCGCCGTATTTGGCCATTTTGTCTTCTATCGTAACCGGCGTTTTGCCATTGCTCTGAATTTTTACATAGGCAAGCATATTTTCCGCACCAGCAGCATAACAAGCCTCATGCACTTTTTTAACAACGCCCATCAACTCGTCGAATTCCCCCTCCATAACGGTTTCGAACGGACAAACCCGGTATTTCACACCCGATTCTTGAATGATCCGGATGGCTTCATCCACCAGATCGTACGTATCCTTTTCTTTTGCCCGCGGCAATACCTGCAAAGCCAGGTTAATCTGCTTGTTCATTGTTATTTTCTTCTTTAAGGATTTTATTCACCAGAATATCCCTCAATTCGTCGGCGTTGAATTGCTTGACATTGGTAATGAGCATATCGGTCCTGAGAAAACCGCCAATTTGGTTACACTCCATAATAATATCACGAAAGATGTTCCGCAAAGGTTCGCGGATAGGAATCATTGCAGTCAGGGCAACAAATCCTTTGTGAAATTCGATGGATTCCAATTCAGAGTCATAGCGTTCGAGCGCAAACAGAATTTCCTTTTCCAGTAAATCTTTCTGCCATGTGGTAAAAGGCCCGTCCTCCAAGGCAAACAGGGCTCCAAAATACCGGAACTTATGCCCTCGTCCACCCAAACCGGAAGAGATAAACAACGGGCGCTCCCCAAGCAATGAGCTTTCGAGCCTGATACGGCTCTCCTGGAATGCCATCTCAGTCCAATCAGCTAAATCTGATTTGTTTTCTTTCTTAAAACGCTCGATTAATCGTAAAGCTTCAATTCGCTCAATTGAGGCCAATTGTACCAGCAGCTTTTGCTTCCGGTCAACCGGAATGGTATCATCAAATAGGTTTTCTGCCTGTCCCAACACTTCAATTGCATCAAGCCCCTTCTTCATTTCGCGCGATTGACGGAAATATTCCTTCTGAAGTTCTATATCAATCTGCTTCTCTAAAATCCGGATATTATCCGGAACCTGGTGGAGTGCATCCTGAATTTTCTCATAAAAACTCTCAAATTCCATTAGTCAACGATTCAGGTTCGGCGCGAAGTTGCAAAATAATCGCATACACACGTCGAATATTCCCGTTCTCATTCAGCTTTTTAACAAATAAAAAATATCTTTGCCATTATTTTTATTTGTTCTAATTACAAAGTAACCACGTAAACATTAGCATCTTACATGCGTCTTTCTGAAGTCAGTGAAAACCATACTGTCGTTATTTCCAAGGTGATGGGCCACGGAGCCTTTCGTCGCAGGATAACAGAAATGGGTTTTGTGCGTGGAAAAGAAGTAAAAGTTTTAAAAAATGCTCCTTTACGCGATCCGGTTGAATACCAGGTCATGGGGTATCATGTTTCGCTACGCAGGGAGGAAGCACATCTAATCGAAGTCGTATCGCCCGAAGAAGCAATCCACCATATTGAACAAACCTACGATGGCACCATTGATTTGGAAACCCTAAAAACGTCAGCTCGTGTCAAAGGTAAGGAAATAAACATTGCTTTGGCCGGGAATCCGAATTGCGGCAAAACTTCGCTTTTTAATCGCGCTTCCGGGGCGAAGGAGCATGTCGGTAATTACAGCGGCGTTACCATTGACGCAGCCAAAGCCAACCTGCACTGGAAAGGTTATTCACTTACACTTATTGACCTTCCGGGAACCTATTCACTGACAGCATATACGCCTGAAGAACTTTATGCACGAAAATACATCATCGATGAAACGCCGGACATCGTCGTTAATGTAGTTGATGCCTCCAACCTGGAGCGCAACCTCTATCTAACGACACAGCTCATCGATATGGACATCAAGGTTGTGCTGGCGCTGAACATGTACGACGAGCTGGTCGCTGGTGGCGCTAAGCTCGACATTGAAAAGCTGGGAAAACTATTGGGAATTCCCATTATTCCAACCATGGCCAATAAAGGCATTGGGATTGACAAACTGCTCAACAAGGTAATTGATGTTTATGAGGATCGTGATCCAATCGTCCGCCATATTCACATCAATTACGGTGCTGAAATGGAAAAATCCATCAAAGCGTTGCAGAAAGTGATTCGGGAAGGCCGTCCTGCTCCGGCCAGGGCTTCATCCAGATATTTGTCGCTACGTTTGCTCGACAAAGACGTGGAAACAGCGAAAATTATCGATGATTTTCCTAATGCTGAACAAATTAAGCAAACTGCAGAAAAAGAAATCAACCGACTGGAAGAAAGGCTTGATAATGAGAGCTCGAACCTGATTACCGATGCCAAATATGGTTTTATTGCGGGTGCACTCAAAGAAAGTTACAGCGAAGGAGTCAGGCGCCGTCATGCCATTACCGAACAAATTGACAAACTAGCCACCCATAAAATTTATGGTTTTCCTCTTTTTCTGCTGTTCATGATGGCGACCTTTTCGGCCACTTTCACTTTGGGTGCTTACCCAATGGATTGGATTAACGCCGGCATTGCATGGATTGGCGATCTGATTAGAAACAACATGGCAAACGGGATGCTGAAAGATCTGCTCATCAACGGAATAATTAACGGAGTTGGAAGTGTGATCGTATTCCTGCCCAATATCCTCATTTTGTTCTTCTTTCTCTCCTTTATGGAGGATACCGGCTACATGGCACGGGCCGCTTTCATCATGGACAAGCTGATGCATAAAATAGGCCTGCACGGACGCTCATTTATTCCCATGGTGATGGGATTCGGGTGCAATGTTCCAGCCATTATGGCTACCCGCACTTTACGTAACCGGAATGATCGGCTGTTGACCATGCTGATCATTCCGTTCATGTCCTGTTCGGCACGACTACCGGTTTATATTGTGCTGATATCTGCTTTCTTCGGTAAATATCCCGGTTTGGTATTGATGGGCCTTTATCTGCTGGGGATTCTGCTGGCAGTTGGAACAGCCAAACTTTTCAACCGGACCATCTTCAAGCGCAAGGAAACGCCGTTTGTTATGGAACTTCCGCCCTACCGTATGCCTACATTGAAGAATACAGTGTTGCACATGTGGGAAAAAGGGAGCCAGTATTTGAAGAAAATCGGGGGAACCATTCTGGTAGCTGTTATTGCAATTTGGGCACTCGAATATTTCCCGCGTACGAGTCCGAACACAGAACACTTCATTCAGCAAAAACAGGAAGCCAGCACCCTATATCAGTCAGAAATTGCTGCACACCCCAAACAGGCTGACTTATTAATGACCCGACGTGATTCGGTTTTGCTTCACCTGACAATGGCTGAAGAATCGTCTCGTATTGAGAACTCCTACATTGGAAGAATGGGAAAAGCTATTGAGCCAGCCATCCGACCTTTAGGTTTTGACTGGCGAATGGGCGTAAGCCTGCTGGCCGGACTTCCAGCTAAAGAGATTGTTGTTAGTACCATGGCTATTCTATTCCAGGTAAACGACGACCCGGAAAACAGGCATCTTTTGCAGGAAAAACTGCAAACCGAGCGGTATACTTCCGGGCCCAATACCGGAAAACCACTCTTTACACCACTTGTGGCGCTTTCTTTCCTGATTTTTGTACTTATCTATTTCCCGTGTATCGCCGTTATTGCGACTATCCGAAGAGAATCGGGAAGCTGGAAGTGGGCGCTGCTTACTGTTGTTTACACCACAGGTTTGGCATGGTTTATGGCATTTCTTGTCTACCAATTGGGAACGTTAATCACGGGATAAACAAAACGTATGGCTCAAACACTGATAACTATTGTCATTATTGCAATTGCTGCCTGGTTCATCATTAAAAAGGCAATTGAAACCATCCGCTATTTCCGGAAACCAGCACCTTGCCGGGGATGTAGCGGTTCCTGCAATACCTGTCCCATTACCGAATTTCCCCATTCTGAAAACAACAAGAAGACATCTTCCAAAACGTCGAAGAAAAAATAGGGCCGCAAACATAATTGCTCCCGGCTTCAAAATATCTAACGAGACAATTGTCCTCTTACAATTGGTGCTCCAGAATCTCAGCAACCTGATCGGGGGAAATGTCGCCATGCTCGCCAATTCCCATCATTCCACGTTGAAGGAAACGGTTCTTCACTTTCGTAATGAAGCTCTCATCGATATCGTAATCGCTCAGACGCGTTTGAATACCGACCGATTCAAAGAACTTAACCGTTGCAGCAATGATCTGATCGGTCCGTTCATCTTCGGTTCCTTCGGTAATATTCCAAACGCGGGCACCATACTGCAGAATTTTATCCTTTTTATTGCTTCGCTTGATATGCATCAATCCCGGTAGGACGACCGCCAAAGTGCGCGCATGATCGACACCATGGAAAGCCGTAATCTCGTGTCCAATGGTATGTGCCGACCAATCCTGGGGAACACCAACACCAATCAATCCGTTCAGCGCCATGGTTGCCGCCCACATAAAATTAGCCGCTGCATTGTAATCGTTCCGGTTGGCCAATACTTTCGGCCCTTCTTCGATTAGTGTGGTCAGAATAGATTCAGCAAAGCGATCCTGTATAGGCGCATCTACCGGATAGGTAAGATATTGCTCCATTACGTGTACAAAGGCATCTACGACTCCATTGGCCACTTGCCTGTCAGGCAATGAGAAAACAACAGTCGGATCGAGGATAGAAAATTCCGGCATCACCAGAGGTGAACCAAAAGCCAGTTTTTCCCGAGTTTCAATCCGTGTAACCACAGAGTTTCCGTTCATTTCCGATCCTGTTGCCGGCAGCGTAAGAACAGCTCCAAGCGGCAATGCTTTCAGCAAAGGAAATTCGGTTTTACCAGTTAAAATTTCCCATGGGTCCTCACCCGGCCAAAGCGCTCCGGCAGCAATAAATTTGGTGCCGTCGAGAACAGAACCTCCACCAACAGAAAGCAGGAAGCCTATTTTCTCCTTCTGTACCAAATCAATGGCTTTCATCAGTGTTTCGTAGTGTGGATTCGGTTCGATTCCGCCAAATTCAATCACATCCACTCCCTGAAGAGCTTCCTTTACCTGACCGTACACACCATTTTTCATAATACTTCCGCCACCGTAGGTGAGCATCACCTTCACGTCCCTGGGAATTAAACTTTTCAGTTTTGCTATTTCACCTTTCCCAAAAACAATCCGCACCGGATTATAGAATTCAAAGTTGTTCATAGTAATTTGTTTAGTATTCGATATACTTATTTACGGATTCGCGAAAGCGCAAAATTAATAATTGTAGTAATTACATTTAAGCAATTATCACTTTACTGTTGAAGTTTGACGAAAGAAGACCGACTATTACGGTAGCATCGCAGCGATTTTGATGTAAATTGCAAAACAAAAGCATTGTCAAACGACAACAAAAAACATTACACCGTAAAGAAAGTTTATGCTGAAAACAGATAAAGTATTTGATCCTGAAAAAATTGATTTTGCCGAAAAAATGGCCGAATTATCTGATCATGACTTGCTCATTGCGTTGCGAAAAAGGAATAATTACCATCCCAGGGCAGCCAAAGCAGCCATCAATGAGGGTATAAAGCGCGGAACGATAAAGAGCGAAACTGACCTGGAGAAGGAGGAGTTTAAACCGATTCCATTTAAACGGTCCGGATTTTTTGTCCGGGCAGAAAGCCGAAAACAGGCAAAAGGAATTTTATCCAGCCTGATACTGATTCTCTACGTTTTCTCGTTAATTCCCTTTTTGTACGGCGGAGTTGATATTGCCGCCGGCTACTACCTGATGGCAGCAAAAGGTGCAATCCTTGGAGCTATTACATTGTACTTTGCTTACCGAACCTCAAAGACCGAGAAACCAGCCGATGCGATAAAATTAGTCATCGCATCAACCTTAACCGCACTTTACAGCATTTACCATTTCTGGTCGGAACTTGACAAGTTAGGCTACATGGAAATACTGGTTATTGTTGTGATTTTCGCACTGGTATTATTTACCTCCTTCAATATTTGGCAAATAACCAGGCGACTTCGTTCAATATGAAGGTAAAGCAGATTTTTTCGGTTGCTTTTACCACATCATGCAGCGCCGGCAAAATTTTGGCATATGATTTGAACATCGACCGGGCTGAAATATCAATCAATGGAGCTGGATAGGCTTCGGTCAATGTAAAAAATCACCTGAAAGTAGATATTGAAGGCGTAGAATGGGCCCGATACAAAGGCGATCCTGTGGTCAAAAAAAAATGTAGATGGTGTAGGATTTATATCCAAAAAATATTACTGGCCCAGCGTTGCTACCATAATAGCTTTAATAGTATGCGCCCGGTTTTCAGCCTCATCAAATACAATAGAAGCAGAACTTTCGAAAACCTCCTCGGTTACTTCCATTGCGCCTAATCCGAATTTCTGAAAAATATCCTCGCCTACTTTGGTTTCACGATTATGGAATGCCGGCAAACAGTGCAGGAATTTCACTTTCGGGTTACCAGTCATCTTCAGTACTTCATTATTTATCTGGTAAGGTTTCAGCAATTCAATCCGCTCTGCCCAAACGCCTTCCGGTTCGCCCATTGACACCCAAACATCAGTGTACAGAAAGTCACAATCTTTCACTGCTTCAGCCACATTGTCGGTGACAGTGATTTTCGCGCCCGTTTCTTTGGCAATCTCGCGGCAAACTTTTTGCAGTTTCTCCGACGGTTGACTTGCTGCCGGTGCTGCTGCGCGGAAATCCATTCCCATTTTGGCAGCTCCCACCATCAGTGAGTTACCCATGTTGTTCCGGGCATCGCCCAAATAAGCGAATTTAACTTCCGAAAGTGGCTTGTCGATGTGCTCCATCATCGTGAGAAAATCAGCTAAAATCTGGGTAGGATGGAATTCGTTAGTTAAACCGTTCCAGACCGGAACACCGGCATATTTGCCCAGCTCTTCAACGATATCCTGTCCAAAACCACGGTACTCAATTCCGTCGTACATACGTCCCAATACGCGGGCAGTATCTTTCATCGATTCTTTGTGCCCGATTTGCGATCCACTTGGCCCCAGGTAGGTAACATTTGCACCCTGATCATGCGCTGCCACCTCAAATGCACAACGTGTACGGGTTGACGATTTCTCAAAAATGAGCGCGATATTTTTCCCTGTCATACGGGGTTGTTCGGTACCTGCATATTTTGCCGCTTTCAAATCAGCCGACAATTTCAGCAGATATTTTATTTCTTCCGGAGTGAAATCGAGGAGTTTCAGGAAATTCCGGTTACGTAAATTGAATGCCATATTCTGGATGTTTTTATGATGATATTAATGATTCACAAAATTGATAATTCTTTGCCGGGCAACCTAACGTTTATTTTTTCGGTTACCCGAAAAGATTATTTGTCGTAATGCATGGTTATTTTGGAACCGTACGATCGATCGGCTAATTTTTTGGCTTCGGTAATTACCGATTTCTTTCCTCCGTTCTCCACGAAATTTAAAGCTGCCCGAATTTTCGGAGCCATATTTCCTTCTCCAAAAGTGCCTGCTTCCAGGTATTTTACTGTATCGGCATAATCCAGGAACTCCAGTTTTTCCTGTGTTGGTAAACCGAAATCCTTATAGATGAAAGAAACATCCGTCAAAATATACAGCTCATCAGCACCAATGCTTGATGCCAGTGTTGCCGACGCCAAATCTTTGTCCACCACGGCATCTACGGTACGAAAGTCCTTATTTTCATCGAAATAAACCGGAATACCGCCACCGCCAGCAGCAATAACGATATTCCCCTGCCGTGCCAATGACCCAATTACCTCTTTATTCATCACCTGCTTAGGAAAAGGCGATGATACCACACGACGCCAGCCACCATCTTTTTTCTGACTGGGTTTAAATGCCCATCCTTTTTCTTCCTGCAACTTTTTCGCCTGCTCTTCATTGTAGAGCATTCCAACACGCTTGGTGGGATTCCCGAAAGCCGGATCGTCCTTATCAACTTCCACCATGCTAATCATGGAAATAATATTTCGTTGAATTCCATGCTTGTTAAGCAAATTCCGGAACATCCGTTCTATCATATAACCAATTCCCCCCTGCGAATCAGCGACGCACACATCCAAAGGCATGGGGGCAATACCGTACATTTGCTCTCCTGCATCATTTCGCAGCAGAATATTTCCCACCTGCGGCCCATTGCCATGACTGATTACCAGATCGTACCCTTCTTTTAACAGAAAAACAAGATTTTCCAGCGTATCCATCGTATTGGCTTCCTGCTCTTCGATGGTGCCTTTTTCATCTCCACGAAGTAACGCATTGCCACCGAGGGCCACCACTGCCAATTTATTCATAGTTTTATGTTATTTATTTTTTTGATTTTTGCCCTAAATTAACAAGTTGCAACTCCTGTTCACCCATAAAAATCATGCTTTGCAGCAACATCTGATAGTTTGACCGATTAAGAACCAGTCAAACTACGAATCACAACATCCGGTGCTGTTAATGGTTGCAAAAAGAAAGAAATTTGAACATATACAAAAGATGATTTTCGTCACACTCCATATTTGATGTCCACACTAAAGCACATCACGCGTTAAAAATTTGGTTAAATTTGCAGGGCATCAGTATTTTTTTCATTCAGATTTAAACCTTTATCAGGTAGATGGCCAAGAAAATAACCTCAAATACTTCCAGGAAAAACAATCAAAAATCCAACTTCAGGAAACGGCTGAGCAAACTCAGTAACTGGGAACGAGTCGGTGGAATTCTCGCCATCGGATTATTCTTCTTTGCACTTTATTTGCTCATTTCACTCATCTCTTTTCTCCTGTCGGGGGGTGCCGACCAAAGTCAGCTTAGCCTCACGGCGCGGGAGATTTTGACCAATCCTAATTTGAAAATCGAGAATGTAGGCGGAAAGTGGGGAGCCTCAATGGCCGACTGGTTCATTAACCGGGGCATCGGCCTTGCTTCATTTGGAGTGGTGTATCTGCTATTTATAATGGCTGTCAAGCTGGGCCGAATCCATAAGGTTTCGCTGTCGAGAAACTTTGGGTACGGAATATTTCTCATTATCTGGTCATCGGTTGCGTTAGGTTATTTCATGGCCCCGCTGTACGAACAATCGTATCTCTACCCGGGTGGTGCTTACGGCTTTTTCATTAGCCAGTGGTTTAATTCCGTTATCGGCAATGTAGGAACCTTCTTCCTCCTGATGGCTACCATGTTAATCTGCATCATCATTGCCTTTGAGAATGCCTGGCCGGTAATGCGCAAGTGGATGAGCCGCGCGAAAAAACAGCCGGCAACCGATACAACGCTCTCGGACGAGGAAATCTTTAATGCCCCCCAAGCTCCTGTCATCAACGAAAAAGATAATTCTTTCGCCAAAGTCGTTAAAGAGGATGATGAAGTGGAAGTGGTTTATGCAGACGATAACAATAAAGGAGAAATAGAGCTGGAACGGGAACCGGAGGTGAATAATATTTCTCCTGATAAGAAACATGGGGACAAAAAGGACGATGGGACCAACGATCCGGAACTGGAGGTAGAGAAACGTGTGGAAGACGATGTGGTAGCGTCCATCCAGCAGGATGTGCTGGAAGACTACGATCCCACCCTCGATCTTTCCCGGTATGAATTTCCACCACTTGATCTGTTAAAAGAGTGGTCGACCGGAAATCCACAGGTTACCAATGAGGAATTAATTGCCAATAAGAACCGGATCGTTGAGACGCTGAAGAACTACAACATTGAGATTGTTAAAATAAAAGCAACTTCCGGTCCTACCATTACTTTATACGAAATTGTCCCGGCACCGGGAATTCGGATTTCAAAAATCAAAAATCTGGAAGATGACATTGCCCTAAGCCTGGCTGCTCTCGGAATCCGTATTATTGCGCCTATTCCCGGAAAGGGAACCGTGGGTATTGAGGTGCCTAACCGGAAACCGGAGATTGTTTCCATGCGTTCCATCATCGCATCACGGACATTCCAGGAATCCGAGTTTGAGTTGCCCATTGCTTTGGGAAAAACTATTTCGAACGAAACCTATGCGGTCGATTTGACCAAAATGCCACATATTCTGGTTGCCGGAGCCACAGGTCAGGGTAAATCGGTTGGTTTAAATGCCATCATTACTTCGCTGTTGTACAAAAAACATCCGTCGCAGCTGAAGTTCGTCTTCGTCGATCCCAAAAAAGTAGAGCTTAACCTTTACTCGGTGATAGAAAAACATTTCCTGGCCAAAATGCCTGGAGAAGACGACCCGATTATCACCGATGTTCAAAAAGTGAAAAATACCCTGAGTTCCCTGAACATGGAAATGGACGAGCGGTATGATTTGCTAAAGAAAGCCCATACCCGGAATATTAAAGAGTACAACCAAAAATTTATTTCGCGAAGATTAAATCCTGAAAAAGGTTTCCGTTACCTGCCCTACATTGTGGTAATCATCGATGAATTTGCCGATCTGATAATGACGGCCGGTAAAGAAATTGAATTACCTATTGCCCGCATTGCTCAGCTGGCCAGGGCCGTTGGAATCCACATGATCATTGCCACTCAGCGTCCGTCAATCAATATTATTACCGGAGTGATAAAGGCCAACTTCCCGGCAAGGATCGCTTTCCGGGTAGCCTCGATGGTCGACTCGAGAACAATTCTTGATTCACCCGGAGCCAATCAGTTAATCGGTAAAGGTGATATGCTGGTTTCTACGGGAAGTAACCTAACCCGTGTACAATGTGCCTTTGTCGACACGCCGGAAGTGGAATCGATTGTGCATTTTATTGGTGAGCAGCCGGGTTATCCTACCGCTTTCTTATTACCTGAATACATCGATGGAAATTCTGATGAGCCGGGTGCTGTCGATTTGAAAAACCGGGATGACTTGTTTGATGAGGCAGCAAAATTAGTTGTAATGAACCAGACCGGCTCCACATCAGCCATTCAACGGAAGTTTTCGATTGGTTACAATCGTGCAGGCCGGATTATGGACCAATTGGAAGCAGCAGGTATTGTCGGACCGAACGAAGGCAGCAAGGCACGACAGGTATTATTACAGGATGAATATTCTTTGGAACAATTATTGAACAACCTTTAAAAACAAAGCCCTTTAAGTAGGAGTACTAACATGAGTAGAATGAAAAATTTTACATTAACCGTCTTGCTCGTCATGACAACCAGCCTGCTGTTTGCTCAGCAGGATAACAAAGCGAAAGAAATTCTCGATAAGCTTTCGGCAACAACCAATCGTTATAAAACCATTCAAATCGATTTTTCCTTTACCCTGGAAAACCAGAAAGAAGACATCAAAGAAACAAATAGTGGCTGGGTGGCTTTGAAAGGAGATAAATACCGGTTGCATATGCCGGCTTTAGGAACGGATATTTATTCGAATGGTAAAACCAACTGGAGTTATCTTCCCGATGCGGGCGAAGTCAATGTAACGGACAACGTGCCGGGGCAGGATAATTCGCTTAATCCGGCCAACCTTTTCACTATCTACGAAAAGGGTTTCAAATACCGGTACATTGGTGAAGAAAAAGCAGGTGGCAAAAATGCTTATGTCATCGATCTTTACCCAAAAGATCTGAATAAAGATTTCACCCGGGTTAAGCTTTACGTTGATGCTGCCAGCTACCACATCATTAAAGGCATAACATACAGTAAAGATGGCAACACCTATACTGTTGCACTTAAAAATATGAAAACCAACCAGGATTTACCTGACAGTTATTTCACATTTGACCCGGCTAAACATCCCGATGTAGAAGTGAATGATATGCGATAAACGATAACAAGAAAATATAAAAGGAGGCTGATTCAGCCTCCTTTTATATTTTCTTTCATTACTTATTCTCATTTATTGTTGGCACCCTGATCCGATTTGTTCTTCCGGGTCAATTGTCCTACCTCAGCAATTTCCATAAAAGAGGTCCCACCTCCTACACCAAAGCTTCCCCCCACATAAACCACTTTATCTTCCTCGGCCAGAAAACCTTCGTCAACGAGGCTGCGCAGTGCATGTTTTACCAGTTTGTCCTTGTTCTTTTTCACGACAATTTCGCTGGCATATACACCGTACGAAAGCGCCAATTCCCGTTTTACATTACCCGTATGACACTTGGCATAAACGGGCCGGTTACTCCGGAATGCAGCCAGATAGCGGGCCGTTCTTCCCGTTAGGGTATCGGTAACAATTGCTTTTACATCTAACTCCTCTGCAGCCATTACAGCAGCTTCCGATAAGAATGCGGGTACTTCTCCGTCGAGACGCGGTACAGGCAGGTCATTACGTCTATCCTTGCTCTTTTCAACTTCCATTGCAATCCGGGTCATGGTTTCAACAGCTTCAACCGGATAACTTCCGTAAGCAGTTTCACCGGAAAGCATAACCGCATCGGTCCGGGCATAAATTGCATTGGCCACATCGCTGACTTCTGCACGGGTTGGCCTCGGATTCTGAATCATTGTGTGCAGCATCTGCGTAGCGATGATAACCGGCTTTTTCAGTTTTACACACCGGCGAATAATATGCCGCTGGACCCCGGGGATTTTTTCGGCGGGAATTTCAATTCCCAGGTCACCCCGGGCAACCATAATACCATATGCATAATCCAAAATCTCATCGAGATTATTTACGCCATCCAGGTTCTCGATTTTTGCAATGATTTTGATTTTGCCTCCCTTACGGTCAAGAATCTCCTGAACAGCCAATACATCCTCTTTATTGCGGACGAATGAATGGGCAATGAAATCCAAATCGTTATCGACAGCCCATTCAATGAACATCTCGTCTTTGGGCGAAATGGCAGGTAAAGCAAATGAAACGCCTGGAACATTGATACTTTTTCGGTTTTTGATTTCACCGTTATTTACAACAATCACTTCCAGTGCATCATCCTTTACAGCTTCAACTTTCAGCTCCAACTCACCGTCATCGATTAGTACAGAGCGACCTACGCCAACATCATTAATAAATCCGGGATAATCGACATAAAACACATCTTTATTGGATTCTCCGTCACCGCCTTTTATTAACAGCCTATCTCCCTTCTTCACGGGAATGGGCCCGGCAATATTTTTAGTCCTTACTTCAGGTCCTTTGGTATCGAGTAATATAGCCAGAGAATCGGATACCGACCGTACATCATTCACCAGTTGCAAAGCAGTCTCGGGAGTCTGGTGTGCCGTGTTGATTCGGACAACATTCATCCCTGCCTCATACAATTTTGAAATAAATTCCGGATTACTGGTTTTGTCGGAAAGTGTAGCGACAATCTTGGTATGTTTGTTTCGATTCATCTTGATAGAAAGATATTTTAATATGGTAATTTGAGCTGCGAAATTAAGGGATTTCACCTAATGATGGCCCTTTTCACCCGTCTAACAGCAGAAAATAAGATTTGTTTAATATTACTCCTGCTCCTGATTGATATAACCATCTGATTTTTCAGTTATTGAAATATATCAGAAGCGATGCTCCGGCATAACATTAAAATTACATTCCCTCAACCTAAAAAACTTTCCACTGCCAAGCGATACGAGTCAAGACCAAATCCCATAATACTTCCCTTGCAAACCGGCCCGATAACCGACTCATGCCGAAAATTCTCCCGGGTCAGAATATTGGAAATATGAACTTCCACAACCGTCGTATTAATTCCGGAAATGGCATCACGAATGGCAATTGATGTATGTGTATAAGCTCCTGCATTAATGATAATACCATCGGCCAAAAAACCTCGTTCATGCAATTTGTTCACAATCTCCCCTTCCACATTCGATTGGAAGTACTCAAACTCAACTTTTGGAAACCGTTCCTTCAACTTTACGTAATATTCATCAAAGGACCGATTACCATAGATAGTTTTTTCTCTAACACCCAAAAGATTAAGGTTTGGGCCATTTATTAAAATAATTTTCATTTAACTCAGATTATTCTTATATTTAACTATATGTCAAAAAGAAAACATCATATTATTTTAAAAACCTTTTTCTTGCACCCCCTTGTTTATTAACAATAATAAATGTTTTCTTAAACCAAATTTATTTAAAATTGTTACAAGTTAAAACTAAAATTGCTTCATTATGAATTGGGTTGAGAGCAAAAAGGGATACGAATCGTTTTTGAGACTTGAGAAATCGCTTTCTCAAAACTCAATTAGCGCTTACATTAACGATATCAATAAATTGATTTCGTTTTTGGAAGGCGAATATAAAGAACTTCCGCCAGATAAGGTAAAACTACAACATCTTCGTGAATTTGTTGAATGGATGAACCAAAAGGGCGTAAGTCCGCGTACGCAGGCCAGGACCATTTCCGGCATAAAGTCGTTCTACAAGTACTTGCTCATGGAAGGTGTGATTGAAAATGACCCGACGACTTTGCTCGAATCTCCCAAAATCGGAAGAAAGTTGCCGGATATACTCAGCAACCAGGAAATTAATGATTTAATTAATGCCATTGATTTAAGCAAACCGGAAGGACAGCGGAATAAAGCAATGATTGAAACCCTTTACAGTTGTGGCCTCCGTGTTTCCGAACTTGTCAATCTGAAGTTGAGCAACCTGCACTTTGATCAGGAATTCATAAAAATCGAAGGAAAAGGCGATAAAGAGCGCCTGGTCCCAATCAGCAAGCAAGCAATTGAAGATATTAACAAATATCTGATTGGTTACCGCAAACGTCTCAAAGTGGACAAGGACAGCGAAAATATTCTTTTCCTGAACCGTCGGGGCAAACAACTCAGTCGTGTGATGATTTTTACCATTATTAAAAACCTGGCACAAAAAATCAATCTCAACAAGAACATTAGCCCTCATACATTCCGCCATTCATTTGCTTCGCAATTGATTGATGGAGGGGCCGATTTAAGGGCCGTCCAGGAAATGCTGGGACACGAATCAATTCTCACAACAGAGATTTATACGCACCTCGATAAAGACTATTTGAAGGATACCATCAACCGGCATCATCCCAGATCCTGATAAGAAACTATTTATTTAAATTAAATAACAATATTTATAAAGAAGACAGACAAATTCTATGATTTGTTACTGTCTTCTTTTCATTTATAATACTTTGTTTCCTCGCGGTTCTTCCATGACTAACAGCAGGATAAGACAACTGCAAAACAGCTTTTTAGAATGATTATGCTTTACAGCAATAACATGTTTTAGAGCATAAATTTTTCAATTATTTATTTATCTTTGACTATTGCGAAACTACGAGCAATAAAACCTTTATCAAATTATCTCATTATGAAAAATTTAGATTTATCTGTTTACGGGATTGAAAATGTATCAGAAATTCTTTACAACCCCTCTTACGAGCAGCTTTTCGAGGAAGAAACGAAACCAGGTTTAGACGGTTATGAAAAAGGTGTTGTGACTGAGTTGGGTGCTGTGAATGTGATGACTGGTGTTTTCACCGGACGTTCACCTAAGGATAAATACATTGTTAAGGACGACACGACAAAAGATACCATTTGGTGGACATCTCCGGAATCTCCAAACGACAACAAACCTGTTTCTACAGAAGTTTGGAAAGACTTGAAAGAGAATACCATCAAACAACTTTCAGGGAAAAGATTATTCGTTGTTGATTGCTTTGCTGGTGCAAATGAAAATTCACGAATGAAGATTCGTTTCATTATGGAAGTAGCATGGCAGGCACACTTTGTAAAAAATATGTTTATCCGTCCAACAGAGGAGGAATTAGAAAACTTTGAGCCTGACTTTGTTTCTTTAAACGGAGCAAAAACAGTAAACAAGAAATGGAAGGAACATGGTTTAAACTCAGAGGTTTATACTGTTTTCAACCTTACTGAAAAAATGCACGTTCTTGGTGGCTCATGGTATGGTGGTGAAATGAAGAAGGGTATGTTCGCAATGATGAACTACTACCTCCCATTAAATGAAATGGCCTCAATGCACTGTTCTGCCAATGTTGGCAAAGATGATGATGTTGCAATCTTCTTCGGTCTTTCAGGTACCGGCAAAACAACCCTTTCAACCGATCCTAACCGCCGCCTAATTGGTGATGACGAGCACGGATGGGACGATAACGGCGTATTTAACTTCGAAGGTGGTTGCTATGCAAAAACCATTCACCTTGACCCTGAAGCAGAACCAGATATCTACAATGCCATCAAACGTGATGCATTGTTAGAAAACGTAACTGTTGATGAAAATGGTAAAATTGATTTCGACGACAATTCAGTAACTGAAAACACTCGTGTATCATATCCTATTTATCACATCGACAACATTGTTAAACCTGTTTCAAAAGCTGGTCACGCTAACAAAGTTATTTTCCTTACTGCTGATGCATTTGGTGTATTGCCTCCTGTCTCCAAATTGACAAAAGAGCAAACCAAGTATCACTTCCTTTCAGGTTTCACAGCAAAATTAGCCGGGACCGAGCGTGGTGTTACAACTCCACAACCAACATTCTCAGCTTGTTTTGGTGAAGCATTTCTTTCATTGCACCCAACAAAATACGGTAAAGAACTGGTTAGGAAAATGGAAGAACACGGTGCTGAAGCTTATCTTGTAAACACAGGATGGAACGGAACCGGAAAACGTATCTCAATAAAAGATACCCGCGCGATTATCGACCGCATTTTGGACGGCTCGATTGAAAAAGCAGAAACTAAAATGATTCCAATCTTCAATCTGGAAGTTCCGACTGCTCTCGAAAATGTTGATACCAAGATTCTCGATCCGCGTAACACTTACGCTGACGCAGCAGAATGGGAAAACAAAGCCAAAGACCTGGCCGGACGTTTCATTAAAAACTTCAGGAAATATACGGACAACGCAGAAGGTAAAGCATTGGTTGCTGCCGGGCCCCAACTTAACTAATTGGCTTTTTAAAAGCCTTTTACATACGAATCCCGGGACTATCCCGGGATTTTTTTTATGGCTTAACTAAATCGTCGAGCGCGGAATCGATATCGGGGAATTGAAACTTATATCCTGCCTCCGTTAATTTTCGTGGCAGAACTGTTGGACCATGAACAAGCATTGTTGCGCCTTCGGAGAACAACAATTTTAGAGCAAACGCAGGAACAGCCAAAAAAGAAGGCCTTCCTAGTTTGTGAGCCAGTTTTCGGGTAAACGTTTCGTTATTTACCGGATAAGGCGCGGTAAAATTAAACACACCATTCAATTCCTTTTTCGCTAAAAGAAATTGAACCGCTCCCATAACATCATCCAAATGGATAAATGAGAATCCTTGTTTCCCACTGCCCACGGTACCGCCAAGTCCCATTCTGAATACTGGCAACAAACGGCCAAACATTCCTCCCTCCTTTCCAAGCACCAGTCCCATCCGCATAATTACCATCCGTACGCCCAATTTTTTCACTTCCGCGGCAGCGCCTTCCCATCGTGTAGCTACTTCGCCCAGAAAATCATGCCCATACTCAAATACTTCTTCGTCATGCGTACCCGAATTGGCATAGATGCCGATAGCCGATGTCGATAAAAACACCTCCGGTCGATCATCCGATGACATCGCCTTCAGCGCATCAACCAATTGACGGGTAACCTGAATCCTGCTTTCCATTATCTGCTGTTTATAGGCGGGCGTCCAGCGCTTCACAATGGGCGCACCAGCCAGATTAATGACACCATTCACGCCGGTTAGCAGCTGAACAAGATAGTTTTCTCCGCGCTTAAAATCAGCTCGTAGCAACGGTACTACTTCAATGCCGGAACTCACAAATGCCTCGCGTAGGGCGCCACCAATAAATCCTGTACTTCCTGATATTGCAATTTTCATTTTGCCGTATTTTTCTGTTAAGATTTCTGATACTTATCTTGTCGTAGTACTCTCCCAACTGAGCGGATAGTACGATGGAATTCTGAAGAGGCCCGGAAGTCAATTATTCCCGGAACCGGAAAGAATAGCGTCATTTTAAGTCTGTCCGGGCATATGGAAAACTCTTTACAATAAAATTACCTGTTTTCGTTAAAACAATTTTATTTTGTATCGGACAAAGACAGATTCATGGTAAACAAAAAAAATACATCTTCCACACGCGGAAAAGGAAAACGTACACCTGCCAAAAAGAATGGTAAGCATCATAATTCCAAACAAATCACCAGACAAAGAGTTTGGCGTTGGGTACTTAATATTTCATTGTTTGGCATGTTTCTACTGGGAGCGCTCTTCGTACTGGTTTACATTGGTGCCTTCGGCCCACTGCCTACAACTCAGGAATTGGAGGGCGTCAGAAACCCGGTGGCTTCGGAAGTTTATTCCTCCGATGGGCACCTTCTGGGACGCTATTACATCCAAAACCGCAGCAATGTAAATTTCGACCAAATATCCCCCAACGTCATTCATGCCCTGGTAGCCACCGAAGATTCACGCTTTTATGAACATCGCGGAATTGACGAGTGGGCCTTGTTGCGCGTATTTATTAAGTCCATATTGCTACAGGAGCGAAGTTCGGGAGGCGGCTCTACCCTCTCGCAGCAAATTGCAAAAAATATTTTTGGCCGCGATAACTACGGACCGCTTTCCATGCCTGTCAATAAACTCCGCGAAACCATCATTGCTTACCGTCTGGAGAAGATTTACACCAAAAACGAAATTCTGACCCTTTACCTGAATACTGTCCCTTTTAGTGAAAACACCTTTGGTATCGAAACTGCTTCGGAGCGTTTTTTCGATAAGAAACCGGCCGATTTAACCGTTCCGGAAGCTGCAACACTGGTTGGAACACTGAAAGCCAGCAACGCATACAATCCGCGTTTGCACCCCGGACACGCGAAAGAACGCCGCAACCTGGTTATCAGCCTCATGGTGAAGAACAATTATCTTTCGGAAGCTGAAGGTGAAAAATACAAGAAAACGCCACTTACGCTGCATTACAATTACCTGGTGTACAACACCGGACCGGCTGCCTATTTACGCGAACGCATCAGGTTGGAGATGGAGGATTGGTGCAGCCATGTAACGAAGCCCAACGGCAACCCATATAATTTATATACCGATGGGTTGAAAATTTACACCACTCTCGACTTCAAAATGCAGCATTACGCAGAAGAAGCCATGCAGAAGCAAATGAAGAACCTGCAGGACGTATTCGATAAACACTGGAGCAACAGGCAGCCGTGGGGACATAATGAGGGGATGTTAAAAAGGGCTGTACAACGTTCCGATCGCTACATACGGATGAAAGATGCCGGAAAAACCGAGCAAGAAATTAGCGTGGCATTTCATGAAAAAATTACGATGAAAGTCTTTAATTGGGGTGACATCCAGACGGTCGACATGACTCCGCTCGATTCGGTAAAACATTCACTCCTTACCCTGCGATGTGGTTTTCTGGCGCTTTCGCCGAAAAATGGCGCAGTAAAGGTTTGGATTGGCGGAAACGATTTCCGGTTTTATCAGTACGACCATGTGACGGCCAGCCGGCAGGTAGGTTCCACCTTCAAGCCAATTGTGTATGCTGCTGCTTTGGAAAATGGTGTCGAACCGGATAAGTATTACGCCAACGAAGAGGTTACCTACCCGGAATACGATGACTGGACCCCGCATAATGCCGAAGATGAATACGGCGGTTACTATTCCCTTGAAGGAGCACTGAGCGAATCCATCAATACCGTTTCGGTGCAGGTGCTGCTCGATGCCGGCATGTCGAATGCCGTGAGGCTGGCACACCGGATGGGCATCGGTGCCGACCTGCCGGAAGTTCCTTCACTCGCACTTGGGGTGGCCGATATCCCGCTCGAAGAAATGGTAACTGCTTACGCCCCATTTGCCAATGGCGGAAAAAGTGTGAAACCGTATTACCTCCTTCGTGTTGAAGATTCAAAAGGTCGTGTATTAAAAACATTCCGTCAGGATGAAGATTCAGACGAACAACAGGTCATTTCTACGCAAACGGCCCACATCATAACTCATTACCTGGAAGCCGTAGTGGACAGTGGTACCGGCCGTGCTATTCGTACCCGGTTTGGCATCCGCGGCAACTTTGCCGGAAAGACCGGGACCACACAAAACCACGCCGATGGCTGGTTTATTGGCTACACGCCTGATTTGGTAACAGGTTGCTGGGTGGGTGCCGAAGACCCCGCGGTTCATTTCCGCACGCTTTATTATGGTCAGGGTGCCCGCATGGCATTGCCTGTTGTTGGCGATTTCTTTCATAAACTGTACAGCGACCGTACATTTGCCTCATTGCGTTATCACCGCTTCGACATGGGAGACGACCAACGATTAATCGCTTCGCTCGATATTCCGCACTACCGTGATGAACTTCCACATAAGAAATTCATCGACTTTGGCTGGTTGTTTGGCCGTCATAAGGACAAAGCGGAGAAAGATAAGAAGAAGCAGCGGCAACAACCGGATGATAAGCAGTCGCCCAACAGCGAGGAGAAAAAACATTCCGGCATCTGGGAAAAAATCCGAAATGCTTTCCGCAAGAAAAATTAGAGCAGCCACAGCACCGCGTGATGGAAAATACATGAGTATTTCTTATGCCCCGGCCTTACGGGAACAAAAAATCATGCAACATTCCGGCGCCTTGGTACACTTTCAGGGAAAAAGCAAAAATGAAAAAAGGATGCCGCCCATCCACCGGATGACATCCTTTTAAAACTCTTTCTTCAGGCCTTTAATCAGGCATAATTTCGTTGGAGCAACTCCGGATGTTCTTTATCGACTTTCATCAGCAGTTCACCAAATAGTGTATTAGCCCAGGCAAACCACTTTCGTGTGAAATCTTCGGGATTATCCTTGTTAAAGCTTTCGTGCATAAATCCGGTACCGGCATCGGTATTCCGCAGCATTTTAATGCAATGGGCAATATCGTCCTTATCGTTGCTGGTCATGGCCCGCATGATGATCGCCATCGGCCAGACGTAGTGCAATCCCACGTGCGGTCCGCCAATTCCTTCGGCTGCTTTCCCCTTCCAGAACCACGGATTGTCCCCGCTCAGTACAAAATTCCGGGTACGATGGTAAAGCGGATCTCCCGGAGAACAAGCCCCGAGGTAAGGTAGCGCCAGCAAACCCGGCACATTGGCATCGTCCATGAAATTCGTGTTTCCAAAGCCATCCACTTCGTAGGATAGAATTTTGCCATGCTTTTCATGCTTAATCACAGCATGCCCTTTCAGCGCCTGCTCTACCTCATCCGCGAAAGCGGTACACTTTTCAGCGAAATCGGCATCGTAATAAATTACCCGGCTCATTTCGGCCAGCTGGCGAAGCGAAACCAAAGCAAAATAGTTGGACGGTACCAAGAAAAGGTAGGTTGTTGCATCATCGGACGGACGGAAACCGGAACAGATAAGGCCGTTGGGACGAATCGGATTTCCCCAGCCACGCCCCGGCATGGTATCGGTGTTCACGAAGGTTTCGCGCATGAAATAATACGGCCCGCGCCCCTCCTTGCGCTGCTGTACGCGGAAGGTTTTCACCACCAGCTCCATGGCCTGCTTCCATTCCTCCCCAAACGGCGAAGTATCACCCGAATTCTTCCAGTAATGGTAACTCAACCGAATAGGATAACAGAGTGAATCAATTTCCCATTTCCGCTCGTGCAATTCGGGTTTCATGTCGGTTTTATCGCTCAACCATTCGCTATTGCCTTTACCGTCGTTAAAGGCATTGGCATACGGATCAATCAGGATACATTCGGCCTGTCGGTTAATCACTCCGGCAATCATGTTTTTCAGTTTCCTGTCTTCATTAATTAACGGAAGATAAGGCCACACCTGCGCCGACGAATCGCGCAGCCACATGGCGTGAATATCGCCGGTAATGACAAATGTGTCGGGCTTACCGTCTTTTTCCCGGTAGGTAACCGTGGTATCGATGGTGTTCGGAAAGCAGTTGGAGAACATCCAGGCCAGCTTCGGGTCCTTTATTTTCTGCTTCATCTTCCCTATAACCTTTTCCACTGCTTCGCTGGTGAAATTTCGCTCGTCCGGAGCCGGACGTTTGGATGGGTATTCAACAGGTGTTGTTCTACCGAACGATATAGAAGGAGCGGCTGTTAGTCCAACACCAATGGCTCCGGCGGTTTTTACAAAATCACGACGATTTTTCATTCTTTTAATGTTTGGTTTACGGTTCCTAAAATATTCAAGAACTGGCCATATCTCCAAAAGTTTGTGAAAGGAATGATAAAAAAGTTGATCGAATAAGCGATCAAGATGGATCCTTCTGGATAATGATGGGATTTTTGAAATGCACGTCGCGCTGCGGAAAAGGGATATTAATATCATTCTTGGAGAATAGATCATCGATGGCAAAGCGCAGTTCGCTCTTTAAATTCTCTACAAAAAAACTATTGGATGTCCAGAAATAAAGCTGAAAATCAAGCGAGGAATTACCAAAATCGTTGAACCGGACAAAAGGTTTGGGTTCCGTGCTGATATCTTCGTGTCCGTTAGCAGCCTCAAGGAGGAGTTTTTCGACCAAACGCACCTCAGAACCATACGCTACCCCCACACTCACATGGAAACGGGTATTTTCTTCATTATGGCTCCAGTTGACAATGGTATCGCGGGTAAACTTTGAATTTGGAACAATCAGCACCTGGTTATTCCGGGTCAGAATCTTTGAGGACCGCAAATTGATTTCGAGCACACGCCCAACCGTTCCGTCATTCAGTTCGACGATATCATATACTTCGAGCGAACGGTCGAACAGGATAATTAAGCCGGAAATAAAATCGTTAAAGAGGTTTTGCAAACCGAATCCGATACCTGCCAGAAAGGCTGCTGAAGAAGCCACAACCCAGGTTAATTTCAGCCCAAGCGCCTGAAGAGAAAGCACGATGGCCGTAAACCAAATCAGGTATTGAACGATGGTATAGATGGATCTTCCCCGACCACGGTCGAATTGTTTCTGGTTGATTTTGTTATCGAAATGGTACTCTATCAGGTTCAGAATAAACCGGGTAACAAACAAAATGGCAAGTACAACCAAAAGATGAGTAACGGTAAACTCTATTTTATCTGTTGCGAAAAGCTGAAAGGCTAATACTTGCTTGGTTTTTAACCCCAGCATACTTAGCGAACCCAGACCTGCTCCAAAAATAAAGAATAAACGGATTATGCGGATGAAAGAGCGCCACCGTTTCAATCCAAGTTTTTCTGCAATAGATAAATGCATCATCCACTTACGGAAGAAATGGAAGATAAAATAAGCGCCCACCAATATTAATGCGCCAATAGCAACCCGAAGAATGGAAATCTTCAAGTCGCCATAGGTAAAGAGGACGTAATTGAGCAATTCCCATAAACTCATTTTCTGGTCAGGTTGCATGGTTTTCTTCCAGTTTTTTAAACAGATTATCCACCGTCAGATTTTCATCAAGTTGTCCGTTGTGGGCCACCGAAATACGCCCGGTCTCCTCACTTACCGTAACAACATAAGCATCGGTTTGTTCCGACATACCAAGCGCTGCACGATGCCGCAATCCTAAAGAAGGCCGCAGATTTTTCTTGGCTGAAACAGGCAAAATGCACCGCGCTGCACGAATTCGGTTTCCAACGATGATGACGGCCCCATCATGCAAAGGCGCATTTTTATAAAAGATACTCTTCAGTAACTCCGCTGTGATGCCGGCGTCGATAATCTCACCAGTCTCGGCAAATTCCCTCAACTCGGTACTCCGGGCAATCACAATCAAAGCCCCGGTTTTGGCGCGCGCCATATCCTGGCAGGCATCAACTATTGCCCGCAAGCTCGATTCGGTTGTCGATTTGAAATGCTGCGGAAAAAGATTCTCGAAAGATAGCTTATTGTTGGCCTGGTAACGACTCCCCAGCAAGAGCAAAAACTTTCGTATCTCCTGCTGGAAAACTACAATCAAAGCCAAAACCCCAACGCCGAATAACTGGCCCAGAATGGTGCTGACCAGCTCCATATTCAATGCCTTCACCACCAGCCAAACGAGGTAGACAATAAATATTCCCATAAATATATTGAAGGCTACCGTTCCTTTTATCAGCATATATAGCTCGTATAAAAGGAAAGCGACCAGCAACACATCCAAAAAATCGAGAAATCGTATAGTAATGAATAGTTCCGTCATTTGACAACGCTTTTCAGCTTGCTGTAAATTTTAATGGTTTGCACTGCTTCCTTCACATCGTGCACCCGCAGGATATCTGCCCCTCCCATGAGGGCTACCGTATTCAACACCGTAGTTCCGTTTAGGCTCTCCTCTGCCGATGTCCCCAAAAATTTCCAAATCATCGATTTGCGGGAGACACCCGCCAGAAGCGGGAATTGAAACAATCCGAAGGAATCGAGCCGGTTCATCAGGTCGAAATTATGATCGATCGATTTACCAAATCCAAATCCGGGATCTAATATAACGTCTTTTACTCCCAGTAGTTTTAGTTGCTGAACCCTTTCGGCAAAAAACATTAAAATTTCCTGTACCACATCGTCGTAATGCGGATTTTGCTGCATGGTTTTCGGTGTACCCTGAATATGCATCATAATGTACGGAACACCCAGTTCGGCTACCGTTTCAAACATCCGGTCATCCATGGTCCCCCCCGAAATATCGTTGATAATGCAAGGTCCGCTTTCGTTTACAATATCCCGGGCTACCGAGGCGCGAAAGGTATCAATCGAGATAATGGAATTCGGAAATTCATTTCGAACCAGGCTAACTGCCGATTTCAACTTCCCGGTCTCTTCCATTACCGGGACATCGCGCGCACCCGGTCGGGTTGAGTAGGCACCAATGTCAATGATTTCGCCCCCTTCTTCCAGTATTCTCTCAGCTCGCTTCAGGATAGCCTTGTGACTGACATATTTCCCGCCATCGAAAAAGGAATCGGGTGTCACGTTGAGAATACCCATTACCATCGGATGATCGATTTCGATTAAACGACCATCGAGCGTCATGGTCTTCTTCCGGGCATAAAACGGTTCTTTTTTACGCGTAAACAGCATAGAAATATTTTTCAAATAGCACCGTCAATGCACTTTCTCTGAAAAGGGAAACGATTTCGGAGTGCCTTTCTACAAAAGTAATAATTAATTGACTCGGCAATTTTCATATTTTTATACTTTTATGGTTCAGTTCAAGAGAAGACAATGGAGAAGACAGTTCAGCAATTCGATCATATCATCAGCATCTGCCACGACTTATTCGTCAAAAAGATGCGCGATTACGGAACAGCATGGCGCATCTTGCGTCCCAGTTCCATGACCGATCAGATATACATCAAAGCACAACGAATCCGCAGCATTGAAGAGAAAGGAATTTCCAAAATCGACGAAGATGCGCGTGCTGGGTTCATCGGTATTATCAATTACTGCTCCATGGCGCTTATCCAGCTTGAGCTGAAACCTTCGGAAGAAGAATTACCGGCTGACATCACCGAAAGGATGTTTTTGGAAAACCTGGAGAAGGCCAAAACGCTGATGTTGGATAAAAACCACGATTACGGCGAAGCCTGGCGGCAAATGCGCATCAGTTCGTTCACCGATCTGATTCTGATGAAACTGAAACGCACCAAACAAATTGAAGACAACCAGGGAAAAACACTGGTATCGGAAGGCATCGAAGCCAATTATCTTGACATTATCAACTATGCCGTTTTTGCGATGGTGAAACTTGAGTTTGGAGAAGAATGATGAAGTGGCTGCGAAATATCAGCAGAATACTGGTGGGCCTGGTTTTTATTTTTTCGGGCTTTGTGAAAGGGATCGATCCGTGGGGCGGTACTTATAAAATCACCGACTACCTCTACGCCTTTCATCTTGATTTTTTCGTTCCCATTGCGTTGCCACTGTCATTTATCCTTTCATTCGCCGAATTTGCAATAGGTGTGGGACTTTTAAGTGGAACATTTCTCCGCTTCTTCTCCTGGCTGGTGCTCATCTTCATGAGTTTTTTCACGCCGCTAACACTTTATCTGGCACTGACCAACCCGGTGACCGATTGTGGTTGCTTCGGCGATGCACTGGTAATGACCAACTGGCAAACTTTTTATAAAAACATTGTCCTCATCCTGCTGACCATTATTCTTTTTGCCGGAAGGCGCAAAGCGGACCATCCGCTGAAAGGAAAATCAGGCAGGTTTCTTTTCTCCGGCCTCATCCTGACTTATGTGGTATTGGTTACCTGGTCATACAATCACCTGCCGATCATCGATTTCAGGCCGTACAAAGTGGGTGTGAATATTACCAGGGCCAAGGAAATTCCGCCAGGTGCGCAACCCGACGTTTACAAAAACAACTTCTACTATAAGAACATGAAAACGGGTGAGGTAAAGAAATTCGCGGAAGAAAATATTCCCTGGCGGGATTCACTTACGTGGGAATTTCAGTCCATGGACCAGCCGGTGCTGGTTAAGCGAGGATACGTTCCACCCATTCACGATTTTTCGATACTGACACCGCAGGGAGACGACGTGACGGACTATTTCCTGAAGGATGACAACTACACCTTCATGTTGGTGGCCTACGATTTACGGCAGTCATCCACGAAGAATCAAGAACGGATTAATGCACTGGCCAAATGGGCTGAAGCACAAGGATACAACTTTATTTGTCTCACAGCATCCCTCGAAAATGAGCAACAAACATTTACTGAAGACAATAATGTCCCCTACCCTTTTCTATCCACTGACGAGATCACCCTTAAAACCATGATCCGCTCCAATCCGGGGCTTATTTTAACCTACAAAGGAACGATTTTGGCCAAGTGGCATAACAATGACATCCCCGATTCTACTTCCTTCCGGCAAGAGTTACTGCCGGAAATGAATAAAAAGTTAAATCAGGATTAAAGGCTTTCAGGTATTTCCAACTTCGGCGGGATGTTTCTATCTTTGTCGATAGTTTAATAACTTGTATAGCAACCATCCATCATTTTAAAATCAAACCATAATGAGAAAGAAGATTGTAGCCGGAAACTGGAAATGTAATACAACCCTGCATGAAGGTGTTGAACTGGCCAAAGCCGTAAACGAACTGGTCGTCGCCAAAGGCGATAAAGATGTTGTGGTAGTACTGGGTACGCCCTTCACTCACCTGACAAAAGTGGTTGAAAGCGTTGATACCAGCCGTATTGGTGTTTCTGCGCAAAACTGTGGCGCTGAAGCTAAAGGTGCTTTCACCGGTGAAGTTTCTGCTGAAATGGTTAAGTCGACTGGCGCAACTTACGTGATTCTTGGTCACTCCGAGCGCCGCGAATATTACAATGAAACCAGCGCGACCCTCAATAAAAAAGTGGCCCTGGCACTGGAAAACGGATTGACTCCCATCTATTGTTGTGGCGAGCCATTGGAAATTCGCGAAGCGGAAACACAGAACGACTTCGTCAAAAAACAGCTCGATGAAACGGTCTTCCAGCTTCCGGTTGAAGAATTCAAAAAATTGGTAATTGCTTACGAACCCATCTGGGCTATCGGAACAGGTAAAACTGCATCAACTCAACAAGCACAGGAGATGCTGGCCTTCATCCGCAGCTTGATTGCCGATAAATACGGTAAAGATGTTGCCGGGGAAATCCCCATCCTTTACGGTGGTTCGTGCAAAGCCAGTAACGCTCCCGAACTCTTCTCTCAGCCTGACATCGACGGTGGCCTGATTGGCGGCGCTTCGCTGAAAGCTGAGGAATTCCTGGGAATTATCAACGCCTACTAAAAAACATCTGCTGCGATTAACCTCGCAATGGTATTTTTTTCAAGACAAAGGTGGCTGAAGCATTGTTTTCGGTCACCTTTTTATTTTCTGTGAGCATTTCGGATAAAGATTTGTTATTATTCAACGAATAGCTATTAAATTGCATCTAAGTAGATATATGAACTTATGAGCAAACCTGTTTCCATACCAATATACACCCTTCTGCTTTTTTTTACTGCTGCTTTTTTATTCCCGCGACTAGCTGTGTCGCAGCAGTTGAACGGAACAATCACCGATAAAAAAGGAGAGTCAATTCCTTATGCTACCGTTTTTATCAAGGAACTTTCGCAGGGAACCACCAGTAATGTTAACGGGGAATACGGTATTAACGTGCCCGAAGGAACCTATACTGTTATTTACCGAAGTTTGGGATATGCCCCGCAATCCATTACCGTTAAGGTCAACAAAAAGACGGTTACCCAAAATATTATCATGGCCGACCAGGTTCATCAACTTCGGGAAATCAGGGTGTATGGTAATGGTGAAGATCCGGCCTATCCGATTATGCGGCACGTTATCGGACTATCTAATCTTCATAAAAACCAGGTCGAATCATACAAAGCAAATGTTTACCTGAGAGGTACCGTTCATTTTAAAAAAGTATCGCGAATTATCCGTAATCAATTGCATAAACAAAAGGTGGAAGTGAAATCGGGCGAGACATTCGTTGACGAAACTTACAGTACCATCACCTTCGATGCGCCTGACCACTACAAGCAGGTGATTAAGTCGGTCAATTCCACCTTCCCGGACATTGTCGATTTTCCGGTCATGAAATTCTTTGCTGCCAGCCTGTACGACGATAATATCGATATCCTGATTTCGCCATTGGGGCACAACGCCTTTAACCACTACAAATACGTTTACGAAGGATTTAGTTACGAAGGCGATTATACCATCGACAAAATCAAGGTCATTCCCCGCCGGCGCAGTAAACAACTTTTTTCAGGGTACATTTACATCATCGATGGTTTGTGGTGCCTGCACAGTGCCGATTTAAATTTCGATACGCCTTTCGGCGAAGTGAATGTCCGGCAGGCTTTCGACGAAGTGAAACCGGGTGTGTGGATGCCGGTAGGCCACAATTACGCCTTCGAAGGCGGCATTTTGGGGGTGAAAGGCAGTATACATTTCGGCGGTTCAGTAAAATACCGCGACGTTGTTCTGAATCCCCGGCTTATGGCCGTCAACCCGATAAATACGATGCCGCAGTTCTTGGAAAAAACCGAAGCCGAAACCGAAGCCAAAACCGAAACCGAAAAGGAAGATTCGGTTGAAGAAACGAAAAATGAACCGTTAGGACACGAAGTGAAGGATGGGAAGCGTGTGGCTGAAATGGCTGAAATCCTGAATAAAGAAAATATCACCACCCGCGACATGAACAAACTGTCCCGACTGATGTCGCGGGAAGCAAAAGTTGCCAACGGGAAACAATCGCTCGAACTGAAAGATAAAAATCAGAAGGTAATTGTTTCAGGAGCCGCCGATAAAGATTCGTCGTACTGGGACGAAATCAGGCCAATTCCGCTGACCGAAAACGAAAAAGAGAGTTTTGAGAAACGCGATTCGTTGAAAACAGTAGGGCCAAAGAAAAACTTCTTTACCTCTTCAAAAAAACGTAGTGATTTCTTCACCCGATATTTCGGCTCACTTTTCACTGGTAAAAAATGGATAAACAGCGATACCAACTTTCATGTCTCCTATCCGGGAATCATCAATCTGAAAGCGATTGGCTTTAATGCGGTCGACGGATGGAAAATTCATCAGGAAATTACCTTCAATAAAACCGGACGACCGGGCCATGCATTTTGGTTTACTCCCTGGGGAACGTGGGCCATCAACCGGAAGGTCGTTCTATGGGGTGGGAACACGGCCCTGACGTATGCACCAATGCATCGCGGCATCGCTAATCTCGATTTTGGCCGTAATACCATGGATTTTAACAGCCGCTACACCGTCGATCCTTTTATCAACGCGGTAGCCTCGCTTTTTTCAAAAGAGAATTATGCCCGCTACTACGAAAACCGTTACATCGATTTTCGTAACCGGATAGATTTGGCCAATGGCTTGGTGTTTTACACCGGGTTCAGCTGGAACAACCGGCGCCGGTTGGAAAACTCAACCAATTATTCCTTCTTCAGAACCGATGTTGACTACATGAGCAACCTCCCGCACAATCATGTGGTAACCAACGCGAATTTAAACAGTCAAATCAATACGGTGCTGAAGCTGAAAATCGAGTACACGCCGCGCTACTATTACCGGGTAAAGGATGGAGTGAAAGAGATGGCTCATTCCGATTTTCCAACCTTCTGGTTCCAGTACAATAAAGGTATCAAAGGACTTTTCAACAGCACGGCCGATTTCGATTACCTGGAAGCGGGACTAAAGCAATGGATTCGGATAAATTCAGCAACCAGTTTAACATATAAAATCCGGGGAGGCTGGTTTCCGAACCATGAACAAATCCACTTCGCCGATTTCTCGCAAACCAACAGTCAGCCCTCGCCCGTATTATTCAAAGAATTCAGGCACGCTTTCTTTACTCCGGGCTATTACGAACTGAGGAGTGATGACCGATTTGTGGAGGCACACGTTTCGTACAAAGCGCCCTACATCTTGTTGAAATACCTACCGGGAATCAGCAATACGCTCTGGCGCGAACTGGTTTGGGCCGGCTATTACAAGATGCCCCATTACCCACAATATACCGAAATCGGTTATTCGTTGATCGATATATTGTTTAACGGCGATATTGGGGTGTTTGCGGGATTCGACGAATGGCATTACAGCCGCATTGGGATAAATCTCGTGATTCGCATTCATTAAGACCGTTATTCCAACGAAATTCGCATCTTTGACTGCTAAATTTATCGCAATGGAATACACCAAAGTCATTTGTTTCCCGGAACCTGATTCCGAAATCAACCGGGAAATATTGACCGCTCAAATGGGCGAACTGGGTTTCGACAGCTTCAGTGAGACAGACGAAACCGTTGAAGCCTTTATCCCGTCTTCTGCTTTTAGCGAAGAGCTGCTGCAAAGTGAAAGCCTGAAAGACAATCCATTATTCAACGTGCGGTTCCAGACGGAAGTCATTCCCGGCCAGAACTGGAATGAGGTGTGGGAAAAAAACTATTTCAAACCATTGTTGGTCGAAAATCGATGCCTTATCAGGGCTCCATTCCATGCCGATACGCCGAAGGCAGAGTATGAAATCGTGATTGATCCGCGCATGGCCTTCGGTACGGGAAACCATGAAACCACATATCTGATGATTTCGGCTATTCTGCAACAGGATTTACAAGGCAAACAGGTTCTCGATATGGGATGCGGAACCGGCATTCTCGGCATTTTGGCTTCCATGCGGGGCGCCGAAAAGGTCACAGCCATCGATATTGATGAGTGGGCGTACAACAACACGCTCGAAAATGCGGAAATCAATTATATCACCAACATCGATGCTTCACTGGGAGATGCCAGTCTTTTGGGCAAACATAAGTTCGATGTGATTTACGCAAACATCCACCGGAATATCTTGCTGCAGGACTTACCCGTATATGCTTCCGTCATGTGCAGGGATGCGGAAATTATCATGAGCGGATTCTATCGGGAAGACTTGCCGGCCATTTCCGCAAAAGCGGAAGAAGCAGGACTAAAACCTGCCGGATACGAGGAACGGAACAACTGGGTGGCTGCCCGGTTTATTCGTTGAACTGACCCCGGCGCCCCATCTCTACAACCTCCAAATCGAAAATGCGGGCACCTTCGATGGAAAAGCGCACCAGGGTCCGGACCTGGTGAAAGCCTTGTACGCCGGCTGCCCCGGGATTGATGTGCAACAAACCAAGCTTTTGATCATTCACCACTTTTAAAATATGTGAATGACCGGAGATGAATAATTTGGGAGGATTGTGGTAAATTTCCGGCGTCACGTACCGTTCGTACCTTCCGGGGTAACCGCCAATGTGCGTCATCCAGACATCGACCTCCTCGCACATAAATCGCTGATGCAACGAATACTCCTGCCTGATTTGGTCGCCATCTATATTTCCGAAAACGGCCCGCAGAGGCTTTACTGCAGCTAATTTATCAGCAACTTCCAGGCTGCCGATATCGCCGGCATGCCAAATTTCATCGCATTCCGAAAAATAATTGAGTATGGCATCGTCCATATAACCATGTGTATCCGACAACAAGCCTATTCGCTTCATGAGAATAATTTGCCCGTAAAGATAATGTGCAATTTACCGATTTGAAAATGAGGAGGGCGTTATATCGGGGCCGGCAGTAAGTTGTTCCCCCTGATAAAATGCTACCACAAAAATGAATTTGTCAACACCTTTATCAATGAGATAGGCACGGTAGCGCATGGCATCTTCGAAAGTAAAAAAACGGCCAACCGAATAGCGGTTAAATTTACCGCTGTGGTTAATATAAAAGGGACCGGGCACTTTAGTCCTCCGCGTTAAAATCCGCGCAACATTTACCGGTTTTCGCAGCGCGCAAATCTGAACCCGATAAACAATCCTGCCATTAAGGTTTTCCGAAGCCCGCACATTAGTTGCTGTTTCGCCTGACGATGCTTGCGTTGTTGCATCTGAAGGGGAGGCGAAGGCAACACAGATACCAATAAAAAGGATTAGTAGACGCATCAATTAGTTGCAAGCTTTGGTTTTCACTAATTTAACTTATTATTGAAATTTCCGCAAAATTCCATCGACCAAATTATCAGGCGGTTAACTTTGGAATGAGCGACGACTAGTACTCTTCGCCACCTATCGTGCACTAAATTAGGACAATCAGACACCCGTTTGTTCCGCCGGGAAAATTTCTTTTCCTAATTAAAATTGACGCGTCCTTCCCGGGAAAAAACGACGATTAGGTTGTTTTGCTATTACCTACCGGGAATAAACTACATTTTGTAGCTGCTTCCCGCAAAGGAAAAAGGTGTCGTCGCGAATGGCGGTTGTTTGTCGCACTATATCGTGACCAAATCGCGAAATGCAAAAGCCTGCCATGCTGTGTCGGGAACAAAATGCCATTTGCAATTGCTCCATGCGCGGGGCCAACAATCTTCGCTAACACTTGAATTCTTCCCCATTTTACCTTATCATTGAAAGAAACAGCCGGAAAATATCCCGGCAGGCTAAAAAGAATCTGTTCTCATTATAAAAAAAATTGCTATGAAACTCGTTGTTCTTGTCCGTCACGGAAAAGCTGAACATACCAATGACCCGAAACCCGATTATCGACGCAATTTAACGACCCGGGGTGAAGCGGATGCCACCAGAATAGCCGAAGAAATCAAACCGATGCTTCCGCAACCGCTTCATTTAATATCGAGCCCGGCCAACAGGGCAAAACAAACCGCTACTTTCTTTGCCTCCGTTTTGGACTACCCCGAAGATGCAATTCAGGAGGAAGAAGATCTTTATGATGGACTAACCACAACCGAATTTCTGGAGATGTTGGCAAAAACGCCTGAAGAATCCGATTGTATTTTGGTGTTCGGACATAACCCGGCGCAAACGATACTCGCCGACCGAATGCTCAACCATTTCGACCGCATACTTCCTACATCGGGAGCCGTTGCTATTCGTTTTGGGGTACAATCCTGGGCAGAAATAGAACCACGTAGCGGAGAATTGGCTTTCTATAAATATCCAAAAATGTTTCGTTAAATTTGTCGCAGAATAACAATTCCGCAGGAATATGCATCTTTTTTTCACGCCCGATCTGAACGGGAACCACTACACTTTAAACGAAACCGAGTCGAAACATTGCGTCAGGGTTTTGCGACTGAACGAAGGCGACAAAATTCAGTTGGTTGATGGCAAAGGGAGTTTTTTCGAGGCGGTTATCGTCGCCGCTCACCCCAAAGCTTGCCAGGTTGAGATAACTGATGCACAGCATGGCGTTGGTAAAAGAGATTTCAGGCTGCATATCGCCATCGGACCAACCAAAAGCATCGATCGGTTCGAATGGTTTCTGGAAAAAACAACCGAAATCGGGATTGATGAAATAACGCCGCTTTTGTGCCGCTATTCCGAACGGAAAAGTATTAAGCCAGCCCGACCCGGGAACATCATCACCTCGGCAATGAAACAATCGCTAAAAGCCTACCGTCCGGTTCTGAACGAAATGACAAGCTTCAGAGACTTCGTTTCGCAGGATTTTGACGGCGGGAAGTACATTGCACACTGCGGGCCGGCCGAACGAAAACTTTTCAGCCATATTCTCCCGAAAGGGAAAGATGCATTAATCCTAATTGGTCCGGAAGGTGATTTTTCACCCGAAGAAATCCAGTTAGCGCTGAACAACGGTTTTCACCCGGTTTCGCTGGGAGAATCGAGACTGCGGACCGAAACAGCCGGAGTGGTGGCCTGCCATACCGTTAACCTCATCAACGAGTTGAAATAGTGTTATGACGTTGAAAAAAATATACCGGGATAGTTTATGGGCCGTGGCTTTTATTATCCTGACTTTCTCCGCCAATGCACAATCGAAAACTTCGGTGAAGATTGCACTGTTGAAATATGGCGGTGGCGGTGACTGGTATGCGAATCCAACCTCCTTGGGCGATCTCATTCAATTCTGTAACAAAAACATTGGTACCAACATCGATTCCGAGCCCGCTGCCGTTGATGTGGGAAGTCCTGAAATTTTCAATTATCCGCTTCTGGATATGACGGGTCACGGGAATATTTTTTTTACTGATGCTGAAGTGAGGAACTTGCGCAAATATCTCGAATCAGGCGGATTTCTGCATGCCGATGATAACTATGGCTTAGATAAATATATCAGAAGAGAAATGAAAAAAGTTTTCCCCGAAAGTAAATTGGTCGAATTACCTTTCACTCATCCCATATATCATCAGAAATACGATTTTCCAAACGGATTGCCGAAGATTCACGAACACGATGGCAAACCGCCCCAGGGATTTGGTATTTTCTATAAAGGAAGGCTTGTTTTCTTCTACACCTACGAGTGTGATTTAGGCGATGGATGGGAAAATCCTGCGGTGCATCACGACCCCTGGCCACTTCGGGAAAAGGCTTTACAAATGGGCGCCAATATAATTTCCTACGTATTCGACCACCCATAAAAAATGATTTATTAACCGTTATTTAGGAAGTTAGGATATGACTTGTGATTTTTCTTGTGGAGCGTCAAAAAATTAAACGCTAAAGAACAAGGCGTGTTCGATTTTGTACATGCTAAGAAAGGGCAACGTCTGGAATTACTTCCTGGGCGGAATTAAGCGCAAGCGAAATAGAACATCATCCGTTTAATCAATCAACCACTTTTTTTCGAGCAAAAAAGAGGCTGTCCTAATTCCGGACAGCCTTTCATATAATAGTGGTTGTGATTATTTACCTTCCTGCTCAAGCTTCAATGTCTTGGTGGTAGCATCGCAAACTTCGGCCGGGCCAAAATACTGGATGGGCCCGGGATAAACGTAGCAGGTTTCAACAGCCCATTTTTCGCGGTTTTCAGCCAGTTTAAGGAACGGCGCAGCATCCAGTTCAACCAACGCTTTCTGAATAACCGGTTTCATATGACCGTGGCGACGCTCCATGTTCATCATCATCGTAATCGGAACACCTCCGGCAATCCATTTATCAGCTGGTTTGGTTGTATTCCGGACAGAAGACATATAACCAGTTTTACCATTTCCAATCAGTACCGAAGCAGTTGCGCCAAGTGAATAGCAGTAATCAGCATCGAAATTAGAAGGAGCCGCGCAACGACCTTCATAACCGAAGAAGTGATTCTGGGCAGAGAAACTGCCTTTGTAAGTACCTTCTTTTTTCATCTCGGCCAAACGGACACCCACCATCTCAATCAATAACTTCTCAGTCTCGATTTTCGATACCTGTACGTTTCCGTGCGGATCGCGATCAAGCGTCAGCTGCTTGGCAATTTCTTCAGGAAGGGATGCAAATACCTTGGAAGAAATTTCACTCAGTTTGCCGATAACATACGTGCGTTTTTCAGCATCAGTCACCAGGGCTTTGAATTCATTGGCTGACTGCTGACCTTCGGCAAGCAAATCATTCAATTCGGTAATCAAAGTCTTCATTTCCGGAATAAACTCAATCAATCCTTCCGGGACCAGAACGACACCAAAATCATGGTTATCTTCAGCACGACGGGCAATAACTTTGGCTATATAATCTACGACCTCTGCCAGCGTTTGCTCTTTTTCAGCTACTTCTTCCGAAATCAGGGTAACATTCGGTCGAGTTTGCAGTGCACACTCCAATGCAATGTGTGACGCTGAACGTCCCATCAGTTTAATGAAGTGCCAGTATTTTTTGGCTGAGTTGGCATCACGCATAATGTTTCCAATAAGCTCGGAATATACCTTGATAGCCGTATCGAAACCAAAGGAGGTCTCGATCATCTCATTTTTCAGGTCACCATCAATGGTTTTGGGACAACCGATAACCTGAATGCCGGTTTTTTTCTGCAGATAATACTCAGCCAATACACATGCATTAGTATTTGAGTCGTCACCGCCGATAACTACCAGCGCATTGATGTTTAACTTCCTGCATATCTCAACACCTTTGTCGAATTGAGCTTCTTCTTCGAGTTTGGTGCGACCGGAACCAATAATGTCGAAACCACCGGTATTGCGATATTCGTCAATAATTTCGTCGGTCAATTCCATGTATTCATGATCAACCAAACCACCGGGCCCCCCCAGGAAACCGTACAGTTTGTTTTCAGGGTTCAGCTTTTTCAAACCGTCATAAATACCGGAAATAACGTTGTGGCCTCCGGGTGCCTGGCCACCGGAAAGAATTACACCAACATTCATTACCGGCAGAGAACCGGTATCAATACCCTCTTCAAAGGTGATAAGCGGCATACCATAGGTATTCGGAAAAAGTTTCTGGATCTCTTCCTGATCGGCAACCGACTCGGTTTCTTTTCCTACGACCACTTTTACAGGTCCTTGTAAAGCTTTGGGTAACTTGGGAGCGTATTTTAATCGCTCAAATTGTAAAGCACTTATAGCCATCCTACTTGATTATTTAGTGACAGGTTAAAACTATCCAAAAAAGCAGCGTAAAATTAACGGATTATCGCTAGGGCGCCAAAGTATAAGCCGGATTTGTAGGAAATTTAAAGTTTAGTTTTCATACAAAAACAAAACAAGAGGCCAGTTACGGGCCCCTTGCTTGAAATCAGTTATTTCTACCGTGAAAATCAGTTGGTAAAGAAATCGAAAACATTCCCTAATTTACTGCTGGAAACGCCATAAAATTCGGTGTAAGAACACCTGCTACAGGTAACCGATGTAAATTTCCGGCCTTGTACATCGAATATTTTTGACCAGAAACCGCCGGCGACTCGAATTTCACCTACATCGTACGAACGGTTTCCACATTTCGGGCATACATATTTATTCCTGCTCATCACTTTTCTGATTATCGGTTAACGTTTTATTTTCTTTCCGAACAGTAGCTCGGCCTGCCTTTTGCGTGGTGCAAGAGGTACTCAATTTGTGCGTTGGCGCTGCGAAAAAAGTCCGCCGAAGCGGACTCATAAATCATTTAAAGCGAGATTTAATTAAGGTTCAGTTCTAACTGTGTATCACCTGAACTCAAAACTGTGTATTGCTTAGCAAAGCCTAAAATATTGTCGATGGCTTGCCGGGAAGGGCCGTACATACAGGATTCTACTTCGTTTTTTAGATTTTCTTGTTTCATTTCCTTATGCCCTTCGCCCTCCGTTTTCTCCTTTGATTCACTTAAATCGGTTTCAAAAACGAAATCAAAATAAAGAGTAAAAATATCGTTCATAGGCAAATTATAAAAGTTTAATATGATGATTGCATTTGTCTCTAAAACGAAAAAGGATGACATTTTATTGTCATCCCCTTTCGTTTTTTCTTCCTTTTTCAACCATCATGAAAGTGTCAAATTCAATTCTCGCTCCTCAATCAGTTTTCTCAGGTTAATTAAAGCATAACGCATCCTTCCAAGTGCGGTGTTAATCGATACTCCGCTGTGTTCTGCGATTTCTCTGAAACTGAATCCGAGATAGTGACGCATGATAACAACCTGCCGCTGATCATCAGGCAATTCCTCAATTAAATGACGGACTTCACGAAAAATTTGTTCACTGACCAGGTTGTCCTCAATGTTCATGTCGGAGAATTTCGGGCTATTAAAAATGTCCACTTCTGTCTCATCATTCGATATCGTACTCAGGTGCTTCTCTCTCCTGAAGTGGTCAATAATCAAATTATGAGCAATGCGGATAGCCCAGGATACGAATTTACCGTTTTCGGTATACCGCCCTTTTTTTAACGATTGAATAACTTTAATGAATGTGTCCTGAAAGATGTCTTCAGCAACCGCATGATTTTTCACGATCATAAAAATGTACGTGTAAATCCGGTTCTTGTGACGTGTAATCAGGATTTCAAGAGATTCGTGTTCGCCATCCACAAACTTTTGAACGAGTGCATAGTCGTCCAAATGCTTAATTTCTACCATAATACTATAAGGTTGGTTCTCAAGGTAGAAATATTTCGATAGGCGTGTCTCCTTTTTTAAGTCGGTTAATAACTAATTGTTAACTTTGCAAGCATCAAATATATATTATTTTTTTTACAAATATTAACATTTATCAAAAAAATCATTTTTTTCATTCCAATGCTTTCAGAACCTAATGGATACATCGAAATAAAAGGCGCTCGCGTCCATAATTTAAAGAACATTGATCTAAAAATTCCCCGTAGCCGATTCATTGTCATCACCGGACTTTCCGGTTCCGGGAAGTCTTCTCTGGCATTCGACACGCTTTATGCCGAAGGACAAAGACGGTACGTGGAGAGCCTTTCCAGTTATGCACGGCAATTTCTTGGTCGCATCGACAAACCCGAAGTCGATTACATCAAAGGAATACCGCCGGCTATTGCCATCGAACAGAAAGTAAATACAAGAAACCCAAGATCGACGGTAGGGACCTCTACGGAGATTTACGATTATTTGAAATTGCTTTTTGCCCGTGTGGGAAAAACAATTTCTCCCGTTTCCGGCAAAGAAGTTTCACGATATCAGGTAACCGATGTTGTCGATTTTATTTTATCACATCCGGATAAAACGCATGTACTTGTTTTATCGCCGCTTCATGTAAAAAAGGACCGCTCGCTTGAAACAGAAGCAGATTTGCTAAGGCAGCAGGGATTTACCCGCCTGGAAATTGATGGCGAAATTCATCGGATAGATGACCTGCTCGCCGATTCAAAGACGCTAAAGGCCAAAAGCGATGTTTATATCGTGATTGACAGGATTGCTGTTTCGCAAGACGAAGATACACAGAGCCGTGCAGCAGATTCTGTTCAAACGGCTTTTTACGAAGGGAAAGGCGAATGTGTCATCAAGGTGATGGGCGATGAAATCATAGCGGAGCATTTTTCTAACCGGTTCGAAGCAGATGGAATCGAGTTCGAAGAGCCGTCCATGCACATGTTCAGTTTCAACAATCCCATTGGTGCCTGTCCAACCTGCGAAGGTTACGGTAAAATAATCGGTATCGACGAAGATTTGGTGATCCCAAATAAATCGTTATCCATCTATAACGATGCGATTGCCTGCTGGAAAGGTGAGAAAATGAGTGAATGGAAAGAGCAATTGCTGTTCAATGCCGATAAATTCGACTTCCCGGTTCATAAGCCATATTACGAATTAACCGAAGAACAACGACACCTGCTTTGGACCGGGAACCGCCATTTTCATGGACTAAACCGGTTCTTCAAATACCTGGAAGAAAAAGCCTACAAAATCCAGTACCGCGTGATGTTGTCGCGCTACCGCGGAAAAACAACTTGCCCTGATTGTCGCGGGACCAGGCTGAAAAAGGAAGCAGCTTATGTAAAAGTAGCTGGGAAATCCATCCAGGAATTGGTCATAACGCCCGTCAATGAGTTGAGAAAATATTTTGCCAACATTCAACTGTCCGGGCACGAACAGGAAATTGCCAGCCGTTTACTTACCGAAATCAACAATCGTTTGAGTTTTCTTTGCGATGTAGGCCTGGGGTATCTCACGTTGAACCGGTTGTCCTCCACTCTTTCCGGAGGCGAATCGCAACGAATTAATCTGGCGGCCTCGCTGGGCAGCAGCCTGGTTGGTTCGATGTATATCCTCGATGAACCGTCCATCGGATTACATTCGCGTGATACCAGCCGCCTCATTAATGTTCTAAGAAAACTTCAGGATCTGGGTAATTCGGTGATTGTTGTGGAACACGACGAGGAAATTATCCGTTCGGCTGACGAAATCATCGACATTGGTCCATTCGCCGGAATGCACGGAGGAGAGATTGTATTCCAGGGAAACCACAAAAAACTAGCAAAAGAAGGGACCAGTCTTACAGCCAAATACCTAACCGGAGAAGAAGAAATTCCCATTCCTGCGAAGCGCCGTTCGTGGAATAATTTCATCGAAATAACCGGTGCCCGCGAAAATAACCTGAAAGGCATCGATGTGAAATTTCCGTTGAATACCATGACCGTTGTGACCGGTGTTAGTGGGTCGGGAAAATCATCTTTAGTAAAAAATATTCTATACCCAGCCCTGGTGAAATATTACGGTGGGTATGGCGAACGGACAGGAGCACACCAAAAGGTGGATGGCGACATGCATTTGTTGACCGGAATTGAATTTGTCGATCAGAATCCTATCGGGAAATCGTCCCGGTCCAATCCGGTAACCTACCTGAAGGCCTACGACGAAATCCGAAAACTCTTCGCCGACCAGCAGGCTTCCAAAATCAACGGATTCAAGGCCTCTCACTTTTCGTTTAATGTCGATGGCGGCCGTTGTGAAGAGTGCCAGGGCGAAGGTGTCATCAAGGTGGAAATGCAGTTCATGGCCGACATTTCGCTAACCTGTGAAAGTTGCGGGGGAAAACGTTTCAAACAGGATATCCTGGAAGTTCGCTACCACGAGAAAAACATCTATGATATCCTCGAAATGACCGTTAATCAGGCGATCGGATTTTTCAGTGAAAAGGCAAAAACCACTGAAAAGCGCATTGTGAAAAAACTGATTCCGCTTCAGGATGTTGGACTCGGCTACCTAAAATTAGGACAATCTTCCAGTACCTTATCCGGAGGTGAAAGTCAGCGAATCAAACTGGCTTCATTCCTGGCAAAGGAAAAAGATACACCTACCCTTTTTGTATTCGATGAACCCACTACCGGGCTCCATTTTCACGACATCCGCAAACTGCTGGATGCTTTCAACGCGTTGATATCAAGAGGACACAGCATTATTATTATTGAGCACAACCTGGATGTCATTAAATCGGCTGACTGGATCATCGATTTGGGACCGGAAGGTGGTGACAAAGGCGGAAAGATTATTTTTGAAGGAACTCCCGAAAAATTAATTGGCTGCAAAGAATCATACACCGGTCAATATTTAAAGCCGAAACTTCACATGAAATAAAGAGCGAAAAAACCGGTCACTTAGCAATTTCATTGACCGGTTTATTCTTTTCTTCCGCTTCCCCCTGTTGAAGTCTGTTCAGAAGCTTCACTTCCCGTAAGGTGACGAAAAGTACAATACAGGCCGATACGAAATCGGAAATCGGGCTGGCCATCCAAACTCCGGTCAGGTCGAAAAACTTCGGTAAAATGAAAAGCAATGGCGTGAGGACGATGACCTGCCGCAATAAAGTAAGAAACATTGCAATGCCAGCTTTGCCGATGCTTTGGAAATAGCTGGAAACAATAACCTGGTAACCAACTACCGGAAGCATCAGGGTGAATATGCGCAGTCCCTTTACACCAATATTAAAAAGTTCTTTGTTTTCGTTATTAAACAACCGAACGATTTCCCCCGGGAAGACCTGAACGACAACAAAAGATACTATTGCAATCCATGTGGCTGCCTTCATTGCCAGGAACCACGCCTCTTTCACCCGGTGGAAGTTCCGTGCCCCATAGTTAAAACCAACGATTGGTTGCAAGGCCATATTGATGGCAATCATCGACATAATAATCATGATAACCACCGAATTGATGATTCCCATAGCCCCCACTGCGACATCCGAACCAAAACGAATCAATTGAGTATTGAAGGTAGCTTGCACCAAACTGGCTGCCAATTGCATGGCAAACGGCGCCATTCCGACGGATAAGATTCGAAAAATGATTACCGGTTCCAGTTTCAGGTTCAAAAAGTGAAGCTTAACAATGGATTTCGAGCCGGTGAAATGACGAAGGACCCACAAGGTCAATAAAACCTGTGATATAACGGTGGCAATTGCAGCTCCCTGCACCCCCATCTTCAGAACAAAAATAAAAATAGGATCCAGTACCAGGTTGGTTCCGGCACTAAGAAGCATGGAATGCATAGCAATTTTGGCATTTCCTTCGGACCGGATAATATTGTTTAACGAAAAGCCGACCACTTGAAAAATGGTACCCAACAGGATGATGTCAAGATAATCGTTCGCATAACCGATGGTTTCGCTAGTTGCCCCAAATAAATAAAGCAATGGATTCTTCACAGTGAAACCAGCCACCGTAACCAGTATCGACACGATGACCATCAGTGAAAGGCCATTTCCAAGCACTTTTTCGGCCTGAAGATAATCTTTCTTTCCCATATTAATGGAAATCCGGACACCTGCTCCTACACCAATGAGCATGCCAAAAGCAGCCACCAAAATCATGATGGGAAAAATGACCGATAGTCCGGAAAGCGCCAAAGCACTTACTCCCCGCCCGATAAAAACCCGATCGACAATATTGTACAAAGCATTCATCATCACACCAATAAATGCCGGTACGAAATATTGCCACATCAAACGGCCAACTTTTTGCTGTTCAAGATCCCTGGTTGCTTTTTCGGGCATTGAGTTTTGTGTTGGTTTAGTTTGATTACCTTATAATGCTTCTATTTTGAAAGTGCAAATTTAGGGATTATATCCTGCAAATACAGATATTGAATTTTCGCTTTCAATTCAACACCTGTTTCCACCTTTTGTAAAAGTTATATCTTTGTTGACGAAGAAGAGATAACAATCATGGGAAAAGAGCCACAGAAAAAAAAGATATTGACCAACCTTCAATCAGAAGACCCATTAATGGTTATTGAGACGATAAAAGAGTTGAGAGAAACCGGTAATAGTAGTTATATTCCGGTGCTGGTTGAATTGCTTCATTCCACCGATAATCCGGAGATTAGACAAAAGATTATCCGGTTACTGGCGGAATTGAAATACAGCGATGCCATCCCACGTATTGTGGAAGCCATCAATAATAAGAGATATGCTTCCGAACTGAAAGAATTGGTTTCGATTTGCTGGGAAAACAGTCTTGATTTCAGTCCGTACCTGTCGCTGTTCGTCGACCTGGTTATCGAGTCTGAATTCATGGTTGCTTTCGAAGCCTTTACCGTTATTGAAAATATGGTAGGCGAAATTGATGCTTTGTACAAAAACGAACAGGTGGAGAAATTAAGGGCAGCCAAGGCAACTGCACCTGCTGAAAAAATGTCGCTGTTGGAGGATCTGGAAAGAATTATTCCGGAAATACCGGAACAAAAAGAACAACAATTCGAAGAAAGGAAAACATCAAAATAAAAAGGAGCTGCCCGAATTGGACAGCTTCTTTTGTTTTATGTTCGATGACAATTATTTATTTACATTATTGGAGAAATACTTCATAAACTGAGCACGTTCGTAAAGTACCGGGTTCGGCAGGTTGGAATAACTCAACCGTCCACGAAATTCGTCCAGACTCTTGAAATTCCATTTTTTCATGAATTGTTCCAGGTAGTCCACCATCTCTTTCACTACCGGGATGCCATTCACATACATGGCTGAACAAACCTGTCCCACTGTAGCTCCGGCCAATAACTGTTTTACGAGGCCTTCACCATCGTGAATACCAGTTGATGCGGCGATATCGATTCGTCTCTGTGTACCGGAAATAATTCCAACCCAACGAAGTGACTGCCTTATATCAGCTGGTGTACTGAATATCTCTGCGGCAGATATAGCCAGTTTATCCAGATTAATATCCGGCTCGTAAAAACGATTAAACATCACCACACCGGTTGCCCCATGAGCATATAACCGATCGACCATGCTCACCAGGTTGGAGAACTGCGCCCCGATTTTCATAGCTATCGGGATATTGACCACCTTTTTCACTTCGGTCAGAATTTCGAGATAACGCTCTTCAATCTCTTCTGATTTTATTTTGCGATCAGTCGGGACTATAAATGCGTTAATTTCCAATGCATCGGCACCAGCTTTTTCAATCTCCCTGGCAAAGCCAATCCATTGGTTTCCGGAAACACAGTTAATGCTGGCAATAATCGGAATAGTAGTTGCTTCTTTAGCTGCTTTTACCAGCTCGATATAATGATGCAGCGTGTTGTCGTGCAAATAGGCCCGGATATAATCCTCCGCTTCAGGATATGCAGTATTCTGCAAATCCTTGCTAAGCATCACGTTTACCTCGTTATTAATTTGCTCCTCAAATAAAGACTTCAGGACTACAGCTCCCACACCATTTCTTTCCATTTCAACTATTTTCTCAATGGAATTGGTGAGCCCCGAACTTCCGGCTACCAAAGGATTCTTCAGGTTTAGCCCTAAATACATTGTGGTAAGATTTGCCATTCGGAAAATTTTTATAAAACGATTTTTTGATTTAAGATTCAGTTATTCTGATAATTTCGCTCGCCGAAAATATTGGTTCCTATGCGCACCATGGTACTCCCTTCTTCAACAGCTAACTTATAATCGCCCGACATTCCCATCGAAATTTCACTGAAATTTGGTGCATCACTGAAATACTTTTCTTTCAGTTGTCCAAAGATAGTCGAAAGGCTTCTAAATTCTCTTCGGACCTGATCTATAACATCAGTAAAAGTAGCCATTCCCATCACGCCATCAATCCTCACAAATTGTAGATTTTTAAACTCCGGTGAGTTTAACATCTCCTCGGCTTCTTCCATGCTCAACCCAAATTTAGTTTCTTCTTCAGCAATGTGAAACTGCAGCAAACACCGAAGTACCCGATTTCCCTTCCTGCCCTCTTTATCAATGGCTTTCAGTAAACGAAAACTGTCGGCACCATGAATAAGTGAAACAAAAGGAGCAATGTATTTTACCTTATTGCGCTGTAAATGCCCAATCATATGCCACTCAATGTCTTTGGGAAGTGATTCATATTTCCAGACGAGTTCCTGTACTTTGTTCTCTCCAAATACCCGCTGTCCCGCCTGATATGCTTCCATGATATCTTCATTAGGTTTAGTCTTGGAAACAGCCACCAATTTGACATTCTCCGGTAATGAATTCCGAATTTCAATCAGATGCTCAGCAATACTCATGCAAACAAATTTTTCATCCAAAGTAAGGAAAAATTATCGTTCCTTTGGGGATATCTTTTTGAAATCCGCCGGTTATGTTGTCTGTATGGTTTAACGATAATTGAGGTGCACATTTTTTTTTAACTTTACCACACCCAAGTCGGGCATAATTAAAAGCCGCAGGCAATTTATGAAAAAGCTGATTATCCTGATTATAAGCGCCTTTTTTGCACTTCAACTTAAGGCTCAACCCAATAATTACCCAAACGAAATTTACCTTGGTGTAAAAGGTGGAACCACCTTTTCGCGCGTCCGCTTTAATCCTACCGTGAAGCAGGTTATGCTGAAAGGTTATTCCGGTGGAATTGTGTTTCGGGATATATCAGAACCTCATGTTGGTATTCAGGTCGAGCTAAATTATTCGCAGCGCGGATGGAAAGAACATACCGACGCGGGTGTGGACTATGAACGACAGCTTGATTATTTTGTATTACCCATAATGACACATGTGAACATTGGCAACAATGGTTTTCGGTTCTTTATTAATCTCGGCCCATCAGTTTCCTATTTATATACAGATAAAGAGATATTCAACCCGGCTGCTGATGCAACTTATACGCCGAACGATTACTATGGAAAGCCCGTTGATGCCGCTTTCGATTTCCAATTTGTCGGTGGTCTCGGGTTCGAATGGAGGTTTAAGGACGGCAATGGATTGATGCTCGACACCCGTTTGTATTATAGCCTGCCCAGTTTATTCAACACGAAAAAATCATCCTACGATTCATCGCAATTGCAAACCATTGAAGTTTCAATGGCTTACCTCTTCCGGTTAAACAAGGAAAAGAAGGATTAAAAATCAGATTACTCAAAAAAAGGTGGCCAAAATGGGCACCTTTCTTTTTATATGTTTTTTGTCTCGATTAATCCAGCTCATGAACCACCAGGCCTGAACGCAACTTCGGCTCAAACCAGGTTGTCTTCGGAGGCATGATATTTCCGCTATCAGCAATATCAATCAACTGCTGCATAGAGACCGGATAAAGGGCAAATGCTACTTTCATTTCACCTGAATCGACACGGCGTTTCAGCTCACCTAATCCGCGAATTCCGCCTATAAAATCGATGCGTTTATCGGTTCGCAGGTCTTTAATTCCCAAATTTTTGTCAAGTACGAGGTTTGAAAGAATGGTTACATCCAGCACACCAATCGGATCGTTGTCGTCATAACGTCCCGAACGGGCAACCAACTTGTACCATTTCCCACCTAAATACATACCGAAGGTATGCAGTGCGGCCGGTTTGTAAATTTCGGCCCCCATTTCGGTTACCTCGAAATCTTCTTCCAGTTTCGCCAGCAATTCCGATTCAGTCAATCCATTCAGATCTTTTACAACCCGGTTGTAGTCGATAATCTGAAGCTGATTGTCGGGGAAATGGACTGCCAAAAAGTAGTTGTACTCTTCGTTACCGGTATGATGGGGATTATTCTGCCGTTTTTCGTTTCCAACCAATGCAGCAGCTGCAGTCCGGTGATGGCCGTCGGCAACATACATTGCCGGAATGTCGGCAAAAAGTTCCACAATCCGGTTGATAGTTGTTTCATCATCGATAACCCAGAAATGGTGACCAAATCCGTCTTCTGCCACAAAATCATATACTGGTTCGGTTTCTTTGACAATTTTCGCCACAATATCATCCAGTTCCGGAACGGCGGGAAACGTAAAAAATACCGGCTCCACGTTGGCATTGGTATTGCGCACATGCTTCATCCGGTCTTCCTCTTTATCTTTCCGCGTCAGCTCATGTTTTTTGATGACACCATTCATGTAATCGTCAACCGACGCAGCGCCAACAATTCCGTACTGGGTACGTCCGTCCATGGTCTGGGCATAGATATACAGCTTCTCTTGCTCATCCTGTACCAACCATCCCTTTTCCTTAAAAAGATGGAAATTTTCAACAGCTTTATCGTAAACCGGCTCCGAATGTTCATCGGTTCCTGCCGGGAAATCAATTTCAGGTTTAATGATGTGCAAAAGCGACTGAGGATTTCCCGCTGCTTCCTTGCGGGCTTCTTCCGAATTCAGCACATCGTACGGGCGGGAAGCTACTTTTTGAGCCAGTTCCCGGGGCGGACGCAGTCCTTTAAAAGGTTTTAAAACAGCCATGTCTCTTTCTATTCAAAAAAATAATTATCCCTTTTATTTCGAATACTACAACCATCAGTTCACCTGAAACGTTGCGTCTCCTTTTTGAAAAAATGCTACAATCTGCGATGTAGCAGCTGTACCGGCATTGATATTTGCTTCATCTGTTTGGGCCCCCATTTTCCTGGCAGTGAAAACTACCCTTCCCGGGAAGCGTTTCTCAAGCAACTCCCGATTGTCAGGAGCCACATCGGCAGCATAACGAAAATCTTCTCTTTCCTCAAGAACTTTCTCCAAATCAGCCTCGTTGATAATCTCTTTCCGGGCAGTATTGACCAGAATAGCGCATTTCGGCATCATCATCATCAATTCCCGATTGATAATTCCCCGGGTATCACGATTCCCCGGAATATTCAGCGAGACGACCTGGGACGAAGAGAACAAATCTATCGGACCATCAGCGTAACGGATGCCTTGTTCGGTAGCTTGTTCCGGGCTAAGCGTCGGGCTGCATCCCATCACATCCATACCAAAACCTTTGGCGATGCGGGCCAGATGCATTCCAATGTTCCCGTACCCCATAATGCCAAACGTTTTGCCCAGTAACTCAGTTCCGGCATTTCCGTTAAATCCGTTTCGAACCAGATACAGCAGCAGGGCAAATGTCAATTCGGCAACAGCGTTTGAATTTTGTCCAGGCGTATTCATGACAACAATGCCCTTTTTGCTTGCAGTTTCAATATCTATGTTATCATAACCGGCTCCGGCACGAACCACGATCTCCAATTCGGAGGCAGCATTCAGGACTTCAGCATCACACTGGTCGCTCCTGACAATTAAAGCGTGTACATCGGCTACTGCCGCCAGAAGTTCTGCTTTATCCGAATATTTTTCTAACAACCGCAATTCATAACCCGCCGCCTCAACAACCGCTCTCATGCGGCCAATCGCCTCACTGGCAAAAGGTTTAACGGTTGCAACCAATACTTTTTTCATGTTTGAGTCAGTTTTTTGTAATCACCTGAAAAAGGTACAGCTACCGTCTGAGGGAATCAATGATCGAAATCAATGATTCAGATCACGAAAAAGGCGAGAAAGATTCTCGCCTTTTTCGGTTATTTTATTAGTGTTTGGCTTCAAATTCCTTCATCGCCTCAACCAATACTTCCACACTTTCAATCGGCATGGCATTGTAAATCGAAGCCCTGAATCCACCAACACTACGGTGGCCTTTTATACCAACAATATTGTGTGCAGCTGCAATTTCAAGGAATTCCTTCTCAAACTCCTCGTATCCGGAGGACATCACAAATGTTACGTTCATCCGCGAACGATCTTCCGGGTTCGGAATATTCGGAACAAACATCTTGTTGCGATCCAATTCATCGTACAGCAACTTAGCTTTTGCAATGTTTTTCTTTTCCATTTCTTTGATGCCACCATTGTCTTTCAACCAGCGAAGTGTCATCAATGCAGCAAATACCGGCACGGTCGGGGGCGTGTTGAACATCGATCCCTTGTCGATGTGCGTACGATAATCAATCATGGTAGGAATCGGACGATCAACTTTACCCAAAATATCTTTCTTGATAATGACCAGGGTAACTCCCGACGGAGCCAGGTTCTTCTGTGCACCGGCGTAGATAACATCATATTTTTTGATGTCAATCGGGCGGCTGAAAATATCGGAAGACATATCGGCAACGATACGGGCCGGAACATCCAGATCTTCCAGAATTTCCGTACCAAAAATGGTATTGTTGGTGGTGATATGGAAATAATCGACATCCGCCGGAACTTCGTATCCACGTGGGATGTAGTTGAAATTCTTATCTTTTGACGATGCTACTTCAATAACCTCTCCGTAAAGTTTTGCTTCTTTAATCGCTTTGGAAGCCCAGGTACCCGTATTCAGGTAAGCTGCTTTTGTCTTCATCAGGTTGAATGGAACCATATAAAACTGTGTGCTGGCCCCTCCCTGGAGAAACAAAACTTCGTAGTCTGCAGGTACCTCCAAAAGTTCTTTCACGAGGTCCCTTGCTTCATCCATTACCGCAACAAACTCTTTGCTCCGGTGCGAAACTTCCATTACCGATAATCCGGTTCCGGCAAAATTCATAATAGCTTCGGCGGTCCGTTCCTTTGTGAATTCGGGCAGGATGGAAGGTCCTGCGTAAAAATTATGCGTTTTCATAGTAGGGGAATATTGAATTATATTTAGACAACTAAAAATTGAGAACTGTCAATCAAATTAATGTAACCTTCACTGCCTTAAAATCGAATAATCTTTCAGTTTTTCAACTGATTAAAAAGTTTACAAGCAGTATATTTCAGGTCACTTTTATTAAAGACTGTAAAATTATAACAAATATGAATTTCCTGACAATTATCAGGATAAATGATCTTAAAATTTACAGTATTTTAAACCATTCAATTTAAATAAACGGCAATTTGACCACTTTTGCTTTCAATTTCTTATTTCGTACGCGGATGAAAATTTCCGTTCCCAATTTGGTATAACCGGTTTTCAGGTATCCCAGACCAATTCCGATGCCCCGAACCGGCGACATGCTTCCGGAGGTTACTTCACCAATTACTTCACCATCCTCGTTCATTATTTCATAACCATGCCTGGGAATACCGCGGTCAATCATTTCAAATCCACGCAAACGACGGGTTACGCCTTCTTCTTTCTGGCTGGCCAGTAAGTCCTTATCAATGAAATCTTTCTCGTCGGTGAATTTCGTAATCCAGCCCAGGCCGGCTTCAATCGGCGATGTGGTATCGTCGATATCGTTTCCGTACAAGCAGAATCCCATTTCCAGACGAAGCGTGTCGCGTGCACCCAAACCAATGGGCTTGATGCCTTCTTCTTTTCCGGCTTCGAAAATGGCATTCCAAATGGCGTCAGCATGTTTGTTTTCGAAATAAAGTTCGAAACCTCCGGCCCCGGTATAGCCTGTAGCCGAAATAATCACATTCGGAATTCCGGCAAATTCGCCTACCGTGAAGGTGTAGTATTTGATAACAGATAAATCAACTTTAGTCAGTTTTTGTAAAACCCCGGTTGCTTTGGGGCCCTGAATGGCCAGCTGGCTAATTTCACCGGAAGCGTTTTCCATTTTCGCACCGACGGAATTTTGGCTGACCAACCATTGCCAGTCTTTTTCGATGTTAGCTGCATTGACTACCAGCATGTATTTTTCAGGCTCAACGGAATAAACCAATAAGTCGTCCACGATGCCGCCCTTCCCGTTAGGCAAGCAGGAATACTGTGCCTGCCCGGGTGCTAATTTTGAAGCATCGTTGGAAGTTACCTTTTGAATAAAGGCCAAAGCCTGCGGACCGGTTACCCAAAACTCTCCCATGTGCGACACGTCAAAAACACCGACACCATTGCGCACGGCCATGTGTTCATCCTTAATTCCGGAATATTCGATTGGCATTTCAAAACCAGCAAACTCAACTATTTTAGCCCCGTTGCTGTTATGAATGTCGAAAAATGCGGTTCTTTTCATTTCACTGCTATTTTAAATTTGCCCGAAGAAACGATTGAAATAACTCATTATGTGAACATTGCATCGCACTTCTATTTTTCTTTTACAAGATATGCCTGATGTGATGCAGACAAAGCTAAGCATTTTTCCTGCCGGGAAAGCTGAAAATTATCAACTTGACATAAGGTTCTTTTCATACGTTTAAAATTTATAATTATGATCCATAATTTAATTCTAAATTTGAGAACGTATGGAACCGCTTCGCTCTCACATGAACTTTTTTTAATCATTGCCTTTGGCGAACTTTTGATTAAAAAAGTTCATGTTCGTTTCATTGTATATTTGATTTTGTAATTTATAATTGATAGAATAGTCCCCTAAAAGAGAATACATGGCATATACTGACCTGAATTACCTGCGCAATGTGACGGGTGGAGAACCCGAAATTATACGTGAAATGATTGAATTGTTCATCAGCCAGGTCCCTGAGTTTTCCGAAAACCTGAATAACTACCTGGCTGAAAAGAAATTTCTCGAACTGGGGAAAGAGGCCCACAAAGCCAAATCTTCCGTTCTGGTTGTCGGAATGGAACAGTTGGCAAAGGACCTGAAAACGCTCCAACTTCTTACGCTTGACGGCAAAGGCGAAAAAACTTACGCCGATTACGTCAAAGAGTTCGACAAGCAATGCAACGCAGCTGTGGGTGAATTAAAACTGGAACTGGAAAAACTCTAAGGGAAAGCTACGGACGAACCGGCGTCATGTGTAATACATCGTCGGCAAAATGCCATGTAGCTTTCTCAACCTGCGGAACAGCTCCCGAGGTGAGTTGACATGCGATGGTGTGCACACCTGCTTCCGGAAATGCTTTTTTCACCTTGTCATTGGACGGCGTTCCGATTTCGGAAAACATTTTCAACTCGGCCCCTACATCGACCGTGGGGTCCTGATGCTCCTCATCTTTGTAGTAGTAACCCAAAAAAACCGGACATTTCACTTTCTCAAATACCGGTTTTTTCATCCCGGCATCGAGTAGTTGCTGAAGGTAAACAGTTGCTTCAGCCCGGTAACGCGTGTACCAGTATTGCCCGATTTTACTGTTCGGATCATCCCCGGTAATCCGGTATTTGCCTCCATAAACTAATCTGGCTGCCTGCAGTCCCCAGGGTTTCGACAGAATCAATCCGGCTGATGTCTGACGGATTTTGATATTTGGCGAATAGAGAATCAAACCGTCAATCATTTGTGGGAAACTGGCGTCCAGCATCAAGCTCAACGTCCCACCGGTCGAGGTACTCATGATGATTACCTTTTCCCCCAGCCGGCTGGCAATTAGCAGGGCCTCTTTCGCCGTTTCGTACAAATTATCAGGCGTCATATCCAGCAAAGGCTCACCGGTTACCAGTCCATGTCCGGCTAACCGTGCAAAATAGGCATTGCAGCCATATCGCCTGGCAAAGTCAGCATTAACCGGATAACCTTCGTAGTAACTGGCCGAAAAGCCGGGCAGATACAGCAAGGCATAATCCGTTTTTCGATGAACGGAATCATTTGCCCAGATAATGCGTGCTTCATTGTCCGGCTTCGTTTTCACCGAAGACTCTTTTTTATTCACATACCACGCAACCGAATCCAGTGAAACCGGAATCTTTGGCAGCGAATTATTCAATTCGGGTTTCGGCATTACCGGCCCCAGCAAATAAACAATCACCAGAACAGCGATAACCACAAACGGGATGTATCTTCTTTTCATCTTCTGAAGTTTCTTAATTCAACAGCTATTTTAATCAAATGCTATATGGCTGATAAAATTTAATTGCCTGAATTGTTTCGTCTCACTTCCAACGCGGCTTATCCACTATAAACAAGCATTGTACCATCGCCCCATAACATCGTCAAATAACGTAACCAGGGGGTTGAATAACCCCGTTACCCCGTCAGGTAACCCCATTTACCCCGTCACATGACCCCGTTTACCCCGTCAGGTAACCCCGTCGACGCGGTAAATTACTGCGTTGGCGCGATGAATTACCCCGACAAAGGGGTCATTCTACGCGTTGACGGGGTCTTTTACCGCGTGAATGGGGTTATGGTACCCCGCCGACGGGGCCCACAACCGCGTTGACGGGGTAATTTATCGCGCCAACGAGGTCCAGTCACTGCTTCACCGGAGTATTTCTCCGCACCGGCCTGGTTTTAAATCCCGCCGAGGGAGTAATTTACGGTACCGATCCTAAAAAATCCCGGTATCACGGGTAAAATGAAAGTATAACCAGCCTCGTTACTATTCCGGGCTGACCTCTGCCCCACCGGAGTTATATTCTTCAAACCGGATAATGGCTGTTCGCTCCCGTCCATTCATCAGGATTTCCAACTCATTTTTGAACCGTACGTGCTTCACGAATTTGCTCTCCCAAATCACTTCCTGCCTTTTCAGTATATCGAGATTCAGAAAGTTTTCTTTCGTCTTATAAGGAATGGAGAAATACCCAACATTCATTGAGGTTACATTATGGAAGAAATGCGAGCCCAATGATGCATCCAGCGGAAAATCAGGCAACCCCATTTCAATAATCACCCGGGCATTGTTGATGTTCGCCCAGATAACCGGGATACCCGTAAACGGATCATGCGTTCCCCAGCGACCAGGGCCAATCAACACAAACTTTCGTCCCTCTCTTCCCAGCCGGTTGTTCACTTCCACTATATCCCTGGCAATAGCCCTTGTTGCCGTCCGGTCAAAAGTATCGGCGTCCACGTAAACGACATCCCGAATTCCTTCAATTCGTCCATGCCCCATCCCCCGACGGGAGATCATCAGCATATTCTCCTGTTCCATTGCCCCCAAGTCGATTTTTATCTCCTCTTCCTGCCGGATAAGTGGCTTAATCTGCAACAAATAAAAAGTAGGCAAGCCATATTCACCATTCTCCAGTTCCAGGGAATACTCGAGTTCGACCGGCGAGCCCATCGCTTGTTTGAAAAGGTTCAGTAATAACTGCAACGTATCCGACAGCGGAAATTGGTCATATTTCAGAATATTGGCAAAATCGATCACCCGCGGCCCCTTTTGATCGATTCCCGGAACCAAATAATCATTCTCCACATCATACGTGGAGGCACAATGGGTCAATACACCGTCCTTTTCCGCTTCAATTATCCGATATTGCTTAATCGCAGCATCTTCACCATCCCGGGTCAGATCAAATGATTCACGGGTCATATCGATGGCGTAAAACTCGCCTTGTGAATCCCGGACCATATCATGAACCGAACTGTTATTCAGGTTTGGATATTTAGGGCAAAAGCGGAAGGCTTTCTCCCCTCCTACGACCAGCATTCCCAAGCCAACACCAGCTACGGCAAAGCCATCCTCCGGTTCCATGTAGGAATATGGGTAGTAATTAAACGACTGCGCCACTCCACTCATGGTTGGATAAAACTTATTGTTTCGCTCGTGACCAACTACTTCCTGAATGATTACGGCCATTTTCTCTTCTTCGATTTTATAGTTGATGGCTTCGAAATAGGAAATAGCATTGGGCGTAAAGATGGAGGAATAAACCAGTTTCACGGCTGTCATTAATTGTTCAAAACGAACATCCATGTCCGGGTGATTATTCGGAATCAGGTATGTGGAATAGACTCCGGAAAATGGCCGCAGAAGCGAATCCTCGAACAATCCACTGGAACGAATGGCCAATGGCCGATCCATCTGTTTGATGTACTGGAATAATCGCTCTTTCAATGTCATGCTCAATTCGGCGTCCAGGAACTTATCGCGAACGACACTGTAATCCTGGTAATGATGGTATGCTATATGATACAGATTATTCAATTCCAGAAATTTATCGAACTCAATCGCACCAATTATCGCGGTAGCGGGAAGACGAATATTGACACCTGGAATCAACTTTTTCAAATCGATGTTCTCGATCAGGTTACTGATGAAAGCCAAACCACGTCCCTTTCCACCCAGCGAGCCTCTTCCCAGCCGAACAATATAACGGTTGCCTTTCACCACTTGCGGATCGAAATTGACGATGCGCCCCCGGTTTTTCTGCTCCCTGACTTTATTGAATACATTTAAACATAAATCCCGAATACGGCCCGGATCATCGAAATCTTCGACACGGTACGGTAAAAGTTCCTCGGCCATATTGATTTCACCGCGGGCCATTAACCAGGTGGAAAAAGCATTTTGCTTTGCATGATACACCAACGACTCAACCGGAACTTTAATGATCAACTCCTCGAATTCGTGCAGATTTCGTGCTACAGCAATTTTTTCACCCTGCCCGTTACGGAAAACGAAATCGCCGAATCCCAACTTATAGTTAATGAATTCACTAATATCCAGTGCCAGACTATCTGAATTTTTGTTAATGAAATCTGCGCCAATATCTTTTGCCCGCCCGGCATTGGTTACGTCGTGCGACTGAAGCAAAATAGGAATCGGGAAACGAAGGGTCCGTTTCACAAATTTCAGCAGTTCCACTCCTGCATCTTCGTCGTCCACACCGTTCTTCGCGAATTTCACATCCGAAATCACACAAAGCAAATATTCACGGTAGTTATTAATAATTTCTACGGCATTTTCGTATGTACTAACCAACAACAGTTTGGGACGGGCACGCATTTTCAGGATCATGTGCAGTTCGTCCGTCGACTCGTCCGACACCAGGCTCTGCGTTTGCGTCATCACACTGGTGTAGAGCAATGGCAGATACCTTGAATAATATTTTACAGAATCTTCTACTAACAGAATAATGCGAACGTTACCCAATTGTGTATCGCGTGCCACATTCTTCTTGTCCTCGATGTATTTAATCATTGCCATGAAAACATTGGTGTTCCCATTCCAGACGAAAACCCGGTCGATGGCGGGCACACCCTGCGCGGCGGAATAGAAATAAGCCAAATCACTGTTATTGTTGACCAGGAGCAGAATCGGAACACGCGCTTTAACGAAATGAATATCTTCTGCTGTCCGCAGCGGAGTTTCCTTGTCCACCCCCGCCATAATGATGACCATATCGAAATGGCGTGTATTCAGCACTTTCAATGCTTCTTCGGAACTACTGACACTTGTAAAACGCGGAGCGGCATACAAATTCAACTGAAGGTATTCGCCAAAAATTTTGTCGGAAAACTGCCCCTCCCTAACAATGGAATAGGAATCGTAAAGCGTAGCCACCAAAAGGATTTCCTTTACTTTGGTTGGCATCAGTTCCTGGAAAATATCGCGATCGGTCTTTCTTCGTTTATAAATGGAAGAGAGTGAAATATTATCAAACTTACTCATTCGCCGTAGGTTAGATTTACTAATTGTATTGGTACATCGATTCGACAATAGTCAATACCGGTTACCATTCGAAGGTTTCGTTACGGATAGCAGTCGTCCGGAATTGATTAGGTTGAAAATAGTGAAATTTTCACCCCTAAAAAACAAAAAGGAGGCCCCAGCCTCCTTTTCAATTACATGATGTTAGTCCTTTATCCAGCTACCCATGTGTTTCCACTCATCAAAAGGTCGTCAACCGATTTGATTTTTGAGGTCGCTTTCACTTCTTCAATCTGGGCTACCATAGCCTCATCGTACGAAGTAGCTTCCACCGCACGTATTACACCCATGGCGACCGGAAAATCAGGAAGTGCCATGTTAATCAACAATTGATGAACGAATCCATTAGGCTCAGTTACATCATGAACCAGAATGTCATCACGGGTAATGCCGTCTTCGCCAATCTTAACCACTTTGAGGCGACCACGCTCCAAGACCAAACCTCTATCATCGTTCTCACCGAAAATCATTGGTTCACCATGTTTCAGCATCAGCTGATGATCTTTTTTCATTTTCGGATCGGTGATAGCCGCATGAATTCCGTTGTTGTAAATCATACAGTTTTGCAGTACTTCCACAACCGAAGTACCTTTGTGCCTGGCTGCTGCTTCAAATACTTCCTGGCTCATCTTGATGTTGTTATCCACCGAACGGGCAAAAAATTTACCCCGGGCGCCCAATACCAGTTGTCCCGGGACAAACGGATCTTCCACCGTACCATAAGGCGAAGTTTTGGTGACAACCCCCCGATCGGATGTTGGCGAATATTGTCCCTTGGTCAAACCATAAATCTTGTTGTTGAACAAGATTACATTGATATCAATATTCCGGCGAATCAGATGAATGAAATGGTTTCCACCGATGGCCAGCGCATCACCGTCGCCAGTGATTTCCCATACACAGAGATTCGGGTTGGCACACTTCACACCGGAAGCTACTGCCGCAGCCCGCCCGTGAATTGTGTGAAAACCGTATGTACTCATGTAATACGGGAACCTGGAAGAACATCCGATTCCAGAAATTACGGCATAATCTTTATGTTGAATGCCGAGATTAACCATTGCTTTCTGAATGGAATTTAATATGGCATGATCACCACATCCCGGGCACCAGCGAACTTCGTTTTCGCTTTTGAAATCTTTTATTGTTAATGCTAATTCTTCGGCCATTGTTATTCCTCCAATAGTTGTTCAAATTTTTCGCACAATTCATGAACCGTAAACGGAAGTCCTTTAACCTTATTGAATTGTTCGTATTTGAAATCGGGTTCTTTATCACGAAGATAGGCGACAAACTGTCCCATGTTCAATTCGCATACAACAATCTTCTTAAAACGGCTGAATACTTCGTGCACATTGGCCGGTAGTGGATTGATGTAGTTAAAATGTGCCAACCCAATTTTGTGATCGGGCGGGCGCATTTCGCGAACTGCACTTTCCAGGTGTCCGAAAGTTCCTCCCCAGCCAACGACCAGTAAATCGCCTTCCGGCTCTCCGCACACTTCGAGTTCAGGAATCATGGTAGCAACACGACGGACTTTTTCAGCACGAATTTCTACCATCTTTTGATGGTTTTCCGGATCGTGACTAACATTGCCCATCAGGTCTTTCTCCAGACCTCCAATCCGATGCTGGAAGCCATCCATTCCCGGGAATGCCCATCCACGGGCCAACGTCTTCTCATCGCGCGCATATGGCTGATATGTTTCAGCATTTTGGGCAATACACGGTGTAATTTCAGGCAGATCGGCCATTTTAGGAATCTTCCAGGGTTCAGAACCGTTTCCAAGGAATCCGTCGGTCATCAGTATAACCGGCACCATTCGTTCCAACGCAATTTTAGCCGCATGGAAAGCGTAGTTGAAGCAATCGGAAGGCGTGGATGCAGCCAATACTACGACAGGGCTTTCACCATTACGGCCATAAAGTGCCTGCAACAAGTCAGATTGTTCAGTCTTGGTTGGCAAACCGGTAGAAGGGCCGCCACGCTGCACATTTACTAATACCAGCGGCAATTCGGCCATCACACTCAAACCTAATGCTTCAGATTTCAGGGCCAAACCGGGGCCAGAGGTCGACGTAACCGCCAAATCACCTGCAAAGGCAGCTCCGATAGACGTTGATATACCGGCAATTTCGTCCTCCGCCTGAAACGTTTTTACCCCCAAATCTTTTCGGGCTGCAAGTGCCTGCAATACTTCTGTTGCAGGGGTAATGGGATACGACCCGAGAAAAATTTCCAAATTGGCTTTTTCCGCAGCTGCGAGTAATCCCCATGCGGTAGCCAGATTACCATTGATGTTCCGGTAAGTCCCCGCTTCAATCGGGGCAGGATGCACCATGTATCGCGGCGTCATATGCTGCATGTTCATCCCATAGTTCCAGCCGCTTCTCAGCACTTTGAGGTTAGCTTCGACCACCGAAGGGGCCTTCTTGAATTTATTCTGAATGAAACGTTCCATGTAATCCATCGGACGGTCAAACATCCAGCTAACCAAGCCTAATGCAAACATATTCTTGCTTCGCAGAATACTCTTGTTGTCAAGGCCGAAATCTTTCAATGCTTCCCTCGTAAGGGTTGTTATAGGAACCGGAACCTTAAAATAATCATCCAGTTTTAACTCCTCAAACGGTTGGTCCGTGGTAAATTTTGCCTTCTTAAAATTCTTCTCCGTAAAACTGTCCTGGTCGTATATAATCGTCCCTCCGGGGCGCATAAACGGCGCATTTGCTTTTACGGCCGCAGGATTCATGGCTACCAATACATGGGCGTAATCGCCCGGTGTGGTTATACGACGGGTTCCAAATTGTACCTGGAAGCCCGATACGCCACCAACTGTTCCCTGTGGGGCACGTATTTCTGAAGGATAGTCGGGGAATGTCGAAAGATCATTCCCAATCAGAGCAGAGGCATCCGAAAACAATGTTCCGGTTAACTGCATACCATCTCCCGAATCACCGGAAAACCGGATGGCTACCTCCTCAAGTTCAATAATTTTTGTTTCCTTTGACATAATTACGAAAACTTATGTTCGGCAGGTTAATCTGCTTACGAAAAACAATTTTCAAGACATATTTTATATCAATTCCTCAAAATAATTAACTGAAAAGGAAAAGATTATAAACATATGTGACAAATTTAATGATTAAAGACTATCAGTGACTATGACATTCGACTTATTTCGTCTATAATATTAACTTTGGTAGTAAATTAAAATCAATTCAGATAATGGCCATTATACAACCTTTACGCGGAAAAACGCCAATCATGGGCAGCAACTGTTTTATTGCAGAAAATGCTGCCATCATTGGCGATGTTGAAACAGGTGACAACTGTAGTATCTGGTTCGGTGCGGTATTGCGCGGCGACGTGCATTACATCAAACTGGGTAATAATGTCAATGTCCAGGATAATGCAGTTATTCATGCCACCTACCAGAAATTTCCTACCAACATCGGTAATAACGTCACCATTGCACATGGTGCCATCGTTCACGGGTGTACCATTCATGATAATGTCCTTATCGGGATGAACGCGGTGATCCTTGACGATGCTGTTATTGAAAGCAACTCCATCATCGCTGCCGGTTCCGTTGTTACAAAAGGTACTGTGGTGTATTCCGGATCGGTGTATGCCGGTTCACCTGCCAGGAAGATCAAGGAGATCAGTCCTGAACTGCTGGAAGGTGAAATTCACCGGATTGCCAACAACTACCATATGTATGCGGGCTGGTACAAAGAAGGTGAAGATTAATTATTATTCGGCATCACATAATATGTTTTAGAATACCCATTCGGGACGTTAATTTTGAAGTAATTGAATTTACATCATCCCGGAGAAATGATATCATTGAAAAACAAAAAGAAAGGGTTGCCAGTCGGTAACCCTTTCTTTTTGTTTTTCAAATTAAGATATCATCTTATTTTATGCCCTTTATAAGCATAGAAGAGAATGAAGAGATATGCCGGGAAACAAACCCAGTAAGCAGCCTGTATTCCGACAAAGTCCTTCACTCCACCGAAAATCAATGGAAGAATTGCACCGCCAACGATACCCATTACCAACAACGAAGCTCCGGTTTTGGTAAAACGGCCCAAATCGGCAATAGCCAATGGCCAGATGGCAGGCCACATCAATGAGTTCGCAAGGCCCAGTAAAGCGACAAACCAAATCGAATATTTTCCGGCGACCAAAACAATCAATAACGAACTAATGATTCCGAGCCAGGAATTAATTTTTAATGCCGTATTCTGAGTAATTACTTTCGGAATAAAAAACACTCCGAACAGGTAACCAATAACCATAAAAATTACCGTATAGGTAGTATAGGTTGCAGGATTCCCCAGTCCAATACTGTCGGCATAATCCACTATAGTTGCCAGGGCAATGGTTTCGACACCGACATAAAAGAACAGCGCAATAACGCCCAAAATCAGGTGTGGAAATTGAAGAATGCTGGTCTTTGTCCGTGCATACGTTGAAACGGGAGTCTCTTCGTCCTCATCCTCACCTTCCGCTTTTACCTCAGGCAGCGGAGCAAAATAAGAGAAGATGCCTAATAAAATGAACATCCCGACAATCAGGTAAAATGGAAAGTACATTTTACCAAGTGAAGGTGCATCGAGATTCAGGAACAAACTCAAAAATATCGGGGCCACAGCCCAGGCCGCCTTATTGATGATTCCCATAATACTGATGCGCATGGCTGCACTTTCCTGCGGTCCCAGAATCGTAATATACGGATTAACCGATGCCTGAAGCAAAGTGTTTCCCATACCGCTAATGAAAGATGCCAACAGAAACAGTCCCAGACTCTCATAACGGGCCGATGGAACAAAAAGCGCAAGCCCTACAGCAAAAAAGAAAAACGAAACCATCATTCCCCGACGGTAACCAATTTTGCTGATAATCATCCCTGATGGATAGCCAAATACAACAAAAGCCGAAAACGTGGCTGCCAGTACCAGGTACGACTGGGCCGAAGACAAATCAAGTGCCTTCTTCAGGTAAGGAATCAGGTAACCGTTAATTCCAAGAGCAAATCCAATCACAAAAAACATGACTCCAATAATGATAATTGGAACCACATAATTATTCCGCCTTGAGTAAGTAGCTGTTTCTGCTGCCATTTTTAAATTAGTTTAGTTTATATAGTACAATACGTTGCTCACGAATATAATACTTTATTTTAATAGATTATTCCGATTTTCCCTTTGTCTGAGTGCGGGTTATGCCTACTTTTGAAGGGGAAAAACAAGGGGGATAAACTTTTAATAAGTACACCGCTGAAATCGAATTTATATTCAAGTCATTACATAAAAGACTAAAATTTTTAATAAGAAACTACTTTAGCAAGCTGGAATACGCGAATAGATACCGAATAATTCCAACTTTTTGTAGTTTCATACGACAAAACACACAACAAAATGATGAAACCGACTTTAGTTATTCTGGCTGCCGGTATGGGAAGCCGGTACGGAGGGCTCAAACAATTGGACGAAGTGGGCCCTAACGGAGAAGCCATTATTGACTATTCGCTCTACGATGCTATCAGAGCCGGATTTGGCAAGGTAGTATTTGTCATCCGTGAGGATTTCGCCGACGAATTCAAGGCCCGCTTTGCACCGCAGCTCGACGGTAAAATAGAAGTAGCTTACGTTTATCAGGCACTTGACAAAATTCCTTCCGGTTACGACATTCATCCCGAAAGGGTAAAACCCTGGGGAACCGGCCATGCATTGCTAATGGCGGAACCGGAGGTAGAAGCTCCCATGGCGGTTATCAATGCCGACGATTTTTACGGACCACAAGCTTACCAGGAAATCGCTTCGTTTTTGACTTCATCGACCGATGAAAATGAGTACGGAATGGTAGGTTACCAGCTCGATAATACCTTGTCGGAATTCGGTTCGGTATCGCGCGGCGTTTGCCAAACCGATAGTGCCGGTCGTCTGACTGAAATCAACGAACGCACCAAGATTCAGAAAGAAGGTAACGAGATTGCTTATTACGAAGATGAAAAACGCTTTACGTTGACCGGAAAAGAGCCGGTATCGATGAATTTCTGGGGCGTAAAAACCTCTGTTTTCCACTATCTGAAAGAAGGTTTCCGTGAATTCCTGCAAAAAAAAGGTAACAAGTTGAAATCAGAATTCTTCGTACCGTTTCTCATTAACGATAAAATTGTCGACGGAACTGTTTCAGTAAAAGTACTAACTTGTGATTCGCCATGGTTCGGCGTCACCTACAGGGAGGACAAACCGTATGTTCAGGATAAATTGAAGAAATTAATTGCAGACAAGGTCTATCCCGAAAATCTATGGAAATAAACTAAAAACTGCCATATGACTAACCATCAACTAAACCAGATTTTTGAATCATTTAGCCCCAAAGGCCACGTGAAGCATTGGGAACCATTCGGGAATGGGCACATTAACGATACCTTTCTCGGGCGGAACCAGGAAAACGAAGCTTCCGATTTTATTCTACAACGTAAAAACCACAAAATCTTTACGAATGTCGCCGGAATGATGGACAACATTGTTATGGTAACAGACCACATTCGCGAAGGTCTTAAGAAGACAAAGGAAGGTGATATCGACAGAAGGGTAATGAGGTATTTTCCTGCCAGAGATGGTAAATGGTTTATTAACGATCAAAAAGGTAATTACTGGACGTTATTTCTTTACATTTCCGGTAGCCATAGCGTTGAAAATATCGAAAATCCGGAACAGGCTATGATGGCCGCACAGGCGTTTGGTCATTTTCAACTACAACTGGCCGATTTACCTGGCAACAAACTGGTAGAAACCATTCCCAATTTTCACAACGGCATCTCCCGACTCAATGATTTCCGGAATGCCATTGAAAAGGATGCAGCCGGACGTGTAGCTGAAAACCGGGAACTACTGGAACAACTTTCAACGCGCGGAGACGAAATGACGCTTATACAGCAATGGCTTGATTCGGGAGAACTCCCCCTGCGCATTACACACAACGATACCAAAATCAACAACATTTTGTTTGATGAAAACAACAGGCCGTTGTGCGTTATCGATCTCGATACGGTGATGCCGGGAAGCGCTTTGTTCGATTTTGGCGATGCCATCCGAACCATCGGGAATACCGCAGTGGAAGATGAACCGGATTTGTCGAAAATTGGCTTTGCAAAGGACATTTTCGAAGCTTTCGCAGAAGGTTATCTAACAGAGGCCGGTAAGTTTTTAACGCAAAAAGAGAAAGATAATCTGGCCTTTTCGTGCCTTTACATGGCATGGGAACAGGCCATCCGGTTTATGACCGATTACCTGAACGGCGACACTTATTACAAAATTGCGTATCCGGGACACAACCTTGTGAGGACCAAAGCCCAGTTCCGGTACCTCGAAGTATTAGAGGAGAACCGCGAAAAGATGGAGAATTTTATCAGGAAAGCAGGGTAAAGATTTCCTGAAATATTCATGATATCTAAAGGACGGGAAATGATGATTTCCCGTTCGTTTTTTTATTCTTACAACTAAAGATGAATATGTTCAGCCTGCAATGATTCGCCAAAAAAAACGCCCGCCCGGATTTCAAAGTTCTCCACTGATTCGGTTGTGAGAAACCGACGCGAACCACCCGTTGTGCATTTCTGCTCTATTTCCGGGTGTCGCTTCAAATAATCAGCCAGGCGGTCGGCTACGATTGGTCCTTGTTCCAGTAATTGAATGTGTTTAGGGAGGAATTTCCGAATGGTTTCCGATAGCAGCGGGTAGTGCGTGCAACCTAAAATGACCGTGTCAATTTCGGGATCTTTTTCCAGCAATTGCTTTACATTCTTTTCAACGAAATAATCGGATCCAGGCGTTCCTATTTCATTGTTTTCAACAATAGGCACCCACATGGGACAAGCTTCCTGATAAGTATGTACAGGATGGTCAGCCGGGATTTTCCGAATTTCCATCGGGTACGATTCCGATTTTACGGTACCGGTTGTCCCTAATATTCCTACATGACCGGAACGAGTTACCTCAGGGATGCGTTCCACGCTGGGCCGAATTACCCCCAATACACGGCGAGTGGGATCGATGTTGGGTAAATCTCGTTGCTGTATGGTGCGTAACGCTTTCGCGGAAGCCGTATTACAAGCCAGTATTACCAGATGGCAGCCCATTTCAAACAGTTTTTCCACAGCCTGAAGTGTATACTCATACACCACTTCAAATGAACGGGTACCGTAGGGAGTGCGCGCATTATCGCCTAAGTAGAGATAGTCGTACTGCGGCAATTCATCAATTACCGAACGGAGAACTGTCAATCCTCCATATCCGGAATCGAATACGCCGATTGGTCTGTAATTATCCAACATTTTCACGCCGTTATTTCTTTCCTGAAACTACAAAAATTCTGTTCTAGCGCAGCTTTTACCTTCGTTTTAAACAAAAAAGGATGCTGTCAAACAACATCCTTTTTTAGCTCAAATATTTTTAACCTATTGAACTCCCAGTTTTTTCTTCACCAACGGCAGAATATCTTCTGACTGGGCTGAATGGTAGAGGAGGTTATTTACATCAAACACGTAAATTAAACCTTCTTCTTTGGCCACTGCGTCAACAGCTGCGCGTGCTTTTTTCACAATCGGCTGGAATTGCTCTTCTTGTTTTTTCTGCAGATCCTGTTGAGCTACAGACTGGAAGTTTTGAATGCGTTGCTGCAAATCCTGCAAATCATTCTCCCTTGCACTACGAACAGCTTCTGAAAGACTGTCACGTTTGGCAATGTAGGCCTGTACCTTCGTTTGGTACTCGTTCTGCATGGTAGTCAATTGATTCTCCAACTCTGTGGCATGTTTCTGCATAGCTTTCTGAGCAACATCACGCTCAGGCATCACCTGAAGCAATTGCTGAAAATCGATGTGCCCGAATTTGTATGTCTGTGCTGAAAGGCTACCGGCGAAAAGGGCTACGAAAAGTACTATTACCTTTAAAATGTTTCTCATACTTGACTGATTTATCAAATTATTTCGCATAGATATAGATATTAATTCTTATATCCAAGTTTCTGCAGCACCTGATCACTTAAATCGTATTTGGGGTTTGTGTAAAGCATACTCATCCCCGACGAACGATCAAAGATTACAGCATAACTGCCTTGCTCGGCAATTTCCTGAATCGCATTGTAAATGTCATCCTGAATAGGTTTGACCAGCGCTTCACGCTTTTTATACAAATCCCCTTCAGGACCGAAATACTGCCGCTGCAGTTTTTTATATTCTTTCTCTTTCGAAACGATAACATCCTCACGACGGCGTTTCATATCGTCAGACAACAATACCGATTCGGCCTGAAAGTCCTTGTACATCTGATCCAATTCGGCATGTAATGTTTCCAGTTCCTTCTGGTACTGTTTCGAAATCTTATCCAACTGATCCTGCGCGGCATGATAAGCGGGAATATTATCCAAAATATATTCCGTATCGACATAAGCATACTTTTGAGCATAACTGTAGCTCACCATGCTTACTATCAGGGTAAAAAGGAGAACGATTTTTTTCATAATTTGTGTTTTGAATGAAGTTTCTCAATCAAAAACAAAAACCAGACCAACTTTTTCAGCTTAAAACTGCTGACCGATAATAAAGTGGAACTGACTTCCGTTTGCGTTCGCCTTATAAGCATCATCAAATCCGTAACCCCAGTCAAATCCCATCAAACCAAACATCGGCAAGAAGATACGGACTCCAAGGCCAGCCGAACGGCGAATATCATATGGGTTATAGTCGGAGAAGTCATGCCAGGCGTTACCACCTTCGGCGAATGCTACACCATAAATTGTTGCTGATTGACTCAGTGTAATCGGGTAGTGAAGTTCCACCGTAAATTTCTCGTAAAGGTTACCTCCATTAGGTGGAGTTAACGAGTTATTCTCATAACCTCTCAACCCGATGACATCACTACCATACATACTATATCCCGACATCCCATCACCACCAACACTGAACTGCTCGAATGGCGAACGGCGATTTTTATTGTAGTACCCCAGAAATCCTGCTTCGAACTTCGTCCGCAAGATCAGTTTCTCATTACGCGAAACCGGTGTGTAAACATCACCATTAAATTTCCACTTGTGATATTCAATCCATTTGTATCGCTGAGAATCGGGTAAATTCGGGTCAGCGTAGTTCACCCCGTCAAAAACCGAATATGGCGGAGTTAACTGAAGTGACAATGAGAAGTTCGATCCGTGACGTGTATACAACGGGTTATCCGTGGAGTTTCGTCCCAGGACTGTCTTAAAACTAAGGTTATGCGAGACCCCGTCGCGGAACAGGTAGTAACTCCAGTTCTGCAGATTATATAGCTGATACGAAACTTCGTTGTAAAGAGTGAAGTAGTCATCAGGCCAGCTCAGGCGGCGTCCCAAACCGATGGATGCCCCGAATACCGACATCTGCTGGGTAATCTGGTAATCGTACGTGTTTGAGTATCCGCCATAACTACTACCATAGTAACTACTGGAACCGTAGCTTCCGTAACTGTATGGATTGTAACCTCCGTAATAATAATCGGAGTTTCCGCTGGTCTGCTTCGAGTAGTAAACCGACAGGGAGAACGAGTTTGGTTTCTTACCTCCCAGCCAGGGTTCCGTAAAGGAGAAACTGTATGACTGATAATAGGAACCGTTGGTCTGTGCACGCAGGCTCAACGTCTGACCGTCACCGGTTGGCAGCGGGCGCCATGCTTTTCCGTTGAAAATATTCCGTACGGAGAAATTGGTAAATTTCAAACCTACCGTTCCGACAAACATACCGGCCCCCCAACCACCGGAAAGCTCAATCTGATCGTTGGCCCGCTCTTCCAGGTGATAGTTGATATCTACCGTACCATCTTCAGGATGTGGAATCACCTGCGGATTAATGGTCTCCGGGTTGAAATGGCCCAATTGGGCCAATTCCCTCACCGAACGGATAATGTTTTCTTTACTGAACAACTGCCCCGGACGGGTACGTAATTCACGACGGGCCACATGCTCGTGTGTTTTGGTGTTCCCGGAGATAATGATCCGGTTGATGGTGGCCTGTTGTCCTTCATAAATACGCATCTCATAGTCGATGGAGTCATTTTCCACTTTGGTTTCCACCGGATTAATATTGAGGAACAGATAACCATTGTTCAGGTATAAATTACTTACCGCATCGTCATCTTCCCGAAGTCGCTTGTTAAGTAATTTTTGATCGAAGATATCGCCCTTCTTAATTCCAAGAATATGACTCAGGTATTCCGAAGTATAAACCGTATTACCCACCCAGCTAATATTTCTGAAATAGTAACGATCACCTTCGCTAATCCATATTTTTATGCTTACCGTATTATCAGGGTTCTTGTATACCGAGTCAGCAGTAATCATGGCGTCACGATAACCCTCCTCGTTATATTTCTTAATGATGTTTTGCTTATCTTCCTCATACTTGTCTTCCAGAAATTTCTTGGAACGGAAGAAGTGTTTCAGGCCTTTATCCTTGGTCTTTTTCATGGTATGTTCCAACTTTCCCTCAGTCAACACCTTATTTCCATAGAAGGAAATCTTCTGAATCTTCACTTTCTCCTTCTTGTTGACATTAACGTCGAGAATTACATGGTTTTCCTTGGAAGGATCATCCCGTTGGACCACGTTCACTTCAGTATTGAAGAAGCCTTTACCATGATAGTAATTGAGAATCTGACGTTGTGCATTGTTAATCAGGTTATCAGTAACCTGACCACCAATAATAAGCAATACTTTCTTCTGGATTTCATCCTTTTCACCCTTGGTTACACCATTATAGTTAACCTGAGACAATCGGGGACGCTCCTGAAGATAGATATCGAGCCAAACTTTGTTACCCACAATTTTGGTTGCGGTAATTTTCACGTCGGAAAATAATCCCTGACGCCAATATTTTTTAATCGCTCCAGTAATCTTATCCCCGGGCACTGAGACTTCGTCTCCTACCTGAAGGCCCGAGAGCTTTTTAAGTACTTCTTTATCCAGAAAACGAATTCCACTAATTTCGATGCCGCCAATGGTATACATTTTCTGGCTGTCGTAATAAATGGAAAAGTTGGTACTGTCGGCGACCACCTGGGCAAAAACACCTGCACTACTGCTAAAAATTAAAAGAAAAAAGAGTATCAGTTTTTTATACATGTCAGATTCTGATTTGTTCACTAGTTTTACCAAACCTTCTCTCTCGCTGCTGGAAATCGGCAATGGCTTCAAATAAGTCATCCTTTCTAAAATCGGGCCATAATTTTGTGGTGAAATAAAATTCGGTATAAGCAATCTGCCACAGAAGGAAATTACTTACCCGGTATTCTCCACTGGTTCGAATCAACAATTCCGGATCAGGTATCCCTTTGGTTGTGAGATAATTATCGAAAAGGCTTTCATCAATCTGAGTGGTCTTAATTTTTCCGCTACAGGAATCCTCCACCAAACCACGCACGGCATTCAGAATTTCCCATCGGCCTGAATAACTTAGGGCCAATACTAGATTCAATCCGGTGTTTTCTGATGTCAGAACCATTGCTTCCTGCAACTTGATACGGGCGTTTTCAGGCAGGCTATCCGTATCTCCAATGGTCATCAGTTTTACATTATTCTCATTTAAATTCTCCGCTTCTATAGTAATGGCATGAACCAGGAGCGACATCAGCGCCTCCACCTCCTCTTTGGGACGGCTCCAGTTTTCGGTTGAGAATGCATAAAGCGTCAGATATTTCAAACCCGCTTCACCAGCGCCTTCAACCGTTGAACGCACTGCTTCCACGCCTTGCTCATGACCAAAGATCCGCTCATTCCCATGCTGTCGCGCCCATCTTCCGTTACCATCCATTATTATGGCTACGTGATTCGGCATGTACTCCTTATTCAATTTATTAATTCCCATTTACTTAATCACTAGTCGTATACTGCACAATTCTTTTTACCATCCCACAGCAAAATGATGAAGGAAACGGTAAACGTTGACAACCAGTCGTTGTTGTGCCAGGTACTGGACGAAAACTTATCTGCATAGCCGGCATATGTTTGCCTGACTCCTGTAGGATCCGTTGGATCCGGTACCATGGATGTGTCGAAGTAATGGAACCGAACCGGATCATCCAGATTATCGATATTGTCCGTAAAGGTTTTCCGGATCATTGCTTCTACGTTGATGGCAAAAATATCGGAAATATTCCACTTTACACCCATACCAACCGGAATAACCGGAGAAAAAGCATCTAACCCATTGGTAGTATGATAATTCCCGTCAACATATGCACTGTAATAACGATTCCCTCCTTGGGTGAACGGCGCCCCTTGGTTCAACATCAAAGTTCCACTACCACTTGCCCGTGAATACATTACGCCTATCCCGGCAGAAATATAGGGTGTAAAGGAAGCTTTTTTACTTCCCAGTTCATAATCTTTAAAATTGAACTCAAAAATCCCTTCAAGCATCTGGATGGAGCGATTAAATGAATAATACTGCGACAAATCACGCGGATAATAGTAAATCTGTGAATTAGCAGACATTGTTCGCATTTCGGGCTGCGACAGATACACATCGTTGTATACCCCTTCTACCCCCAAAGAGGCGACCATCAGTTGTGCTTTTACCGCCATTCGTTTATTCATATTCCAGCGCGCAAACACACCAAAAGCCGGAGAAAGCGACTTCATGTAATCAACCTGCTGAACATCTCCCCAATAAAATGCCAATCCCGCCATCAACCCCAAATCCGCAGTTTTTTGAGCCTGAACCTTCATCCCGGTCAGGAAAATTGCCATAATAATTAGCAGTTTCTTCATCCAGTTCAAATTATCGAGTCACAATTTTGAAATGGTTTGATAGAATATATCAGTCCAAAATTCATCTGTCCGACCCAAGGTTTACAAATGTAATAGATTCGCAGAATTTTCCTTCCGCTCTTACCATAATAAACCGATAAAAGCGTGAAAAATTGCGTCATAAACCGGATAAAGAAATTCAGTTTCGACGATCGACCCCCCACATTAATTTGGTTCGTAATGTTCCGTAAAAACTGTGATTGAAAAGTTTGAGAATTCTAATACCAAAATCGGCTTTACGTAATCGAATTTCCTTCCCCGATTCACATACTACTGAACGGGAATCAAGTGTGGTCATAAAACGGCCACCCCGCCCCTCAACGGTCAATGTAATTTGTTGGTAATCGGGAATGACTACCGGCCGGATATTCAGGTTATGCGGCGCAATCGGACTAATGATAAAATTCGAAGCGACCGGCGGTATCACCGGCCCTCCCACACTTAGCGAGTAAGCAGTTGAACCGGTTGGTGTCGATACGATTAATCCGTCGGCCCAATAGGAATTTAAAAACTCGTCGCCCACCTGCGTATGAACTGTTATCATTTGCGAAGTATCTCTCTTATGCACTGTAAATTCATTCAGCGCATACGGGAAATCAGCTAAAGTACCATTATCGTCTTCCAGCTTTATCAAAGAACGCGTTTGCAGGCGATAGCGTCCCGCGAACAGGTCGTCAAGGGCATCCTCCAGTTCCGCCTGGGCAATGTCGGCCAAAAATCCCAGCCTTCCACTGTTAATCCCGACCATCGGAATTCCGGAATCACGAACGAACGAAACCCCCTCCAGAAAAGTTCCATCTCCACCGATACTGAAAAAGAAATCTACGTCCTTCAGTTCTTCCGGCTTAGAGAAATTTCCCGGCACAGCCGGATTGCACTTAACCTCTTTACAGAGATAATCGGCGAAAGGCTGATAGATTACCACATCTACATGGTGTAGATGCAGAATGTCAAACAAACGTTTCAGACTATCGTAAAAAACCGGGTTAATTGTTCTACCGAATATGGCTATTCTCATGAATTGCAGGCATTTTCAAGTATTCAGATAACGCATAAACTGATCGAAGCGATCATCATACAGATTATTTATGCGTGAATCATCCATGTATGTGGCCTTAATATTGTAATCGTAACGGGTGAATGTTTGTATGACACCCGACAAATCCATTTTGTTCAATTTGATGGTCACATCCAACTCCTTGCTCGATTCGGATGGACGGCTTACATAGAAACTAAGTATCTTGGCGTCATTACTTTCCACAATCTGGGCAATTTGTGAAAGCGAGTAATCAGTTTTACACAGTTCAAGGACGATAATTCCTCCCGGCTCGTTTACAGCCACCAAATCCGATAGCTTCCGGTTCACTTCCCTTTGTGAAATAGCTCCCAGATACGAGTGATCCATATCGAGTACCGGAACTACTGTTACACCGCATTGCGAAGCAATACCAACCACTTCAAAAATATGCTGATTTCGGTGCACGTGTGGCTGTGGAAAATTTATACCATATTGCTCAATCTGTTCCTCAAAATTGTCGGCATTGTAAATATCCTGATCGGATATAATGCCAAAATATTCCGCACCATTCACTACCGGAAGATGATTCACATGAAACACCTCCATTAAATTCAGAGCTTTAAGTCCTGTTTCTTCAAGACTTACTGTTGGAATACTATCGGATATGAGTTCGCTGGCAGTCACAATATGATATATTTATTTATTCATTTGCAATCTAAATTGTAAATTGCGCATTCAATCAATACGTGATAAATGATGACACGCTTAAGTGTAAATATAAATAAAATAGCAACACTACGAAATTCGCGGGGAGGCAATATTCCTAACGTTTTGGAGGCTGCCATGAACTGTGAAAAATTTGGAGCTGAAGGAGTTACCGTACACCCCCGTCCGGATGAAAGGCATATCCGCTACAGCGATATTCGGGAGATTAGGCCACTGATTACCACGGAGTTTAACATCGAAGGGTATCCTTCTCCAAAATTTATGGATTTGGTGCTGGAAGTAAAACCTCACCAGGTAACACTTGTCCCCGATGATCCCGATGCATTGACATCCAATGCGGGTTGGAATACACTCGACAACAAAGAATTTCTGACGGAAATAATCGGCGAATTAAAAAAAGCCGGCATTCGGACATCAGTGTTTGTAGGAACCGAAGCACGCTTTATCGAAGGAGCTGCCAAAGTTGGTGCCGATAGGGTTGAATTGTATACCGAACCTTACGCCACGGATTATCCTGCTGCACCGGAAAAAGCCATTGCACCTTTCATTTTGGCTGCTGAAGTAGCCATGGAATCGGAGTTGGGCCTGAACGCCGGTCATGATCTGAGCCTGAAAAATCTCCGCTTCTTCAATCAAAACATTCCCGGCCTGCTCGAAGTTTCTATCGGCCACGCCCTAATCTCCGAAGCCATTTATCTTGGTTTGGAGCTGACAATTTTAAAATATAAAGAGTGCCTGAGGTAATTTATGCGCGTTTCACTGAAGTTTAAAAAAATGGGTTCCGGCCCTAACCTGGTTATTCTGCACGGGCTTTACGGCTCTTCAGATAACTGGCTCACCATTGGAAAACATCTTTCAGAATCCTATACAGTTTACCTGCTGAACCTCCGAAATCATGGCGATTCGCCCAATGCTGATGTTCATACTTTTGAAGCCATGAGCGAAGATGTGGCCGGCTTTTTCGAAGAGCAGGAGATGGATAAAGCCACTGTTTTAGGCCATAGCATGGGTGGAAAGGTGGCCATGCATTTCGCTGCCGATTACCCTGACAAGGTCAGTTGCCTGATTGTTGCCGATATAGCTCCCAAAGATTACACGGAACTTGACCGGACCAAATCGAATTTTCATATGCATCAAACCATACTAGAGTTATTGGACGAAATTGATTTAAGCCGGGTGCAAACGAGAAAGGAAATCGACCAATATTTAGCGACAAAATTAGATGCTGTCGAATTACGACAATTTCTGCTGAAGAATATCAAACGCACAAAGGAAGGCAAATTCATGTGGCGCTTAAATGTTCCGGCGCTGAAAAAGTATCTGCCACAAATCATCAGCGAGGTCAATGCCGATTGGTTTGAAGACAGGAAACCAATTCTCGGTTACCCCGTAACATTTATCCGGGGTTTGAAATCGAAGTACATTACTGATGAAGATATTCCAGCTATTAAAGAAATTTATCCGGATGCACGCATCATCGATATTCCCGATGCCGGCCACTGGCTACATGCCGAGCAACCTAAACTGTTTCTGCAAGCAGTGTTATCGTGCATACAAGCGGGTTAGTTTCAATAGCTTTTCGCCATGATGACGATGTAGTTCCCGTTGGGTAAACCGCCAATTCCAGTTTCCGTCAACCGTACCCGGAGTATTCATTCGCGCCCGTTCACCCAGTCCTAATACATCCTGAAAAGGAATAATGGCCGTTTCGGCGACCGACGAAAGTGCCAGGCGAATAAGCTGCCAGTGTTTTTCCTCTTTCGGGTTTGGCAAATAAGGAAGCGCTTCTCTTCGCTCGTCGGTTTTTAGTGATTTCCACCAGCCTCGCGTCGTATTGTTGTCGTGAGTTCCGGTGTAAACCACAAAATCAGTTTCGTAATTGTGCGGAAGGTATTCATTGTCGCTTCCGCTTTCAAAAGCAAACTGAAGCACTTTCATTCCGGGGAAACCGTATTTCTTCCGCAATGCATGAACCTCATCTGTAATTGTTCCCAAATCCTCCGCAATGATGGGCAAGTTTCCCAAGTGATCGCGTAAAATACGGAACAACTCATCTCCCATGGCTGGAAGCCACTCTCCCTTTACTGCTGTCTTTTCGCTATACGGAATCGCCCAAAATGACTTGAGGCCCCTGAAATGATCGATGCGCACCCGATCGAACATTTTCAGATTGAAATGAATACGTGCCATCCACCAGTCAAATCCACGCTCTTTCATTCGTTCCCAATTGTAGAGCGGATTTCCCCAACGCTGGCCCGTTTCGCTGAAATAATCGGGAGGAACGCCACCAACCTTTACAGGTGTTCGCTTTTCGTCCAGCATAAACAGGTCCTGATTGGCCCAAACATCGGCGCTGTCATACAAAACATAAAGCGGAATATCACCGAGAATTTGGACTCCTTTTTCGTTGGCATATTGTTTTAATGCAAACCACTGCCGAAAAAAAACAAATTGCACGAATCGCTGATATTCAACATCTTCCCTAAAATGGCGAAAGTAAAAATGAAGTGCGCCTTCGGTACGGGTTGCCAGGGCTTCTTCCCAATCGTTCCAGTTCTTACCCTTCAGATTTTTGTGACACGCATAAAAAAGGGAATATGAATCGAGCCACCAGGCATGTTCATTCCAAAACTGCATGTATTCCGGAAGACCAAAACCACCGGTTTCCCGGAAACGGATAAATGCTTTTTGCAAAAGAGGCCCCCGAAATTCAATCGCTCCGGTAAAATCGACACGATGACTGGAAAAATGAGGAATCGTACTTAAATCATCTGTTTCCAGATAACCTGATGAAACGAACTCATCCAAATCAATAAGATTTGGATTTCCGGCGAAAGCCGAATAACACTGATAAGGAGAATGGTTGAACCCGGTTGGATTTAATGGCAGAATTTGCCACACTTTCTGGCCGTGTACGGACAGCCAGTCAACAAACCAACGTGACTGTGAACCAAGTGAGCCTATTCCGTATTTCCCCGGAAGGGATGTTGGATGCAATAATATTCCACTTTCTCGTTTCATCGGGACGATTTAGATTCCGAACATTACATTGGAATGGCACAAAGATAAGAAAGATGCCTAACAGGAATAAAGGCGTACAACTCGTTTTGAATGTAAAGACCATAAAAAATGGTTGCCTAAATCAAGACAACCATTTTTCAGCATCGGCAGCATATAATACTACACTTTTTTTCTTCCATTTCCCTTTTTCAATGTTATATTATACTGCTGCGGCCAGGTGTTTCGGCAATTTAAACATTTCAAGCACCTGCGGTTGGTTGGCAAAAACCTTTTTTGCCACGTCCGAAATGATCAGCAACTTGGCATACAACGCATTCATCCGTGCCAGTTTTAGCGATTGTAAACGCTTTTGCTCAACCAGTTTCTCATTCAGTTTTTGTCCCATTGACTGCAGCTCTGCTCTTAGGACCCGGATTTGCCAATAGTAATCAGGTGGACAATGAACAACCTGAAGGGCAGCACGGTGCTTTTCAACCAAATGTTGTAGCTCCTGCAATTTCATCAGCATCTGATTGCGGCTGGTGCTGGCCCGCTGATAATCACGAAAACCAAGTTGTTCCCATACCCTTCCGTCATGTGGGAAAGCCGCCTGAATGTACAATCTTAGTGACCGAAATACCATGCATGCATTTTCCATCTTCTCTTTAATCTCTTCCTCCAACAGGGTAATTTCTTCATCCAGGGAGTCAGTTGCCGGCACTGATTTTGCCTCCTTTAATGTGCGTTGAAATTGAATCAAAAAATCTTCATTTATGGCCGGAGTATGATCCGTTAACTGCCGCATATACAACGGGAGAAGATTTTTAATTTCTGATCCGATCCGAATTAACTGCGCGTCGCTGAACTGGTAATTTCTTCCTACATCCATAATCATCAAGTTTTTTACTGTAACAAATCGCTCTTTCGCTCCCGGCGAAAGGGACTTCGACCTTGTAAATGAGGAACACTCAAATACCGGTCGTTTCACGTATGAAAACATAGTGGCATAGCGCCAGGACTCGCCATAAAGGCAGGATTAGGAAGGTTAAGTGTTTGAGATAAGAATCTGTCCTATGAATTTACCCTTTCTCCTTTAACCTCTTTCGTCGGTTCTTTACCTATAAAGACTATTTACAAATTACAGAAAAAATGCCTCAAAATCAATGCTTATAAAAAATAAAGAAAGTTAAAAAAGGAAAAGTTAATCGAGTACGAAATGGTAGGTAATGGTTCCTTTTTGGAATGCGGAGGCATTGTTATCGGTGTTAAAACGGGCGGATAATGCCGCTTTTTTGGCCGCAGCCAACAATGAGGGATTCATCGTATTAGAGCCTTTTATGCCGGGAACTGCCTGGGTTACTTTTCCATATTTGTCGACGGTTATTTCAACGACAACCGTTCCTTCTTCGTTGCCCGGAAAATCGGGTTTAGGCAGTCCTCCTACCAGGCTTCGTCCGGAAAGATTATAGGTATTGCCGCTACCTCCGCCATTGCCATAGCGGTTCGCGCCGGGCGACCCATCGGGGCTTCCCTGGTTGCCACCACCGTAGGTAACTCCCTGGCTCTTACTATCGGGGCCGTTATCAGCTTTTCCACCGCCGAAAGCGGATTGTGCCCTTGAATTAATTTCGGCTATCTGGCGTTGCTCTTCTTCCCTTTTCTTTCGCTCCGCCGCTGCCTTACGTTGGCGTTCCAACTCAGCCTGACGCTCTCTTTCCTGTTCCTCCTGACGGGCTTTTTCTTCCGCCAATTTTTTCCTTCGGGCCAACTCTTCCTCTCTTTTCTTTTTTTCGTCGACCTTACTTTTCTTCGTTCCGGAATTAACAGCAGCCGATTCTTCGAAATCCTGCGTCAACACCTTCTCTTTTCCCTGATTAGGTGTCGATTTGGGTTGTGCATTTGGTTTATTTACCGGAGGAGGGGTAACAACCGGTCCTTTTTTCTTCTCCTCCTTTTTTACCGGTGCCTGAGCCGCTCTCCTGGCAGGCTCTCTTGCCCCCGATCCAGTGGCCGAATTCCCGAAATCAACTAAAATCCCCCGCTCTTCCGGCAACGGAAGCGGCGTAACAAATCCGAAGAATAGTAACAACAGGATAATCATCCCGTGAAACAGAATGGTTCCTACAATTCCTCTTCTATGTTTACCGATATTGGACATAAATTATTTAGCGGGTTTGTTCAGGACTAGTGGCCAAAATCATTTTATAATGATTTCGTTTGGCAATATTCATCACTTTCACTACCTGCTCAATCGGAACCGATTTCTCAGCATGTAGTGAAATATAGATATCATTCTTCCCTTGCAGTGTTTCCTGCAAATAGGGCTCAATTTCACTGAAATTGACCTTCACCAGACGACCGTTATTATTCACATAATAGTTTAGGTCTTTCGTAATCGAAATCGTCGTAAGCGGCTTGGCATTGGTTTGATTGTTACTCTGCGGAAGCAACATTTTCAGCGCATTTGGGCTAATCAGGGTCGATGTGACCATGAAAAAAATGAGCAATAGAAATACAATATCCGTCATTGACGACATACTGAAACCTGCGTTCACTTTATTTCTTCGACGTAATGCCATTCGAATGCTTGTTTATTTTGCTGGTTCGTGCAGTAAATCCATAAACTCAGAAGTTGTCGCTTCCATTTTAAAAACAACCTTTTCGACGCGTGCCACTAAAATGTTGTAAGCAAAGTAGCTGATAATCCCCACAGTCAAGCCGGCAACAGTAGTGACCATGGCCTGATAAATACCGCTGGAAAGCAACGATACATCCACGTTACTTCCAGCATTCGACATATCATAAAACGCCTGAATCATTCCCATTACGGTTCCGAGAAATCCCAGCATCGGGGCACCTCCGGAAACACTGGCCAAAGCAGGAAGTCCCTTTTCCAATTTGGAAATTTCAAGGTTTCCAACATTCTCAATGGCGGTATTGACATCGTTCAGTGGCCGGCCAATGCGCGATACTCCCTTTTCAATCATCCGGGCAACCGGAGTATCGCTGGTGCGGCAAAGTGCTATTGCTGCATCGAAACGGCTGTTATGAATATTATCTTTTATTTGATCGATGAAACGATCATCGATTTTTGCGGCTCTCTTAATGGCGTAATAACGTTCTACAAATATGTAAATAGCAATAATCGACAGGAGAAAAATAGGGATCATGATCCAACCACCTTTGAGGACCAGGTCCCAAAACTTCAGTTCGACAGCACCCTGCGCCGCCTGTGCAGCCATATTAGCCGTATCGGCAGCGGCATCTGTACTTTGGAGGAATAAGAGATTAATCATATGTATTACCGTAATTTCGTTGTGATTTTGATGTCTTGAATATCGCGAAAATATGATGAAAGCAAAAATAATGAATCTTAATTAATCCTACTGACCGGATGACGATTCAGCCGCCTCTTTTCCTTTTCTTTTTCAATGCCTGTTCTCGTTTTTTCTCCTGACTTTTCTTAAAGTAACGCTGGAACAAATCGTCGAAAGAATCGAATTCTTCCCGAAAGGAAATACCAATACCCTGCGTATATGGACTCGTATCGTATATCAGATCATCGTTGGAGCGATTGTATACTTTCAGTTGCAGTTTCCCCGACTTATCCAGGTTCACATAAACTTCCACCTCTCCGACAATCTGGTTGGTATTGCTTGACTGTAAACTACCATTGTTGCCAATATTACCATTGATAGTCACCCGGTCATCCAGAATCTGGGTACTCAACGCCACCTCAATTTCCCGGTTGCTGACCTGGTCGCCCGGACGGTAATTGAATCCGATATCGAAATCGTTACTGATCTGAGAAAGCCAGTTCGACAACTGATTAGACAACATTTCCGAGGTAGTGGCATTGACCATGCTGGCACCGGTTGTTTCAAAGCTCTGGTTACCACGAAGATATTCCGGGGTGTAAAACTGCCCCATAACGAGTAAAGAGAGAATCTGTCGGTTAATTTCATCCTGCGTGCTAATGTACTGCAGGACTTCATCGCGCGTTCGTTTATCTGCCGTCGGGAATTCAATATCGAATTTAACTGCCGGATTAAAAAGTTTTTTCGAAAGATTTATTTTTATTTCAACCGGAATGCGCCGTGAATAATCACCTTTATTGCTTGTATTTAGCAATAAATCATAAAGCGATGCCCGTAGTTTGTAAACAGCATCCAAATTGACAACTGCATCATTCGGATCGCCATTCCACGAAATGGTTCCGCCCCGTTCTATCCTGAATTTTTTATTGATAACGTTTTGCAGCGTGAAAAGGTAATCTCCTTTCTCCACCGTATAATCGCCATACACCTTGAAATTTCCTTCCCGATCGTAAACCAGGCGCAGATTGCCATTCCCTTGTCCTTTAATCACATCACCGATGGTCGGGTCGAAAATGATTTGCACCTTCGCACTGGGCGTTGCCTCTACATCCATGTACATTTCAAAATCGGAATTATTCTCCGGCCTTTTAACGGTCAAATGTTGAGTGCTATCGGTTTTTGTCGAATTAACAAACGTGATAAAATCATATTCACTCGCCGATTCCGGCCGTTCCATCGGAAGAAATATCTGCGTTCCGGGTTCAGTTCTCAGCGAAATATCGAGCCTGACATACTGTCTCTCGCCGGTAATCCGAATGCCCCCCGAAACATGAGCCTTCCCGTAGAACAGGTTATTGTCGCGAGCCGTGGTATTCAACACTTTAATATTAGCCGTTGTGACGGACAAATCATACTTCATATCACTGAACAATGTATGACGGATGGTCCCATCCAAACGGGCAATTTGATTATCAGCGTCTTTCAGCAAGATTCTGTTAAAAATAATTGAATCATTCTTGAAGAATACCGTATCGGAATAATTGTAATTGGTTTTCAGATAATCGATTCCAATTTTTCCACCCTGTACAAAAACATCTCCGTCGAAGCGAGGTTTATTCAGATTTCCCGACATCCTCAGGTTTCCATATCCCTCGCCGCCAAATTGATCGGCAAAACCTGCCATGAAAGGATACAACATCTCAAGCGGCACACCTTTAATCTTAGCTGAATAATCAACCCGATTACTGTCAGGCGTGTATGCTCCGGAAATATCAAGCCTGTCCTTTCCGTTCGCTGTCAGGTTCAAGGACGAAACAACTTTTTGCTTTACCGGATCCCAGTTACTTTTTATCGAAGCATCCCCCAAAGGAGTATCCTGAAATACCAGGTCCATTATTCCCAAATCTCCCGACACAACCAGTTTTCGGTACAGGTTACTAAAACTGGCTTTACCGTCAAGCGTACCACTCATCATCAAATCACTGTCAAGCAAATCGGAAAAGTCGTCAAGTTTGAGGTTCCCAAAGGAGAGAGAGAGTTTATCCTCCGGATTTTTGGAAACCACACCATCGACCTTAAACTCTTCCTTCCGGTGATGAACATGAAAATCATCTACCATCCAACGGGTTGAATCGATGGTTAGATGCGAAGGTTCGATTTGCCACAAACTATCGGCGGCCCAAATTTTCGTCGGGTTAATGACTACTTCGGTGTGATTTCTTCCGGTTACCGAATCACGACTAAACGTTGTCAGCGTATTGATTTCGCCACTATAAGTCACCGTATCGGTATTGTTCCAGGTTAACCAGGTAGCCAGGCTATCGTTAAAAGCTGTATTATTCAGGGTCAGATTGTAAATATCATGCTTCCCTTTCAGCGTTACTTTCTTAATTCCGGCACGAATGCTGGTTCTATCAGCATCGGAACGCGCCCCCAGAGAGAATCCTTCAATTTCATTATTCCGATAAGTGATATCCGGGGCGAACCCATCGAGATTAAAAAGATGTTTGTAAGAATCGAAATTCCCCGAAATCCGCACCGGAGGTTTCGCTTCCAGTTCCGGAAAGAAAAACTTGCTCAACTGGTCAGACTCCTTGATCTGCAAATTGAACTGAAACTTATTTTCTCCGACGGCCGGTTCCCCGGCGAAGGGTAATTTGGCCGAAGGCAGGTAATGCTGCACGTAATCGCGGAATGACAGAAGGATGTCGTTAAAACGGTATTTCCCGGCCATGTCCAAATCGACAAAGTCGGAACGAAGGGAAATGGAGTTGTGCCCGGGCCGATTTTCCGTCTTCAGGTTCACCCCCGACAAATCCAATGTTCCAATATCGCGGGTATAACTTATCTGGTCGAAGTTAATCTCCCCGTTCATGTTATCAATATTGCTTCCGCGGAAATTGGCTTCCAGCCCAAATGAAACACTCGCATTTTTCACCTTCTTGTCCAGGCCGAGCACATAAAGATTGGCCTTGTCAACCGTTGTCGTAAAATTGAAAACCGGAATTTTCGGTTCCAAATCGGCCTTACCAGAAAAGAAGAACTGCAGGTTCGGATCGTCGGCATAAATTTCCCCGTCGAAACCTCGCTCACGCGCATTTCCATTCAGATAAATCGACTTGATCCGGTAATTATTATAATACAAACTGTCGATCAGCCCCTGAATTTTCGCACTGAATTTCCCGTTCCCCAAACGGGTCCCATTCAATTTGGTACGCATCGAAATAGTACCCAACGATTTATTATTCAAAACCTTTCCCAAATCGAAAGAACGGGTAATCACTCTTCCCTCAAAATCGACCTTCCCATTTTCGGCGGGTTGAAAGGCAAGGTCACTGGAGATCTGCCCCAAATCTCCGTTGAGCGTACCATAAGCCACAAAATCCGACGGGAATCCTGTAAAGTTACCCCGGTAAGTCAGCTGCACACTGTCGAGTAGTTGCTTCGGAACCTGAATCGGTTTCATTCCTTCCGGCAACTTCAGCGCAGCCAGATCGCGAAAATCAAAGGTGTTGTCATAAAATTTAAAGAAGATGTAGGTCTTTTGCCAGTCGGGCAATCCCCGCATATCGAGGTCAGCCTGAAAACGGATATATTTTCCGATTCTGAATTTGAAATCCCTAATCTTGAAGTTATCCACGGTTCCCCTGACCAATCCCGAGAAGTGAAACGGTGCGCCCATTCCCCACAGCGACGGTACGAAATAGGCTAAATCATGCAATGACACACGGGAATCGTTGAACTGCGAATTGACCTGATAATTATTCAGTTTCGACAAAAAAGGATACAGCTCACCGTTCTGAGTTAACTCGGTTGAATCCACAGGGATGATTCGCGGACTGAACTGCAACTCCGCCGCATCCAGTCTTGTGCTGTCTGTCTCCAGAAAAAAATTCGCGGCAGTAAATGTCGATGAATCAATCCGGGCATTAAAAGCAATGTTCTTTACCACAAAGCCCGATTTTTCGTTAAAAGAAAGATGATCGATCCGAAAGGACATGGCCGAATCGGCGTCCTGATAATTAAGAAGGGACAAATTCAGATTACGAACAGCAACATCATGAAAATTAAGACCATGCTCATGAGGATTGGCGCCACTAAGCTGTCGGTATTTGAATTCCGAATTCCGTAAGTGAATATTGTCGAAGGTAACTTGCCAGGGATGAACGGTGTCAGCTGGCATCGCGTTAAGCGAATCAATCAAAAATTGAAGATTCAGCTTCGATGAATCCTTTCGCAGATTTACCTCTGCACCCCACAGGTAGAGATTACTGAAATGAACCACACGCTTCCGCGGAAGAATACTGTCGATATCGGCCTTAACGTTTTTCGCATAAATTAACGTGTCGTTGGCTTGATCCTTAATCAGTACTCCCTCAAGTACAATCTGGTGAAAGAGCGCAATATCGACTCCCTGCACACTCACCTGCGTGTTCAGCGTTGCCGAAAGTTGTTGCGTCACCCACTGCACCACCCTCAACTGAACTTTATTAGAGCGGAAAGTGAGATAAGCCAACACCGGTAATGCCACAACTACCAGTGCGGCGATCAATAATATTTTATGGCTTTTTTTAATACTTTTGTGCTTTTATGAAGAAACATTCTCTCCGGAAATCATGTTAATATTCGGGGCACATAAAAATAGTTTTTTTCCAACAGACAATCCAAGTATTCTACAGCTGTCTGCACCAAATTTTTCAAGGAAAATACGCACAATGAATAACACGGAAAATATTGTTATTTTAGGTATAGAATCCTCCTGCGATGATACTTCTGCTGCCATCATTCAGAATGGTATCATTAAAAGTAACGAAGTAGCCGGCCAGGCTGTTCACAAGGCATACGGCGGAGTTGTCCCCGAATTGGCTTCGCGGGCTCATCAACAAAACATTATTCCTGTTGTTGATCAGGCCATTAAAAAGGCCGGCATTTCCCGCGACGAAATTTCGGCAGTGGCATTTACCCGAGGGCCCGGGTTGTTGGGCTCTTTGTTGGTTGGAACATCGTTTGCCAAAGGCTTTGCCCTGGCTTCCGGCATTCCGCTAATCGAAATTAACCACTTGCAGGGACATGTGCTGGCACATTTCATCAAAGAAGATGAAAATGATGAGTCTGCCCCGGAATTCCCATTCCTCTGCCTCTTGGTTTCCGGCGGAAACTCACAAATCATCATTGTGCGTGACCACCTCGACATGGAGGTCATTGGACAAACCATTGACGATGCCGCCGGCGAAGCTTTCGACAAGTGCGCCAAAGTGATGGGGCTCCCCTATCCCGGCGGCCCGTTAATCGACAAGCTCGCCAAAGAGGGAAATCCGAAAGCGTTTAAGTTTGCAGAACCCAAAATTAAGGGACTGGATTACAGCTTCAGTGGACTAAAAACATCTTTCCTTTATTTCATCCGCGACAACATCAAAGACAATCCCGACTTCATCGAAGAGAACAAATCGGACATTTGTGCTTCTATTCAGCATACCATAATCAATGTGTTGCTGGCCAAGCTGAAAAGAGCGGCTAAAGAAACCGGCATCAAAGAGATTACCATTGCCGGTGGAGTTTCTGCCAACAGCGGTTTACGCGAAACGTTGCAAAAAGAAGCCGAGAAACACAATTGGAAACTACACATCCCGAAATTTGCCTACACCACCGATAATGCGGCCATGATTGCCATCACGGGTTACTACAAATACCTGAAAGGCGAATTTGTCGGTCAGGAGGTGGCACCATTTTCGCGGATGGTTATCAATGAAAAATAAGACAACGAATAAACTATTCAGTGGGAAGCCTGGCATCAACAGCCCGGCTTTCTTTTTCCCCTTCCGGGAAGAAAATCAGAAGACGTTAAATAATTTCAGGGTCACTACTACCAGCGCCAACAGAAGGAAATACTTCACCACTTTGGGGCCCCAACTAACTGCAAACTTAGCTCCGACAACTGCTCCCAACATATTCCCGACAGCCAGTATTAAACCAGCTTTCAGATCCACCTGGTGATTAAAAAAGAAAACAGCCAGCGCAAAGGGGGTATAGAGAAGAATGATCCATTTCTTCACCGCGTTACCACGAACAAGATCGTAACCGCTTCCCATTACTAATCCTGCCAACAGCAAAAATCCGGTCCCCACCTGAATAAAACCTCCATACATCCCGATGAAAAAGAAAATCAGGTAATGCCACCAAACGGGACGTTCGGGATCGGCTATCATGCTTCGTTCCCATGTTTTCGGTTTTAACAACACCAGAAAGAACATGAGCCCCAGCACCACGGCAATTACCCGCCGCATGATCTCTTCATTCAAATCAGCCGCAATAAAAGCGCCGGGAATGGCCCCGATTACTGCCGGAATGGCCAGCCTTGAATCGACTTTCAGATTAATGGCTTTGTTATCACGAAAGGTTTTAACACCGGCAATATTCTGCAGCAAAATGGCAACACGGTTGGTCCCGTTGGCTACACCCGCCGGGAGTCCCAGGAACATCAACATTGGCAGGGTAAGCATAGAGCCTCCGCCAGCCAGCGTATTCACAAATCCGGCCAAAAAACCGACACCGATTAATCCTGCAATCAGATACCATTCCATAAAAAAGGAGCTGTTAAAATCAGCCCCTAATTTCGAAAAAATATTTTAAGTCCCCGTTTACCAGGCGAAAATCGGGAAGTCTTTCATCATCTCGTTAACTTTTCCGCGAACGCGGGCAATGGTAGCTTCATCGTCGATGTTACTAATCACTTCATCAATCAGGCCGACGATTAACGGCATGTGTCCCTCTTTCAATCCGCGGGTAGTAATAGCCGGAGTTCCCACGCGCAAACCGGAAGTCTGGAAAGGAGAACGGCTATCGAACGGCACCATGTTTTTGTTAATGGTAATGTCGGCCAAAACCAGTATATTTTCTACTTTTTTACCGGTTATTTCCGGGAATTTGGTTCGCAGGTCAATCAGCATCGAGTGGTTATCGGTTCCACCCGAAATCACTTTATAGCCTTTATCGATAAATGCCTGGGCCATCACTTTTGCATTTTTCTGCACCTGCGCCTGATAGGTTTTGTATTCGGGCAGTAAGGCTTCGCCAAATGCAACGGCCTTGGCAGCAATTACATGCTCAAGCGGTCCGCCCTGAATACCCGGGAATACAGCTGAATTGAGTAAGGCAGACATCATCCGTACCTCACCTTTCTTCGTGGTGATGCCCCATGGATTTTCAAAATCTTTCCCCATCAGAATAATACCACCACGTGGTCCACGCAGGGTTTTATGCGTCGTTGACGTAACAATGTGTGCATATTTCACCGGATTGTCCAGCAGGCCGGCAGCAATCAGTCCAGCCGGGTGAGCCATATCCACCATGAAGATAGCGCCAATCTTATCGGCAATTTTGCGCATCCGTTTGTAATCCCACTCACGTGAATAGGCCGAAGCACCACCGATAATCATTTTCGGCTTTTCTTTCAACGCCAGCTCTTCCATCATGTCATAATCAACCATGCCGGTATCTTCCTTCACTTTGTACGCAATCGGATTATAAAGCAAACCGGATGAGTTAACCGGCGAACCATGTGAAAGGTGACCGCCGTGCGACAGGTCAAGCCCCATGAACGTATCGCCAGGTTTAAGAACCGTCATCAAAACCGCCATATTGGCCTGTGCACCTGAGTGCGGTTGTACGTTGGCATATTCGGCATCAAACAGCTCCTTAATCCGATCGATGGCCAGTTGCTCCGCCTCATCAACATGCTGACAACCGCCATAATAGCGATGTCCGGGGTAACCCTCTGCATATTTATTGGTCAGGCACGAACCCATAGCTGCCATTACCTGCTCCGAAACAAAGTTCTCCGAAGCAATTAATTCAATTCCGTTACGCTGTCGCTGATCTTCTTTTTCGATGATTTCAAAAACCTGGGTATCTTTTTTCATGGTAAAAATTTAATCTGTTTTGTGTTGGCCAAAGGTACAATTTTTCATCCCTTTTTTGGCTGCGCCAAGATGTTACGAAATGCAAATTTAAACCAGTAATAATCTCATGGTTTCTTCGCCAACCTTATGTTTTATAATAGCTTTTCCCCTGGCTATTCCGAAAAGTGAACGAGCACACTGCGGTAAGCATTAAAAATGGCCGCTTTCGAGATAAATCCGATGTATTTACCATCTTCCAGAACAGGTAAATTCCATGCCCCTGTCTCATGAAACTTTTTCATCACACTTTCCATGCGTTCATCCTTCGAAACGAATGCCGGTGGCGTGGTCATCACATCCGTCACAAATGTTTTGTCGTACATATCTTTGTTGAACATGATTTCACGAATATCGTCCAGCAGTACAATTCCTTCAAACCGGTTATTCTTATCCACTACCGGGAAAATGTTTCGTTTCGACGTGGAAATAACCCTGACCAGTTCCCCCAGGTTGGCATCAACCGGAACGGTCAGCAAATCGGTTTCAATCACATTCCGAAGTTTCAGCAAAGTCAGAATTGCTTTATCCTTATCATGAGTAATCAACTCGCCCCGTTCGGATAATCGAATATGATAAATAGACAAAGGTTCGAAAGGAATAATTGTAAGGTAAGAAACAGCGCTGGTTATCATGAGCGGAATATACAAACTAAAGCCACCTGTAATTTCAGCAATCAGGAAAATAGCGGTCATTGGGGCATGCATCACGCCAGCCATGGCACCAGCCATCCCTACCAGGGCAAAATTCCGAACAGGCACTGGCATGCCAAGAAGTCCCAATAATTTAGCCATAAAAAATCCGGCCATTCCTCCAAGAAAAAGCGCCGGAGCAAAAATTCCACCAACACCACCTGAAGCAGTTGTCACTGACGAAGCCACTATCTTGGTCAAAATAATGGCAGCAATAATCACAAGAAACCAAATCTCATTATGCTGCAACCCAACAAAAATTGAATTTTTCAATAGCTCTTCGCTATGTCCGTTAAGAATGGCATCAATAGAAAAATAGCCTTCTCCCCACAATGATGGAAAAAGAAAAACCAGGCCTCCTAAAACCAATGCCCCAACCAATACCCGGGCATACGGATTCTTAAGCTGCTTAAATTTCCCTTCAATATACATTGTCCCGCGCGTGAAAAGAAGCGAAATAAATCCGCACAACACGCCCAAAACAATATACCACACAATGTTGTGCATATCAAAAGAATCGAGCAAATGAAAAGAGAAATGATATCCCTGCCCCATGAAGAAATAGGTCAGAAGGGCGGCGGATGCTGAAGCAATGAGTAAAGGGATGAGTGAAGACATGGTCAGATCCAGCATCAGCACTTCGATTGCAAAGACAAGACCTGCCAGGGGAGCCTTAAAAATTCCGGAAATAGCGCCGGCTGCACCACAGCCAACCATTAGCGTCATCATGCGATAGTCCAGACGAAACATTCGGGCAATGTTCGAACCAATGGACGAACCGGTTAATGCAACGGGCGCTTCAGCACCAACGGAACCACCGAAACCAATCGTAATCACACTCCCGATCATCGACGTGATGGTATTGTGGAGTTTAATAATACTTTTCTTGTTGGAAATGGCAAACAGAATTTTCGCAACACCATGACCAATGTCGTCTTTCACCACATACTTAACAAAAAGCATCGTAATCAGAATCCCAATTCCCGGATAGGCCAGATATTGATAACTCTGTCCATACGAAGTGAAATCATGCGTTAAAAAATGACTGGCAAAATGAATGGTGTTTTGCAGCAAAATGGCAGCCAGTCCGCTAAGTAATCCGACAATTAAACTGAGCAACACGGTTAACTGATGCTCATTAAGATGCTTTAATCGCCACTCTCTGATGAGAAGCGAAAGATCAGCTAATTTTTTCATGATGCGCAAAAATACTCCTAAATCATGTTATGCAACATGAACTTATGGTAATCTTTGCATTAATAAAACAATGGCTTAATCGTGCGAAAAGTGTCTTAGCATCTTCTGGTAAGCAGAAAAGACTCTTGCCCGTGAAATGAATCCCACATATTTGCCTTCATCAAGCACTGCCAGGTTATACCGGCCACACGAATGAAACTTATCGGCCACCTCCTGCATCGAGTCGTTGCTCGACACGTAATACTCGGGCATGTACATCAAATCCTTCACCTTGATTTTATCGTATTGATCCGGACGGAAAATAAGGTGGCGAATATCATCCATTTTCAGCATGCCACGCATATGATTTTCATTGTCCACTACGGGAAAAATATCCCGGTGAGACACTTCTATAATTTTCACCAAATCGCCAAGGCTGGCGTCTGCATTCACCGGTTTGAAATCAGTTTCAATCAGTTTGGTCACCTTCATCATCGATAACACTGCTTTGTTCTTGTCGTGGGTGAACAATTCTTTACGTTGGGCCAACTGGTACGTATAAACCGAATTTTTCACGAACAAACGAACTGTCAGGTACGACACCGATGCCACAATCATCAGCGGAACAAACATTTTATACCCGCCGGTCAGTTCGGCAATCAGGAATATTCCGGTTAACGGTGCGTGCAGCACTCCGGCAATCAGACCTGCCATTGCGATAAGCGCAAACGTACTTTCATTCACCACATGAATTCCGGTGGTGTTCAAAAACATAGCGAACAACATTCCGGTATGCACCCCCATGAATAGCGTCGGCGCGAAAATACCTCCTACTCCACCAGCCCCGAAAGTGATACTGGTTGCAAAAATCTTCACCAATATCAGCAGAATGATGAAAACGAATACGGAATAGATGTTTCCCCGCATGAACTCGAAAAGCGAATTATCGTAAAGATACCCCATGTGTCCCTGGAGACAGTTGTTAATAGGGTTATAGCCTTCACCAAAAAGGGGGGGGAAAAGTAAAACAATCACTCCTAACAGGACACCCCCTATCAAGAGCCGCTTCCATTCACTTGACATCCCTTCGAACCATTCACTGATAAACCGGTACACTTTGGAAAAGTAAGCTGAAACTAACCCGGTCACAATACCCAACAAAATATACCAGGGAAGATCACCATGAGTAAAGGTTGCCTCAAACTTAAAAGGATACAATACATCCTGTCCCAGAAAGAAATACGATGTGACCACTGCTGTTATGGATGAAACCAACAACGGAATCAGTGAAAAAGAGGTCAAATCAATCATAATCACCTCTACAGCGAAAACAATGCCCGTAATCGGCGCCTTAAAAATGGCAGCCATGGCAGCAGCTGAAGCACACCCCAGCATTAACATGATCTGTTTGTACTCGAGGTGAAACAAGATAGCCAGATTCGACCCAATGGCTGCACCTGTTGCCACCGTTGGTCCCTCCAACCCAACCGAACCACCAAATCCAACCGTCAGCGAACTGGTGATAATGGACGAAAACATGTTGTGCCGCCTGATTTTCCCGTTACGCTGCGAGAGGGAATAAAGTACATTGGGAATCCCGTGCCGGACCGGCCGCTTAATCACATATTTGATGATGAAAACCGTAAGCGAGAGACCAATAATTGGGAATATGAAATTGAAATAGGTATGTATCTTTTCAGGAATGTAATTGTCCAGCAGCCCATCAATAAACCAAACCGTATTCTTAATGATTACTGCGGAAAAACCACCACCAATGCCCACCACAATACTGAGCATGATAATAAAGGTTCCCGGTTTTATATGAGTCAACCTCCATTTATGAAATCGGGCCAATGGGGTATTCAGGTACGACATGCTATTCCTATCTGCTATATTTTCCTGTTCTGAAAGCGCCATAAAAGTAAGAAAAAACGAGTAAGTTCAATATTCTAACCGGATTCACACAACCTCCTGACAGTCATTCACGACGATGAAAACTGCCTGCAGACTTGCTTCATTCATCTCCTTTTTCCCATCTTCGAATAGTTAATTGCAGCTTCGAATTGACAGCTCAAATTACGAAAACAAAAACTTTCTTGCAGAAAAAGTGTTGCTATGGATTCGTCCCTCGTATTACTTTTCACAACTAATTTACTATACATTTGAGGGTGGTTTGAATAAGCTACCTTTACCTTTTATTCAAATTATATATGGCACAAAATAAAATATGCAAACTCTTCAATATTGAATTTCCCATCATCCAGGCAGGTATGGTTTGGTGCTCCGGATGGAAACTCGCTTCAGCAATAAGTAACCACGGCGGATTAGGTATCATCGGGGCCGGCTCCATGCACCCCGAAACATTGGAAGAGCACATCCGCAAAGCAAGAAAAGCCACCACGAAAACATTTGGTGTAAATGTTCCGCTGTTCTATCCCGAGATAGACAAAATAATGGACATACTGGTGCGTGAAAAAGTGGAAATTGTATTTACCTCGGCGGGAAACCCGAAAAAATGGACTCCTTTCCTCAAGGAACACGGAATGACGGTCGTTCACGTCGTGTCGTCGGCCAAATTTGCCATGAAGGCGGAAGAGGCCGGAGTAGATGCAGTAGTTGCTGAAGGTTTTGAAGCAGGCGGTCACAACGGCCGCGAAGAAACCACTACCATGACCTTGATTCCGTCCGTGCGGAGAGCGACCAAACTTCCGCTGATTGCAGCCGGAGGAATTGGAACAGGCGCAGCGATAGTTGCCGCGTTGGCATTGGGTGCCGATGGCGTTCAGATTGGCTCCCGTTTCGCTGTTGCGGAAGAATCGTCAGCCCACCAACTATTTAAACAACGCGTGGTCGATGCTGTTGAAGGAGACACCAAACTGATGTTGAAAAAGCTCGCACCTGTGCGTTTGATGAAAAACCACTTTTTCGACATGGCTTCACAAGCTGAAGAACGTTGCGACGATGCTGATGCCCTGAGAGCGCTCCTTGGTAAAGGGCGTTCCAAAAAAGGAATTTTCGAAGGCGAACTGGAAGAGGGCGAACTGGAAATCGGGCAGGTTTCTTCCATCATCGACCGCATTCAGCCGGTGCCTGAAATTATGGAAGAGCTGATAACGGATTACCGGAAAACGCTTGCAATGCTTCAGCAACATTCATCATTTTAATAACTGTATATGATTTCATTTGAAAAACATACACTTCCCAATGGCCTCAAGGTCATTGTTCATCAGGATAAAGTAACGCCATTTGCGGCCGTTAATGTGGCATACAATGTGGGTTCCAAACATGAAAACCCGGACAGGACCGGTTTTGCGCACCTGTTCGAACATCTCACGTTTGGCGGAAGCCGGCATATACCCGACTTCGACACACCGGTACAGCAGGCCGGAGGTTCGAACAACGCCTTCACTACGGTCGACCTCACCAATTACTACATCACTCTTCCGGCGCAAAATATCGAAACAGCCATGTGGATTGAGTCGGATCGAATACTGGAACCTGCCTTTACAGATGCCATATTGAGCCGGGAGAAAAAAGTGGTTATCGAAGAGTTTAACCAGCACTACCTCAACCAGCCATACGGCGATGTGTGGCATTTGATCCGTGCCCTGGCCTACAAGGTGCATCCTTACCGCTGGCCAACCATTGGCAGCACGCCCGGCCATGTGGCGCAAGCTACCCTGAACGAAGTGAAGCAGTTCTTTTACAATCACTACGCCCCCAACAACGCGGTATTGGTCCTTTCCGGCAATATTGTCCCCAATAAGGCTTTCCGACTGGCCGAAAAATGGTTTAGTGAAGTTCCCTTCCGGGAATTAAAGAATCCTCCGCGGAAACCCGAGCCGGAGCAAACAGAAAACAGGGAATTGACCGTAGAGCGCGATGTTCCGATGGATGCATTCTATATCGGGTGGCATATGGGGGCCCGCGATGCCGACGACTTTTTTGCCGCCGATTTGCTTTCTGATATTCTTTCGAACGGAAAATCTTCCCGGTTCCAGCAACGGCTGGTGAAAGGGAAAAAACTGTTCAACGAACTGGATGCTTTCCTTTCGGGAGAAAATGACCCCGGCCTTTTCACGGTAGTGGGCAGGGTGAATCCGGGAATTGGTTTTGAAAAGGCAAAAAAGGCCGTTCTCGACGAAATACAAAAAACCGTTCAGGAAAAACCGCTGGACTATGAGTTGGAGAAAGTGAAAAACAAAGTGGAGGCACATCTGCTTTATCACGAAGTCGGATATCTCGACAATGCCATCCAGCTGGCTAATTACGAATTACTGGGCGATGCTGCTCAAATCAACGAACAGGTACAGCACTACCGTAAAGTAACGCCTGACGATATCCTTCGCGTTGCCGGAAAAATCTTCCGCGAAGGAAACATGAATACACTGAACTACTTATCGAAGAAAGACGGAAAATGATAAACCCCGACAGAAATCAACAACCGGACATTTCTCCGGTAGGAAAAATAAACTTCCTGGAACCGGAAAAACATCAGCTAAGCAACGGTTCATCGGTTTACCTGATGCATGGCGGTGAGCAGGAGATTGTGAAACTCGATTTCTTGTTCCGCGCCGGAAGCTGGTACGATAAACGAAAGCTCGACAGCGTAATGGCTGCATCGATGCTGCACGAAGGCACTTCGTCACGAACCGCTGCGCAGTTAGCAGGCACGTTCGATTTTTACGGGGCACAATTTAGTGCCAGTCCGTATTACGACAACAGCTACGTTTCGCTCCTCAGCCTGAAAAAGCACTTACCAACGTTGTTGCCCGTTGTGGCCGATATTTTCAAAAATTCAGTTTTCCCGGACAATGAATTTGAAATTCTGCGGCAAAAACGGAAACAAAAAGCACTGGTCGACTCGAAAACCGTTGGCATAACCGCTCAACGCACTTTTCTGCGCAAGATTATGGGAAATCAACATCCGTATGCGCCAATCAATTCATTTGATTTGTACGATAAGGCCACCCGCGGTCATGCTTACGAGTTCTACCGGGACCACTACACCTCGGAACGAATGAGTATCATTGCTTCAGGACATGTAGACAAAGACACATTGGAAATTCTGGAAGAATCGTTTGGTACACCATGGGGAGGTTCAACAAATTATGCCCCCGACCTAAGCCACATGCAGCTTCCGGCTCCCGAAAAGGTCGATATCCATAAAAAGGGAGCTTCGCAAAATGCCATTACCATTGGCCGGCTGACGCCTACGCTAAACCATCCCGACTATCCTGCGTTAAAAGTACTCCTAACCCTGCTTGGCGGCTTTTATGGCTCGCGCCTGATGAAGAACCTCCGGGAAGACAAGGGATATACATATTCGGTCCATACTTCGCCTATTCCCTTTTTACACCAGGGTATTTTCCTGACATTCTCGGAAGTGGGAACGGAAGTTTCGGCGGATGCTGTAAAACAAATTTATCATGAGATGGAACGGTTACAAAACGAGCTGGTCCCGGAAGATGAACTGGAAATGGTCCGCAGTTATATGATGGGACGTGTTTTGCGCGAATTCGATGGCCCCTTTGCCATGTCGCAAAGCTTTGAAACCATCTTTGAGTTCGGATTAACTTACGGATACTACGAACGGCTCATCGAAACCATCCGGAATATCACGCCAATCGAAATTCAGAATTTGGCCCGGCAATATTTATCGCCCGGTTCCATGACGCAGGTAATTGCCGGGAAGGTATAGACGTTCAATAAGAGAGGCAACTCAAATAGCAGATAAAATCACAGTAGCAGCAGGTGCCCGCCCTGTAGCAACGCATCGTTGCCATGTAGCAATGCACAAGTGCCCTGTAGCAGGCCATGCCACGCGAGAAGCAACACAAAACGGACCCGTAGCAAGCCATGCCCAACGAGAAGCAACTCATGACCTGACACGGTCTATGAATACTACCGATGTTATACAAAAAAAAACAGGATATACAGCCGGGGTACCCATGTCTGTAAATCCTGTTTCGTGATTATAAAAGAATTAATCCGGTTACGCCGGTTACGATTCTTTCCCTTCCATATCGGTTCTCGTTTCGATGAGATACACGTTTCGTTCGCTGGCGCTACGGGAAACCAGTTCGCCCAAAAATCCGGCTAAAAACAACTGTGTTCCCATGAGCATGAACGAAAGTGCCAGGTAGAAATACGGACTCTCAGTCACTTTGTCCGCGTGTATGCTATTGGCCACGCAATACAATTTGTAACCGCCCAACCACAGGGAAGCCAGAAAGCCAATGACAAACATAAACGTTCCTATGGTTCCAAACAGGTGCATTGGCCTTTTCCCAAAACGGGATATGAAATAGATGGACATCAAATCGAGGTAGCCGTAAATGAACCGGCTCATCCCGAATTTGGTCTTACCATATTTCCGGGCACGGTGCTGGACCACCTTCTCTCCAATCTGTGTAAATCCAGCCTGCTTGGCAATGTATGGAATGTAACGGTGCATTTCACCATACACTTCAATACTCTTCACCACCTTTTTCCGGTAGGCTTTCAAACCACAGTTAAAATCGTGCAATTTGATGCCGGTTACTTTACTGGCGGTAAAATTGTAGAGTTTGCTCGGCAGTGTTTTGGAAATCGGATCGTACCGTTTTTTCTTCCATCCCGAAACCAAATCGTAACCCTGCTCCACAATCATCTTGTATAGTTCCGGGATTTCATCAGGGCTGTCCTGCAAATCGGCGTCCATGGTAATCACCACATCTCCTTTCACTTCTTCGAAAGCAGTATGTAACGCTGCCGATTTTCCGTAGTTACGACGAAAACGAACACCCCGGATATGCTCATCGCTCTGGGCTGTTTCCTCAATCCATTTCCACGAACCATCGTTACTGCCATCATCCACATACACTACTTCGAATGAAAAACCATGCTCATTCATCACCCTTGTGATCCACGCGTGCAGTTCAGGCAGTGACTCTTCCTCATTAAATAAGGGTACTACAACCGATATATCCATCTGGTAAAAAGCTCTTTCTTTTTAATTCTGTTCTTCCTCGTCCACTACTTCACCGAAAGGTTCTTCGGGATTTCGTTTAAAGAAAATTGCAAGAATCAAAGAAAAGATAAATCCGAATAAGGTCAAAGTAAAGGCCTGCGAAACACCCATGATGGCAGGAGTCATCGCCTTCTTCGACATATTCATAATGGTTTCAACCTGATCCTCTGACATACCGTGCTCCAGATAAGTTTGCTCGGTGTAGATATAAAACTTATCAAGTAATCCGGTATCAATAAATTTATACAGGATGAAAATAAAGAACCCAAGTAAAATTGAGGAAAAAAATGCTTGAGCTGTCCCCAGGCCAAGCGCCCTTCCGTAGGGCATCCCTTCAGCTCCGCTTTTTTGGCGAAACAGGAGCATACCCCAGGAAATTCCACCTAAAAGCAAGGCATGGGAAATATATACACCTATTTGAGAAAATGGGTTTCCACTCACGTAGAATATCACCTGCGATAATATCAGCGCAAGTCCTAAGTACAATCCATAGGACATGGCAGGACCGAATACCGATTTATTTTGATTTTCCATGATCATGATTTTTCAATAAACATAAAACAAATATACCCCTTTTGGGTAAACAGGACAGCATTCAGCAAAAAGTTGCGTTAAAAATTTGTAACAGATACCGGGCTGAAAATAAATTTTTTATTCTTTGCACCCAAAAAAAAAGATACCCAATCCCCCCATTTTATTTGGTGCGAATGCTTTTTTTCCTACTTTTGCCGCCGGGTAAGTCCTACGCGACCAGCTCCTGCTGAATTCCCCCAGGGCCGGAAGGCAGCAAGGGTAGGCGGTTGTAGCGGTGCGACGTAGATCGCTTACCCACTTGCCGGATTAGCTCAGTTGGCCAGAGCACGTGATTTGTAATCTCGGGGTCGTCAGTTCGAATCTGACATCCGGCTCAGAAAAGTTCTTTAAACGTTTGTTGGGGAGATACCAAAGTGGCCAACTGGGGCAGACTGTAAATCTGCTGGCTTATGCCTTCGTAGGTTCGAATCCTGCTCTCCCCACACAGATGATGTTTCGAAGTTGACAACGATTCATCATGATGTGCATAATGTAAGCCTATTTTCGGAGTGAAAGTAAGGCTTTTTTTTACGCCCTGTTTGTGGCATTATGTTCTTAATTTTTTTGCCGGTAACGTTTTATTTATTTGCTTTGCATCCCCATAAAAACGGGACATAACGGATAATTAAAGCATCAACGGGGAGATACCAAAGTGGCCAACTGGGGCAGACTGTAAATCTGCTGGCTTATGCCTTCGTAGGTTCGGACCCTGCTCTCCCCACGTAAAATTTGCGGGAGTAGCTCAGCTGATAGAGCATCAGCCTTCCAAGCTGAGGGCCGCGGGTTTGAATCCCGTCTCCCGCTCAATTCGCCGATGTAGCTCAGGGGTAGAGCGCTTCCTTGGTAAGGAAGAGGTCACGAGTTCAATTCTCGTCATCGGCTCACAAAAGTCTGGTTTAACCAACCGGGCTTTTTTCGTTTATACCATCTGCATCAACCGCCCGATCCCCCTGTTACGAACAATGCGCTTCACCGGCGACAAACCGAGCAGGGACGAACGTATCTCGTTTACAAAATCGATATTGGACCAGCTTTCCGGTTGATCAACACCTTTTATTTTTACCGCAATCACGGTGCGTAGCGTGGAACCACGTACCCGGAAAGTATGCTCACTGTATTTGGCCGGATGAAAATGAATGTACCGGTCCGTATCTCTTCCTTCCAGGAATATCCATTTCGAGCCATCAGGAAGTAGCAAAAAACGGTATTCCTTCTCATTGTTCAACCATTCACAGTAGGATGGCCGGTTGAACGTTTTTTTCGCCAAGAGCCTGGATGAAACCATATCCAATATTGCCTGTACAGGTAATGTCCCGAAATAAATATCGGTCATGGGAGCACCAATTCCCGAAAGGGTTTCCGCTAATTCCCTATCTTCTGCTTTATGGTTAATTGCTTCAGTAATGAATTGCCGAATGCAGCCCAGGTGATGCTTCAGGGGATTGAAAATAAAGGGAGCCGGAACATCAAAATAATTATGTACTTTTAAACTTCTCATTTCAATAAATGTAAGCAATATGACGCAAATACACCCGAAAGGGCATCAAATGCCATCCAATTTTCCGGTAGAGCTTTACGAGGTAATTCGTGTTATCCGAAAGGTGCCGCTTTTCCTGGAGGAGCACCTGGACCGGTTATATCAATCGGCCCGGGTGGCAGAAGTACATCATTTGCCCGGTCCGGTTGCGCTGGAGGAGAAGCTGATTTCGTTTTTGCGTAATAGTAAAGTTTCGGAAGGAAACATCCGGCTATCGTTAACCATCCATTCGAATGAGGACGTACCGGAGCCAGCAATGGCATTTATTCCGCACCGTTACCCGGAAGGCCGGAACTATGCTGAAGGAGTTCGGTTAAGGACACTGATGTCCCAACGTGAATTGCCCAATGCGAAAATCTACCGCCCGGTATTGAGCCAACGAACCGATGAAATTATCGCCGAAGGGAAATACTATGAGGTGTTGCTGGTCAATCACAAAGGCTACATCACCGAAGGAAGTCGCTCCAATGTATTTTTCGTCAAAGGAAATCGGTTATATACTCCTCCCACCCAACAAGTGTTGCCCGGTATTACCCGAAAAGTCATCCTCCGTTTATGCATCGAAAATGACATCCTGATAAGTGAAGAACCAATAAAACTGTTGGAGCTGGATACTTTCGATGCGGTATTTATTTCGGGCACATCCGTCAAGGTTTTACCCGTTTCACATATCGATGATCACCAATTTGAACGCGCAAACATGCTCATAAGGAGAATCGGGCGCCTGTACGACACACAAATTGAATCCTACATCAGGAATAAAATTATGCCTTAACCCGTTTACCAATACACCAAAAAAAGGTCCGCCTGGGATAGACGGACCTTATGTTTGGTTACTATTCATCCTTTAATTCATCGCAACAGGAATACCCAGTATTTCGAGTGTTTGGGGGTCACCTTCAAAAACAATCCGGTTAATTTCGACGAACCGGTCGTACCAGTTCTCCAGGTCGCGAATTTTTTTCTCCAAATCCACGACCTCTTTTATTTCGGAACCTTTTTGCTTTCGGTATTCCCTGAAAACCTGCCGCATGATATCAATTAAATGACGTGCCTGCATTAATTCACTTTCCGGCACATTAATTTTCAGCATGGCTTCTTTTACTGACTCATTTTCCAGTAATGAGCGATAAAAAATATCGGCCTGCGAAAGCCATTTCTCGTAATCGGGATGTTCGGGGTAAGTACGTCTCCAGATCCTTTTTGCTTCTGTATCTTCCATTTCGTGCACGAACTGACGGTGCCGGTTATAAAAGTTTTCAAAATCGGTTTTTACTGTTTTAAATGATTCAAGTAATAAACGTTCTTTCCCGTCATAATTATCCGGCAAACGGTTTAACCGAATAACTTCTTCCAGAAGATTACGTGCTGAATGCATCGCACCGAAATCGTAACCGTAATTTGCCAACCGTGTCATGATATCGGGTTCGCTCAGGATGCGGTAAATAGAATTCTCAATTCTGGCCAGCGTAGTAGCCATTCTTTTGTCTCGATTTGTAATCATAATGGGAAGTTTTTTGGGATGGATAATTAAACTTCAATGCATTCAAGTTACGCAATATATCATGCGTAGTATGTCATTCTGTTAAGCACTTAACAATTGTTTCATCTTTTTACATCCGACGGGCATTCCCGCCACTTACCCCATTCGAATGTCCTGTTCAATTGAATCTTAATTCACGTTGCCCGTGTTTTCATTCTTACAGGAAAGGCCACAAAAGGATACAAAAAAGAGGAAGTTTTTGTGCCTCCTCTTTGTATTTTCATTCTTTTTCGAATCTGTCATCCCTATATCTGGGAATAACTTAGTGGTTCATAAAACCGGTTTACAATTTCGGAAACCGTATTCGCATATTCCGGCTTGTCTTCCATCTGCTTCCATCCTTCACTCTCACCAAATTTTTTCCACAGGGCATCGCGTTCTTCCATATTGTTAAAACTAAGCATATAAGTTAATGATGGCATGGTGTCGCCGGCCAATACTTTGCCAAAAAACAACGGCGAAAGTCCAACCTCATTGAATAGTGCCAGTTCCTCCCTGTTAAACATCTCTATCTTTCTTCTCCCCGCATCTTCACTGTAACTTTGATAATTACGCAGTTCAAAAATTCCCGGTTCCCCGGTAGAAATTTTTATTTCCGGAAAACCGGAAAATGCTTCCAGCAAATATGTCGTATAACGGGAATACACGTAGTTGTCTGCAGGAAGGCTATTGTATTTTTGTGCCGCTTTTCTGAAAGTTTCATCTTCTGCCCATTCCTCTTTCACCTTGAAAAAGTCCTTACCCGAATTGTAAGGGATAAGTAATAATATTCGTGCCGGATGTTCAGCCTGTATTTCGCTAAAAACCCCGACATGCTCTATTCCGGCCCGATTCAAAGCCGGGATCAATGCGTATCTGAAATATTGATCGAGGAACTCCTGTCTTTCTGATCGAACCAGTTCATAATCCCGTAATTCGTAAAACTGCTTACGGGAAGATGAGGCTCTTCCGGCTCCAAGAACACTCGCAGATACAGCCGTACCGGCAGCTCCCACCATGGCGGAACGAAGAAAATTGCGACGTTTCATATTCGTTTTATCAGTTTGGTTAATAGACTTGTTAATTTACACCGTTTGCACAAGGATAGCAAACCTGCCGGTTTCAGCTGCTTTTCCTATTTCTGAAAATGAGAGTTTTACTTATCTGCAGGGACACTTTTCCCCTTCCGGTAAACCGAAAACGGACGAACGAATTGCCATGAATCAACAAACAGTTACCACACTGAAGACTGTCCACATTTTTGCCATCGACTTCTTTCGGGCGGACATTGGGTGGCTTTCAATGCGGTTCCGGATGGCTTTGGGGAATCGTCAAGCCGTTTAGCTTTGGCATTATTACTGCTCGGCAAAGTCCCAACAGAAATAATAAGCGCGTTTATCGTTTGGTTTTTATTGTGGTATATCTGCTATTTCCTCCACAAGCAAAAGATTTTTATGGATTCAAATCCATAAAAAAAGCCACCCTAAAAAAGGTGGCTTTTCAATTATTTTGAGCTTTAAATTATTCCTCAAGGGCCCAGTCCATAGCAGCCATACGCTGGTATGAACGGTAACGCCATTTAGCATTCGCTTCAGCAGCTTTGAAGAGCCGATCGGCTTCAGCCGGGAACGACTTCTTCAGTGCAGTATAACGTACCTCACCGTTCAGGAAGTCCTGGAATTTGCTCCAATCCGGCTCTTTCGAATCGAGCTGGAACGGATTCTTTCCTTCGTCCTCGAGCAGCGGATTAAAGCGGAAGAGCGACCAGTAACCGCTTTCAACGGCACGTTTTTCTTCTTCCTGCGAGCGCCCCATCGAGCTGCGCAATCCATGAGCAATACAAGGTGCGTAAGCAATAATCAGGGATGGTCCGGGATAAGCTTCAGCTTCGCGCAATGCTTTCAGGTACTGTGACTGGCTTGATCCCATCGCCACCTGTGCAACATATACGTAACCGTAACTCATTGCCATGGCTCCCAGGTCTTTTTTCCGGATTTTCTTACCCGAAGCAGCGAACTTAGCTACAGCACCAACCGGAGTTGCTTTAGAAGCCTGTCCGCCTGTATTCGAGTAAACCTCGGTATCGAGAACCAATACGTTCACATCTTCACCGGAAGCCAATACGTGGTCCAAACCTCCGTAACCGATATCATAAGCCCATCCGTCACCACCGAAGATCCACATCGATTTCTTCACGAGATACTGCTTCAGCGATTCGATTTCACGAGCATAAGCTGCATCTTTTCCGTTGATAGCATCCAGCACTTTCGCGGTAGCTTCTTCTGATTTCTCAGCATTGGCCATACCTTCCAACCATTCGGTGAAAGCTTCGCGTTCAGCGTCCGAAGCGCCGTTATTGAGCGCTTTTCCCATCACATTGGAAAGACGTTCGCGTTGCGCTTTTACACCTTCGGCCATACCGAAACCATATTCGGCGTTATCTTCGAAGAGTGAGTTTGCCCAGGCCGGTCCGTGTCCGCTTTCGTTGTTCGGGCAGTACGGAGTTGCCGGAGCTGAAGCACCGTAAATGGAAGAACAACCGGTAGCGTTGGCAATCATCATGCGCTCACCGAAAAGCTGAGTTACGAGTTTCACGTATGGAGTTTCACCGCAACCGGCACAAGCACCGGAAAATTCGAAGAGAGGCTGTGCAAACTGCGTGTTCTTAACCGTTTTGGTCTTATCGACCAACTTGTCTTTGTACGATACGTTGTTGGCAAAGTAATCCCAACGCCCTACTTCTGGTTCCTGGGTATCCAGAGGCTTCATTACCAATGATTTTTCCTTGGAAGGACAAACATCGGCACAGCTACCACAACCGGTACAATCAAGCGGGGCAACCTGAATACGATACTGCAATCCGGCAAACTGTTTTCCATTGGCTTTAATGGTTTCGGTTCCTGCAGGAACACCAGCCAGTTCTTCCTCATTTACCAGGAAAGGACGAATGGCTGCGTGAGGACAAACATAAGCGCACTGGTTACACTGAATACAGTTTTCCGGTACCCATTCCGGCACATCAACAGCAATACCACGTTTCTCGAAAGCAGTTGTTCCGGCAGGGAACGTACCATCTTCGATTCCTTTGAATGTAGAAACCGGCAGGTCATCACCTTTTTGAGCATTGATGATATCAACCACATTCCTGATGAAATCAGGACGCTCGCCGATAGTTGTTACACCTCCATTTGCGCCCAGTTTGGCCCATTCAGCAGGAACGTCGATTTTCTGCACGTTTTTTCCTCCGGCATCAACGGCAGCAAAGTTCATATTGACAATGGTCTCACCTTTATTACCATACGATTTTACAATCGCTTTCTTCATTTCGTCTACAGCCATTTCGTAAGGAATGACTCCGGTAATTTTAAAGAAGGCCGACTGCATGATGGTATTGGTACGGTTACCCAGACCAATTTCGGTAGCGAGTTTGGTACCATTGATGATATAGAAACTAATGTCGTTCTCTGCCATGTAACGCTTCATGTGATCCGGCAGGCGTTTCTTCGTTTCTTCTTCATCCCATATGGTATTCAACAGGAAGGAACCACCTTTTTTTAACCCTTTCAATACTTCGTACTGATTCAGATAAGCCGGTACGTGACAGGCGACAAAGTCGGGAGTAGTAATTAGGTAAGTCGAACGAATTGGGGCGTCACCAAAACGCAGGTGTGATGCGGTGAAACCACCTGATTTTTTCGAATCGTAAGCAAAATATGCCTGACAGTATTTGTCGGTTGAACCACCAATGATTTTGATGGAGTTTTTATTCGCACCAACCGTACCATCCGATCCCAGACCGTAGAATTTTGCTTCGTACAATTCATCAGGAGATACTTTTACCTCGGGCAGCAATGGCAGCGACTTGAAGGTCACGTCGTCTTCGATACCAACGGTAAATTGATTTTTAGGTTCGGGCAATTCCAGGTTATTATAAATAGAAATGATTTGCGCGGGGGTAGTATCTTTTGATCCTAATCCGTAACGACCGCCTACTACCAGCGGAGCATCTTTCTGTCCATAGAATACATCGCGAACATCGAGATACAAAGGCTCACCGTTTGCCCCCGGTTCTTTGGTCCGATCGAGAACAGAAATGCGTTTTACTGACTTCGGCAGGACATTAAGCAAGTACTTGGTTGAGAACGGACGATACAGGTGAACTGTAACCAGGCCTACTTTTTTACCCTGACTTGCCAGGTAATCAATGGTTTCGCGGATGGTTTCGGTAACCGAGCCCATTGCCATGATGATATTTTCAGCATCGGGTGCACCGTAATAAGTAAACGGATGATATTCACGACCAGTGATTTTGCTGACTTCCTTCATGTAATCTTCAACAATATCCGGAACGGCATCGTAGAATACATTAGAAGCCTCTTTTGCCTGGAAGAAAATATCAGGGTTCTGTGCGGTACCACGGGTCACCGGATGTTCCGGGTTCAACGCGCGGTCACGGAACTCCTGTAAAGCATCCATATCAACCAGTGGCGCCAAATCATCATTCTCCAGCACTTCGATTTTCTGAATCTCGTGCGAAGTACGGAAACCATCGAAGAAGTGAACGAAAGGCACGCGGCTTTTAATGGTTGAAAGGTGAGCAATACCGGCCAAATCCATTGCTTCCTGGACCGAACCGGAAGCCAACATTGCAAAACCGGTTTGACGGGTCGCATAAACGTCACTATGATCGCCAAAAATTGACAGCGCATGCGTTGCCAAAGTTCGGGCGCTTACGTGAAATACGGTAGGTAAAAGTTCGCCCGCAATTTTATACATATTGGGGATCATCAACAAAAGCCCTTGCGATGCAGTATACGTTGTGGTAAGCGCACCCGACTGAAGTGCACCATGGACAGCGCCAGATGCTCCACCCTCACTCTGCATTTCTGCCAAACGAACCGGTTGTCCAAAAAGGTTTTCACGGCCTTTAGCCGCCCACTCATCTACACTTTCCGCCATGGGTGATGACGGCGTAATGGGATAAATACAAGCTACTTCGCTAAAAATATAACTGACGTATGAAGCAGCGTAATTACCATCACAGGTTATGAACTTTTTTTTGTTTGCCATTTGATTTTGACTTTAAAAGTATAATAATCGTTTGTCGTATAATTAGTTGAACCGTAAATCCTTTTTCAATACAGAAAACCAAAAAGCCACAATGGAATGATGTTACCATCACCAATTTCAATCATATCGGCCGCGCCATATTGCTTCGGTTTTTCCGGCTGTGTATATTTTCCCCCCACCCAAAAATCGTATTTTCCGTCGACACGGAAATCGGCCTCCGGCGTCGAGGTCAATGTATGCTGATATCCCACCTGATTATAGAAAAATGTCTGCCTCAGGTTACGATTGTTAATGTTTTCCGGAGCGATGGCATGCAGCAAATTGGTATTGTGCAGGTATACCAGGTCGGGTTTCTTTAACTGCCCGTTATTACCATTCGGAAAAAGCATGTTGATAAGCCGTGCATTTTTCAGGTAACGGAGGTAATTCAGTACGGTTGCCCGTGATATCTCTACTTCGGAGCTCAATTTACTCACATTTGGTGCCAATGGCATCTGTGCACTGATGATCTGCAACAGCTTTCGCAGTTTTGGCAAATATTTTAACTCTATCTGGTTGAGATATGTCACATCAATTTCGAGGGCCAGGTTCGCATGCTTCAATAAATTCTCGGTATAAAAGACCTGGTTATTGATGAAATAAGGATAATAACCGAATTTCAGATAATCGGGGAAATACGCCAACGGCCTTACTTCACTAATGATATCCCGAACAATTTCCTCGTGCCGGTTAAGAATATCTTTCAGCGTAACTTTTGAGAAGTGTTTCCCCGCACGGTAATTTAAATATTCGCGGAACGAGAGGCCTTCCAGGTGATAAACACGGGCAATGTCTTTTAACACCTCATTTCCTTCAATCACACGAAGGACCGGCGAACCACTGAAAATAATTTTCAACCCGGGCAATTCATCGTAGCACTGCCGCAACTCAGTTGCCCATCCCGGATACTTATGAACCTGATCAAGGATCAGCACTTTTCCGCCCCGTTTGTAAAATTCGTCGGCAAATGAAAAAATACGACGCTTTGTGAAATAGAAATGATTCAGATTGACATACAGACAGCTCTTGTCTTCGCCAAATTGTTCCCTTACATATTCCAGCAGAAAGGTAGTCTTTCCCACTCCTCTGAACCCTTTAATACAAATCAGGCGATGTTCCCAATCAATATCTTCGACCAGCTCCCTGTGAATCAATTTATTTGATTCGCGGACTAAATAGCGATGTGTGTTAAGAAAGTATTCCACCTTGAGTAAACTATTTTCAACAAAAATAAACATCCACACCACAATTTTGCTATCTATAGATTACAATTTTACCTTTTGAATGCTATTTATATCTGGTAAAAATAAAAGTAACATCTCATCAATATATGAATATCGTAATATTCAACAAGGTATGATGTTGCTTCTTATTATTTTCAACCCCCGCGGCACGCCGCCTAATGGCTTATAATAAGGCACTTGGATTCGCCTGGTTGATTTGTAATACAAATGATACATCTTTTTATCCGCAATGAAACAACATCACACTATTCTTGCTACTGGAAACTAGCTGCACCAGCGGAAGGTTATGAAACGGACATTGCTTCGAAAAACTGAACTTATTGAGAAGACACCCTTTCACTTTAGCATGTATTCCATAATCAATATGTAATAAGTGGTTTATCTGCAGCAATAAATATCGAAACAACCCGGTTACCGGGTATCAATTTTATTTTGATCCCATGAAAACAACAACATTTGAGCAACCTGTAACCATGCAACCTGACCAGATAAGAGCCAACCATATTTTAGTAGTTGATGACGAAGCCGATTTGTGTGAAATTCTTCAATTTAATTTAGAGAGTGTAGGATTTAATGTGGATACCGCTTACTCAGCTGAAGAGGCACTTGAACTCCCGTTGGAAAAATATGACCTGATTTTGCTCGACGTAATGATGGGCGAAATTTCCGGGTTTAAACTGGCCAACATACTAAAGAAAGATGAAAGACTAAAAAATATTCCGGTTATATTTATTACTGCTAAAAGCACGGAAAATGACACGCTGACCGGCTTCAATCTTGGAGCCGAAGATTATATTTCCAAGCCCTTTTCGATAAAAGAGGTTATTGCCCGGGTAAAGGTTGCACTGCGGCATCTGGAAAACCACTCCGAAAACAAAACATCCGTAATTAATGTTGGTGACCTGAAAATCTATCCCGAGGAAAAGAAACTGGTCATTGATGGCCACACCATAAATCTGACCAAAAAGGAGTTTGAAATTCTACTGCTACTATGCGAGCATCCTGGCAAGGTATTTACCCGGGAAGAGATACTCACACAAATATGGGAACATGAATCATATATTCTCGACCGGACCGTTGATGTAAATATTACCCGCCTACGGAAAAAGATTGGACGCTATAGTAAAAGGATTGTCACCCGCCAGGGATACGGTTACTGCTTTGAACAGGATCGTTAAACGCAAAAATTTACATCGAAAAGGAAAGGCGGGTTCACTGGTTGAATCCGCCTTTTTATATCTCTGAAATGATTTTGACTAACTGTCGTTCATCGACACCAGAAACTCTTCATTGGTTGCTGTTTTTAGAAGTCGATCCTTCAGGAACTGCATTGCTTCAACCGAGTTCATGTCGGTAAGGTAATTTCGGAGAATCCATATTTTATCCAATGCATATTTTTCTATCAGCAGCTCCTCCCGACGTGTACTGGAAGCAGTAATATCCACTGCCGGGAAAATACGACGGTTGGACAATTTCCGGTCAAGTTGCAGCTCCATGTTACCAGTTCCTTTAAACTCTTCGAAAATCACATCATCCATTTTCGAACCGGTTTCGGTAAGTGCTGTTGCCAAAATTGTCAACGAACCTCCCTCTTCAATGTTACGGGCAGCACCGAAGAAACGCTTCGGTTTGTGTAGTGCGTTGGCATCAACACCGCCCGATAATACTTTACCAGATGCCGGGGCTACGGTGTTATAAGCACGGGCCAGGCGGGTAATCGAGTCAAGCAGAATAACCACATCATGGCCACATTCCACCATACGCTTGGCTTTTTCGAGTACCATGTTGGCTACACGCACGTGACGCTCTGCCGGCTCATCAAAAGTTGACGAAATCACCTCTGCATTCACACTGCGGGCCATATCGGTTACTTCTTCCGGACGCTCATCAATCAGCAAAACCATCATGTAAACTTCCGGATGATTGCCGGCAATCGCGTTAGCAATCTCTTTCAGTAATACCGTTTTACCCGTTTTCGGCTGGGCCACAATCAAACCACGCTGTCCTTTCCCGATCGGCGAAAACATATCAACTACCCGGCTCGATAAGCTCGAGTAACCTTTTCCGGTAATGTTGAATTTTTCATTTGGGAAAAGCGGTGTCAGGTGATCAAACGGTACCCGGTCGCGAATATACTCAGGACTGCGACCGTTGATCTCCACTACTTTGATCAACGGAAAATATTTTTCCCCCTCTTTGGGAGGTCGAATAGCACCAGTCACGTTATCGCCGGTTTTTAATCCGAAAAGTTTTATCTGCGACTGAGAAACATAAATATCGTCAGGTGAATTCAAATAGTTGAAATCCGAAGAGCGAAGGAATCCATAACCATCCTGCATAATTTCCAAAACACCGGAGGCCTGGATAATTCCATCAAATTCAAAAGCCTTTTCATTGTCCCGCTGACGCCCCCCCGGGGTTTGTGTATTCCGGTGAGGAGCAGGAGCCTGGCGCTGTTGCTGAGGCTGATACTTAGATGGGCCTGCCTGTTCGCGGTCGTTTCGCTCCCTGTGGGAATCATCCTTACGAAAATCGTCCCTGCGTGGTTTTGGTGCGGAATCAGATGGTTCTGAAAACCGGTTATCTGCCGGTTGGGTACTCTCCACCGGTCGTTTTTCTACCGGACGTTTTTCTACCGGACGTTTTTCAGCCGGTGGTGCATATTCCTGATCCCGCCCAACTCTCGGCCGGCGCGAACGACGACGATCATTTTTATCGTCATTTGATTTTGGGCGGTGTCCTTCGTTGGCCACGGGCGTGGCTTTTCTGACCGGAGCAGTTTCAACCGGTTTTTCTACAGGTGAACTATTTTTCACGATTTCAGCCTTATCTGCCTTGGGCCCCTTCTTTGGGGCGGGATTTTTGTCAGCCTTCTTGCCCTCGGAAGCAAGTATGGCCTGTGTATCCAGTATTTTATAGATAAGGTCTTGCTTCTTAAAGGACTCAACTCTTTTAATTTTCAACTCCTTAGCAATATCCCGCAACTCGGGAACCAGTTTCTTGCTAAGCTCAAGAATGTCGTACATGTTATTTTGATTTAACTTAACATAAAGCCCTAATTTCCCACTGAGTATAATATTTTGGGAAAGTGGCACATTAAAAAATTTCTTATTGATTTATTGGAAGAAGAAAAAGGGACTTGTTTAGTAAAACGAATAATCGAATTTTCTGCAATTATAAGTAAATGCTTTAAATTCACAAAAGTTCACGCACTTTTTTTCAAATATGCGTTATTTTCATCGTATTAAAAAATGTTTCCTTGTGCGAATATGCTTTTAAATAGCACAACGGTATGCCTGTGATTACGCCATAAGTTAAGAAATAAATTGCAATAAGAAGCACATTCTTTGATGAAAATCATTTTTTTATATAAATTCACATTCAAGAACTTTTTAGATCCACAATTATAACCCTAAAGCGTAATTGCCGTATATTCTAAAAACTAAAATTGTTTCGTCAAAGTCTTACATTCACCTATGAGGCAGCTAAAAATAACAAAACAAGTAACCAACCGCGAAGCTCTATCGCTTGATAAGTACCTCCACGAGATAGGAAAGGTAGAATTATTAACAGCCGACGAAGAAGTAACCCTGGCTAAACGCATCAAAAAAGGTGACCGAAAGGCACTGGAAAGGCTCGTTAATGCCAATCTCCGATTTGTCGTTTCAGTATCCAAACAATACCAAAACCAGGGACTAAGCCTTCCGGATTTGATTAACGAAGGTAACCTCGGGCTCATCAAAGCAGCGCAACGTTTTGATGAAACCAGGGGCTTTAAATTTATTTCCTATGCCGTTTGGTGGATACGTCAATCTATCCTTCAGGCATTAGCCGAACAATCGCGCATTGTGCGATTGCCATTGAACAAAATTGGGTCGATTAACAAAATTAACAAGGCCTTCGCTCAACTCGAGCAGGAGTTTCAACGTGAACCATCGCCCGAAGAAGTAGCTAAAATTCTGGATATGCACCCCAAAGTAGTGGAAGATTCCATGAATGCCAACAACCATCACGTTTCGATGGATGCTCCGCTAAAAGAAGATGAGAACACCGGCAACAACCTCTATGACATCATGTTTAGTGAGGATTCTCCCAGCCCGGACAATAAGCTCATTAGCGAATCACTTCGGGAAGAAATTGAACGCTCTCTGGCAACCCTGGGTGAGCGGGAAGCTGAAGTTCTCCGCTATTATTTCGGACTGAACGGATATCGCCCGCATACGCTCGAAGAAATTGGACAGGAATTTGACTTGACTCGTGAGCGCGTTAGGCAAATCAAGGAAAAAGCCATCAAGAAACTGAAAAATCAGTTCCGGAACCGGTTGCTGAAATCCTATCTGGGGTAACCCGAAAATATTATGAGAGCCGGTACTTCCCGGCTTTTTTATTTCCCGGTAGATTTCAATTACATTTGTGCCATTGTTAAAATACTGAATTGAATTTTAACTCGTCTGATTTGGTGAACAATCACCCAAAAATTCCGTTAGCAACGATATAAATTATAGAGTAAATCCATGGAAAAACTGATTGCACCATCCATTCTGGCTTCTGATTTCACCCGTTTGGGAAAAGAAATCGAAATGTTAAATCAAAGTGATGCCGATTACATTCATTGCGATGTGATGGATGGTGTTTTTGTGCCCAATATCTCTTTCGGAATCCCGGTAATCGCTCAAATCAATAAGACAGCCAGTAAACCTCTGGATGTGCATTTGATGATTGTTGATCCTGACCGGTACATCAAAGCATTCGGAAAAGCCGGTGCCGACATTCTCACCGTTCATTACGAAGCGTGCACACATCTGCACCGCACCATTCAGGCCATTAAGGACGAAGGTATGCGTGCCAGTGTCTGCCTGAATCCGCACACTCCCGTCCTTTTACTGCAAGATATCATCCAGGAACTGGACATGGTCTTACTGATGTCGGTCAATCCCGGGTTCGGAGGACAAAAATTCATTGAACATACCTACCACAAGGTATCGCAACTGCGGCAACTCATCGAAAAAAGAAACACCAATACACTGATTGAAGTAGACGGTGGTGTAAATTACGAAACCGGGAAAAAACTGTTTGAAACCGGTGCCAATGTTCTGGTAGCCGGAAGCTTTGTTTTTGGTTCCGAAAATCCGGCTGAAACGATTCGCAACCTGAAATATCGATAAGTTCGGTTTCCCTTTTCTTTTCCGTAATATCACCTTGACATCTCTGCAATATTTTGTAGTTTTGTATCCCGCATCCCGGGGCTGACTGGTTTTGACAGCGGGATGAAGAGGTGCGTAAGCATGCCGAGCGTTGGAGGTTGGCTCGATAATCTCAATTTCCAGACTCTTAATTGGCGAAAACAATTACGCTCTCGCAGCTTAATCGAAGTATAGTAGATAAGCATCTTCCGGCATTAGATGCTGGAACGAGACATCTCCCGGGTGCTTAAGTCCTGAGGCGGCCCGAACCGGAGGTGCAGAAAAATTGGGAATAGCAGGCCGTTTGCTCCGCACGGCCTGTGAAATGAAAGGAGCTAAGGTACCGGTTGGTGGCTTTGATCCTGCCGGCACTCGAAAATCAAGTCAAAGCTAAGCATGTAGAAAGCGTATTGCTTCCTCGTTTGGACCGGGGTTCGATTCCCCGCAGCTCCACAATTCATTGGGTATCCTGTTTTGGGTACCTCTTTTTTTGTCTAAACTTTTCTATCCCCGCCTTACCAGGATATACGAGGCGTCATCGCTGTTCTTCCCCTCCATTAAGCGATACAACTCTTCCTTTATGCCTTCCAGCTCCGGTAACTTCAAGGCACGGTAAAAAGCCTCACGGTTTTCTTCCATAACCCCGTAAAAACCATCGGAACAGAGAAGAAATTGGTTGTCCAAAGCGACCTCTACGGGCCGGAAGTCTTCTGCCAACAAATAATCGTGCCCCACCCACCGGGTGAGAATATTCGGCATCTCCGGGACATTGTCATCCTCGGCCAAACTGACTATATTCTTTCTGCGGAAAGCATAAACCCGCGAATCACCGATGCTCACCATTTTGGGTAACTGTTTTTCATCGGGGATAAAAAGCGCCGAAATAGTTGTGCTGCCGGCAATAGACGTCTTCCGGCAATGCAGATAAGCCAAATAAAGCAATTGCCCCAGGCCTTCTTTCTCGTTGTCGAGCCACTCATGATGGTGCTCGTCCAGAAATTCCATGAACGTTTCGATGTACCGGTAACTCTCCGGGTAGGAACTAACACCATCGAAGATGATGAACAAATGGTATCCCGGCCCATCCAGCACGTACGCACGGTCTTGATTCCGCTCGCGCTGTATTCCTTTTACCGAACCAGTGATATACGAAAGTTTCGGTTTCTCACCGAAATGCTTATGTTTTACGGTCTTTCCCATTCGTATAAGTTACGGAGGCTTTTCGGTATAACACAACCCTTAACGACCAAATTTTTCAATGGGTTCATATCATTAAACAGCATAAAAAAAATCAACCGGAATTAATACACTATTTGATTTTTCCACCTAAATTTGATTTGGCCAGGCAGACAGATTTATTCTGAAAACCGGCAATATATGCCATAAACAATTATTCAATCATCTTAATTTGGATAACCATGGTGAAAGAAAAAGCTCCGGACAAAAACAGACTTTCAAGGAAAGAACCGGAAATGAACCTGAAGGAAAAACGCAAGGCCAAAAAGGCCAAGCGCGAAAAAAAGGATTTTTAACCGCATTTTCGGCCGGCCCTCTACCGGCTGATGCAACCAACACCGCCCCGGTTACCCAATGGCCCCGGGGCGGTATCCATAGCACAATCACGCTAAAGTTAACCTGTTATTTAATTGATTTTTGGGGTAGCAGTCAGCCTTTCGGCATCCTGAGCCTCTGTTTCAGTCTTTTCACTCATCACCTGCGCAAATTCCTGTTGGGCAGCCTTCAGGGCATCTACCATGACGGTAGCGCCAATGGCAGTTTGCACCTGGACATTATCCGCTTCGTCCAGCTCGGTTAGCATGCTGCCTAAAATAGTGCTCTCCTTTGTGTAGCCCGGACGGAACGCCGACCAGTTAATTGATTTGATAACCCGGCTTCCTCTTTTCCCCTCCAACAGATTTCATCGCTATCCTTTTTCATCTGATGTTGGCTATTCCATTTTGCAGTAGACGCACCGGGCGCCGTAGGATATGCCTGCAGGGTTGAGAGGCTTTGCCTGGCGGCAGAAGATTGTCCTCACAAACTGCAGGAGGTCCGCCTGGCGGCAGAAGAGTGACCTCCCGCTATTTACATATTGCCCCGGAACCAGATTTTTTCGTAACTTAACCTTGCACGCAACGCAAACCAACGAACCAGCCCGAATACGCAAAACCATCCTTCAATCCCGGCACGTGCGGCACGTACTTCCCTCTTTCGTCCGCCCCCGGATGTAGCAGCCAGGTTCGCCTGTGAATACAGCCGGGCCCGACAAACCGGAACACATACGTTACCAATTAATAAAAGGAGGATTCATCATGCCTGCACAAAAGTTAAAAGAGTATCTCGACAGCCACCACATCCATTACGAGACCATCAGCCATTCCATGGCATTCAACGCCCAGCGGGTGGCCGCAACCACCCATATTCCGGGAAAGGAGATGGCCAAAACCATAGTGGTAAAAATCGATGGCGAAATGTCAATGGCCGTGCTGCCCGCATCGTTTAAGATTGACCTCGACCAGTTGAAAATTGCCACAGGAGCCCGCCTGGTTGAACTGGCTTCGGAAATGGAATTCAAAAGCCGTTTCCCCGACTGCGAACCGGGAGCTATGCCTCCGTTTGGCAACCTTTACGACATGCGGGTTTATGTGGCGCACAGCCTTTCGGAAGATAAAATGATTGCGTTCAATGCCGGAACGCATATTGAACTGATTCGGATGGCTTACCGTGATTTCGACCGGTTGACGCACCCAATCGTGTTGAAGTTCTCGAAAAGTCCGATGGCCCATCATGCCTGACTTCGCTTTCTAAACAACCGAAAAACAGGACAGTAACCTAATTATCTGCCTGCAGTTTCTTCAGTTGATCTTTCGGATAGGCTTCATTTGGCTTTAGTTGTATTGCTTTCTGATAATAAAACCTTGCCACGGTACGATTTTTTTGATGAAAGGCCGCATCAGCCTTGCGAACCTCTTCGTTGTATTGATTGTCGATACTGCTTTGACGCACCCCGGCAATAATGGAGGCAATTTCCTGTAACCGTTCATCGGCCACGGTATCGGCTTTAATACCGGCCGCCTGCCGGTAATAGAAACGCGCCACTGCATATTCGCCCTTATCAAAGGCATCATCAGCCTTTTCGATGGCATCGGTAAACTTTCGGCGTTCTTCATCCGATTTCCAGTTTTTCATCGCCCGGTCGATGGCTTCGAGCTTACGGCGCGGGTATTTCTCCCACGGTTTGATGTTCAGTGCCTTCCTGTAATTCAGCCTCGCACTGGCATAATTTTCATCAAGGAAACCGATGTCGCCATTGGAAAGAAAAACCAAATATTTTTGCTGCATATCAGCGGTAATATGGGCAGCAATCAACTCATCGCATTCGTTCACCTGCGCACCGGCATACGTGTCGCCTGGCTTTTCTTTCAGCGCTTCGAAGTAATAAAAACGAGCTCCTGCCCACTCTCCTCTTTTGAATGCCTGATCAGCTTCAGCAATTTGTTTTTGATAGTCGGAAGAAACATTCGTTAATTCTGAAGCAACTGCATTCTCAGCCGCCTTTGCTGCCGTCTGTTGAACAGAGGCCAGCTGTTGTTGGTCCAGCATATTTTGGGCTTCCAAACCTTTTCTCCGGGCAACCGAATCCTCTTTCAGACGATATGCCTGACCAAAAAAGTTGACAGCCTGCTCATAGCTGGCAACGGCAAAGGCTTTGTCCCCCTGGTCCATTAAATCGCGGAAATGCCCTTCTTTTGCTCTTGCCGCTGCCAATGCCTGTTGCCTGGCCTGCTGATTTTTCAACAATACCGTGGCTGAATCGCGTAGCGCGGTCACCGTCGCATCGCCGGGTTTCATATTCAGCGCTTCGTTAAAAATATCGACTGCCGGGCGATAGTTTTTCGCCCCCAGCTGTTGATTTCCCCTGGAAACTGCATCAGTAAAAGCTGCTGCAAGCGAGGCATCCCGGGCAATCAAACGGTTGATTTCGGCAATCTGCCGTTGCGGTTTTTCACTATTGGGAATAATCGTCAGCGCCTGCTGATAAGCCAGTTTCGCATCAGGATACTCCTTCCGGCCGAAAAGACTGTCTGCCTTGTTCACCGCCTGGCTAAAAGCTTTATCTTTTGCAGCAGCTTCGGCAAACAACCGCGCCTTCTCATCAGCCATTGCCTGCAAACGCTCATCGACCAATTTGAGCCTGGCCTGCGCCAATGAATCACCGGGAACCACGTTCAACGCTTTTTGGTAAGCGCTTTTGGCATCATCAAACGATTTTTCGTTGAACCGGATGTCGCCTTCGTTGATATACATGGCATATTGCCGGCTGGATGTATCCGGTTCCTTTTCTTTAGATTTTACTTCCTTCCCGGCATCACGAATCTTTTTCTTCAAGTCTGAATCCCGGGGATCCAAATCCTTCGCCTGTTTAATAGCTGCCATGGCCAGTTCCCACTGTCCCTGGGCCTGGTAATCCTCGGCCCGCGACAGTTGCTCATTGACTTTTCGCTCCACATTTTCAGCGACTGCTTTCTCAATTTGCTTATTGATTTTTTTGTCACTGTAAACAGCTGCCGCCTCAAATCCATCCACATCTTTTGAGTAATGAATCCTGGCGATGGGCTTCTTACTGAATTCAGGCTGTAAGCCCTCAATTGCGGGATGAAGGGTTACCTGGAAACGAAACGGTTTGAAATAGGGGTCAACCGACAAAACATCCGCAGGTACAACTGTCGATACTTCGAAAATTTTGGTGTAATAACCTTGGTATTGAAAACCGACCAGGTAGGTTTTCTGGTAAGAAAGCGTGATGTGAAAATATCCACGCTCATCGAGATCAATTCCGGGCAGGGCCTTATTGCCCGTTTCGTTAAAAATGGTAATATGGATACCTTCAGACATATTCTGATCGGTGGAGGCTCGTCCATCCAGCACAAACAAGTTTTTTTTCTGCGCCGAGGCTGTAGGGAAACCAAACAGGCATAGAACAGCCATCAAGATTAGTAAACGGGGTGTCATAAATCAGGTTATTTAAGCCGAACCCACTATGGGATTGCAAATTCACTTATACGAAGATACGACTTTCCACTATATGTATCGGTTTTAAACAATAACAAATCTCATTCTACGTTGCTTTTCGGATGAACATAAAATGAAACGAACATGAACTTTTTTAATCAAAAGTTCGCCAAAGGCAATGATTAAAAAAAGTTCATGTGAGAGCGAAGCGGTTCCATTCGTTCTCAAATTTAGAATTAAATTATGGACCATAATTATAAATTTTAAACGTATGAAAATCCCCCTAAAACCTTTAACCCAAAAGTCCATAAGCCCTATAAAAGAAAATCTTCACTATAATCTACTGATAAGTAAACTGCGAAAGCTGAAAATCAATCAACTAATGTTATAAAAAAAAGTGCGGCCCCCCTGTGAAATAATACTCCTAAATTGAACACTCAATTGAATTTTAGCATAGCTTTGTTTTTATAATCAAGGTCACTGTCCGGACGATAACAAATTGAAATTGTGAGCAATGAATAAACGGCAGGCACAAAAATCAACGCTAAAGAAAATTATTTTTATCCATGAAATCAGAAATGACCACTGCAAGGAGTACTGCTTCTGGTGAGAATGCTCCGGTTGACTCACCGGACGCACCTGTCCCGCTCATGATAGCAGGACAACACCCCGACCAAATGGAAAGAATGAGCATTGTCCCGGCCTTTCCCTACGACCAATCGGTTACTCAATTTATCAACCAATTTTATCCCACAGCCACCATCCGTGAGTGGAACAACTGGAGCTGGCAACTAAAGAACAGCATCCGCACCTCGAAACAGTTAACGGATATTTTGGGAAAAACAGAAGGAGAACTCATCTCCTCCCTCCCCGAAAATCATCTGCCGTTTCAGATTACACCTTATTTCGCCAGTTTGCTAAGCAGGCTACCGGGCCGGCATCCGCTTTACCGGACCGTCATTCCTACGACGGAAGAGCTGATTATGAGTCCGGGCGAAGTTGCCGACCCGCTCAACGAGACAGGTGATTCGCCCACGCGATTAATTGTTCACCGCTATCCCGACCGGGTATTGTTCCTGGTTACCGGTTTTTGCTCGGCATATTGTCGTTACTGCACCCGCAGCCACATGGTGGCCAAACGGCATAAAATCCATGCCTCAACCCGGGAATGGGATCGGGGCATCGAATACATCTCTCAAAACAAGCAAATACGTGACGTGCTGATTTCCGGAGGCGACCCCCTCACCTTACCGGACTTCCGCCTGGAATATCTGCTGTCAAAACTTCGGGCTATTCCGCATGTGGAAATTATCCGAATCGGGACCAAAGTTCCGGTTGTACTCCCCATGCGTATTACCAAGCCGCTTACGAGGATGCTGAAAAAATACCATCCGCTGATGATGAGCGTTCACTTTGCCCATCCCGACGAACTTTCAGTGGAAACACAGGAAGCCTGCAACCGATTGGCCGATGCCGGCATTCCGCTGGGTAGCCAAACGGTCTTGCTGAAAGGCATTAACGATGAAGTAGAAACTTTCAAAAAACTCAATCAGGGACTGCTCAAAGTCCGGGTACGCCCTTACTACATTTATCAATGTGACCCGGTTCCCGGTTCGCTGCATTTCCGGACCCCGGTAAGCAAAGGATTGGAAATCATCCAGGGACTGCGAGGATACACTTCAGGGTATGCAGTCCCTCACTTTGTAATCGATGCACCCGGGGGAGGCGGTAAAATTCCGTTGCTCCCCAATTATGTACAGGGAATCGGAAACGGAGAAGTGGCGCTGAGAAACTACGAAGGAAATACATACACCTATCCAGACATTAATTAACATCCGCTAAAGATCGAAAATGATTACAGTTGGTTTAACCTTCGATTTGAAGGATGATTACCGGCGTCTGGGATATTCAGAAGAAGCTATTGCCGAATTCGATACAATCGAAACGATCGAAGCAATCGAGGAGAATCTGCGTGCGTTGGGTTACCATACACTTCGCATCGGGAATCTATTCGCTTTGGTACAATTTCTGGCCTCAGGCAAACGGTGTGATATCGTGTTCAATATTGCAGAAGGAATACATGGCATTGCCCGAGAAGCCCAGATACCGGCACTTCTCGATGCGTACCAAATTCCTCATGTGTTCAGCAATGCCACGGTGATGAACCTGACACTCGACAAAGCGCTGACCAAAATGGTGATCCGGGAGGCTGGCATCCCAACAGCTCCTTTCGCCGTGATTCGCCATGTAAAAGAACTGGACGAAGTGAATTTGCCTTTCCCGTTGTTTGTCAAGCCGGTAGCTGAAGGTACCAGCAAAGGCATTGATGGTTACTCATTGATTGATACGCGGGATAAATTACATTCGAGCTGTGCATTTTTGCTAAAGACTTTCCATCAGCCGGTGTTGCTGGAGACTTTCCTACCGGGAAGAGAATTCACGGTGGGCATTGTCGGTTCGGGCAAGAAAGCGCGTGCACTCGGCGTAATGGAGATTGTTTTCAATGATGCCTGCCCGGATAAAATCTATTCCTATTCGGTAAAAAAAGATTACGAAAAGTACGTGACCTACCGGTTGGCCAATGACAAACTGGCAAACGAATGTGCGAAAATGGCCCTTGCCGCCTGGCGCGAAATTGACGGTAAAGATGCCGGACGGGTTGATTTTCGAACCGACCGGAACGGCGTTCCGAACTTTGTGGAAGTAAACCCGTTGGCCGGGCTCAATCCAACCTATTCGGATTTGCCTATCCTGGCCCGCCTAAGCAATTATCCTTACCGGAGATTAATAAGAGAAATCATGCAATCGGCCCTTAACCGGGCCGGTATAAAGGAGGAAGCAAATGATGAATCAGGATACCAGACAAGTCATTATTCTGCATAATCCGCTTTCGCCCAATCCTGCCGAAGATGAGCGGGATGTATTGGATCAGTCCCATTGGGTAAAAGAAGCGCTGAAAGAACTTGGGTACCATTCACAACGGATGGCATTCAATTTGAATATCCCATGGTTCATCAATGGCATTCGTAAAATCGACCCGGGGTTCATCTTCAACCTGGTGGAAACCGTTGATGGAAGAGGCAAGTTGAGCTTCATGGTACCCGCAATCCTGGAATCCGGAGATATTCGTTTTTCCGGCTCTGGTTCAACGGCCATGTTTCTTACTACTGATAAAGTAACAGCTAAGAAAATTTTACGTGCTGAGCATATTATCACTCCGGATTGGGCAACAACCAGCGGAGCAATCGAACCGACGAAGGAATATATCCTGAAACCAATTTCGGAAGACGGTTCCGTCGGTATTACCGATGAGCTCATCTACATGGGAAACCAGATTGAACACGTCCCGGATGATTGGTTTGCTGAAGAATTTATCCAGGGAAGAGAGTTCAATGTCTCGGTTTTAGCAGGAGCAAGAGGCCCCGAGGTCCTCCCGCCGGCTGAAATGCGGTTCCGGAATTATACAGAAGATCGGCCACGTATTTTAGGCTACAAAGCCAAATGGGAAACTGATTCATTCGAATATAAAAACACGGTCCGATCTTTCGCTTTCGAAGCGAAAGAGGCTTCGTTGCTGGCCGGACTGAAACGCATCAGTGCGCAGTGCTGGTCCGCTTTCGGGCTAAAAGGTTATGCGCGGGTTGATTTTCGGATTTCGAATGAAGGAATTCCTTATGTCATTGAAATCAATGCCAACCCATGTATCTCGCCAAACAGTGGTTTTATCGCTGCCTGTGAGCAGGCCGGACTTGGAAATACCGAAGTAATTAAACGAATTATAGATGATATTAACCGCAAATAAGACAATTGCCTTCCGGCAGGAGGTCCGCCCTTCGGATTACGATGCTGTGAAACGTATCCTTGCGTCAACGGGCTTTTTCCGTCCCGATGAGGTGGACGTGGCGCTGGAACTCATTCAGGAATATCTTACGCGTGGTGACGAAAGTGGTTATCATTTTTTCTTCGTGGATGTCGATGGTGAGACCGTGGGGTATACTTGCTATGGCGAAATCCCGTGTACAATAAAAAATTATGATCTATACTGGATTGCTGTCGATTCGCTCCATCGTCGAGGCGGACTGGGAAGACAATTGCTGCACAAAACCGAAGATGCCATCCGGACATCCGGAGGGCGTTTTATCTACATCGAAACATCGGGACGGGCACTATACCAACCCACGGTAGAATTTTATCTCCGCATGGGTTATGAGCTGGTGGCCGGGCTCAAAGATTATTACGATGTGGACGACAGCAAACTGATTTTCACCAAACAATTATAAAGCTGTGAAGCCGGGAACTTCCAATTAGATATCGTGTGTTATCATTCCAATGAAAAGGGACGGTCCTCCGGGGCTATTCCCCATTTTTTGTTAGCCTTATCTCCCAGTTTCATTTCCAGCACGCCACCTTTTTAGATGGAATCACCTTTCCAAACACCGAAATCAGTAATCTTTTCAGGAAACTTTATAACAAACCAACCGTTAAAACCAGCCGGCTCTCCCAATCCCTGGTAAATTCGGTGAACCGGATTGTAACACCTAATTTCATTCCTGGCAGTATCCACTTCTACAAAGCCTTGTCCTTCGTCGGAGTTGGGATTGATAAGAATGTACTTTGCCGAGTCCGTCATCCAGGTAAAACGCAACACCGAAGAATGATTCTCGGCTGTCACTTCCGCATTGATTTTATAATCGTCCAGAAATACCTGGTAGTAATTTGCTTTGGCTATTTCACGTTCGTGCGAAAAAGAGGAGGCTCTTTGCCCTGCATCCGGAATGATTTTCCCCGATAAGGGCATAATGGCCATGCTGCCATAATCCTGTGTACACGAGCCACTCATCCAGTGGGTACCCCGGAATCCCTGTATCTTTGTATCAGCATAATAATACGGAGCCAGACAATGTGCTTCTGAAATGCGTGTCTGTGGAGTCCACTGCGTCATCCCGAAAGGAAATCCAACACCGGGAATCACTTGTGCGTGACTCGAATTTCCGCCACCAAATTTTTTTGCCGATGGAGTCGTTGCGTCTCCTGTTCCGATTAATGGATTGACAAAGGCGGTCAGATTGCCATGTTCTTCCTCAACGGCATCATGCGAAGGAGGATGGCAAGCGGTAAGCAAAAAAATGGCAGGTACACCAGTACACGAGTAAGAATCATGGCTTTTCAGAAATAGGATTAGAGAATCAATGTCGAGCACTTTCAGCGACTGAATATAGCAAATTTCGCCTGAAACACCTTTATTTCCTGATAGTTTACATACCCATCTTTCTTAAAATTTCGTTAAGTTTTCCCGAAAGGCAAAGCAAATAAAGAAATTTAAGTTGGTTCCCTGACAGTTACAACTCCTTAAAATGTGTATCCTTGGCCTCCTGTCCCTGGTATGTTTTCGGTTTACTACTTAATTTCCACGCCATGTATAACTCAGACGCACCGTAAACCAACATTAACACGCCAATGAATATAAGAATGGTTTCGGCGCTGCTAAAGGGATTTGTCAACATGACGGCCCCGGCAATGATCATCAATATCGAAATGATGAAATAAATCCACGACCAACCATAATCGTGCCGCACATTTAGGGCGCCCATTAATTGAAAAATACCGATAAAGAGGAATCCCAATCCAAGTACGATGACGAATATTTTTACCATCGTTGCCGGAAGGGCCACAAACAGAATTCCGATAATCAGGTTGAAAACAGCCTGCGTCATGAGCATATTGCGCCCCGAAGGACTCTTGCTTCGCAGAGCAAATAACAGCGACACCAATCCTCCCAACAGGATAAGTATTCCGATATAAATAACAATACTCTGCAAGGTAATATTGGGAACAAACACAGCCAATCCCCCGATAAGCAGCGCGATAATCCCACGGATAAGTGCACTTCGATAACTGGTAAACATACGATTCTGCATTTTGAAATGATTTGGTTACGTTTTAATCTTTCGCTTCTAAAAAATACCAATTTCTTTTGACTAAGCCTAATACATCATCAGTAATTGACATATTAATTACATAAATCCTTTTAAAAATTAATACACTTTAGAAAAATTCTATATAGGTTGCGTTTCGAGTATAAAAATGAATGTCGACTTATGATCTCACGAAGAAAGTTTTTAGCCGGCTCAGTTGCCGCAACGTCCGGATTACTTCTCAACCAGAGAATTTCCGCTGCAGCGGGACAAGCAACAGCGTCAACTCCATTAAAAGGAAAACCCATCATCATTTCAACATGGGGACACGGATTGGCGGCCAATGAAGTGGCAGCCAAAATCCTGGTAAAAGGAGGCCGTTCGCTGGATGCAGTAGAAGCAGGCGTACGTGTTCCTGAAGCCGATCCAAACATCATGACGGTTGGGTTAGGCGGCTATCCTGATCGCGACGGCTATGTCACGCTGGACGCCTGCATCATGGACGAAAAAGGAAATGCCGGCTCGGTTACGTTTTTGCAAGACATTGCTCATCCGGTTTCGGTAGCCCGGAAAGTGATGGAGGATACGCCGCATGTAATGCTTTCAGGCGAAGGCGCGCTTCAGTTTGCACTGGAAAAAGGTTTTAAAAAGCAAAATTTACTGACAGATAAAGCCCGTGAGGCCTGGGACGAGTGGAAAAAGAAATCGAAATACGAGCCGGTGATCAACATCGAAAACCATGATACGATTTCCATGTTGGCTATTGATGCCAATGGCGACCTATCCGGGGCCTGCACCACCAGTGGGGCCGCGTTTAAAATGCATGGCCGCGTAGGCGATTCGCCAATCATCGGGGCCGGATTGTTCTGCGATAACGAAATAGGTGGGGCCGCTTCAACCGGTATGGGTGAGCTGGTGATGAAAACCGTCGGTAGTTTCCTGGTCGTGGAACTGATGCGAAACGGGAGCAGCCCGCAACAGGCCTGTGAGGAGGCTGTCCACCGGATTGCTGAGAAAATTCCGGGTTACGAGAAATTTCAAATCGGGTACATCGCCATTAACAAGGCAGGAGAAACGGGCGCTTACTGCATTCATCCCGGATTTAACTATGCGCTGTGGAAAGATGGTCAAAATACCCTGACTGACGCAACCAGCCTTTTGAAGAAATAACAAACGTAGGTCTTAGGATGAAACGCCTCAACCGGACACATAATACGGTTTTTTTCTACCCTATTAACCTTTGATTTGTTTCCTGAATAAGCCTGGTTGACAAAGAGCAAAATCACACCTAAGCCTGCCACGCACCAAACCGCCTTTCGAACGCTAATCATTCCAATTATTCTCACGTTTTTCTGCATCTTTTTTCACATTCACTCAAATTTACATCAGGATTTTATTGAAACGGAAACTTTTAAAAACTTTAATTACAAGAATATTTACTTCTTTAATTTTAATAAGAAGTGTTACTTAATTCCTCCCCTGCAGTGAAGGAAAAAAACCATGTTTTTTCGTAACTTATTGGTTACGTTCTTTAAATCTCTCAATCAATTCATAATTAATGTTATTAATCCATACAATGGCATATCATTTGGTATACCAATAAGCGTGAACACGATGACCTCAAACGACAGAATATCATGAAAGGAAAAGTATTTTCATTATTGATGATTTTAGCGTTGTTGCCGGGAGTTTTGGTATATGGCGCAGAAAATCCTTTGAAGCAGGACAAAAAACAAAAACAGAAAGAGCAAACAGAGAAACTGGTGAATTCAAAAAAATTTCAGTTTGTTGCGCGTCAGGCGATGCCGATGGGCGGACAAACCATGGATTTGACCACCAATCCCAATTTTGTCAAATTTCATCCCGATCGGATTGAAGCCAATATGCCGTTCTTTGGCCGTGCATATAATATCCCTTACGGCGGAAGCGGGGGCATTAAGTTTGATAATAAACCAGGTACATATACCATTACACCTGAAAAAAAAGACAAGGGATATCTGATACGTGCAACGGTAAAAAATACAACCGATAGTTATTCCATGACACTTTCGGTAGGCAACAGCGGTTACGGAACGCTTACTATCAATAGCAACAACCGCAATTCAATCAGTTATTACGGGCAAATCAGTGCCCTGGGAAATAAGGAGAGCGAGTAGCCCCTGAAACAGGCAACCTAATGGGCCGCGAAGAAATACCCCTTCTTTGCAGCCCATTTTGCATGTCCTTTTGCCGATGAAAGAAGCTTGCAGAAAGGTAAATCTTTCCTAACTTTGCCCCGTCGAATATATCAACAGACAGTTCGAAACCATCCTGTCTATAAACAAAACTACGGGCCCATCGAGAGAGAATATTTTCCCTCCCTCTTCGAACTGTATGTCCGGATGTTATCTCGTAAGTTTATTGCTTTTTCAGGAATAAGGTTTCCCACTTCTGATGATTTTGAAAAAATCTTATTGGTATCAGAATATGAAAAAAGCAATTGTCCTCTTATCCGGCGGCCTCGATTCATCGGTAGCGTTACACCTCGCAAAGTCTCAGGGCTTTGAGTTATATGCACTTTCGTTCGACTATGGGCAACGCCACGAACGTGAGCTACAGGGAGCTCGCGAAACAGCCAAAAGTACCGGTGTAAAAGAACATCACATTGTCAATATGCGACTGGATTTGTGGGGCGGCTCGGCCTTAACGGATCAATCCATCGAGGTAGAAAACGGCGATATTACCCGCACCGACATTCCTGTTACATACGTTCCGGCTAGAAATATGGTTTTCCTGTCGGTAGCGGCTTCGTATGCCGAGGCCATTGGCGCCCGCGACATTTTTATCGGGGTTAGCCAGATAGATTATTCCGGCTACGTCGATTGCCGCCAGGAATTCATCAATGCCATGGAAGCCGCCATCAATAAAGGAACAGTTTGTGGCGCCGAGATGGACGATCCCATCCATGTACGCGCCCCGTTTATAGACAAGACGAAGGCTGATGAAATCCGTCTTGGGATGGAATTGGGAGTCGATTTTGGCCTCACCTGGTCGTGCTACCGCGGTGGCGAAAAACCGTGTGGAACGTGTGACAGTTGTCTGCTTCGCGCAAAAGCATTTGAAGAGGCAGGTTATACCGATCCGTTGTTGGAAAAATAAAAGAAAGAGAGATGATTATCAGAAAGAAATTCCGGTTCGAAGGCGCCCATATTGTGCGCAATTGTTCATCGAAGCTATGCCGCGAAAACATTCACGGCCATTCATACGAAGTAGAAGTCTTCATCAAATCGAACAAACTCGACAAAGGATACATGGTGCTCGATTTCATCCTCCTGGGTAAAGTGGGCGAATTCATCAACAGTTTCGATCATGCTTATTCACTCTGGCAGGGAGAGAAGCCGGAAATCAAGGAGGCGGTGTATCAAATCAACCAGCGGGTGGCTGAAATACCCGTTTCGCCTTCAGCAGAAGGTTATGCACTGATGTTCCTGTATGTGATCGACAAAATCATCCGGAACACGGAACTAAAAAACGGAGAAGGCGATATACAACTTCAGTCGGTAAGAGTACACGAAACCCAAACCGGTTACGCCGAAGCATTCACTGAAGACTTCGCATTGGTTGATTTTACGCTGGACGATATCAAGCTGAGCGAAGGTATTCAAACCGAGTGGGATGATATGGATTGGTGGCAGGAGCTGAAAGAGCAGAAAGTATTCCCAAATACCCATCTCGAAAATTAAAATCGCATGGCCGCGTCACTTCTTTTGGTCAATAACGGCATTTTCCCAATTACCAAGGATGCTGAAGGCAAGTCGCTGGCTGATGTGCCGGCTACCGGTCTGCAACATCCGGGAACCATACAGGGTGAAGGAAAACTGGCAGGCACAGCTTCGCTTTTCATCCGGTTATCGGGATGCAACCTCCGGTGCATGTGGAATGTGCCTGGAGGTGGTGTGAGCGCTTGCGATACACCGGATTCCTCGTTCGATATAAGCAAAAACCGGTTGTGGAAGGTTGATGAAATCATCGAAACGGTGAAACACAATTTGGGAAACATGCGCCACGTGGTGATTACCGGCGGTGAACCGACCATGCAACACCGTTCTCTCAAAGAGCTTTGTCGTCGACTGAAAGAAGAGTTTGGTGTTCACATTACTATAGAAACTAACGGGACTTTGTTCGATGAAGAGCTGGCCACTTACATTGATCTGTTCAGCATTTCGCCAAAGCTAAGCGATTCGCTGGTGACTGAAGAAAAGCTGAAGCAGCTGCCTCAACAGCTGGCTGAAAAAGTAGCCTCGGCTCCTTCTCAAAAAACTCCGTACCCCGAGGTTATTCAACAATACATCGATGTGTGCCGGAATTCTGGTGGAGAAAAAGATTTCCAACTAAAATTCGTGATGACCGGACCGGAAAATGCAAAGTCCATTCACGACGAAGTCCTGAATCATATCACCGGATGGGAACCTTCCGATATTCTGGCGATGCCGTTGGGAGGTAACCATCAGACGCTGGGAAAAACCAGCCATCGGGTGCTCGATACGGCCATCCAACATGGCTGGCGTTATTGCCCGCGCATCCACATCGATCTGTTCGGCGATAACCCGGGCGTCTAAGTTAAGTCTGATATCTATTTTCCAAAATCTAGTGCCTGATCATGAAGAATACCATCTCAACCGAAGATAAGTTGCTGGGCAAAAAAGTCGATTACCCAAAACAGTATGCGCCCGAAGTGCTGGTTGCCGTTCCCCGTAAGGTGAACCGCGAACAATACGGCATCAGCGAGCCGCCAACTGAATTTATCGGACTGGATACATGGCATGCCTACGAGGTGGGATTTCTGACTGAAAACGGCTTGCCCGTTACCGGCCTGCTCAAATTGGTTTATCCGTTTGACAGTCCGTTTCTGGTGGAAAGCAAATCGCTGAAATTGTACCTGAACTCGTTCAACATGTCATCGTATGGAAACGATCGAAAATCAGGTATTGAACAGGTGACCGGTATCATCAAAAATGATTTGGGGGCATTGCTGAGATGCGAAGTAAAGCTGGCATTTTTCGATAAAGAACCGGAAGTTGCTGGTCATGATTTTCAGGATTTCATGGTAATGGAAGAAGAGTTGGATCTGAAAGACATTCAGTTTAACGATTTCTCGGAAAACCCGGAATTACTGAAACCGGCAAAATCAAACGAAAAGCGATTAAAACTGGCGACACATCTTCTTCGCAGCAATTGCAAAGTGACCCATCAGCCCGACTGGGGAAGCGCCTTTGTAATCATCGAAGGAGAAACATTGCCGGAACCAACAGGGTTGCTCAAATACATTGTCTCCTTCCGGAATGAAAACCATTTTCATGAAGAAATTTGCGAAATGCTGTACAAAAAACTATGGGAGAAGTTTCAGCCTGAAAAATTGATGGTTACCTGCGTTTATACCCGTCGTGGAGGAATCGATATCTGCCCGTCGAGAGCCAGTCATCCGGAGCTTTTGCCCGCAAATCTGACCTCGCCCGAAAAACTTTCGTCTAAATTACTCAGGCAATAATCTCAATAAATTGTCAGGTTATTTTAACATCAACGGAAACCTCGCAATTCCAGGCATTATCACGCCGAGCATGGAGTTTTACCTTTCATTTAACGCCATTATGGCCGACTAGATGGTGAACGGCGGGCAGGTAAAGAAAGTCGGGAAAATGATTGGTGAAGCCAGTATCAATGTGAAAATTGAGGTACCCTTCTTGGGCAAAAGTAATACGGAAAAGTGCGGCACGAACTTCGGTCAGCTGATGCCGATCCGCTTTTCTCCGATACCATATGCGATCCGGTGTTCAGCTGAAAACAACGATTCGGCAGCGAGGCGATGAACTTCCGCCCAACAACGAACCTCGTCTTGTTTATGCCGACGTATTCAAAATCAATGTAAAAAGGTAGAACGAACCGATTATTAATCCATATTTACTTTAGTTGCCTGTTTCCGTTTATCGCGCTTGTAATTGTTGATACGATACGAGATTGTCAAGCGGATTGGATAATTCGGTTTCATAGACGTGATCTGGTAAAAATCCGGCTCGTTTATTTTGGTCACAATATCCGTTGTATTGAAAATATCGTAAGCCATTACGGTCAACGACAATCTTTTTTTCAGGAACTGCTGACGAAAAGATATGTAGGTGTAAAAAACATGCTCGTTGCTACCCTGTGGCCGCTTCACGCCGGTTCCGTATGTGGGCATAATCTGGAAAAAGGTATTATCGGAGATTCTGAAGGAATTCGACCAACGGATATTCACTCCGGCATCACCACGCGTGCCATAAACCGGAGCAAGCTCGCCCTCCGTCTTCACCCTGAACTTATAGAAATTGAAGATGGGCATCATGGTCCAAAAGCTATTCATCTTAAAACTGAATGTGGCATCTAATCCCAGCGCATCTTCGTCTCCCACATTTTCGAATTTGTAATTGACGACGGTTCCCGCGTAAATGCTTTGCACTTTGAAAATATGATTCGTGTAGTAATCGTAATAACCTTTCAGCGTGATGCTGTTGCCCTTGAAGGAATTGGAATAAGTCAACGACAGCGAGTTGTTGTATTCGTTATCCAGGAATGGATTTCCTGATTGAACGTAGTCAAAATCAAACCACCTGGGACTGGCCTCCATTTGAATGGTCGTCAACCGATCAATTCTTCGCGAAAAAGCAAGATTCATCGTTTGCTTGTGAGGCAAATGATAATTGAGGAAAAATGAGGGAAAGAAATCCCACTTATCAACTTTTTTCTGCCAGTTATCTGTAACACTGTTTAGCAATCTCGATGTATGTTCAGCTCGTAATCCCAGCTGAAGTTCCATTTTCTCCCAATTCTTCCGGTACTGGCTGTAAAACGCGTGAATCTCACGGCTCAAACTGCTTTTTGAGTCCCCAACCGAAAAAGCGGACAATTCGGTACCTGCCTGAGATAAATCTGCTGTATAATCAGAAGATTCCTTCTCTTTGCGAAACTGATACCCGGCTTCGAACTTACTTTTATCGCCTAACGGCAAAGAATAATCCAGATTAATCCGACTATCATCGTCGTTGCGCGAATCCTTCGTCTTCATCCAGTTGGCCAGGTTTCCGGCTTCGTCTTTCAGCTCATTATGCATCCGGTTGTCAAACGAAGTATTGTTCCACTGTCCGGTGATTTCCAGTTTATGCCCATTGTCGTTAAACGCATGGGTATACGATAACGATGCTCCCCGGTAATCCCCGGGCCTTCGGTTTTCCCCAACACTCAAACGTTTTATATCATAAGAATCAGGTTCATTGGAAGAATAGGTCATATCAAAGTCGGCATGGTTCAATACATAATAGGTTCCGGCGGTTGCTGACAGCAACAGGTCATCTTTTTTCGATGGTGCAAATTCTATGCCTCCCCTAACGCCAGTATTTTTTCGGTAGGAATAACGTCTCCCGTCCTGGTTACTCTGAAGCAAATAACCATTTTGGTAGTTCTTCACCACTGACGTCGCATCTCCTTCCATATTCCGCTTATTATGGTCGGCTCCCACGAAGAAGCTGAGTTTTCCAGCTTTATGATTAATGATAAAATCGGAAGCATAACCGCCTATCTGGTCATGGGCGAGCGTGATGTTACCATCCCATCCTTCAGCCCTGCCTTTCTTCGTAATAATATTTAAGATGCCGGCTGTTCCATCCGAGTCATATTTGGCCGAAGGATTGGTAATTACCTCAACCTTTTGGACATTGTCGCTGGGAATACTCTTTAATGCATTATTGCCTTTCAATGGAGTTGGTTTTCCATCAATCAGCACCAGGAAATTTTCACTTCCCTTCAGGGTCAGGTTACCGCTTGGCGTTACATTTACCGATGGAACACGCTGCAGCAAGTCAACCACGGTTCCTCCAGCCCCTTCCATCCGGTTAGCAACGTTCACCACCGTTTTGTCCAGTTTGGTGCTCACACCCCCAGTATGTTCAACAACATCGACCTCGCCAAGTTGCTTCACATCCGGTTCCAGAAATAAATCGCCGAGGACAAGTGGATTTCGCTTTTGGGCAAGTTCTACATTCGTCATCACCCGTGGCGAATAACCCATAAAACGAATTTTCATGAAATATTTCCCGTAAGGAATATTCTTTAGCACAAACGAGCCGTTTCTTGCTGACGCGGTTCCGTTAATTAACACTGAATCAACGGAACGGAATAAGGCGATATTAGCGTACTCAATCGGTTGTTTTAACTTCATATCGAGGATTCTTCCCCGAATTTCTCCCGGCCCACCATCTTTATCACTCTGTCCGAATAAGTATTGAAACGGGGTTAGTACGAAGATTAAAAGTGCTAACAAAAACACTTGTTTCTTGCTTAAACGCCCCATAAATATTTTGATCTTTGTTTTAACTTCTGCGAATTTAACATTTTATAACAATTTATCAATAATAAATTATTATTTATTTATATGCCCTACAACCTAATCATCACATACCACCATCAAAGGTTTTGAACCAACATTCATCAAAGACGCACAGGTGGCAACTATTTCATCGGCTTGTTCTTCCTTAATCAATGCCCTGGAAATTGTCGAAGGCTACTTCGCCATGGGAAAATCGAAGCAGGCTTTGGTTATTGCTTCGGGGCACGACACCGCTTTTCAGCGATGTAACCTTGCGAAAAAGTGGCCACTTATGGGGCGATGGGGCTACCTCCCTTTTAGGAATCACCGTTTTTTGGTGGTGGATATTCCACAGGCGCAGCCTTCCTTCGATTTTAACGATTTATTTAGAATAGTAGAAAACGCCGGATAATCCGGCGTTTATTTTTTATCTCAGCGGTATGAGGTCGGGTTGTCATATAAATATTACCAGCAGAAAATGGCTATAAAACATTTTAAATCAGAACAACATTCATTAGTTTTAGAGTTACGTTCTCTATTAAAAACAGGTAGCTCCCGACAGCTTAGATTAATCTTATAACATAGCCTATACCAATCTTAAATACCTTGTTATGATGCTTTATGTAGGAAATATTGATTACCGAATATCTGAAGAAGACTTGTACGAGCTTTTTTCAGAATACGGACATGTTACATCCGTCAGAATTGTACGCGACAGAGAGTCGCACCGAAGTAAAGGATTTGGTTTTGTGGAGATGGAGCACGATTATGAAGCCAACAGGGCTGTCGACAATGCAAATGGTTTAATCATCGCCGGCCGGAAAATGGTGGTTCGCTTTGGGCGCCAAGCTAGTGGAACCTATTCTGAAAAAAGAATGAAAGCGCCATCCCGGCATTCTTATCAATAGAAAATAGTTCTTAAGACAAAAATGCCAACCGGTATAAAACTATTATGCAATATCGGTTGGCATTTTTGGATTTTTCAGAGCTCACCTTCACACTTTCTTATAATACTCCACTTTCCCCGCTTCAGCCAAATCGGCTACTTTATTTGCCAATCTTTCCCGCGTCGCTTCGTCCATTTTCCTGAATTCCTTTGCCAGGGCTATCTTCTCTTTAATAAAGCCGGCATTTTCCGCTCCGGTTATCAATACACTGATTGGCATTGACCAGGAAAAGAACAGCGCATCGCGCATCGATAATCTTCCGGGTACCACTGGATCATCCGATTTCCATACTTCATTTCCATTCATGACTTTCTTGCCAAAGAAACGGCCATCTGCAAGGGTTTTCATCGCCAATACCGCCAGTTTATTATCAATGGCCTCCGGTATTACTTTCCTGACAAAGCTATGTTCAGAAGCGAGATCGACAAGGTTAACAGGGAACTGGCAAGTGCTGAAAAGTTCCATTCCTCCGGTCTTTTCCAGCATACGCAAATGGGCATACGGATTTTGGTGCCCGGTAAATCCAATATGCCGGGCTTTCCCTGACTCTTTAGCTTCCCGAACAACATCCAATAAACCATTGGCAATGCGCGTATCGACATCCTCGGGTGACTGAAGTGAATGAATTTGCCATAAATCGAGATGATCTGTATGAAGCCGTTTCAAGGACCCTTCAAGATGTTCACGGGCGGTTTTGGCATCCTGGGCAGAGGTTTTTGTCATCAGGAAGATATCATCGCGGTATTTGGGTACCAGATATTTCCCGTAACGCCGCTCACTTTCACCGTCAGCATATGATTCGGCTGTATCAAAAAAACGGATTCCTCCTTCAATGGCCGCTTCAATTACCTCTTGTGCATCCTGCTCGGTCGTCCATCCCACATGGTAGCCTCCAACGCCAAGCATGGTTACATTTTCTCCGGTACTACCCAGTTTTCGTTGTGGTAAGATTTTGCCCCATTTGTCATTTGCTGAGAGATTGCCAAAGCTTCGATATGGAAGCATCATGCCGGCAGTTAGCCCCAGCATCGTCTGAATAAATTCTCTTCTTTTTTTCATACGTTTAAAATTTATAATTATGGCCCATCATTTAATTCTAAATTTGAGAACGTATGGAACCGCTTCGCTCTCACATAAACTTTTTTTAATCATTGCCTTTGGCGAACTTTTGATTAAAAAAGTTCATGTTCGTTTCATTGCTTAATTGGTTTGTCAATATTCCTTATCAAAACAGCCTATTTTATAAATAGTTCACGATCTTACCGTTTACTAAAAATTGTTAAACAGTGATAATCAGCACATAATCGATACAACCTTCGAAGATTGCAGTTGTTTAATTAACATTTAATAGTTAAGTTTAGACAAATACACCCGTACAACGCAGTGGCTGTCCGGAGTTTTTCCAAAAAATTAAATCGTTTTGTTATGAAGAAGCTAATTTACTTATTCGCCGTGGCAGTAGTTGCCGTATCCTGTTCCACTAATCCAAGCTTTTTAGTTGATGGAAACATTAAAGGATGGAAAGATGGCCCGGTCACACTAAAGAAGAGAATCGGCGGAGACTGGATTACTGCTGATTCGACACAAATGAAAAAGGGGAAATTCAATTTTACAGGGATCGTTGATGTTCCCGGAATGTATTACGTTATGCCTCCCACGGGCCGGAGAGATGCTATTCCTTTCTTCCTGGAAAACAGCAATATTACCATTAATGGAAGCAGTGACAATCCGAAGGATGTTATCGTAAAAGGCTCTGCAGCACAAGACGAATTCAGAGATTTTTATGCCCGTGTGGATAGTATTTCCGACCGAATGCAATCGTATTATGAAAGATATGCCAAGGCGCGCTCGGAAAACGATACCACTGCAACTGCCCAAATAGAAAAAGAATTAAACGACTTGTATAAAATACAAACCGATATCCAAAAAGCTTTTGTGCTGGATAATCCCAATTCGTTTGTTGCACCTTACATCTTACTACAGATTCAGTACGGAATGGATGCCAGTGAACTGAAAAGCTACGTGGAGAATTTCTCGGAAGACGTAATGAAAACACCCAGCGCCCAAACACTAAGCATGCGAATTTCGAAGCTCGAAAAGGTAGCTGTTGGTCAGCAGGCTCCCGATTTTACAATGAATGATGCCGATGGAAAGCCGGTTAAACTTTCGGACGTCTACAAACAACACAAATACCTTCTGGTTGATTTCTGGGCTTCCTGGTGTGGCCCCTGTCGGCAGGAAAATCCAAATGTGGTTTCGGTGTGGGAAAAATACCGTAACGATGGATTTAGTGTAATGGGTGTATCGCTCGATTCCAAAAAGGATGCATGGTTAAAAGCCATAAACGACGATAAGCTGGCCTGGACCCAGGTATCGGATTTGAAGGGTTGGAAAAACTCAGCAGCCGACTTGTATGGCGTCAATTCCATTCCTTCCAATATTCTGTTGGACCAAAACGGAAAAATTATCGCACACAATCTTCGCGGGGACGATTTACGGAACGAACTATCTGCACGGTTGAAGAAATAATAATTCAATCAATAACGCTATATATGCTGATTGCACATTTTCCTGCTAAGCCTTATCCCCAAAAGTTCGTATAATTACATCACTTATGATTACTATTTTCAATATACGAAAAAAGCGGGATAATCAATAGTAATGATTACCCCGCCATTATTATCGTTAAATGGAAAGGGTCATTTCTTCCGGATATACCCAACAATCCAGTCACCTACTTCATCCGTTCCAAGTGCCTTTCCAACTTCTCCGGCCAAGTCTTCAGTAACGGCTTTAGTTTCAATCGAAGCGTTCACCGCCTCCGTGATAAGGGCTGCTTCATCCTGCAACTTGAATGCATATTCAAACATCATAGCTACCGAAAGAATGGTTGCACACGGGTTAGCAATATTCTTGCCTGCTGCCTGTGGATAAGAGCCGTGAATGGGCTCGAATACCGAAGTGTGAATTCCTATCGATGCTGATGGCAACAAGCCCAGTGAACCGGCGATTACGCTGGCCTCATCAGTCAGGATATCACCAAACATATTCTCGGTAACCATCACGTCGAAACGTTTGGGCCACTGAATAATTTGCATGGCAGCGTTGTCAACGAACATGTACTCCACTTTTACCCCGGGATATTTGGGTGCCATTTCCTGTGAAATAGTACGCCATAACCGTGAGGTTGCCAGAACATTTGCCTTATCGACGATGGTCAATTTTTTACGCCGTTGCATCGCGAATTCGAAGGCAAGTTTCAGGATACGCTCAATTTCTTCGCGGGTATAAATGCTGGTATCATAAGCCGTATTTCCATCTTCCGAGCGTCCTTGTGGCTGACCAAAATAGATACCACCCGTTAATTCACGAATGGCAACAAAATCAGCTCCTTCAATGCGATCACGCTTTAGCGGCGACATATCCAGCAATGAAGGGAAAGCTATTGTCGGGCGAATATTGGCATACAAGCCCAGCTTTTTTCGCATAGCCAGAAGGCCTTGCTCCGGGCGCACTTTTGCCGACGGATCGTTATCGAAGCGCGGATGCCCAATGGCTCCAAACAATACGGCATCCGATCCCATGCAAAGCTGGTGTGTTTCTTCCGGGTACGGATTACCGGTTTCGTCAATAGCTACTGCCCCAACTAAACCGGTTGTGGTTTGTAATTCGTGTCCAAAGCGGGCGCAAATGGCATTGGTTACCTTGAGGGCTTGTTCGACAATTTCCGGTCCGATTCCATCGCCGGGTAACACTGCAACGTTCAATTTCATACTTATCGGTTCATATTTTCCCGGAATCCGAATCAGAAAATCTGATTATCGTTTTCCACTATGTTTAACATTTTCATTGTCGCTTTAATCGCTGCGGCTGTCTGATCGGGATCCAATCCACGGGTTTTGAATTCGCGTCCCATACGCCAGGTAATAACGGTCTCTACCAAAGCATCGGTATTTCCGCCAGGCGGGATGGTTACCTCATAGTCCGTAAGCGCCGGAAACGGTTTATTCAGTTTATGGTAGATTCTGCGCAAAGCATTCATAAACGCATCATACTGACCATCACCGGAAGTTGCATCTTCATGTTCGGTTCCATCAATCGAAATGCGTACTGTCGCCATCGGGCGCAAGCCTAATGCATGCGAAATAGCATAGTTTTTCAAATGAATATGCTGAACAATCGATTCACTCTTCAGCACATCCGACAATATATACGGCAAATCTTCCGCCGTCACGCTCTCTTTTCGATCTCCCAGTTCGATGATTTTTCCCGTTACCTTCTTCAAATCATCCGGGTCGAGATGAATGCCCATCTCTTCCAGATTTTTAGCAATATTAGCTTTACCGGAGGTTTTCCCCAGGGCGTATTTCCGGGTACGGCCAAACCGTTCAGGCAACAATTCGTTGAAATACAACTGGTCCTTTTTGTCACCATCGGCGTGTATGCCACTTGTTTGCGTAAAAACATTTTCCCCGATGACCGGTTTATTCGTGGGAACACGAACCCCGGAGAAACTCTCAACCAAACGGCTGACCATGGCCAGTTTCCGCTCATTAATGGAGTTCGGCCTCTTCAGATGATCGTTTATCAAGGCAATTACACTGGATAACGGTGCATTTCCGGCACGTTCACCGAGTCCGTTCACGGTAGTGTGTACACAGTTTATTCCTGCGCGTAATGCAGCCTCAACATTGGCCACCGCCAAATCATAGTCGTTGTGTGCATGAAAATCGAATTGCATTTTCGGAAATTTCTCGATCATCATACGACAAAACTCGAATGTTTCCAGCGGCGATAAAATACCAAGCGTATCGGGTAACATTACGCGTTGAACCATTTCATCCTTCAATCCGTCCAGTAAATTTTCCACGTAATCGGGGGAATGACGCATCCCGTTCGACCAATCTTCCAGGTAAATGTTCACCCTGATGCCCATCCCGGTAGCAAGGTTAATAATATCACGGATGTCCTGGATGTGTTGCTCCGTCGATTTTTTGAGCTGCTGTGTTAAATGACGGTACGAGCCTTTGGTCAAAAGATTCATAACTTCGCCGCCGGTATCCTTAATCCAGTTTAGGGAGGTGCCCCCGTCAACAAAACCGAGAATTTCAATTTTATCGCGATAACCAGCTTTTCCAGCCCATTCGATAACTTTTTGAGCAGCCCTGAACTCTCCGTCAGAAACCCGGGCCGACGCAATCTCGAGGTAATCAACTTTGACCTCTTCGAGTAAAATTTTTGCGATACTCAGCTTCTCGGTTTCCGAGAAAGAAACCCCCGAGGTCTGCTCGCCATCCCTCAGGGTTGTATCCATGATATACACTTTATCTGCCATAGCTCTGCTCATCAGTCACACTTGTTTATCGTAGCGATTCTTCGAACCTGGCGACTTTATCTTTCAGGGTAACCAGGAAATCGATATCGTCGTAGCCATTTAACAGGCACTTCTTTTTGTACGCATTGATTTCATAATCCGCTGTTTCGCCGGTTTCGATATTGGTGAAAGTCTGCGCTTCCAAATCCACCTCAAACTCAGCTGCCGGATTGGCTTCAATGGTTTCGAACAATTTCTCCAGGTATTCAGGTGATACCACTACCGGTAATAACCCGTTATTCAAGGCATTGTTCTTAAAAATATCGGCAAAGAAGCTCGATACGACTACGCGGAATCCGTAATCGTAGATGGCCCAGGCGGCATGCTCCCGGCTCGAACCACTGCCGAAGTTCTTACCGGCAACCAGAATCTTTCCGCTGTAGCGAGATTCGTTCAGAACAAAATCGGGATTTGGCGTATCGCCGCTTTTATAGCGCCAATCACGGAAAAGGTTGTCACCAAAACCTTTGCGCTCTACCGCTTTCAAGAAGCGGGCCGGAATAATCTGGTCGGTATCCACGTTTTCGATGGGCAGTGGAACTGCCGGACTCCGGAATTTTACAAATTTATCGATAGGCATAATCAATCAATTGAAAGTTCACATTAAAAAAATTCACGCGGATCAGTTACACGGCCGGTAACTGCAGCTGCTGCAGCCATGATGGGACTGGCCAGCATCGTGCGGGCACCCGGTCCCTGACGTCCTTCGAAGTTCCGGTTCGAAGTAGAAACAGCGTATTTCCCTGCCGGAATTTTGTCTTCGTTCATGGCCAGACAAGCAGAACATCCCGGTTGTCGAAGCTCAAAACCGGCTTCTTCCAGAATTTCGACCAGCCCTTCTTCCCGGATCTGATCTTCCACCTGGTGTGAACCCGGTACCAGCCAGGCCGTAATATTATCGGCTTTTTTCTTACCTTTTACAAACTGTGTAAAAGCACGGAAGTCTTCAATCCGGCCATTGGTACAACTACCGATGAATACGTAGTCGACCTGCTTGCCCATCATCTGATCTCCGGGATGGAATCCCATATATTCCAGTGATTTATTGAAGGTAAAGCGGTCGCTTTTACCCATATCGTCACCGGTTGGGATATTACCATCGACGCCGACTCCCATTCCGGGATTGGTACCATAAGTAATCATTGGAGAAATATCGGCTGCATCGAAGTTGTATTCCGAATCGTATACAGCATTGTCATCCGATCTCAGGTTTTTCCAGTAAGCAAGTTTTTTCTCCCACTCTTCACCTTTGGGAGCAAACTCACGTCCTTTGATATATTCAAAAGTTACTTCATCCGGAGCAATCATACCACCACGGGCGCCACTTTCAATGCTCATGTTGCAAAGGGTCATCCTTCCTTCCATCGAAAGACTGCGAATGGCCGAACCGGTATATTCGATGAAGTGTCCGGTACCACCGGAAGTTGAAATTTGAGAAATAATGTAAAGGGCAATGTCTTTCGCCGTCACCCCTTTGTGTAATTCACCATCCACATTGATGCGCATTTTCTTCGGCTTAGGCTGAAGAATACACTGACTGGCAAACACCATTTCGACCTCACTGGTACCAATTCCGAAAGCAATACTTCCGAAAGCTCCGTGTGTTGATGTATGACTGTCACCACAAACGATGGTCATCCCGGGCTGTGTAATCCCCAGTTCCGGCCCAATCACATGAACAATGCCATGGTACGGGTGATTCAGTCCATACAGGTCAATATTATGCTTTTGACAATTCGCGGTAAGCGTATCGACCTGCTTACGCGAAAGCATCTCCTTAATAGGCAATTCCTGACCTTCAGTCGGAACGTTATGGTCGGGGGTTGCCACGGTATTTTCCGGACGGAAAACTTTCAAACCGCGACGTTCCAAACCACCAAATGCAACCGGGCTGGTTACTTCGTGGATTAAATGACGGTCGATGTAAAGCACATCGGGGCCGCTATCCACATGCTCCACCACATGAGCATCCCATATCTTATCAAAAAGTGTTTTTGCTTCTGAGCTCATTTGAAAATCATTCAAAATTAATACTGTCTAAACGCAAATCAGATTTTATTACCTGTTCCGTTTCCAATTTTATTAATTGCATCGATAAAAGCTTCAACAGAAGCGGTTATTATGTCAGTATTGGCACCAAAGCCGTTATAAATAATACCATCGGCTTCAACCTGCATATGTACTTTACCAATATCGTCACTTCCACGTGTAATGGCCTGAATCAGGAACTCTTCCAGGACTACCTTTCGGTGAATAATATCCTTTACAGCTAAAATAGCCGCATCAACCGGGCCGTTACCTGATTCAGTCGCGGTAAACTTCTCTCCGGCAATATCCAGTTTGACGGTTGCCATAGGAACCAAATCTTTTCCGGTTACCACCTGCAGGAAGTCTATTTTTATCCGGTGCTCTCCTTTACCAATCTCACCGAGCAATACCAACAGATCATCATCTTTAATCTGTTTCTTCTTGTCGGCCAGTTTCAGAAAATCCTCATACACTTCATCCAACTTTGTTTTGTCCAGTTTGAAGCCTAGGCCCTCCAAACGGTGCTTCAATGCCGCACGACCACTACGGGCTGTCAGCAGAATAGATGATTCATTGATACCAACTTCTGCCGGATCAATGATTTCGTAGTTTTCGCGGTTTTTCAGCACACCATCCTGATGAATACCACTTGAGTGAGCAAATGCATTCCTCCCAACGATAGCTTTATTTGGCTGAACCGGCATATTCATCAGGCTGGAAACCAACCGGCTGGTTTTGTATATATTTTTTGTATTGATATTGGTATACAGATCCAACTCTTTGTGCGAACGAAGTGTCATTACGACCTCCTCCAGGGAAGTGTTTCCCGCACGTTCACCAATACCATTTAGGGTTACCTCAACCTGACGGGCGCCATTCATAATTCCGGAAACGGTATTCGCGGTAGCCATTCCCAAATCGTTGTGACAGTGCGTTGAAATGGCCGCTTTATCAATTCCCTTTACGTTCTCTTTCAGGAAAAGAATTTTTTCACCGAATTCGTTGGGCAAACAGTATCCGGTTGTATCGGGAATATTGACCACTGTAGCCCCTGCTTTAATAACAGCCTCGATTACCCTGGCCAGATAAACATTGTCAGTCCGGCCGGCATCTTCAGCATAAAACTCAACATCCTCAACGTACTTTTTGGCATATTTTACTGCTGCAACAGAACGCTCAATGATTTCATCCTCATTGGAATTCAGTTTATACTTGATGTGATAAGGCGACGTACCAATACCGGTATGAATTCGTCCGTGTTTGGCATATTTCAACGCTTCGGCAGCTACGTCAATATCTTTTTCCACTGCACGGGTCAGGGCACAAATGGTAGGCCAGGTAACCGCTTTGGAAATTTCAACCACCGACTGGAAATCGCCGGGGCTGGAAATGGGAAAACCGGCTTCAATCACATCAACCCCTAGCAGTTCCAGGGCTTTTGCTACTTCGATTTTTTCAATCGTATTCAGCTGGCAACCCGGTACCTGCTCTCCATCTCGCAATGTGGTATCAAATACATATACCCTGTTATCATCCATGATTTTCTGTATTGAATTTTCTTAATTTACTTTTTCAAATATTCCCCGGCTTTGTGCTATTATGAAGAATGGAAAGAACCAGGTCCTCTCCATTCACATATCATTCGGCATCAGCCGTTATTTTCGGGACGCAATTGGCGCACGGTGGCACCAGCTTTCCACATTTCAGATTCGTGCAATTCCTTTAATTCCGCTTCCAACTTGACCCGGTAGTCTGACTTACTGTTTGAATCAATAGAACGTTGCGCTTCATTTCCGGCAGCGACTTCGCTGTACAGTTCTTCAAAGACCGGCTGTGTTGCATCGCGGAACCTCTTCCACCAATCCAACGCACCACGTTGAGCTGTGGTAGAGCAGTTGGCATACATCCAATCCATTCCGTTTTCAGCCACCAATGGCATCAAACTCTGGGTCAGCTCTTCAACCGTTTCGTTGAAAGCCTCAGAAGGTGTATGCCCATTTTTACGCAGCACTTCGTACTGTGCAGCGAAAATTCCCTGAATGGCCCCCATCAGGGTACCACGCTCTCCTGTCAGGTCAGAATAAACTTCCCGTTTGAAAGTGGTTTCGAACAGGTAACCTGAACCAACGCCAATTCCCAACGCAACAACACGTTCCTTCGCTTTTCCGGTAGCATCCTGGAAGATAGCGTAGCTGGAGTTCAGGCCACGGCCTTCGAGGAACATACGGCGCAAACTGGTACCTGAACCTTTCGGAGCAATCAGAATTACATCCACATCTTCCGGAGGAATAATACCCGTACGTTCTTTATAGGTTACGCCAAATCCATGAGAGAAATAAAGCGCTTTACCCGGGGCCAGGTGCTTTTTCACGGTAGGCCAAACAGCAATCTGGCCGGCATCGGATAGCAGGTATTGGATAATTGTTGCTTTCTCACAAGCTTCTTCCAGTTCGAAAAGTGTTTCACCGGGTACCCAACCGTCAGCTACGGCTTTATCCCATGATTTGGAATTTTTCCGCTGTCCGACAATTACATTCAATCCGTTATCACGAAGATTTAGTGACTGACCGGGGCCCTGTACACCGTAACCGAGTACGGCAATGGTTTCTTCGTTGAGTACTTCCTGCGCTTTTGCAAGAGGAAATTCTTCGCGGGTCACCACATTTTCTTCGACGCCGCCAAAATTCATTTTAGCCATTTTAATCTGATTTTGTTAAAAGTGTTGTTATAAGACCTTTTATTAATTCGATTTCATTTCAATGCTTGCGAGAAGTGCATCACGCTCAGCAAGGAATTCGGAAAGACGCTCGTTCGCTGAACGGGTAATCGCCACGCGGCCCGACCGAATAAACTGAAGCACGCCGAAACGGTTCAGTCCTTCGAAAAGCTCCTGCGTTTCCTCTTTGTGTCCGGTTTTCTCGATTACCGTGTAATCTTTGGTAATTTCCAAAATGCGGGCATTGTGTTGCCGCACGATCCGTTCAATCAGGTCCGATTCCATCAGTGCCTGGGTAGGGACTTTGTACAAAGCAATTTCCTGGAAGATCATTTCGTCGTTCCTATGGAAATAAGCTTTCAGTACATCCACCTGCTTTTCAATCTGCTTCACAATATTCTCCACCCGTGAACGTTCTTCGCTAACAACGATGGTGAATTTGGAAATTCCCCGTAAGGCTGACTCAGAAACCGTCAGACTTTCGATGTTAACTTTCCGGCGGGTAAATATGATGGTGATGCGGTTCAGCAAACCAATATGGTTTTCGCTGTAAGCCGATATGATAAATTCTTCTTTCATCTGATTCTCGTTTTATTCCGTTGTTTCTTTCTGTTTCCGCTTTTGCGAAACCGGTAAAAGTCAACAGAGATTATTCTTCAGCCGACAATAAAATATCTGAAACAGAAGCACCTGAAGGAACCATCGGGAAAATGTTATCTTCTTTTTCCACCAGAACATCCAGCAAGTAAGGGCCAGGATGCCCAATCATCTCCTTCATGGCTACCTGCAATTCCTGGCGAGTTGTTACCTGCTTGCCGGGAATTCCAAAGCCTTCGGCTATTTTCACAAAATCAGGGTTCACCATTTCGGTAAATGAATAACGGTGCTCGAAAAAGAGCTGCTGCCACTGCCGTACCATTCCCAGGAAATGATTATTCAGTACGACCACTTTAACAGGAAGATGTTCCTGCGCAATGGTTCCCAGTTCCTGAATGGTCATCTGCAGTCCGCCGTCACCAACAAAAGCAACGACTTCTCTGTCGGGAGCGCCAATCTTAGCACCAATGGCCGCCGGAAGCCCAAAGCCCATCGTTCCCAATCCTCCCGAACTGATGTGACTACGCGTTTGGGTAAATTTTGAATAACGGGCAGCTGCCATTTGATTTTGACCCACGTCGGCTACTACAACCGAGTGGTTATTTGTTAGTTCAGAGGCCATCCGAACCACTTCTCCCATGGTTAATCCCGCTTTAGCAGGAAAAAGGTCTCTCTGGATGACCTTCTCCATTTCAATACCTGCTGCCTGGTGGAATTCATTTACCCACTCCTTATGCTCCTGTTTTTTCACCAAACGGGTTAACATGCGCAGCGATTTCTTGGCATCTCCCAAAACGGCAACATCAGCTTTAATGATTTTATCGATCTCAGAAGGATCAATCTCCAGATGAATTACTTTCGCCTGCCGCGCATAACGCTTCACATCGCCGGTTACCCGGTCGTCAAAACGCATCCCCACAGCGATCAACACATCACATTCATTGGTTTTGATGTTCGGACCGTAATTCCCGTGCATCCCTAACATTCCGGTGTGCAATTTATGATCGGAATCCAGTGCAGAAAGTCCAAGCAGCGTTCCGGCTGCCGGAATACCAGCTTTTTCGATAAACTCCTGCAGTTCACGCTCGGCGCCGGAAAGAATCACTCCCTGTCCAAAAAGCAAGAATGGTTTTTTGGCACCATCAATCAGGCCTGCCGCATTTTTCAGGTTCTCTTTATCGAGAGGAAATTCCGGAACATAACTTCTGATTTTTTCACAACACTTGTACGAAAAATCAAACTTACCGAATTGCGCATCCTTCGTCAAATCAAGAAGCACCGGTCCCGGACGACCGCTATGGGCAATATAAAATGCCTGCGCTATAGCGGTCGGAATTTCTTCGGGAGTAGTAATTTGGTAGTTCCACTTAGTTACCGGCATCGAAATCCCAACAACATCCGATTCCTGAAACGCATCGGTCCCCAAGAGCGGCGATGCCACCTGTCCCGTGATACACACCAGCGGCGTGGAATCGATCATGGCATCGGCAATGCCTGTAATTAAATTTGTCGCACCCGGGCCGGATGTGGCGAAACAAACACCAACTTTTCCCGTTACACGGGCGTACCCCTGAGCAGCGTGGACAACTCCCTGCTCATGCCTTGTCAAAATATGCCGTACCTGCTCTTTGAAATCATACAATGCATCGTACACCGGCATAATTGCCCCACCCGGGTAGCCAAATATGGTTTCAACCCCTTCTTCCAGCAGCGAACGGATAACTGCTTCAGCTCCCGTCATCTGGATGGCTTCCTGTTTCATTTCCATAAATTCTTTTGATGGTGCCGTCATAGCTATCTGGATTTAAATGTTAATCAATAATTCTTACTGCTCCTTCGTCAGCTGACGAAACAAGACTTGCATAAGCCTTCAGCGCCCGGCTCACCTGCCGGTCACGATTTTTTGGAGTATAGGCCTGAGCTCCCCGCGCCTCCTCTTCAGCACGGCGTTTGGCAAGCTCTTCCTCTGAGACCATTAATTCAATCCGGCGGGCCGGAATATCTATTTCAATGGGATCTCCGTCCCGAACGAGTGCGATTTCACCACCGCCAGCGGCTTCAGGTGATACATGACCGATGGATAAACCGGAAGTTCCTCCGGAGAACCGGCCATCAGTGACCAACGCACATTGCTTGTCAAGCCGAACTGATTTCAGGTATGAAGTTGGATAGAGCATTTCCTGCATTCCAGGTCCGCCTTTGGGGCCTTCGTAACGGATGATAACCACATCGCCAGCCTGGACTGCATCGCCTAAGATTCCGCGAATAGCGTCATCCTGCGATTCAAAGACCCGGGCCGTTCCCTCGAATTGAAAAACAGAAGGATCAACTCCTGCCGTTTTGATAATACATCCTTTTCTGGCCAAATTTCCAAACAACACAGCGAGTCCACCTTCTTTGGTATAGGCGTGTTCCAAATCACGGACACAGCCTTCTTCCCGATCCAAATCGAGTTTTCCGTAGTACATTTGCTGTGACCCCATCACCAGGTTGCGACCGATATTTCCGGGTGCAGCGGAATAAAGTTCCCGGGCCCCGGCAACTGCCGTATCACGCAAAACATCCCACTTATCGATGGCTTCGCCCAACGTATTATCCGATACCCTGCTAACAGCACGATTGAGTAAACCGCCGCGATCCAGTTCTCCAAGAATTCCCAGGATACCTCCCGCACGGTTTACGTCCTGAATGTGGTAATGTGAATTGGGTGCTACTTTGCAAACACAAGGAACTCTCCTGGAAAGTTCATCCATGTCTTTCATGGTGAAATCAACTTCAGCCTCACGGGCGATTGCCAGCAGGTGCAACACCGTGTTGGTTGAGCCGCCCATAGCAATGTCAAGAGTCATCGCATTCATGAAAGCTTCACGGGTACCAATATTTCGGGGCAATACTTTTTCATTGCCATTTTGATAATAATCGTAGGTGATGTCGACAATCGCTTTTGCCCCTTTAATGAACAAATCTTTTCGGCGGGCATGTGTGGCAACCACGGTTCCGTTTCCCGGAAGGGAAAGTCCCAATGCCTCTGTCAAACAGTTCATCGAATTGGCCGTGAACATTCCTGAACAGGAACCACAGGTTGGACAAGCATTTTGCTCCACGTCGAGCAGTACGCTGTCGCTGACTGAATCGTCGGCAGCCATCACCATGGCATCAACCAGGTCGAACTGGCGGCTTTGTGCTTCTCCTGCTTCCATGGGGCCACCGGATACAAAAATGGCCGGAATGTTCAAACGCATTGCGGCCATTAACATCCCCGGAGTGATTTTATCGCAATTGGAGATGCAAATCATCGCGTCAGCCTTATGTGCATTCACCATATATTCAACACTGTCGGCAATTATTTCGCGCGACGGCAGTGAATACAGCATTCCGTCATGTCCCATTGCAATTCCATCGTCAACTGCTATGGTGTTGAATTCTGCAGCGAAGCAGCCCAATTTTTCAATCTCCTTTTTCACCATTTGCCCGACGTCATGCAAATGGGCGTGTCCGGGCACAAACTGGGTAAATGAGTTCACAACGGCAATCAGCGGTTTGCCAAAGTGCTCTTCTTTCATCCCGTTCGCTCTCCACAGGCTTCGGGCGCCTGCCATACGACGCCCGCGGGTTGTTGTTTCGCTTCTTAGTTTTTTTTTCATGCCTGGATTTACTATTTAAAAAAAAACCTTTCTCGTTTTCTGGAGAAAGGCTTGTTCGTTTTGATGTATGCAATAGTCAACCTTTCTCAACCAGTATAGACGAGAATAATAATGACCACGAGAAGAAGGTTATCGACTATTTTACGCATCATATCTAATTTTTTCTTTTATAAGCTGCAAGAAAACCATTCTCTCTGAGAATGGTTACCATGGAGTTGATTACAAAAATACCGCTCAAAGTCCGCAATAAATTTCCTTAATCAATTATCGCTTATGAACTACAAAGGCAAATGTAGAAATAAATATAAAAAGACAAAACGAAAATGTAAGTATTTATACCGATTTAATAAATAATTAAAAGTAGAAGTGGTATTGAAGTATGAAACAGAAGAATCTAATTTCAACAAACCACATTTTTATTCGAAAAATCCAACCAACACAATCACCTATAAATCTCCAACTTACATGTACTTTAATTAGAAATAGTCTAATAAAAAGTAAGCAACCAGGGCTCTAATTGCTTTCCCATTTTATAAGAAGAACCTGAAAAATTATTTACGATTACTGCAAAAAATAACTGGTGGCCATTACGATTTGTAAATTCACCGGCAAAACTCCTCACCCGTTCCATCGAACCGGTTTTTGCCCACAACTTTCCATCGAGCGGAGTTCCCTGAAAGAAGTACTGTAACGTGCCATCCTCGCCAGCCAACGGAAGTGAATCGAAAAACACCTCATCATCCCGGGTTCGATACATATTCAACATCACCTCAACCAATGTTCTCGTACAGATGGCATTTGATCGGGAGAGCCCACTTCCATCGGTCGGATAGAATCCCTGCAAATCGATTCCTCTGTCCAGCCAGTATGATTTTACGGCTTTCAGGCCTTCGTCCAGGGTTGGCTTCCCGGATACCTTTCGGCCAATTTCCCGAAGGAGATGCTCGGCAAACAAATTCACACTTTCGTGATTCGTTACGTCAATAATGTTTTGTAACGTTTGAGACTTCTGCACTGCCATCTGATGAAAATCGCCATCCACACCAGAAAAACTGGCTTTGGCCGTACCGGTGATTTCAATTCCTAAGTTATTTATCACTTTTCGTAACGAATCGGCAGCTTCAAGCGGGGGATTGGGCATCGCGCCTTTTACCACAAAATCATTCTTCCCTTTCGGAATCGATCCCATAACCATCTGTTGCTGTGCATAAGGCGCACCATATACATATGACTGGTCACTATTTTCATCCGATGATATCACCCGGTTATCCAAAGTGAAACCGGGCGTTCTCGGCTGGACATCGATTACCTTTGTCGGTTTTCCAGCTTCAGCCGGCGACCGAAAATGAATCCGGTACATATTATCGGCAAAGGAAAGTCCGTACACACCGGCTCCGTAATAGTTTCCCATGTCTTCCCAAATCCAGCCGCCCGGAATAGCGGTATCGTCAAGCGCAGAGGCATCGCCAATAATGTTGCCTTCGATTCTGGTGATTCCCAATTGCTTTAATTGATAGGCCCATTGTTCAAATACACCAAGGTAATCCATCGGAAAATATTCCGAATAAAAAGCCGGGTCTGCCCCACCTTTAATAACCAAATCTCCTTTTAAGGTACCCGTCTTATGGTCTACCCTTCCAGTATAGCCAAAACGGGTTTTAAACCGGAAGTCGGGACCAAGCAGGCGCATAGCGGTTGCCGTAGTCACCAACTTTAACACAGATGCCGGGGTCAGACTTTTTTGAGGAGACTGAGCAACTACCTGGCCTACGGTGGCATCATACACATAAAAACTGTACTCAGCTGCTTGCAACTCCGGCAAATCAGGCAATGTAGAAAAGGTATCGGACTGTGATTTGACTTGCGATGAGACAAAAAGAAGAAATACGGCAATAAATAATCTGTTCATGAGAAAACATGCTTTTGCTGATTGCCGGATGAGCAATTCCGGCAACCGTATAAATGACACAAAGATTGATCAACTAAAGTGATCATACTAAAACCAATAACCAAGGGAAAGAAATAATGATGGATCATTCGACACATTCGAGCTGCTTATCATAAGTTCGACCGGACCGACCATACTGTCATACGATAAAGTGACTCCACCACCGGCCAAGGCTTTACCCTTCGTTAAAAAATCATTTTCGTCGCCGTAAAAACCAAAATTTGCATTGAGTGCCAGATAAATTTTATCCCAAAAACGATACCTCAGATCCATTTCTCCTACCGCTACATTGCGAGTCATCATTTCCATGCGCCGAAGTCCGACAAATGGGACCTGCGCATTCAGGTAATCGGTCTGCTCAACCCCTCCCACGAACGATTTGTAATATACCGGCTCGCCCGAACCAACGATAATTCGCCCCTTAACAGATGGTAGAATCGTTAATCGGGGCCCAAAAGATTTCGCCAACTGGATACTTAGTTTTACAGGCATAAACGGATTGCCCTCATTAAATAACCAGCCATTGTCCGTCACAATCTTCGCTTCTCCAAACAGTTTCCAACCAGCGGTTGGAAAATAAGCCCAGTTCATCTGATCCAGATCGATCTGCGCATAATAGTTTAAGAATGTCTGGTTTTTTAAGGCCTCATTCAGCAGTGATCCAATCACCGACCCAACATTAACATGCTCCACCTCCGCTCCCAACGAAATTCTGAACGCATCGAAATAAACGGAATGAGTAGCCAGCTGACCTTTATACAATTGCATATTTACCAGGGATGATTTCTTTCCATTGGTATATTGTGAAATTTTTTCATCCTGAACACTGGCCCCCACCAAAAGTCCGGGTTTCCAACCGTTGTCGATGGTATAGCGAACGGCAAATGCAGGATTGGTGGCCAAAATCGCATCCATCGATAACTTGGCTTTGATCATCCGGCTGTTTTTAAAGGTTGTATTGATCAACAAAGCTGCTTTCCGATCGGTATCGTAGTGAATTCCCAGGTTTAACCGATCATGAACCCGCTCTTTCACCATCAAATGGAGTGTTTTGTTTTCGTCCCCCAATAAACGATAACGAACGAAATCAAAATTGCCCGATCCGTAAATACGCTTAATACCTTCACGCAATTGACGTACCGTAATCACCTGCGGTGGCTTAAGCCCCAGCAGTCCCAGGAAATAATTCAATCCCTGGCTCTTGGTACCGTCAACGGTCACTCGCTCAATAATCAGTTTACGGTCTAAACTTGGTATCGCCTCCGGTTTGATGGGATTAGGTTTTAAATGCAATGAATCCCTTAACCTGATTAGTTGTGGCAGTACTTTTCGGGCAGCCGCTTCGCCTCTTTTAATCAGCTCATCAGCTGAGGTTGCATCAAAACTCGAAGCTGAAAACCCTGAGATATCTGGTTTTATATAATAATCAACCAGCTTCTTATTTTCTTCGAATTTCTTATACGACATTAGGTTAATCATCTGATTCACCACATCCGGAATCGATTGCAACTCTTTTCTATCACGCAGGCCATATTGAATATCAACACCAATAATGATGTCGGCGCCCATCTGTTTACACCGGTCAACCGGGAAATTGTTGACGATGCCACCATCCACTAAAAGCCGCCCATCCACATCCGCAGCTGAAAAAGCTGTGGGGACTGACATACTCGCCCGAATGGCCAACGGAAGATATCCATGCTTTAATACAACCTCTTTCCCCGTTTCAATATCGGCTGCCACACAAAGAAAAGGGCGCGGCAGTTTAGAAAAGTCGGTTACATTTTGGTAATCGAGTGCCAGATAGGTAAAGAGATCCTGTACATTTTGACCGTTCAATGCACCACTCGGCAGACTAACCCGCTTCGAGCGGATGGGAAAACTTAAATTATAGCGGTCCAGCTCATGCTTGTCAAAAGCCGGAATATAGCGGCGATCAACCTGGTCACTCAATAATGTGGCCCAATCCTGACTCTTGACAATTTTCTCCAGCGTATCGGCATCGTAGCCCATGGCATAAAAGCCTCCCACAATACTGCCAATACTGGTTCCGGCCACACAATCGATGGGAATGCCAGCCTCTTCCAGGACTTTTATCACCCCGACATGAGCAAAGCCTTTAGCTCCGCCCCCACTCAACACCAATCCAATCTTGGGGCGATGTGTTTCCTCTTGGGCGCAAAGCGAATGCCCGATGAAAATTAAAAGGATAAAAAGTAAGATTTGTCTTTTTTTCATGCTCAGTTTAGTCTGCCGGAGAAATTTCTTCCCCCGGATAAAGTATCTTTTAAATTAGGGATTGACAAAGTTTTTGAAAGGTTTAAGATAATTCTTTTCATGACTTGTTTTATTACTTTTACAGATGATTATTGTTATCAAAATGTAAAATAGTTTTGACCGGAATGGATGATCGCAACCAATCTGTTTGATTCAATTCGACCTAATCCATTCACTGATTGGCTGGTTATGTGGAAAGAAGCACTAATTGTTGGTTTAGGAGGAGGCCTGGGGAGCATAGCCCGCTTTCTTTCGCAAAAGGGCGTTGAGCGATTTATGGACAGCTCTTTTCCAATGGGAACGTTTGTTGTAAATATTGTCGGAAGTCTCATCATCGGAATTGTTTATGAAATGGCCAGCCGGGGCAATTTATTGACCCCTGAAGCCCGTTTGTTCCTGGCGGTGGGATTTTGCGGCGGCTTCACCACGTTTTCATCTTTCGCTTATAATAATCTGACACTAATCAATGAAAGACTGTGGCAGTATCTTTTCCTGAATGTAGGCGGCAGCCTTTTTGCAGGAATATTGGCCGTCTATTTGGGAATCATTGTGGTCAGGGTTATTTTCTAATTGAACAGGCCATTAATTGAACCGAAAAATTTAATCATATGCAACTGCACGGAAAAGCTCTCAATCTCCGCATTCAATGTGGTGAAACCGATAAATACGAAAACCAACCGCTGTACGAAGCCATCGTTTATGCTGCCCGAAAAGAAGGCATGGCCGGTGCTACTGTATTTCGCGGTGTCATGTCATTCGGACCAAGCCACTCTATCCACACCATCAAAATATTCGCACTAGGTGGCGATCTTCCCGTTTTAATTGACATTACCGATACCGAAGAACGGATTAGAAAATTTATCCCAACCGTGGAAGAGTTGATGGAAGAATCAGGAAAAGGCGGGCTCATTACCTCACAGGAGGTGGAAGTACATCGTTACCTTCCAGGGAAAAAGCACCGGAAAGAAGAGTAAGCTGATGGCCGGTTTATATCTATTTTTCTATATAGCGAAATACCCTAATTCTGTCATAACGAATTTTGAAAATGCCAACAAATTAAGGCAATTCCATTCTTTATTAACTTAATCTCAATTTTTATTTACGGTCGATAAAACGTAGGCGTAATTCACAGGGAATGTTTATCTTTGTCAGGATTTATTATGCATAAAAATTATTGCGTTACTGCCTGTCCGGCAGCAACAAAAATGTTGAACATAAAACAGCAAAAACAATGTTGATTTACAAAGTAGTCGGAAGAGAAATTCTGGATTCCCGCGGGAACCCAACAGTTGAAGTAGAAGTTACCCTCGAAAGCGGTGTTGTAGGTCGTGCTGCTGTACCGTCAGGTGCATCGACCGGCGAAAATGAAGCACTCGAACTTCGTGATGGTGACAAAGGCCGTTACCTCGGTAAAGGCGTACTGAAAGCTGTTGATAACGTAAATAACGTGATTGCCGATAATGTAATTGGCATGAGCGCTCTCGATCAGGTTGCCCTTGACAAGAAATTGCTCGATCTCGATGGTACCAAAACCAAATCAAAACTGGGTGCTAACGCCATATTGGGTGTTTCGCTGGCTGTAGCCAAAGCAGCTGCCGCTTACCTCGATATGCCCCTGTATCGCTACATCGGCGGAACCAACGCAAAAACCTTACCGGTACCGATGATGAATATCATCAACGGTGGTTCTCACTCCGATGCTCCAATTGCTTTCCAGGAATTCATGATTCGCCCGGTTGGTGCCCCTTCTTTCCGTGAAGGCCTGCGCATGGGTGCTGAAGTTTTCCACCACCTGAAAAAAGTGCTTAGCAAACGTAACCTCAGCACCGCAGTTGGTGACGAAGGTGGTTTCGCCCCGAAACTCGACGGTACCGAAGATGCACTGAACAGCATCATCGAAGCTATTAAAAACGCCGGTTACAAACCAGGTCGTGTTGAAGAAGGCGGTGATGTATCTATCGCTCTTGACTGTGCTGCTTCCGAATTCTACAATGACGGTGTTTACGATTACGCTAAATTCGAAGGCACTAACGGTGCCAAGCGTAACCGCGAAGAGCAGGTAAATTACCTGGCTGACCTGGTTAATAAATTCCCGATTGATTCAATCGAAGACGGTTGCGACGAAGGCGACTGGGACGGTTGGGTAATGCTGAACAAGAAATTGGGTGACAAATGCCAGTTGGTTGGTGACGACTTGTTTGTGACCAACGTAGAATACCTGCAGAAAGGTATCGAACTGGATGCTGCCAACTCGATCCTGATTAAAGTTAACCAGATTGGTACGCTGACCGAAACCCTCGACGCTATCGAAATGGCCCACCGTGCAGGTTACACCAGTGTGACTTCCCACCGTTCAGGTGAAACCGAAGATGCCACTATTGCTGACATTGCGGTAGCTACCAACAGCGGACAGATTAAAACCGGTTCACTGAGCCGTACCGACCGTATGGCTAAATACAACCAGCTCCTTCGCATCGAAGAAGAACTGGGTAAATCAGCTATCTACGGCTACAAAAAAGTGAAAAAAGCATAATTTACAACAGGGACATTATCATACACGAACCTCGCCTGAAAAGGTGGGGTTTTTTATTGACTGAAATAGGAATTTGACCAATTTTACTGTTATAAATCCTGATATTTATTCACCATAGTAAAACAGAAAGACCATGAATATTCAAAAGTTATTTATCTCCAGGGGAAAGAGGTATACGGCATTTATTCTCTTACTAACCATTTTGTTAACGGGTTGTAAAACCATGAACAACGCAGGAAAAGGGGCCATTATCGGGACCGGTGCGGGCGCTGCTTTAGGCGCCGGGATTGGGAAACTGGCCGGTAATACAGCCATTGGGGCCATTATTGGTGCCGGCGTTGGCGGAGCAACCGGCGCTGTTATCGGGAATTACATGGACAAGCAGGCTGCTGAAATGCAGAAAGACCTGGAAGGCGCCAAAGTAGAGCGGGTCGGCGAAGGAATCAAAATCACCTTCGATTCCGGTATTCTTTTCGCGCTCAACTCCAGTGCGCTGAGCCAGCAGTCGAAAGACCAGCTTGACAAACTCTCGCAGATTCTGAATAAGTACAGCGACACCAATATCCTGGTGGAAGGTCATACCGACAACACCGGTACGGCAGAGTACAACATGAAATTGTCGGAGCGCCGTGCACAAAGTGTTGCATCGTACCTGGAAGGGCACAACGTGGCCTACACACGAATTACCACCAAAGGTTACGGTGAAGAACAGCCCATCGTTGCCAACGACACGCCGGCACACCGCGCGCTGAACCGCCGGGTGGAAATTGCCATTTTCGCCAACGAGAAGCTGAAGAAGGCGGCAGAAAAAGGAACCATTCCGATTACCAACTGATATTGAAAAGAAAAGCGGTCTCCTTCAGGCCGCTTTCTTATTTTCATTCGTTACTTAATCCAAACAGTTTTAATATTCACGAACTCTTTTATTCCGTAACCGGAAAGCTCTCTTCCGTATCCGGAATTTTTAATGCCTCCAAACGGCAAACGCGGATCAGACTTCACCAAACCATTGACGAATATTGCGCCTGCCTCTATTTTTCGGCCCAGTTCCTCCCCCTTTTTCAAGTCCGAAGTCCAGAGGGAAGCGCCCAGGCCATACAAACTATCATTCGCCACGTTGATGGCTTCCTGCTCGTTCTTCACCGGAAGAACAACCGCCACGGGCCCGAAGGTCTCTTCCATATAAACAGGCATTCCCTTTTTTACATTCGTTAAAATAGTGGGCGAATAATAGTTGCCAATACCCGGTATCCGGCTTCCGCCGGAAATGATTTTCGCTCCCTGCACCACTGATTTTTGCACCTGGCCCTCAATGTCATCCACCAAATCGGGGCGGGCGAGCGGAGCCAGCGAAGTTTCCTCGTTCCCCGGATCACCAGGCTCATAGGCCTCCATCAGTGCTTTCACTTTTTCAAGGAAAGGTGCGGCCACTTTCTCTTCCACAATAAACCGCTTGGCCGCAATACAGGTCTGTCCCGAGGTAATCATCCGTGAGGCTACAGCTATTTTTGCCGCTTCCTCCAAATCGGCATCCGCCAGAACTATAAACGGATCGGAGCCGCCCAATTCCAGTACCGATTTCTTCAGGTACTTACCGGCCAGCGATGCCACCTGGCTTCCGGCGTACCCGCTTCCCGTTAGGGTAACCGCCCGCACAGCCGGATGGGCGATTACAGCCTCCACTTTGGATGAAGAAATAATCAGCGAACGAAAGATATTTTCAGGAAAACCGGCATCGCTGAAAACCTGCTCGATGGCCAACGCACAGCCTTGCACGTTGGATGCGTGTTTTAACAAACCGGCATTGCCCGCCATGAGCGCCGGCGCCGCAAAGCGGAAGACCTGCCAGAACGGGAAGTTCCAGGGCATAACCGCCAGCACCGGTCCTATCGGATTGAAAACAGCCATGCTTTTCGAGGCGTCCGATTCCATCAGCTCGTCGGCCAGCATCTGCCCGGCCCCGTCCGCATAATACTCACAAACCAACGCGCACTTCTCCACTTCGGAGCGCGACTCCGCAATGCGCTTTCCCATTTCGGCGGTAATCAGCCGGGCGTATCCTTCTTTCCGGGTACGCAACAAACGGGCAGCCTTGTTCATCCACTCCGAACGCTGCGTAAAACTTGTTTCACGGTATTTTTTCCAAGCGTCCAGGTTGAGTTCAATCACTTCCTTCACCTGTGCTTCACTCATCTCCGCATATTCCTGTATAACTTCTCCTGTTGCCGGATTAATTGACTTCATAACACAAAATTTTTTCCATTAAATGTACAAAATCATTCGTGTAATGCATAAGATGCAGCACTCCAAACCAAGTAGTTTCATTAAATACCTGCAGAACATTTTCTTTGCAGAAATTTTTCACAACCACATGTATACGAAAGAGGAGAAGAAGGAATTAGTTAAGCATTTTTGAACCGGATTTGATGATTATTGCAGCCAACTTCCGGAACTGGCCGGTGCAAAAAAATGGTTGCTGCCCCGGACCAATATCAGTCATGTGGACATGAAGTTCGAAGCCGGGCGTGAGTACGCCGACGTCAGTTTGGAAATCAATTATAATGATATCGGTATGCACCGGCTAAAACAATGGGGCGAGATATTTGCCTTCTTTGCGGAAAACATGCTGCAACTGCAAAACAATTTCCTTGATTTCAGCGATATCCTAAAGGAAGAAATACTTGCCCTCAACCGATAAGCCTTTCGGCTGATACGTTGGTAAAAACTCCCCCATAAGGAAATATCAAACAAAAGGCCGTCAGTTAATGGCGGCCTTTCCAATGTTTTATGAAATTTTGATTTGTTTGGCAGGTTTCGGCTTCACTTCTTCCCGTTTAGGAAGTGTAACGCACAAAATCCCATCTTTATACTTAGCGGCAATCTTCTCGCTCTCTACCGTATTCCCCGGCAGGTGGAACGTACGTTGGAAAGCCTGGTACCTGAACTCGCGCTGCGTGTATTTGCCATTTTCTTCTGTTTTGTTTTCTTCTTGCTTTTCGGAAGAAATGGTCAAACGGTCGTTGTCCAAATCAACTTTAAAATCATCTTTGGACAGACCCGGAGCAGCTACTTCAATGACATACTCGTCATCCGATTCCTTGACATTCACAGCTGGCAACGTGCTGTTCATATCAGCAAAATTAGAATTTGTCCAATCCATCAAGTCCCTTGAGAAAAAGTTATCTATGAAAGAAGGGACAGACGGGAACATCCGGTTGTTTGATTTAACAATTGCCATGATAAAAACCCTCCTAACTTTTAAGTTTAACACTTTAGTTGTTTGTTTGAATTCCTTTTTCAAATTCAACACGATAATGACAACATATGTGCCATGCTTGTAAGTTTTTTGCTTGCCAAAGTCCGATTTCCGGAAACGGATTGATTTACAATCTATTTATTGATAAAGCATTCTCAGCGAGCAAAAAAGGATCTGTCACAAGTACAGATAAACAACTACGCTTCAAGACATTATGTCGCTGAGAAATGCAATTTTGACAGATAAAAAGAAAGGCCATCCCATTCATGAGACAGCCTTTGCCTGGATGATATTTTGAATTATTTCTTTTCGATGAAACGAGGCAGCGAGAACAAGAATTCCAGTCCTCCTTCTTTCCGGTTACGTACGGTAATCTCGCCTTTCTGATACACCACGGCGTGTTTCACGATGGCCAGTCCCAATCCTGTTCCTCCTAATTTACGTGAACGCCCGGTATCAATACGGTAGAACCGTTCGAAGAGGCGTGAAAGATGTTCCTCGGCGATACCAATACCATTATCGGAGAAAGCGAAATAGTGGAACTTATCGTCTTCGAGATAATGTTTGATGGTGATGGTTATGTTTTCACCGGCGTAGTTCAGCGCATTTTCCATCAGATTCTGGAAGATGGAGAATACCAGTGAGTAATTACCCTTTATAACCAAATCGTATTCCACATCGACTTCCACCACCACGCTCTTCCGGCTGATCATCGTCTGGAAACTGTCGACAACTTCCGAAATCAACTTGCCAACCGTCACCTTTTCGATGGCATAATATTCACCTGCCTCTTCAATCTTATTTAATAAAGCAATATCGCCTACCAGTTTGGTTAAACGGTTTACCTGGCCGTTGGCTTTTTCGATAAAGTGGCGTTGTTTTTCCGGATCCAGATCCGGCGACTCGAGAATCGTTTCGAGATACCCTCTTGCCGAAGCAATGGGCGTTTTCAGCTCGTGCGCAATATTCGAAGTCATCTGCTGTTTCATCAGCCGTTGCCGAGCCAGCTTGGTATTATCGGTAATAATAATTTCAAAAGTCTTGTCCTGGAAAACAATACACTGAACATGGAAATAGCGACCAGCTACCTGAAGATTCAGCTCCATGCGTGGCAAATCATGCAGGAAATACTCGGTTTCCGACTTCAGTGTTTCGCCGAGGAATTGGTTGATCGTTTCAAATGCTTTGACTTGAAAAACCTGCTCGGCCGAAATAGTGGATTCTTCCGAAATAATGTTAATGAAATGAATGAAATGATTATTGGAAAGCAATGTCTTCTTCCCGGACGAAAAGAATGCCACTCCTTCATTTAGCACGAAAAGGTGACTGAATAGTTTTTCTTTCTCCTGGGTCAGTTCATCTTTTGTTCTGCGGAGTTGCTTATAGAGCTTAATAATTTCGTGACTAATTACTCCCAGTTCATCATCAGGAAACTGAATATTCCGATCGTAGATCCCACCGCGACGAATTGTTACTGCAAAATCCTTCAGTTTGTAGATACTGTCGCCCATACGACGGGAAACCAAACGGAGAACAAACCAAATCACGAAAAACAGGAAGAGGATGAATATAATGAATGTTTTCTCTGCTTTCAGGAAATGCCGAATTTGCATGTTGTAAACGGCGGCTGCCCGAACAAAATAATCCTGGTAAAACCGGGCAAAATAGTAGTAGTTCTTGCCCGTAGTGGCCGATTTTCTCAGGTTGGCACCAAAATCGGAGTAGATGGATTTTTGCAATTCAGGGCGATGAAGGTGGTTCTCCATGTGTGTATAATCCTTCACCGAGCTATCGTATAATACTTTGCCATCGTGATTAATGACCGTAATACGAACCTCATCCGTTGGAATCAGCGCTTTTAGTGAATCGAGTTTGGCAAAATTGCTACTGGAATAAATTCCTTCGTGCCGGATGTATTGATCCGTCAGATTGGTATAGCTTTCAAGCGAGGCATCCAATTGTCCTTTCCGGTAGTCCTTTTCGCGTTGATACTGATATATCAGGATCGACATCGTAAACACCACAAAAAGAGAGAAGTAATAGACGAATAATTTCCGTTGAAAGCTGTCTTTTGTAAACATCGTTGTTATTTAAATTTTGTCAGTGTTAAACCTCAAAATAATAGCCAAAACCCGACTTGTTCCGGATGCACTTTCCATACTCTCCCAATTTCTTGCGCAACCGTGTAATGTTCACATCAACGGTCCGGTCGGTAACCACCACATCATCGCTCCATACACGGCTAAGAATATCTTCACGGGGGAAGATCCTTCCCTCATTTTCCATTAATAACCGCATCACTTCGAACTCCTTTCGAGTCAAATCAATTTTCTTGTCTTCAATCAGCAGGCGTTTTACTTCTGTGTCGAGTTTAAACTTACCGGAAGTAATAACGGGCTCAACGTGCTGTATTTCACCACTAGTGCGGCGCAAAACCGCTTTTACCCGTACCACCACCTCTTTTATCGAAAATGGTTTTGCAATATAATCGTCGGCTCCGATATTGAAGCCTGTTACAACGTCATTCTCAGTATCCTTTGCGGTGAGAAAAATGATTGGAACCGTCAGCCCCATGTCTTTCCGAATCTTTTCAGCCAGGCGAAAACCCGACATTTTTCCCATCATCACATCCAGCAAAATCAGGTTATACTTCTTGAGCTTTTGGGTCACTGCATCTTCAGCAGAATAGGCTACATCAGTCTCATAACCTTCACTTTCTAAGTTAAACTGAAGGATTTCGCAAATATCCTCTTCATCGTCAACAATTAAAATGCGAGGTTTATCTTTTGCCATTTTTCATAAGTTTTAAGCCGACTAAGCTCCTTCACCACTGTTAAGCCCTGTTCCCGCCATTAATCATCATCATCCAAATCAATATGCTGGTGGCGGATATCAGTCCCATCAAGTGAGTAAATCGATGCTTCAGCTACGTTAGTTGCATGATCGGCAATTCGTTCAATATTCGAAATAATACTGTTGATATTAATGAAACTGAGCAACATATCCTGCGTTTCCTTGGGCAGTTTGCTCTTTTTTACGGTTTTCTTAATGAGTTTATGATTGAGTTCGTCAATCACCGAATCGTTTTTAATGGTCCAAATGGCATATTCCCTATCGTTATTAATGAACGAAAGAATCGACTTCCGAACCATATTAACGCTCGAAATCAACATATTGGAAATAACATCTGACAAACGCTCAAATACCGCTTCATCTTTAATCCTGGGTATTGAACCAGCAATATTGGTCACTAAGTCACCAATTCGTTCCAAATCACTAACCATCTGATAAATAGCCATCATCTGACGTAAGTCGGAAGCAACGGGCTTTTGCAGTACAATGGTGTTAATGATTTTTTCGCCGATTTTCACATCCAGCTTATTGATTTTTTTCTCGTTACTCTTAATTTCTTTCGAAACCTCGTCCGGAACCTCGGCCTCACCCTGGCTCATAACTCCCTCAACCAGGTCGAGTTGATGAAGGATAAGGTTGGCCATGTCCTCAAAACGGGAAAGAATATCGAGTATCGCGTTTTCCTTTTTTACATTCATTTGTTTTTCGATTTAAGGAAAGTTTGAATTTTCGTTTGGTTAAGTTGGTTACTTTTTACAAATATACTGTGCCACCGGTTTCTCATCAACCGAATTTTCCGGTAAGGTATCCTTCGGTACGAGAATCCTTCGGATTGGTGAACATGGTTTTGGTTTTGTCATATTCCACCAATTCTCCAAGATACATAAACATGGCGTTATCTGAAATACGGGCCGCCTGCGACATGTTATGCGTCACCAAAACGATGGTGTAATTTTTCTTCAACTCTACCAGCAGATCTTCCACGCGAGCCGTAGCTACCGGATCGAGCGCCGAAGTCGGCTCATCCAGCAAAATCACATCCGGTTTGAAAGCCAGCGCCCGGGCAATACACAACCTTTGCTGCTGTCCACCCGAAAGGAAAGTTCCCTTCTTAAAGAGCGACTCCCTTACTTCGTCCCACAAAGCCACATCACGGAGCGACGTTTCAACAATTTCTTCTTTCTCACTTTTCTTCAAACGGATTCCATTGAGCTTGTACCCGGCAATCACATTGTCAGCAATGCTCATGGTCGGGAATGGATTCGGGCGTTGAAAAACCATTCCAATCTTCCGCCTGAGCTTAATGGTCGACATGTCATAAACGTCTTCATCATTCAACATGATTTTTCCTTCTGTAACAATGTTGGGATATAACTCGTGCATGCGGTTTATGGCTCGCAACAAAGTACTTTTCCCGCAGCCAGATGGGCCCATTATCGCCGTAATGGCATCGCGTTTTACCTCTACCGAAACATCTTTAATGGCGTATTTACCTCCCTTGTCGTAAGCAATCGACAAGTTCTTAATGGACAAAACCGGATCTTTTACTTCAATAATATTTTCGTTCATCGATAATCGTTCGATTAAAGCTAAATATGCTTTATGTTCTTAATTCAATCATTTGACCCAACCGGCATCCACTCCGGCAACCAACGTTACTAAGTTAATGAATACTATGTTTTGCTGAAATTCGTTTGGAAATGATATTCAGTGTCAATACGAATCCCATCAAAAACAGGGATGAACTCCATATCAAACTAACCATATTGGGATCGTTGTAGAAATCCCAAATCAACAAAGGCACCGCACTCGTTGGTTGAGTGATGTCCCAGTTTATCTGCGGGTTCCCAAGCGTTGTCAACATCAGCGGTGCCGTTTCCCCCAAAATTCGGGAGATAGAAATCAGAATACCCGTGAGCAATCCGCTGAAACTGGAGGGAATCAATACGCGAAGAATGATTTTGTGATAAGGAACGCCCAGGGCTACCGCAGCTTCTTTCAATGTTTCGGGAATCATTTTCAACGTTTCTTCCGTCGACCGGATAATTAAAGGTAACATCATGATGGATAGTGACACACTACCTGCCAGGGCAGAATAACCATTCGTAATATTTTTTACCACCCACAGGTAGACTATCAAACCAAGAACGATGGATGGTACTCCCTGAAGAACATCGGTGATATCACGAATCACATTGGAATAACGTTTCCCCTGGTTTTCGTACAAGTAAATTCCAATAATGATTCCGAACGGAATAGCCATTACCGCTGCCAAGAGAACAATCAGAATGGAACCCGTTATACCGTTGGCAATTCCTCCCGGAATCGTTTCACCATTTGTTTTTGCCGTCATTGCTTCCAGTGTATCAGGAGCAATTTGCGTAAAGAATGAGAGATTAATTTGCCCAATTCCTTTAATCACCAACTCCCCGATAATAAATGCAATCGGAAGAATCGTCAGAAGCGAAAAGAAAATGACAGCCCCCAAAAATACCTTGTTCTTGGTATTTCTCGCTTTGGAGTGGTCACGGATTACCGTAGCTTTCATTTCTTACTGATTTGAAAGATTCTATCCATCAGGATAATTTTCGAATAATAAACTTACCGGCAGCATTGACCAACGCTGTTATCACAAACAACAGTAAGCCAATTGCAATCAGTGAGCTTAATTTTAAACCGGCTGCTTCGCCGAATTGGTTGGCAATGACACTGGCCATGGTATTTCCCGTGCTGAAAAGCCCCGTTGGAACCTTGTTTGCATTACCAATCAACATGGTGACGGCCATGGTTTCTCCCAAAGCGCGTCCAAAAGCCAGAATATAACTGGCAACAATACCCGAACGGGCATTGGGAATAATCACATTGAAAATGACTTCGAGCCGGGTGGCACCGAGCGAATAAGCTGCTTCTTTCAGTTCATTCGGTACCATGGTGATGATTTCGTTACTGAGGGAAGTGGCATACGGAATGATCATAATGGCCAAAATAATGCCCGACGTAAAAATTCCGTATCCCTGTGCACTGAGTCCGAGACTGACGATGAATGGCCTTAATGTATAAAATCCCCACAAGCCGTAAACGATTGACGGTATTCCGGCCAGCAGATCAACCATCGAACTTAATACCGAAGCAACCCTGGTTTTCCGGAAATACTCGGCAACAAATAACGACGTTGAGAAAGCCATCGGAATGGAAATGAGCAATGCCAAAACCGATGTGCTCATGGTACCAGCGATAAACGGCAAAGCACCGTAATTTTCACGTCCCTCCGTAGGATCCCAATCTGTTGATGTAATAAAATGCCAACCAAAATGATCGAAGGCAGGTATGGCCCCCCTGATTAAGGAGAAGGCCATACCGCCTGCGACTACCAGTATCAATAATGATGCTGTAAATAAAATGTATTTTGTAATCTTATCGCTATTCATCAAATCGGGTTAGTAGCTTTTATTTCAGCAGTGGCTGACCATCGTAGGTAACCGACCGCAAAATGGCTTTTGCTTTTTCTACTGCAGGCGCTGGAAGCGGTGCATAATTTACCTGACGGGCCAATGACTGAGCTTCAGGTGATACCAGCCAATCGAGGAATTTTACTGTTGCTTCAGCCTGTGCTTTTGAACGGCCATCGTAGTTCTGATCTTTGTATAGGATGATCCAGGTAAATCCACTGATAGGATAAGCATCCGGTGCAGAAGAGTTGTTCAGCATGACACGGGTATCGTCAGGAATATCACCTTTAGCGGCAGCACTAACTGACTCCAGTGAAGGTTTGATGTAGTTACCTGATGAATTCTGCAACAATGCGTACGAAATTTTCTGTGCGAAAGCATATTCAGAACCAATGTAACCAACAGCACCAATTGTTTGGCTAACGGTCCCGGCTACACCAGGATTACCTTTTGCACCCATACCTACAGGCCACTTCAGGGATTTGCCTTTACCAACTTTTTCAGCCCATTCAGGACTTACTTTAGTCAGATAGTCACTGAAGATGAAGGTGGTTCCACTACCGTCTGAACGGTGAACAACGGAAATAGCCATATCCGGGAATTTCGTTTCCGGATTCAGCTTTTTCAATTCCGGATCATTCCATTTGGTAATCTGTCCCAGGAAAATCTTAGCCAACGCGTCATTAGTCAGTTTTATCGACTCGATATTTGGAAGATTGAACGCAACTACTACCGCTCCCATACAAGTTGGAATATGAACAATAGGTGCCGGCATTTCAGTTGCCTGCCCATCTGTTAGGAATGCATCGCTTGCACCGAAATCAACTACTTTATCTTTCAGGCTGCGAATACCACCGCCTGAGCCAATTCCACCGTAAGTCATCAACACACCAGTTTCACCGGTATATTTCTTGAATGCCATGTTGTAAAACGGCATTGGGAAGGTTGCTCCCGCCGCACTCAGCGAGATTTCACTATTGGCCGATTTCTCAGTGGCACCTTTTTTCTTACTGCCGCTTTTGCACGCTGTAAACGCCGTTACGACAGCCAATAAAATTAAGATCTTTTTCATTTTGAAAGGTTTTTATAATTCAACTACTTAAAAGTTGCTTTTGATGTATTGAAGGATGATTTAAAATTTCATTTCAAGATTGAGATAGAAACTGGTAGCGAAACCTGCCCCGCTCTGGGCCGGGTTCCATCCCCGTAGGTTCGGGGAAATTTTAATGCCCTTCACCGGACTGAATTCCATGCCGGCAATGTAGAGTTGTCCCTCCTTAGAGACGTTCCATCTTTCGATTGCTCCATCTACTTTTTTCGAGGTCAAATGGTCGAAGCGGGCAAAAAGGTTCATATGATTTTTCATTTTCAGTACGGTGTAGACCGAAACACCTGAATAATCGTGGTCGGCAACATTGCCATGCCCTTTCTGATAGTTGTACTCACCAGCAGCAGTAAATATTTTTCCGGTATAACCGAGAAAACCGGTATATGTGCTCTGAGCTACGTCTTTTTTCATGTAATCAACATATATGCGGGCCCAAAGGTTTTTGGCAGGTTGAGCAGTAATACCCGCAGTATACATCAGGACACTATCACTCTGCAATTTCTTATATCCCTCGCCATTCAAAACCGTCAAATCAACACTGACTGCCTTTGCCAGGTTGTAATTAACCGACAGGCCTAAATCAGCACTTGCACCAAATTTGTATTCATCCATAAACGACTTGAGGAGATAACGGTATCCCCACACTTTCTCCTGCAGTTTAAACTGCTTTGTTCCGATTAAACCCAGTGCCACCGTTACATTGCCGTCGGCATACTGCAAGTAGGCGTTTTTCAAATAGGCTGTCATTTCCAATTTGCCGACCCCGGGATTGCCCACATCAAAATTTACCTTTCCTAAAAACACAGGGCTGAAAAAATATTCATACCCCAAATAAGCCCGGGTAATTTCGAAGGCAGGCTGCCCATTTCCATCCATCGTCGTGTAATGAAAATTACTAAAAATCTTTACGAAAGGGTCCCCTTTTGGTTTAAAATCAACACTACTCTTTTCCGAATTCGCTGATTGCGCAAACAAGCTGCCACTGATCATGATCAGCAGCAACAAGCTGAATCGAATTTTTCTCATTGTTAGATAACTTAAAGTAACTTTCCACTGGCAAATGTGGTACGAGGTTGTTACACTCTGGTTAAGTAAAAATTACAATAATGTTACGGGACAAAGCGCTTTCGTCCCAGTAAAAACGGGGGTTTTAACCACCTGAAAACATGCAGGTAACATTGAAGTAACAATTTTGAGATACAACCACTTCGGTTGAAGCGGCGATTTACTTGATAGAGAATATAACACGATAAAGCCGGGGGGGGAAACAATTTTGTAACACAATAAATTTCCGCCGATCATATCTAATGAAAAATAGCCGCTAAAAATCCAGCTCCGGCAGGAAAAAAAGAAAAGCTAAACCTGAAAATGGTTTAAAACAGCTGGGAATGTTCACGCTTTTTCTTCGTTGCGTTTTCGCACATCGGCCACCAGCGCCTCAACCGTGATACTTTTAAAATGGTCAACGACTTTTTGGTTTAAAATATCCCAGAAGTCGCGGGCTGTGCAACGGCTTGCTTTCTCGCATTCGTAGTTTTTCGAAAGGCAATCGACAACATAAATCCCCGGTTCGAAGGCCCGGTGGATATCGTAGATGGTAATTTGGGAAGGATCGCGTCCAAGAACGTAGCCACTTTTTCGTCCGCGTACATTGGCAATTAAACCTGCTGCTTTCAGTGAAGCAATAATCTGGTCGAGGTATTTTACCGACAAATCCAGATTTTCGGCAATATCCTTTTGATAAATTCCCTCTGGACCTCCGTTTAATGCAACCTCAATCATTACACGGATCCCATACCTGGTTTTCGTATTAAACTTCACGGCGAATTGGCTTTTTGGGTGATTAATTTGATATCAAAATTAATAAATACTTCGTCTTTCACCCGGATCATTCCCAGGAAACGACGCGGCGGAGAAATGTTGTAATCCGTCAGTTGAATGCGGGTCCTTCCTTTGACAACAATCAGATTCTTCTCGCTGCGGACCACTTCCATTGGCGAAACATAATCATTGGTCATACCCGCGATGGTTATATCTATCGGAATATTCTTGACGTCCCGGGAAGTAAAAATATGCAGTAATTCGGCGTCACTAATGGTAATTTGAATTTTCGGGTATTGCGATGCCTTCAGCAATTCCTTAAAATCATCAAGCATTGCCGGATTACTGGCATCGATATGTTCGATGGGTATGAAAAAAGAGAGAGAATCGAGACGGTTGGAATCGGTAGGAAGCACTGCAAATGAAAAGTTCTCTGTCAGAGGCTGCTCATAATAAAAATGAAACTGATTGACATTTGTCGAACCATCAATACGCACTTTGGCAAGTTGGCAGACTCCTCTGAAATCCGCTCCTTCTGCCCGTCCTCCGAAATGCAGCAGAAAAACGAAAAGACCAACCTGAAACAACACCTTCCCTATGTAAATCTTTCTTCTCATTTTGCTTTCCGGTGATAGTAAGACATACCCGAATTAAAACCATTTGTTCCAACCTGTCGGAACTTATGTGAAATTACTTCACTAACTAAAAAAACAGAACCTTCCCCCACGTGGGGGAAGGTCTTTACTAAACAATATATAATGGATGTAACCTGGATGAACTTAGAAAGAAATTCCGGCTTCGAACATTACGCCTTTAAATTCGGCATTGTTACCGTACAGAGCAAAGTTGTTGTAGTTCTGATCGACATACTCCAGTTTGGCAACAATGTTCTTGGTCATATGCCATCCACCGGCAATTTGTACACGGTCAACTGACATATCATCACTGTCACTGTTTTTCACTTTGTTGTAGCGAGTGCCAACATAGAACTGCTCCTGGCCGCCAAAGTGATAAAGGCCTTCGATTGCATATTGGTTATAATCGAAATCGTTACCGCCAGGAGTTGTTCCTTTTGCCTTCTCAATGGTTCCGAAAACTTCCAAACCATACCATTTGGCAAACAGGTTAAACATTTCTGAATTATCTTTACTGGTGAAACCCGGGCCCCAACGACCAGTCGTATGATTTGATGTCTGATCGACATCACTCGCACTATTGGTTTCAGGCTTCATTACCAGGTAGTAGCGGGAACCGGCACGATCACCATAGTAAAGAGAACCTGCATTGTTCTTCGCACTGCTATAAAGTGACACAGTTGCACGCAAACGGAAATTTTCATTCAGTTGTTTGTCAAAACCAACTTTTCCGTAATAAGCCAACTGATCAGCAGTATTGTAGCTAGTGTAAGTCTGCGTACTTGCATTGTAAGAAACGAGAGAAGGTTTCAGTGCACCATTGGATACCGCAGCCATCGCAATCCAGCCGTTGTTGCGATACATTGCTTCAATAGCACCTGCAGTTGTGAAACCATCCATGATGTAATTTCCTACGAATGCATTGCGGGTTACATTACCGTTATCAGAACGACGGAAGTGTTGGTCGCCGTAGTTGATTTCCATCATACCTACTTTCAATGTTACCTTCTCCATTATTTTGTTAATCACATCAGAATTCAGGAAAGGAAGCTGATCCATCAGCAGATATCCACCTTTAACCCACGTTTCTTCATGGTGACGAGATGACAAATAGGTAGTCAGGTGAACCTGAACTCCGGGAGCCAGATCGGCATAAATTTTCATGTTTGCAGTAGGCAGGTTCAAACCTTTACCTAACGGAGTCAACGTTGTACCATCAGCCGACTGGGTAAGAGCCTGATATTGCAGGGCAAAATCGGCACCTAAATGTGCTTGAACTTTAGTAAAATTGCTTCCATCAAGTTTGGGTTGTTCGAATTGCTGTCCAAAAGTGAACGAAGCAATCAATAACCCTGCTAAAAGAAAGAATACTCTTTTCATAACAATTGGTTAAAATCTGTGGTTACTATTTATTTATCGGTGCAATGTCCCCGCAATTCACACTAATCCAACTCACGGTCGAACACTGCGTTTTCTCTATTTGCCTAATTCAAAATTATATTTGATGGTGAGGTCGTCACCGGTTTTGATAGCGCCAAGCATGGCTGTTACCTGCTCAATTCCGTATTCCGACATTTTCAGTTTAAAACTACCATTAACGACTGCATGGGAAGCATCCGTTACCTTACCCTTAAAAGGAATTTTTATGGTCTTGGTTACTCCGACCAATTGTAGTTTTCCTACTAAATCTCCACTAAATTCATTTCCATTGCTCTCCAAATTTTCCACTTTATCCGAAGTAAAAAGGATTTCAGGATGCTTATCACTCTTAATAGCCTTATAAGCTTTTTTATCCATCATGGAACTTTCATGACTTTTAAGACTTTTGGCCGGACAAGAGAATGCCACGTTTTCAATATTATTAACAACTGTTCCATCCATTTCCATCACTGCGGCACACTTCAAATCAGTTGTTTTCATATTCCAATCGTGTAGTGTCGAAGTCCCATCTACCTCTGCAGAACTTTTATCAGCTACCAAGTGGAATGACTCCTGCGCTTTCACCTGCCAATTCCCCAAAAAAAGGACGGCAGCAAGCAACGATATTACTCTCATTTTCATTCGATTTTAATGTCCTACTATTCCTATCGTTTTGGTGGGATAAACGTAGGTATTTTTTTTATCCGTCCCAAATGCCAAAAGTTAGGCCCCATATTAGATTTTTAATAAAATCGACACAAACACATCGCGACCCGGATGGCAAATCACACTTAAACAACTAATACAATGCGCAATGCGCTCGTAGCATTAACTTTATTTAAACCAACTTTAAATAAAGTTAACAAAAAATTAGAATCATTCTTTGTACGCCCTTTTATTTTTAAGATTTATGTAAAAGAAGGGACCAACCTTATAATCAGGGCCAAAACACCTCTATACCTGACAATTGACAATGCAACTACCTGCTACAAATAGAAAAAAGCCGGGAAAACCCGGCTTCATAAATAAACACATACAACTATGTTCATTTAACCAATTTCTTGTATTTTATCCGGTGTGGACCGGTATCTCCAAAGCGTTTTTTCTTGTTTTCTTCGTATTCGGAGTAACTTCCTTCGAAAAAGTACACCGAAGAGTTGCCTTCAAAGGCCAAAATATGGGTGGCAACACGGTCCAAAAACCACCGGTCGTGTGAAATAACAACGCCACAACCGGCAAAACTGTCAAGGCCTTCTTCCAGCGCCCGCAATGTATTCACATCAATATCGTTGGTTGGCTCATCGAGAAGCAGCACGTTAGCACCCGACTTCAGCGTAAGTGCCAGATGCAGCCTGTTGCGTTCACCTCCCGATAGTATGCCACATTTCTTCTCCTGGTCGGCACCACTGAAGTTGAAGCGGGCAGCATAAGCTCTTGCATTGATAGAGCGCCCTCCGACCTGAACCTCATCGTTACCTCCTGAAATGACCTGGAACACCGTCTTCTCCGGATCAATATCAGTGTGTGTTTGATCGGCATAACCTAGCGTAACCGTTTCTCCAATAGAAAAAGTTCCGTTATCCGGTTTCTCCATGTCCATAATCATCTTGAACAAGGTGGTTTTACCAGCACCATTGGGACCAATTACCCCAACAATCCCGTTAGGCGGCAAAACAAAATCAAGATTTTCGAATAGCAATCGTTCACCAAATCCTTTGGAAACGCCATGTGCTTCAATCACTTTATCACCAAGACGCGGACCATTGGGAATAAAGATTTCCAGTTTTTCCTCTTTCTGTTTCACATCCTCGTTCAGCAACTTTTCGTAAGCTCCCAAACGGGCTTTTGATTTGGCATGACGGGCTTTGGGGCTCATACGTACCCACTCCAGCTCATGCTCCAATGTTTTCCTGCGCTTTGCATTTCCTTTCGCTTCCTGGTCCATCTTCTTTTGCTTCTGCTCCAGCCATCCGGTATAATTTCCTTTCCAGGGAATGCCTTCGCCCCTGTCGAGCTCCAGGATCCAGCCAGCCACATTATCGAGGAAGTAGCGGTCGTGCGTAATGGAGATGACCGTACCTTTATATTGCTGAAGGTGCATTTCGAGCCACTGCACCGATTCAGCATCCAGGTGGTTGGTCGGCTCATCGAGCAGCAGTACGTCGGGTTCTTGAAGCAGTAGACGACAGAGGGCCACACGGCGACGCTCACCACCCGATAAAATACTCACCGACGTATCACCGTCCGGACAGCGCAAGGCATCCATGGCACGTTCCAGTTTGTTATCGAGATTCCAGGCATCGGTAGCATCAATGTGTTCCTGCAATGCAGCCTGACGATCCATCAACTTCTGCATCTTGTCGGCATCCTCATAATATTCGGGCAGACCGAACTTCTGGTTGATTTCCTCATATTCATTCAGTATGTCGACTACTTCCTGGGTACCTTCCTGCACAATTTCCTTTACCGTTTTGGATTCATCGAGTTGCGGTTCCTGGGGAAGGTAACCCACATCGTACCCCGGCGAAAATACCACCTCGCCCTGGTAATCTTTTTCCAGGCCGGCAATAATCTTTAGCAGAGTTGACTTACCGGAACCGTTCAAACCAATGATCCCAATTTTCGCTCCAAGGAAAAAGGAAAGAGAAATGTCTTTGATGACCTGTTTCTGCGGTGGGAAGGTTTTACTAACCTTATACATCGAAAAAATGATCTGCCTGTCTTCGCTCATGAAATAATATTTTATTTTCGTGGGTAAAATTCGCATATTTCCTGCGAAAAGACAACGGTATCAAATACTTTAAGAACTATATAACCGGAAGCAGGTCATTTTTTTCGTAATAAAAAGAAACGGAGGATAACCTGATCGGCAAAAACAATCAAACCAACGAGTACAATTAGTAATATATAAGGAAGGTATTCATTTGCTGCATTCGAAAACATCTGATGGATTGTTTTTGGATCGAAATAGAAAAAGATGCCCGTTAAAATTAATAGAGGTACGACAATAACACCAACTTTCCATGCATATTCGGACAGTAAGCGTTTCCTCAACATGCGATCGCCCACTTTGCGGCTAACGCGACCGGCAAAATCAGTTGAAAGTGAAAACTCCGGCCCCTCTTCCAAAACCTCATGAATCAGCTGGTCCATTTCGTTGTATGCTTCTTCCTTCATAACATCCTAATTTAATCAAAAAATCATGATTCCATTCGATGAAAAACCCCGGCTTCCCCCGGAAGGGCATGTTCCAATATTTCCCGTAACTGCTTTCGCGCCCGGTTCAGGCAGCTTTTCACCGTTCCTTCCGGCATGCCGGTAATCTCGTCAATTTCGTGGTACGAAAACTCCTCCAGATGGTAGAGCGTCAAAACGGTATGATAGGACATCGGCAGCTGTTCGATACCTTTCCGCACCACCGCCTTCATGTCGGTTTCGTGCACCGCACGCCAGGTCGCATCATCGGTCATTGCCAATTCGGCTTTTACCGGAATGGTCCCTGACAAATCCAATCGATCACGTTTGTGCTTTTTCAGGTAATCAGAACAAGTATTCCAGGCAATGGAGCCAATCCAGGTCGACAGCTTCGATTCGTTCCGGAAACGGGAGATGTTTTTGTACACTTTCATAAAAACATCCTGGCAAATATCTTCGATTTCATCCGGCTTCCCGACCACACGCCAAACCACATGCCACACCAACTTCTGATGTTTCTGCACCAAAAACCGGAAAGCATTTTCATTTCCATCAACTACCTGTTTTACGATATCGTGATCGTTCATACGTACATAAGTCTTCGAAGCCTGAAGAAATGTTGCACTCCTGCTCAATAAAATTTCGAGACAAAGGATTCAATCACCTTTTATTACTGTTTTTCACCCATTCAACTTGATTTCAAATAAAGCTAACCGAAAAAAATGACATTTGCTGCAACCTTTCTTATCGCCGAGTCGACATATAAGCCAAACAACATTTAAAACTGAAAATTATGCAAGTCGTATTCGTAACCGCAGTCGTTTTTTACGGTATATATTACCTGCTCAGGACTTTGACCGACTATTTCCTGAAACGCCGTATCATTAAAGAAGGACATTTTGAGAAAGCCGGCATATTGGAAGTTGTTCCGCATGCGGCTGAAGATCCGGAACCCAGCCGGCACAAAACCCTGAAATGGGCTTTGGTGACGTTCATGGGTGGTGTCGGCCTCATCGTAGCCGACGTAGTTCAGAATTTACCGGGAATTCCATGGGTGCATTCCTTTAATACACTCATTCCATTTGGAATTGTACTGGTTTTTGTTTCGTTTGGCTTTATTATTTACTTCATCATTACCAACAAACGAAAAATATAAAACGACTACGGGACGTGACACCACCGGCAGCAACCAGGAGGTCAACCCAGAACATGTTTTAAGGTGTGCAGCACGAAAAAGTATGCATGCTTAACATGTTTTGGGGCTATTCAGCCAACCGAACCCTTTCTGTACCGAGCCTATCGCCCCACGTTACGGCTTTTACCCCGACGACCCTCAACCTATTGGGTAATGATAACCTCTCCTGCCGTATCGGATGCGTTGAATGCCGGTGCAAACTGGCACTGAATGGTTACCCGACCTGTGCTAAAATCACCATTGTGGCTTACCCTTAAGGGATATTCCAATAAATAATCGCCTTGTTTTAATTCCTGAATAAAGAAGCGGGTTTGTTCGTCGGTATTAACGCGATAGTACCACAAGCGACCGCTCGATTCGTAGCCGGAAGGCTGCTTTACCGGTTCGGCGCCGGCCGGACGAGCGTCGGCTATGGAGATAAATCCCAAATCACGATTTGTATGAATACGCAACCGCACCATTAACAAGTCACCCGGCCTGGCCCCTTTCAAATTGGAGGAGAGTGATCCTCCATCATTATTGCGGATAACGCGGTACAACGATTTGGTCACCGCCATTCCGTTCGCGGTTGACAACGAACTATCGACCGGGGCAAAGAACTGGTGATACAAGGCGCCAAAGCCCGTTGTATTTCCGTTATTCCGAAGCTCCAGCTTTGAGTTTTCGGGCAATCCCGAAGACAACGTGTATTTGAAATAACCTTTCGGCGAACCGGAATGGGTTATCGAAACGGGTTGACCATTTAACACAATGACAGGCAAAGATGTCTGTAAGCTCGTATCAGTTCCGGTCGACAGCAACGCTTCAACCGCTTTCACCGTTTCGGTTGAAGTAGCCCACGCGTGCGTTCTTTTCTGCTGCAACAACCATAATTTAGTGGCAGCCAAATCAGCTTTCGGGGCACCGGTTTTCTCAAACAACGGCATCATGACGGACTGCAGCGACAGTGACGATTCGCGGTAGGACCAGGACGAATTCTCCGTTCTCCAATACATGCCCAGCGTTTTACTCTTCACCGCCCGCTCTTTCAACGACCCGATGATTGTTTGGGCCGTTTTCCGGTAGTCATTCTGCCACAGAACCATGGCGCTTTGTGCTTGCTGGTACAGCCTCAATTTCATCCAGGTTTGAGAAAGCTTCCGTAAGAAGAATTGCCCTGCGGCTTGTCCTTCGTTCCAGACAGGTTGTTGTTCCAGAATTGTGGCGGCATATAAATAGTCGATGATGTTGGATGACGGAACATCTTGTTTCTGCCCGTTCCCGTTCAGCCGCTTGTAGCTTGCCACCATTTCCTTTTCGAGGTAGCGCATGGCTTTTGCCAGAATCGTGCCCACCATCGCTCTTTCTTTTCCCGACAGGGCACTCTTATGAACGAGAGAAGAAAGACGGTTAACCACCTGTGCTGTAATCCATGCATCTGCCTTCATTTCGGGATACCAGGAAAAACCACCGTCTTCCTGCTGCATGGCTTTGAGGCGTGATAAGTCATCGCTGATATTCGTGGCAATGGTGTCGGGATTGAATAACTGCAACTGCTTTTTCTCCCGAACAACATCATCCATCCACGGCGTCTCGTTCAACCGGATGTTAGCCAAATCATCGTTGCGTTCCATCTGCGTTTTCAACGAATCGGTTGTATTCAGCAAGCGGATTCTTCGTTTGGCCAATTCTGTTTCAATCTCCGGATGTTGCTTCAGCAAGCTTTGAACGGTTGTGTAAGCATACAGCCGGTTGGCCAGTCCCGTTGCACTTTGTGGACGGGAACTCATCACCGATGGTAATGCTTCGATGGCCTGCCAAACCGGATTTCCCATCCATTCCAGCGTCCATCTGTCGTTCGCCTGTTCTCCTTCCGGGAATAAGGGACCCCAAACCTTCACTCCACCCGGTTTCAACTGGAACGTTTCCGATTGTACCATCCATTGTTTTGCCGGAAGAACCTGAATTGTTTTTTCGTATCCATCACCCAGGTTTCCTGCTGATCCAATTACCTGAATCCGGTATAACCCGGCCTTTTCGGGAGCCTGCACCAACCACTTCACAGCACCTGACTCGCCGTCTTCCAGGACAATGTGCCGTGGCTCAAATCCGGGTTGCAACGTATCGTTCGAGTCAACAGCAATCAGATTCAAATGAATATCAGCTTCCAGTTCTTTTCCCGAAAGGTTGGTTATTTTCGCCGGTAACTCCACCTGGTCGCCGGCCACCAGGAAACGCACAGGATACGGCTCGACCATCAACGGTTTTTGACTGACAAACGAGGTGTCAGTCGTACCGGTTTTTCCGTTAACGGTATGTGCCAGTGCCATGAATTTCCATTTCGTCAAAGCATCGGGCATACGGAAATGAACGGTAGCCATTCCGTTCGCATCGGTTTTCAACTGCGGGCCAAACCAAGCTGTTTCGCGGAGATCACTGCGAATTTTCGGCTGTTCAACTTTCGGTGCAGAGCCAACGCCACGAATCACTACCCGTTTGTCGGCAACGCCCTCATTAACCACTACCTGTGTTTCATCCGCTTTTTCGGCCGTGAAAAAAACAGGACTGTTCTCTTGCCCAAATACCCATCCGGGAAGCCCCAGCTCCGGAACCACTTCGGATTGCACATCTTTCATCGGCAGATTCTGACAATGGCCATAATCATTTTGTACCGAACGAATCATCAGCGGCATTTGCCGGACATAAAACCAATGATTGAAAAGGCTCAAACTCCAGCTATGCATTCGAATGTCGTCCAGCGATGCATCATATACAACACCTGCCACTTCTGCCTGAACGGGTTTGCCACTTTCGTCGGTGACCTGGATTTTCCAGGAGACCTCTTTGCCGGGTCCTGTCTTCTCAGGAAAATCGACAGTACTGACCTGTAATTTTTTATCCGGCTGCATCACATTAATCCGGAAAAACTTCCGAAAAGTACGGCCTTGTTGTACAGCCGATACGTGAACAGCTAATCCGTTGACCATTTTTGTTGTCACCGGAATGCTCACCTGACGACGACTTTTATTCGTTTTCACCACCGGAAGTTGAATTAAGGTATCCGGCTCTTCCAGCGAAATCTGCCAAAAACTTTCACCGGTTGTTCCCAGGTCCAGCTTCAGGTGATCACCAACCTTCACTGACGTTTTTGCCATGTTGGCATAAAATGGATCGACAAACGGATATGTCCGGCATTTGGACCTAAATACCCGGATAACCCGCTCACCGGTAACTTTCTGACCAAACGCATCCTTCGTTTCAGCTGTGACCTTGTAATAACCAGGCTTCAGTTTTTTCCCCGGAAGGAAACACCATGAACGATCCTTCGTGTTGAATTTTAAAGTGGTCAACACTTTTTCAACCGGAAAATCTTCCGGTTTTATTTTATCACCATACACGTTTCCCGGATACAGTTTATCCCACTCTTCCTTCGTGTAAACTGGCCGGTCGGGTGCCTCCCACTCCCGCTCCCTTAATGATTGGTCAGGAGTTTCGAGCCGGGCGAAGGTGACCGTTCCCTTCGCCGAAACAACCTGACCGGCTGAGTTCGTAAATTTCAGCCCCACCTTTATTCCTTTTCCCTTCCGGATACTTTTATCGGAAGCATCCACCTGATGCGAAACATTCACTTGGGCGAACAGTGCCTTCTTAGCGATGTTCAATGATTGGTTAGCAGTCTGAGCCTCTCCGCTGATGTCAGTCACATCTACTTCAATATCATAGTTCAAATGAAACTCATTTTCGGTGGACTTCGGCATGAATTGAAAACGGAACAGACCGTTTGAATCCGTTTTAAACTCGCCGGAAAGAACGTCATCAGGGTTGTTTCCCGAGCGCTCAAACCATAGCGTTTGCCGGGTAATTTTATAGGTTCCGGATACGCCTGCCAATGGGACACCATTAAATGACCTGACCGTTCCGCTAACGGTTACCGGATGCCCCGCCTCGTACTGACCATCAAATTTATCGAATGCTATATGGAATCCGGGCCGCCGGTAAGCCTCTACCCGAAACGACTGATATCCATCGGATGCTCTCAGCGTAAAATTCCCAGCCAAACGACCTGCGGGTAAACGAAATTGACCGATGGCGCTACCGAAACGATTGGTCAGGAGTTTCAGCGAATCGATTACCTGGTTATGCGTATCGCGCAGAAAAACGACCAGGGGTTTGCCGGCAACCGCGCGGGCCGCATCGCCATGCGTTCGAAAAGTAATGGCTTTGAATAAAACGTCCTGTCCCGGCCGGTAGATGGACCGATCGGTGAAGAACCAGGTCTTTTCTTCTGTTGTCTCCGGTTGATGGCGGTAATACGGCTTACGCCAACGCAGGCTTACCGTATCAGCAGACAAACGAACCTGCACCAAATTGCCCTCACCTGTCCAACGTGCCCTGCCCTTATCGTCCGTTTTGAGAAGCGTTTTATTAAGTTGCTCTCCGTTTAACTTCCGTATACTCAATTCGGCCCCGGCAACAGCTTCCCCGTTCGATTGCCGGCGGACCGAAAAAATGCTTCCGGCATCAACTCGTTCCTGCTCAATATACGTCCGGGAAACCGTTAGCGGGAAAAGGCTTTCACAGCCGTCGCCATCTATTTGCATCACATATACTCCTGCCTCTAATGGTTTTAGGAGCAACTCGGTGCTATGCGAACGTAAATCACTATCAGGTACGAGCGTGTATTTTTTTCCCTGAATAACCGGGCAACGAAGTAGCTTCGAGGAATCTTCCCTTGCTTTCAACTGACCATATTTCAGAAAATAGGTTTGGAAAAGTTTCTGGTTGATTTTATGGACAGAGACGTTCACTTCTTCCAGGTTGCTGTAGTTCAACTTAACAGCAAAAGGAAATCCGGGCCTCACGACTGTCTCCGATTGAACGGATAATTGCTGCCGTTTTAGTAGCTGAAGACTATTGAAGCTTCTCTTGCCCACCTCTGTTTTTGGGAATTTTCTCCAGGCCTTTTCGTACAACTTAGCCGCTTTCAGCCAATCCATTCGTTGCTCAGCTGTTTGCGGAACATTATCTAAAAACCTGCTTCCCCGCTGCCGGTAAAAATCCGCTTCCGCTTCCCACACATCTGCCAACAAACCGGAGTGGGCAACTGTCTTTCCCAGTCCATGTATCTCACTCAAAAACAAACGATCAGCATTTCCATGCGACGATTCCCGGTAGGTGAATTTTATACGGTCGAGCCGGGCATAAAACAACGCTACTGAATTTCCATCGCGCTGATGGTATCTTTCGAGCAAACGGTAAAGAATGATTGAGTGATCGTAAAAGTTCAACGGCGTTTTCCGGTCAATAATCACACCCCCCGGTTTTCTCAACCCCAAAGCAGCCTTTTGAAGAGGTAGTGGTGGCCGACGAATCGGCTGGGTAAATAAACTGCCGTCCTGGTAAAAGTTCAGCGCTTTCCGGACCACCAAATCGAGCAAATCCGGCGTACGTTCCCAATCTGCTTTTGGGTCAATAATGAGAGCTTGCCAATTCTTTGCCGGAATTTCTGCCAGGTTATCGGTATGCTGTAATGCCTCGTTAAAACACCGATGAATGTGGTCGACAAAATAACCGGCATCCCACGTATTGATATCGGTGGAGTCGACCCCCCCACGGGCTCTGTCAAGAATTTTCCAACGATTATCGCGATAGATCTGAAGAAAATATTCTCCTTCGTACGCTTTCAGTATGGCTCTTCCCGAAAGGTCTAATTTTTCACCTTCAACCTGCCATGCCGGTAGCGGATTTTCAGGCAATGAATCTTTCAGTGAAAGAAACTGAAGTGTGGTAAACGCTTTCACCCTTTGCGGAACATTGTTCTCTTTGGTTGCCTGGGTGGCTATCTGCCGTACCACTTTTTTCACCGATTCCGGCATTTGTATGTGCGCCAGCGAATCGGCTTCCGCCCATTTTTCCCGGTAGGAAAATTGCTGTGTCGCAGCCCGGGTTGTTGAAAACAGTGAGATGAGCAATAAAGCGGGGAATAATCGGCAGGTCATTTTCATTGGTTGCACTATTTTGGTTTACCCGGATTGTTTTATCTGTTAAACAAAATTGGTACCACAAAAGCTCAGTTTGATTCGCATCCGCCGAAAAGCAAAAGTTTTTACTCTGATTTCCAATTATAAATAAGCTTAATCATCTGTCATTTGCAGTAAATAAAACGTAATTTACCGATAATTTCAATTAAACATACGCATTCGGCACCCACTTTTTTAGAATGCCGTTGGAAAAGCCTAATTTTGTGAACAAAATTTTTCGTCCATGATGAAATCGATGACCGGCTATGGTAAAGCCGAATGCCAACTACCGAACAAGAAAATTACCATCGAGGTAAAATCGCTAAACAGCAAGCAACTTGATATCAACACCCGCATGCCGGGCCTTTATAAAGAGAAAGATATTTCCATCCGGAAATTAATATCTGATATATTGGGGCGCGGGAAAGTGGAATACAACATGTTCCTTGAATCGCTCGGAGAGGAAAGCAATGCGACCATTAATGGCGCAGTAGTACGCGATTATTATCAACAACTTAATTCGATCCGAAAAGATCTTGGGATCGATGAAAATCAATCGTTGCTCGACATTATAATGCACCTTCCGGATACGGTTAAAACGGAGCGTGAAGAGCTGGATGAAGAGGAGTGGAAGCAAATTATCGGCAAAGTAAAAGAAGCACTTCTTCACCTCGATGAATTCCGAGTTCAGGAAGGTAATGCCTTGTACAAAGACATTGAGTCGAATATCCGGCGCATTCAGAATTTACTTCCAGAAGTGGAACCTTTCGAAAAAGAGCGCCTCGACAAAGTAAAGGAACGCATTATAGATAACCTGAATGAGTTGGAAGCTTCGGATTCCGTGGATAATAACCGGTTGGAGCAGGAAATGATTTATTACCTGGAAAAGCTGGACATCAACGAAGAAAAGGTCCGACTGGCCAATCATTGTATCTATTTTCTTGAAACCATGAAATTGGATGAGCAGGTAGGAAAAAAACTAGGGTTCATCGCCCAGGAAATTGGGCGTGAAATCAATACGATGGGTTCCAAGGCCAACCATGCCGAAATTCAGAAAATTGTCATTCAGATGAAAGATGCGCTTGAACGAGTAAAAGAACAAACACTGAATGTTTTATAACTTGCGGAAGAGCGATTATTTGTAGAAATGAAGAAAGGCAAACTGATTATATTCTCGGCGCCGTCCGGTTCGGGTAAGACAACCATTGTTAGGCACCTCCTCACCTGCCCGTTCGACTTTAGATTCTCGATATCAGCAACAACACGAGAGCCACGGGATGGAGAAATCGATGGAAAAGATTATTACTTTTTATCGGTGGATGAGTTTAAGGCAAAACTGGCTGCTGATGAATTTCTGGAATGGGAAGAGGTATATACCGGCAGCTATTACGGTACCCTGAAAAGTGAAGTCGAACGCATTCGCGAAAAAGGCCAGCATGTACTATTTGATGTGGATGTGGTAGGCGGAACGAACATTAAAAAATTTTACGGCGACGAAGCCCTGGCAGTATTTGTCAAACCACCGAGCATCGAAGTATTGGAAAAACGGCTCATTCAGCGCTCTACCGACAGCCCGGAAGTGATTGCCCAACGGGTAACTAAGGCCAAACATGAATTAACTTACACCAAATATTTCGATTACATATTGGTGAATGATGATCTGCAAACTGCATTAAACGAAGCAGAAGAAACTGTGAGAGCTTTTCTGGAAAAATAACCCGGAGGAATGAATATTACACTCTACTTTGGCTCCTTCAACCCAATTCACAACGGCCATTTGGCTATCGCGCACAAGGTGCTGAAAGAAAAATTGTCCGATGAATTATGGCTGGTTGTTTCACCTCAGAATCCGTTAAAAGAGGAAGAAATGCTTTGGCCGGAGGTGGACAGGCTTGCTATGGTAAAACTGGCTATTGAAGGAGAAGAAGGAATTAAAGCCTCGGACTACGAGTTTCACTTGCCGCGGCCATCCTACACTTACCAAACGCTTTTGCGGTTGAAGCAAGATTTTCCTCAACATACATTCAAATTGTTGATTGGAGGTGACAACCTGAAAGCATTTGACCATTGGCGTGATCATCAGAAGATTCTCGATGAATTCGGACTTATCGTGTATCCCCGGCCCGGGTATGAGAACGAAGCACTGGCAAACCATCCAAACGCAACACTACTGAAAGCTCCACTTCTGGATATCTCCTCAACTGAAATCAGGGAGCGTTTGAGCAAAGGACTATCGCTGATTCCACTGATTCCCCAGAAAGTTGCTGATTACATCGAGACCAAAAATTTCAGCTAACAGAAAGGAGCCACACCGTAATCGGCGTGGCTCTTTTTATATCTGAATGAACTTGTTTGTTAATCGAATGAATTAATCCGATTCAAAATATTTTGCTTCTTTTAGAAATAGTAAGTGAAACCAAGATTAATACCCTGCTTGCTGTAAGGTGAAGTTGTTGACAGCGCTTCGTTCGCATTTACCGGATTACCACTCTGGTCAACCTGAATTTTGTCTTTGTAATTAACCGTTGTAGCTCCGGGATAAGTGCTCAACGCATCCTGCCCGTTTACCTCATACCTGGTTACTTCCATTTTTTTCCGTTTAATATTCAAATAGACACCTTCAATCTCCGTGAATACAGACATTTTTTCGTCCAGTTTATATTCAACACCCAGGACGCCTTTGAAACCCAGCGAAAATTTACCGTATATTTTCTGTTCAACTTTCAAATCTGCAACCGGAACCATTTGGGTTGGGTCAGACGGATTGGGCATCAACTGAGTTATATTAGCATTCACCATGGAGTAGCCCCCAACAGGCAATACAAATCCAACTTTGGTATAAACTGAGAAGGTTTTTGAATGACCAGTGCTCATAATAATGGTCGGTGAAACACGATATTGATGCGTATAAACATCAATATTGGGTTCTTGGCCTGCTGAATTCGGAACATTGTAATCGGCAACATTTACTGTTTTACCGATGAGGTAAGTAAAATCAAGCTCAGCTCCAATATTATCATTCAGGTAATAACCGGCAGAAATTCCTACAGGAATACCCGCACCAATGGAGGTATAAATTTGCTCCTGGTAGCCATCTGCGGTAACTCTTCCCTGATTTAAATCAACGTAATAACCATCCTTGGCGACGCCCCATCCGTAACCACCCCGTGCTTTGAGGTAAAAATTCTTAGCTGACAGTGACTGGGAAATACCCATTACCGCCACAATAGTTGCGATAGTTTTTAGTAGTTTCATTTGCTTGTTTTTTGAACGTAAATGGTCATTTAAACTTTCTGCTTATGCAGAACGAAGCAACCTAATCGCCTGATAATCCGAACAATTTCAATCATCGGGCAACATTAAAAGTGGCGTGAAAGTAGAAACAAAATATTAATCGCCAAAACATAACGAACTACCATTCAGACTTATAGAATACGCGGTTTAAATATTCTATAAACAAGTTAAAAGATGTAACTATTTTTTGTTTGAATCACAATAACTTAACATCCCATTCACATTGAGACATCGCGCTATTTATATATAGAAAAAAATAGCTATTATAGAACATAAAAAAATTAATCCGCTCAACAAGCCTGGTTTAATAAGGATTCCTCTACTTTTGTTCCGGTGATAATATTTGATGTTTATCTGCTCGACTGCCGGTAAAACTTTTTAACGAAAAAACCCGGACAAATGCCCGGGCTGATTCTATTGTATCAAGTTTAAACGGTGTGCACAACTTCCATATTCTTCTGCCCCACCTCAATGGCTTCGAGGTTAAGCGGAATGAGTTTGTGGTGCCTTTCGGGAAGTGATTTCTCCAATCCTTTCTTCACCTTCTCCATTCCAAATATGGGTTTCACTTTCAGGTAGGCACCCATAATAATCATGTTGAATGTTTTAGGGTTACCCATTTCAGCTGCCAAACGTGCTCCTTCCACCTTGTAAATATTGATGTCTTTGCGGGTAGGAGGATGAACGATACCATTCGGATCGTATAACAAAACGCCACCTGGCTTCACCTGTTGTTCGAATTTATCCAACGATTGCTGGTTCAGGATGATGGCAGTATCGAATTCGTGCAAAATGGGAGAACTGATGCGTTCGTCACTGATGATAACAGACACATTGGCCGTTCCACCGCGCATTTCAGGTCCGTACGAAGGAAACCAGGTTACTTCCTGATCCTGCATAACACCGGAATACGCCAGGATTTTCCCCATGGAAAGAACGCCTTGTCCACCGAATCCGGCTATAATGATTTCTTCAGTCATCTCTTGATTTTTTGGTTCGGTAATCAATTAAACATTCATTTTCAACGCTTCCGGATCTTCCCTTTCTCCATCTTTCAGGTCGCCAAGCGGATAGAACGGGAACATGTGCTCTTCCATCCATTTGTTGGACTCAACCGGAGAAATTTTCCATCCTGAATTACAGGTCGCAACCACTTCCACGAAAGCGGTCCCTTTTTTGTCAGCCTGCACTTCAAATGCTTTCCGGATGGCTTTTTTCGTTTTCCGAACGGCTGCCGGCGTCTGCACGCTCTGGCGCGTTACATACGCTGCACCAGGCAACTGGGCAATCAGCTCAGTAATTTTCAGCGGGTATCCGTTCAGATCGACATTACGACCGTAAGGAGTGGTTGCTGTGACCTGACCGACCATCGTCGTCGGAGCCATTTGTCCACCAGTCATTCCGTAAATAGCGTTGTTGATAAATACTATCACGATATTCTCTCCACGATTCACTGCGTGCATGGTTTCAGCTGTACCGATCGCCGCCAGGTCACCGTCACCCTGATAAGTGAAGACGAATTTATTCGGGAAAACCCGTTTTACCCCTGTAGCTACTGCCGGTGCCCGGCCGTGAGCTGCTTCATGCCAGTCGATATCGATATAGTTGTAGGCAAATACCGAACATCCTACCGGTGAAACACCGATGGTATCTTCCTGAATGCCCATTTCATCAATCACTTCTGCAATAATTTTGTGCACTACACCATGGCTGCAGCCCGGACAATAGTGCATCACTTTATCCGTCAAAACTGGAGATTTCTGGTAAACGAGATTCTCCGGTTTGATGATATTTTGTATGTTTTCTGCTACTTCTCCCATGGTTTATCCTCCTATCAATTTTTGCTCAAGAGCCTTTTCAACTTCGTCAGGTGAAGGAATGATACCTCCCATTCGACCGTAATACTCAACCGGCGCCTTACCGTTAACTGACAAACGAACATCTTCCACCATCTGTCCTGCATTCATTTCCACTGAAAGGAATCCTTTTACGTGCCCGGCCATGCTATTTATCTCTTCGGTTGGGAATGGGAACAGAGTAATCGGACGAAGCAAACCAACCTTGTGCCCTTTTGCTCTGGCCAGTTGTACGGTTTTTTGGCAAACCCGTGCAGCCGAACCAAAAGCGACCAGGATATAATCGGCATCGTCGCATTCAATAGCTTCAAAGCGTACTTCGTTTTCCCGAATTTTCTGGTATTTCGCCTGGAAACGAATGTTATTCTGCTCCATCTTATCCGACGCAAGCTCCAGCGAAGTAATGATATTCTGTTCGCGATCGGGACTTTTGCCAATAGCGGCCCAACTTCCGGAAACCTCTTTCACTTCCTCGTCAGTCCAACGGGGCTTATAATCTGCCAGTTCCACTTTCTCCATCATCTGGCCAATCGCGCCATCCGACAGAATCATCACCGGGTTCCGGTATTTGAATGCCAGCTCAAAACTCAGATCGACAAAATCGTTCATTTCCTGAACTGATGCAGGTGCCAGTACAATTAAATGGTAATCACCGTGACCACCACCTTTGGTTGCCTGGAAATAGTCGGCCTGCGAAGGCTGAATGGTCCCCAAACCAGGGCCACCACGCTGCACATTAACAATCAGACAAGGTAGTTCAGCCCCGGCAATATAGGATATTCCTTCAGCCATCAGGCTGATACCGGGACTTGACGAGGAAGTCATTACTTTTTTCCCTGAACCGGCAGCTCCGTAAACCATGTTAATCGAAGCCACCTCACTTTCGGCCTGAAGGACCACCATGCCGGTTTCATCCCAGGGACGACGGTTCATCAGGGTTTCCATAACTTCGGATTGCGGGGTAATAGGATATCCGAAATAACCGTCACATCCACAACGGATGGCCGCTTCGGCAATCACCTCATTACCTTTCATTAATCTTAGTTCTCCCATTATGTTAACGTTTCTTGAATGTTAGTTAAGCAATTTTGGCCCTATACACCGTAATACAACTGTCCGGACAAACCAGTGCGCAGTTTAAGCAACCAGTGCAAGCCTCCGGATTCTCCATGTACGAATAATGATATCCCTTTCCGTTGACGTTGCGGTGCAAAGCCAGTGTCTGAGTAGGACATGCCACGACGCACAAATTACATCCTTTGCACGTGTCCACGTCAACTACTACTGCTCCTTTAACTTTAGCCATTCTAAATTGATTTTTTGGTTATCGTTGATTCTTTGATTTTCTATATCATCTCACGACTTGTCTCCCGTTTCTCCCCTACCGGGAAATCGTGATGAAATTGCCCGAGCCGTTTTTCCAAATCGGGAAACTGGTCGCGTCCAACGTGCGAAACACAGGCACGCAAACCTTCTTTTGTGCTTCCTGTATTGCCTAATGTAATGGCGCTAACACCATAGAACAAGAGATTGTGAAGCAACTCACTTCCGGTCATGCCGGGATAAGCTATCGTGAAATAGAAACCATCGCCTATCTCCTCGTCCATATCTTTATCATATACGATCCGGAATCCGTATTTAAGGAATATCTCCTTCATGATGTGTGCCCGTTCGCCATATTCCTTTACATCTTCAACAAAGTCGAATTCACCATCATTCGCCGCCTTTAACATAGCCGCTAAAGCATACTGTGCTGAATGCGAAGTACCTGATGACAACGAATAGAGTGCCCGGTGAACAATCGCCCCACCAAAGGTATGCACATTCAATCGGGCTTCCAAATTTGGATATTCCCGGTGATACAGGGCATCGGGAATGACCATTGCCCCAATTCGCTGACCCGCATATGAAAACACTTTCGAGCTTGAAATCAGCAATACATAATTGTCGGTATACCGTGCCACGGTAGGTTGATAAGGGGGCACACCCGGTTTAGATAAATCGGTGCGGAAATCCATGGCAAAATACGCCAGGTCTTCCATTACCGTTACGTCGTACTGATTCGCTAATTCGCCAATAATCTGAAGTTCGGCCTCCGTCAGACATATCCATGCAGGATTGTTCGGGTTAGAATATATAATGGAGTGGATGTGTCCCTTCGAAAGGAATGACTCCAACTTCTCCCTAAGTTTATCACCCCTGAAATCGTACACGTCAAACGATTCGTACTTCTGCCCCATCACCAACATTTGTTGTTTCTGCACCGGGAACCCCGGGTCGATAAATAACAGGGTATCCCTTTCTTTCCGGCAAATTCCGGCTACGAGAAAAGCAGCATAACCTCCCTGCATCGAGCCTACCGTAGGAATACATCCCAGCGGATCCACATCGATGTTCATAAAGAGTTTGACGAAACGTGAAACTTCGTCTTTCAATGGCTGAATTCCATCAATTCGCGGATAAATAGAGGCAACATTATTTCTTAGCGCTTCGATTTCAGCTTCAACACCAATACGGGCCGGAGGCAACCCGGGAACTCCCATTTCCATCCGGACATACCGGTCACCGGTCTTTTCTTCGATATTACTTACCAGTTGAACGATTTCGCGTATAGAAGCACACCCCAGATCCGGGACGTCCAATGCCAAAATATTTTGTTCAACAACTTCTCTGTTAATTGGTGTATTGCCCATCTTAAAATTGTAATTTGTTAAGAAATAAACGAAGAATAGCAGGTTTAGCAAAGCCTTGCAGAATGCTAGGCAACATGTTTTTACGATCCGGATGGAACTAACGATCCGGCGCTTTCAGTTTGATAAAAAACTATCCTTTTTCATATTAAAATTCTTTTTTCAGCTGAGCAACCCAGGCTTTCACTCTTTCGGGGGTAAGATCCTTTTCATAATCTTCATCGAGTGGAAGGCCGAGAAACAGGCCCTCTTTCAATGCTTCAGAGTCCTGGAAGTTGTATCCTTCAGGAGATGTTCTCCCGATTAGGGTACCTTTATTCTTCAGTATAATCCTGGCCAGAAACCCCATTGAATCAACAAAATGATAGGCATAGGTAATATGGTCGCCCAGGCCGAACAATGCCACTTTCTTACTACTGAAATCAAAATCACGAACTACCGGAAAGAATTCGGCCCAATCGGTATTGGAGAACTCCTGGTCCCAGGTATCTTTCCCGACCGTGGAAATTCCAAAAATAATTTTCCCATATTTATTCAAATCATTAATGGATGCCTGATTAACCGGAATCAGATCGATGTTCTCTTCACCAAATTCCTGTGCTACAATTTTAGCCGCGTGATGTACCGAACCGTTTAACGGCCCGAAGAATAATGCGATTTTATCCATTGCTTGACGTTTGTGGTTTGTTTAACTCAATATCCCCCTTTTTATATTCCCCCATGATGGCGAGGCTCGAAACATTTTTAAGTACCAAATGAATGGCACGTTCGTAGTTATCTTCTGTATCGTATTCCAGGTCAACATGGAATGAATATTCATTGGGCCTTCCAACGATGGGTATTGATTGAATCTTTGTCAAATTAATCTTATTGTCACCAAATATGGTCAGCACTTTTGCCAGCGCGCCATAATAGTGCCCGCACTGAAACGAGATAGACGCCTTGTTGGTTCCTGCAATCGGATTGTTATGCTTCGACAATACAAAGAAACGCGTGTAGTTCTTCTTGTTTGTCTCAATTCCCCTCTCGAGGACCTCAAGGCCATAAATCTCAGCTGAGCGCTGGTTCCCGATGGCCGCCACATTCTTGTATTTTTCTCTTGCCAGTTCTTGTGCGGCTCCGGCTGTATCTGATTTTTCCCGCAACCCGATCTCGCCAAAATGTTGGTCAATGTATTCCGAACATTGCCGCAGGGCAATAGGATGCGAATGAATTTCCTGAATATCTTCAATTTTAACTCCCGGATAAACCATCAGATTCATCTGAATATGAAGGTATATTTCGCCAACAACATGCAGATGAAAATCCTGAAGCAAAGCATAATTGGCCAGTAGACTGCCGGCAATGGAATTTTCGATAGCCATCACCGCGCCGTTAACCTCATCGCGATCTAACAATTCACAAACTTTACGAAACGTCCGGCACTCCACTATTTCCACATCATCGCCAAAATATTTCCGGGCGGCATCTTCATGAAAGGAGCCTTTTATTCCCTGTATGGATATCTTTTTCACTAAATCAAGTTTAAATCCGTTTATTAATCCTGAGCAAGTTAATTAAAAAATCCTGTTTCCCCACGGGTTTCGCCTGTTTCAGTGCATCAGTGAGCGGACTAACAAGGCTTTACATCACGGAATTAACTCACTTTCCAGTTCTTCCGCAAATGTTAATTCTTTGTTTTTGGTTGTTCGGTATACACACTAAAACTATGCATCACCCTTGCCGAAAATGAACTCCAGTTAAACGCAATCAGCGCCAGAATAACGACCAGGGCACTCACCAATAATTTTTCGTAAAAATTCAAATCCCGAAACTTCTTCATATCCTTAAATTTTGTAGAAGGAAGTATCTGCGACGAAAAATGCACTTATGTGAATTCCTGCTTCTCCTAAAATCCGGGAGGCCTCATTCAGTCACCCCGATTTATTTTCCAGAAAAACAGAAATTTGTTTAATCATCATCTTACTTATGTGTTATGGTTGGCGCCCTCAATTTACCAAAATAATGGGGGCTTTCTTCCGGGAAACCGGATTAAATATTCCGCTTGTCAATCACTCTTTTGGCTTTGCCTGCTGTCCGCTCAACCGTTTTGGGTTCAACCAGTTTTACATCAACAGTCAATCCCAGCGTACTTTCCGGTTTGTGCGTGATCCGCTTTCTCAAATCCTGAAGTTTCCTCACTTCGTCGGAGAAGAATTGCCCCTGCACCTCCACCATCAGGCTTAAGGTATCGAGAGGATTCTCCCGCTCCACAATGAGCGGGTAATGCGGTTTTGTTTCACTCATTTCCAGTAAAAACGGCTTCAATCTGCGACAGAAAAACATTTACTCCCCGGATAATGAGCATATCATCGCTGCGGCCTTTGCACTTCTCCATCCGGACAAGTGTCCGGCCGCAAGAGCATTATCATATATCAACCGGGTTAAATCCCGGGCCCGGTAACGAAGTAACGGAATTCCTTCTTTGGTAATCGTCGAAAACACTAACTCACCCATCTCTCCTTCGGCCACCGGTTCCAGCGTAACCGGATCGATAATCTCCGGAATAAAATGGCCTTCAGTACATGCATTCCGTAATGAATTCCCAAGCCGCCGGTAAACAGCCCGTAGCCGGATGCAATCTGAACGATATCGTTCCTGTAAACGCCTGCCATACACAACGATCGGGCAAACACTTCGGACCACATGTTGATGCCTTTCCGTGTATGTCCCACAACAATTGGTTTTCCGGTTGTACCGGAAGAAGCGTGAAGCCGGACGATTTCAATACGTCATTCATTTATAAGCATAAACGGTTCAATTATTTTTCGACGCGGATACGTGCATCCACGGCCAAAATGCGATTGCCTTTCCCCAGCAATGGGTTCAAATCCAACTCTTTAATTTCCACTGCAAATCGCAACATAGAAGACAGGCGAACAATGATCTCTGCAAATTTATCTTTGTCAACACCTTCCATTCCACGGTAGCCATTGATGATTTTGTATGCCTTCAGGTTTCGAATCATCGAATGCGCTTCGGGGAACGTGAGCGGCGCCAGGCCGGAAGTTATATCTTTAAATACCTCCACAAAAATGCCACCCATTCCGCAAAGCATCACGTGACCGAATTTATCCTGGTAAGAAGCACCGATGAACAGCTCGATGCCTTCGGCTTGTTCTGCCATCAAAACAGCGGTTGTATCTTTGATTTTCATCAGCCGGGTGAACTCTTTCCGGACCATTTCTTCGTCCCGGATGTTCAAGGAAACACCTCCTACTTCCGTTTTATGTAAAGGTCCAACTACTTTCATCACCAGCGGGAAGCCAAGTTTTTTGGCAGCTTCGGCGGCTTCGTCGATGCTTTTTGCCACGCGCTCCTGCGCAAACGGAATTGAGGCTGCTTTCAGCAACGCATGAATTTTTTCCGGCGGCATGTAACCATTCTCACAACTTTCGACAACACGCCTGATTTCAGCAACGTCTACTCCTTCAAGGTAAATATTCTCGTCTGATGGTTTTGGCGTACGATATACTTTCGTCAACGCGCGCGCCAGCAACACTTCGTCAGGGAAGTTCACATTTCCACTGGAAATGAAGTAAGCCACATCTTTCTGCACATTGATGACGGACGGCAAAATCGGGTAAATCGGTTTTTTACAAGTCTTCATCTTATCGATCAGCACCTTATATACATCGGTAACCGGTTGCAATCCCGGACTCCCGAAAATAACGGCCATACCGTCAATATCTTCGAAATCATTTTCGCAGGCATCGATAATTGCCCCGAGCTGTTCCGCATTTCCGGTGGACAGAAAATCGATGGGATTTTCAACCGATGAACCTGGGAACAACTTATCCTTCAACGCAGCTTTTGCTTTGGTATCCGGCAAATGCGGGATACGCAGGCCTCCGTCTTCAAGTGCATCGGTCAGCATAACCGCGGGACCGCCGGCATGTGTAATGATCGCGATGTTCTTTCCCTTCAATTCTTCAAACATGAAAATACTGGCAACCGTTGTCAACTCTTCCCGCCCGTAACAACGAACAATTCCGGATTTACGGAACAACGCTTCTACGGCAGAATCGGAACTGGTCATAGCACCGGTATGTGAGGAAGCAGCACGACTTCCGGCTTCCGAACTTCCGGCTTTGATACCGGCAATTTTGCATCCTTTCCTGATAAGGGAAGAAGCGTGCCACAGGAATTTATCGGGATTATGAATTGACTCCACATAAAGCATTTTGACGGGTGCCGATGTTTCCGGATCGTAGGTTTTATCCCAGTATTCCAAGACCTCCTCTACACCAATCTGTGCCGAGTTTCCTACCGAAAAAACGTTGGCGAAATGCAACCCTTTCGGGATACCCGACTCCATGATGAACACGGCAGTTGCACCCGATCCGCTCACAAAGTCGCATCCTCTCGGATCGAATTTGGGAATAGGCGATGTAAATACGCCTGCATATTCAGGCGTTAAAACACCAATACAATTAGGGCCAATCAACACACCGCCAACCGATTTTACCGTCTCCACCATTTGACGCTCCCATTCAGCCCCCTGCTCGCTTTCCTCGCTGAAACCAGCGGAAATAATAATAAATGCTTTTGTTTTTTTTGTGTAAGCCAAAATCTCAACCGTCTTCGGACACAGTTTGGCCGGGATGGCCAGGATGGCCAAATCAATCATCGGCAACTCATCAACTGTTGAAAAAGTCTTGATTCCCTGAATCTCGGGATCGCGAGGGTTTACAGCATAGAGCTTACCCTTATATTTATGTTCCTGAAGGTTTAGCAGAATTTTACCTCCTGGTTTCGAAACATCATTCGAAGCGCCAATAACGGCAATACTTTTTGGCGATAATAGTTGTTTGTTTAGCATATCACAGCATATTAATTTTAATCAACCCGAGCCAAATGTATTAAAATATGAAGATGGAAATGCTGATAGATGACAGGCAGAAACATGACGTTCAGCACATATCCGTCCATTACAGGCTTTGTTATTTTGATAATGAAGAACGAATATTTGCTAACTTTCGACAATGGCTGAACCGGAACAAAAAATAGTGGTTTGGTGCGACTTCTCGCCCGGCATGGACGCCGCTTTGCTTCATGGAACCTACCTGGCAAGTATCCTGAAGAAGGAGTTATTGTTGCTCCATCTGATAGACAACAAACACCAGGAAGATAAGCTGATGGCCGAAGCCAAAATGCGCGGAGTGGCCGGACGAACATCAGATATTATCCCCTCAGTCAGGGTTCGGTACCTTGTTCGCGAACACGATCTGTCACAAGAAATGTTGATGGATTTGTCGGAAGTTTACGATGTCATCCTGATGACGGCGGGCAAAACCTCTTCAAAACAACTACTGCCTAAACTGAAATTGTCAGGTTTTCCATTCCTGTTTGTCAATGGTAAAAAAGAAATCGGGAACCTTTACAAACGACTGGTGATACCTGTTGGTTACATGCGGCGAAGCAAGGATCTGGCACTTTGGGCCAGCTATATCGGACGGAATAATCAGGCCTTGGTTGATTTACTGGCTGCCCGGGAACCGGGAGTAGACGATCGAAAGCGTGTTGAAAAGAATTTGTCTGCCATCGAAGTATTGTTCGACAAATTTGCCTTTCCTTACCAGGTAATCGAAAGTAGCTATCAGACCTGGAAACTCTCCAGGTCGGCGCTGGAACATGCGCTTGGTGTTTCGGAAGCTTTATTAATTGTTTCTGGAAACGACAAAACTACTTTTATCGATAACTGGCTGGGACTGACGATCCGGAAACTACTGAGAAAATCGGGAAATATCCCGGTGATGTGCATCAATTCTTACCTCGATTTATACACGCTTTGCGGTTAATTTCCTTAGACTTCCAGCTGTTTTGCCTATGCTTCTCGATTTTGTCAAGAAATGCCATTGCCATTGTTTTTCCACGAAGTAACGCGCGCTCAGCTATCGTTCCTTCGAAATTATTTTTCACCGTTTCGGTCCATATCTCTAACCAACGTGTGAAATGTTCTCCGCCAATATTCATGTCGAAATGCATTTCTACCGGCTTACCGTAGTAATCCGGTTTGCATAACAAAATGGTGTCCCAAAACCGGTAAAGCCGCTTGTGATGCTGTTCCCATCGCCCTTCGAGCCGACTGTTGAATATGGGCCCGAGCAAATCGTCAACTTGTACTTTGGCATAAAAATGATCGACCAGAAATTTGACATCATCGATGGATTCAATATCCTTCATTGCGGTTACTTTTAAGTTTATCGCTATTTCTGTTTCCTCAAATTTTGCGCTTTCTTCCGACCTACACAATAACCAGCCCCATCATCAGTGTCAGTAAAGTCCATTTTGTCAGTTGTGTAATAAAGCTATCAAAACTCCAATAAAAGACACACAAATCACATTTTCAACTAATTAAAACCATTCACACACGTGTTTCACAGAAGAAAATTGCGCCCTGCAAATAATATTCAAACAGTGCTTATTCAGACAAATTACATATTTAATCATCTGGATATGTCAGGATGTCATTTTTTAGCAACTTGGCACACTTGTTGGCGGCGTGAGGTTGATTGTGAAAATACAATCGGGTGTTCTGCCCAACAGATAATGCACAGACGCATACAAGCTTGCCTTTTCTCCGCTTAAAGCGGGAAAACAGGTAAACACGAAAAAGAAGTGAAACAGTTAGAGATAGATTAATCGTATGAAACAAATTCATTCATTCGAAGAACTAAAAGACGCAGTGGGGACCGAAGGTAAATCGTACCTGCTGCTATACAAATCGAGTGGTTCGGAGCAAAACAGTTGTGCACTCAAAGCAGTGGAATCGGCGGCAGTCAAAGCAGAAAAAGCCAATGTGCTTGCGGCTGATGTTGCAACGGTTCGGGATATTCATCCGCAGTATGGAATTACTTCCGTGCCCAGCTTGCTGGGATTCGAGAAAGGAAAAATGAAAAAAGTGGTGAAAGGGTGTAGTGAAGAGAGCTTCTATCAGAACCTGTTCGAAGGCGGGGCTTTTCACTCGTCAGCAACCGGCGATAAGGATAAGCCACAAAAGAATGTCGTGGTTTATTCGACGCCCACCTGTACATACTGTAATGCCATTAAATCCTATTTCAAGGAGAACAATATTCGCTTCCGCGACATTGACGTTTCGCGCGACCAGAAGGCCGCCGAGGAAATGGTTAAACGTAGCGGACAGCAGGGCGTCCCGCAGACGCTCATTAACGGACAGGTCGTTGTGGGGTTTGACAAAGCCCGTATCGACGCACTGTTGGGAATCAGGTAATTTTCCTGTCACGCCATGTACCGGACTTTCCGGAAAGGCGTTACTGAAGCCGATTCTTTTGCCAAAGTATCTTTTGGGTTCCTGATTTTGGTTGTATTTTTAATAGCCATAGTTATTCATTGACACCGATTTTCGACTGTGATATTTAATTTGTTAAACCATAATTATTTAGGTACCATGAGAGAGCTTCAACCAGTGAATCAGAATGTACTGATTGAGTTAACCGAAGATAGCCACGAAGAAAAAACGGCTGGTGGAATTATTATTCCCGATTCGGCAAAAGCAAAAAAGAACATTGGCAAAGTAGCTGCCATCAGCAACGTTGAAAACCCGGAAATTGCCGTGGGTGACATGGTGCTGTACAAAGAGTTCAGCGGAAATGAAGTTGAATTCGAAGGGAAAAAATATCTGTTGCTTCCCTACGCCGACATCTTGTCGAAAGTAGTGGAAACCGACGAAATCTGATTCTCTTTTTTCAATCAGAAAATCCCGTATTCGGCTAAGCCGTTACGGGATTTCTTTTTTATCCTGAGGCACTGTTTAGTTCACCAATTCCATTTCATCTAACAGGTAGCCCGCTCCCGCAAATTTGTCGATGATAAACAATGCATAGCGGATGTCGAGCATAATGTTGCGACACTCATCCGGGTCGAACATGATGTCACTCATCGTTCCTTCCCAGGCACGATCGAAATTCACGCCAACCAGGTTTCCTTCCGCATCAACTACCGGACTTCCTGAATTTCCTCCGGTAGTATGATTCGATGCACAAAAAGCCACCGTAACCTGCCCTTTTCCATTCGTATACGAACCAAAATCCTTCTGTTGATACAGCTCTTTCAACCGGTCCGGCACATCATAATCATACACCTCCGGATTGTCTTTTTCCATGATTCCCTTCAGCGTTGTGTAGTAATTATAGTGCACGCCGTCGCGAGGATTATAACCTTCCACCTTTCCGTATGCCACACGCAGCGTAAAGTTTGCGTCTGCCATCATCCGTTTGCCTTCATTCATTTCGAGCAAACCAGCCATGTACAACTTCTGATTGGCTTTTATCGAATCGCTCAGCTCACGGTAACGGGGCTCCACTTTAACTTCATATGTATTTCGAAGCGCTCTGTACAGTTGCATCACCGGATCTTTCTCCAGCTTTTTCACTGAGCGGTTATCAAAATCATTCAACATTTCATTCAGCGCTTTCTCATCCGTCAGCACCGATTTCTGATAGAGTTTCGTCAATTTTTCAGGTGTGAACTTCGTCAATTCCTCCGGCAACCATTTTCCCGGAAGGCCGTGAGCATACATGGCCAATAATGCCGAAAATACTTTTTCGTCCGTAGGTTGATGATAATCTTTAAAATAGCTGACCAACTCCTCTTTCACTTCCGGAATTGCTCCTTCCAAACAACCTGTTTCGTGGTATTCAGCCAACCGGCGAATACGATCGAATTTCTGCGCCAAGCTAAAAATATCGGTCCCCCGTTTCACGACCTCCGAGTAATAATCATCGGCACGTTGGTAGGGAGCAAATTCCGCATACAACTCCCCGAAACGGGTCAGCACACTATCGTATTTTCCCTTCCGGGAAGAAGAATCATCCAGCCATTCAGTAAAGGCTTTTTCCCCCTCCTGTTTTTTCTCCACCGCGTGCAGTCGTTTCAATCCTTTCACCTCGCCTTGCCAGCGTTTCCAGGAATTGGACGTGCGCGCGTATTTCGAGGCATATTGAATACGAACTGCCCGATCGGCTTTCATATCGGCAGCCAAAATATTCAATTTCTTCGTCCGGATAGCGACCTTTTCCGGGTCACTTTGTGCCATAATCAGTTTCACTCCCTGCGAAGGCAAGTATTCCTTCGTTGTTCCCGGGTAACCAAAAACCATAGTGAAATCGCCTTTTTTCACTCCACCCATCGAAATGGGGAAAAATTTCTTCGGTTTATACGGAATATTGTCGGGTGAATATTCAGCCGGCTTGTTATCCTTACCGGCATAAATGCGGAAAACAGAAAAATCACCGGTGTGGCGTGGCCACATCCAGTTGTCGGTATCGCCTCCAAATTTTCCAATCGCCGAGGGCGGCGCTCCAACCAGCCGAATGTCCTTGTACACTTCGTAGACATACACAAAATACTGATTGCCATAAAACAGCGGCTTGACCACAGCGGTATAATCGGTTCCCTCTGTGGCTTCCTTTTCGATTTTCGCCGTATTTTCATTGATGCGCACCTGCTTTTCGCTTTCTGTCAACGAATCGGTCACTCCCTCCAGCACCCGGGCCGTCACGTCATCCATTCTTACCAGGAATTTCACGGTCAGGCCCGGATTGGGAAGTTCTTCACCGCGGTTCATCGCCCAAAAACCGTCGGTGAGGTAATCGTGCTCAACCGAAGAGTGTTTCTGGATGGAGCTGTATCCGCAATGATGATTGGTGATCAACAAGCCATCGGGCGAAATCACTTCCCCGGTACAACCACCACCGAATATCACCACGGCATCCTTCATACTGGCATGGTTCACGCTATAAATATCGTCGGCAGTCAGTTTGAATCCCATTTGCTGCATCTCTTCGATGTTGTATTTCTGCAACAGCGTTGGAACCCACATCCCTTCTTTCGCGGAAGCGGAAAAAATCGTTACGCACAGGAAGAGAAAAGAAAGTAGTAGATTCTTAAAATTCATTTTATGAATAGGTTAATTTGTTCACGAAAACCCAAAAATATAAAAAGATGTGACTATCGGACAATGAGAAAGGTTACCACTTCCTAAGTTCCTCGTACAAATGTTGCACCGGCAACCCCATCACATTGAAGTAAGAACCTTCGATGCGCTCGATGCCAATGTAACCAATCCACTCCTGGATACCGTAGGCGCCGGCCTTGTCGTAAGGTTTGTAGTGAGTGATATAGTAATCAATCTCATCCCGCGAAAGCGATTTGAAGAAAACGTCGGTGACGGAAGCAAAACTGACTTGCTTCGATTTGGATGTCAGACAAACGCCGGTTACTACTTCGTGCCGTCGCCCGGAAAGTTTGTACATCATCTCAACCGCTTCATCATAATCGGCCGGTTTCCCCAACACTTCCCCTTCCACATATACGATGGTATCGGAGGTAATCACCAAATCATGATCACTCATGTTACCAACAAATGGCTCGGCTTTTAACCGGGCCAGGTATTGCGGAATTTCTTCCATCGGCAGGCCCTCGGGAAAAACTTCCCCTACTTCGTGGATTTCCGTTACGAAATCGATGCCTAAATCAGCTAATAATTTCTGCCTCCTCGGTGATTTCGATGCAAGTACAATACGATAATTCCCCAGGTTGTTCAGTATCATAAATTCACTTTAAATGGAAATGGAAAACACTTCTCAGGTATTTTCAATTCTCAATTTATTAAAAACTGCTCCAGTGTAACTTTTCCGGATCAATCCATTTTCCCTGTGCGCGCAGTACCTGTTCAACCACGTCACGCACACAACCTTCTCCACCATTTCGGTCGGAAATGTATTTCGAAACCGATTTAATTTCAGTGACGGCATCATTCGGGCAAACCGGAACGCCCACACGCTTCATCACCAGGTAATCGGGCAGGTCATCACCCATGTACATAATTTCTGAATCCTTCAGGCCAGTTTTCTTCAGGAAATCATCAAAAAAGGTAATCTTATCCAGCGAGCCCATGTACAAATGTGTTACGCCCAGTTTTTGGTAACGTTTCCGAACTTCGGTCGTATTTCCACCGGTGATGATGGCCAGCGGATAACCGCTACGAATGGCGTGAACCATGGCAAATCCGTCACGGATATTAGCAGTTCGTACCGGATCGCCCTCGTTTGTCAGGGGTTGTATAATGCGGGATAATACGCCATCGACATCGAAAACAAAGCCTTTGACGTTCATCAGTTCTTCCTTGAAAAATGCCATAATTTATTTTGTATGTAATTGATGAATACTTTCGCTAAGTAATTTGTAGATATCATTCCATTGTGGGTGCTCCTCCAACATCTCCAGGTGCCGGTCAATTACGTTCCGGTCAAACCGGACAGCCGGGCCCGTTTGGGCATCCTTTGGCGAAAATTCCAGCACTTTTGCTGCCGTTTCGATAATTAACGGTTTCAGAACATCAAAATCGATTTCCTTCTCCTTCAACAACTCTTCACCGATAGTATAGAGGTGATTGACGAAGTTGCACACAAATACTGCGGAAAGATGAAGTTGACGTCGCTGCTCCGAGCCAATTTCGCGCACATCGTTGGATATGGAAGCACCAAGCTTACGCAGAATAGCAAGATTCTCCGGATTATTGGCTTCTATGCAAACAGGTATCTGGGAGAAATCAACCGCCCTCGATTTGGAAAAAGTCTGCAGCGGATAAAAAACACCGAAGTTGTCAGTAAACGGTTGCAGCACATCCAAAGGCATACTTCCTGCTGTATGTGCTACCAAACGCTTCCCAAAACCGATTTTGCAAAGCAACGGTTCCACAGCTTTGTCACTAACCGAAACCAGATACAGTTGCCCTTCCGGGGAAACCTCATCTACGCGGGTAGTCCATTCTGTCTTTAGCTTATCGGCCAACTCTCTTGCCGATTTCTCCGTTCGTGAATAAACCTGTACGATCCGGTGATTGCACTCTTTGAGTCGTAATCCCAAACGCGTTGCCAGGTTACCAGCGCCAATCAGAACAATATCCATCGGTCAAATTTTTTCCAAAATTACGGAAAATCGGTAAATCACCCCATTTTGACCAGATGATCCTATTGTAAAAATCAATCACACCAAAAAAGCCCGGCTCCAATCAAGGAACCGGGCTTTACGTTTAAAATAAGCGGCGGCCTACTCTCCCACATTTCTGCAGTACCATCGGCGCTGGCGGGCTTAACTTCTCTGTTCGGTATGGGAAGAGGTGGGGCCCCGTCGCTGTAGCCACCTAAAGTTTTCAGCTTGCTTTTCAGCTATACAATATCTTTTTGTAAAACAGTGGTAAGTGTTAGGTTTTAGGTTTTAGGTGTGAAGTAGTTATGCTTACTCCCCACTTTTGCCTTTTTACTTCTCACTTTTGCCTTTTTACTTCTCACTTATTTTACTGACATGAACCCTGGAAGAAAACACTTCATTACAACAAAAACACCAATTTCTAAAACCGGCATGGAAAGTTTCGGGCTATTAGTACCGCTCGGCTTTGACGTCACCGTCTTTACACCTGCGGCCTATCTACGTCGTCGTCTCCAACGGCCCTCTAAGGAGACCTCATCTTGAGGCGGGCTTCGCGCTTAGATGCTTTCAGCGCTTATCTCTTCCAGACATAGCTACCCAGCGGTGCCCCTGGCGGAACAACTGGTAAACCAGTGGTCTGTCCAACGCGGTCCTCTCGTACTAACGTCAGGCCCTCTCAAGTCTCCTACGCCCACAACAGATAGGGACCGAACTGTCTCACGACGTTCTGAACCCAGCTCGCGTGCCACTTTAATGGGCGAACAGCCCAACCCTTGGGACCTTCTCCAGCCCCAGGATGTGACGAGCCGACATCGAGGTGCCAAACCGCTCCGTCGATATGAGCTCTTGGGAGCGATCAGCCTGTTATCCCCGGAGTACCTTTTATCCTTTGAGCGATGGCCCTTCCATGCGGAACCACCGGATCACTATGCCCTAGTTTCCTACCTGATCGACTTGTGGGTCTCACAGTCAAGCGCGCTTATACCATTATGCTCTGCTGGCGGTTACCAATCGCCATGAGCGCACCTTTAGAAGCCTCCGTTACTCTTTTGGAGGCGACCACCCCAGTCAAACTACCCACCACACACTGTCTCCCGACGTACGCCGGGATTAGGCCCCAGGCAAGCAAAGGGACGTATTTCAAGGATGGCTCCACGAATCCTGGCGAACCCGCTTCAATGCCTCCGTCCTATCCTACACATCACTTACCCGGAACCAATGTGAAGTTGCAGTAAAGGTTCACGGGGTCTTTCCGTCCCGTTGCGGGTAAGCGGCATCTTCACCGCTACTACAATTTCACCGAGCTCGTGGCCGAGACAGTGCCCAGATCGTTGCACCATTCGTGCAGGTCGGAACTTACCCGACAAGGAATTTCGCTACCTTAGGACCGTTATAGTTACGGCCGCCGTTTACCGGGGCTTCGATTCAATGCTTCTACCCGAAAGTATAACATCCCCTCTTAACCTTCCGGCACCGGGCAGGTGTCAGGCCATATACTTCATCTTGCGATTTGGCATAGCCCTGTGTTTTTGATAAACAGTCGCCTGGGCCTTTTCACTGCGGCTGACTTGCGCCAGCGCCCCTTCTCCCGAAGTTACGGGGCCATTTTGCCTAGTTCCTTAGCCACGAATCACTCGAGCGCCTCAGGATTCTCTCCTTGACTACCTGTGTCGGTTTACGGTACGGGTCCTCTTGACCTGATGCTTAGAGGTTTTTCTCGGAAGCCCTTAGGGCCACTATCCGATTGCCCGAAGGCTCTCGGTACTGTCAGGTTTCAGCTCAACTCACGGATTTGCCTGTGAGTCTCATAACTTACGCCTTTTAACGTACTATTCCGTCAGTACGCGGGCCTTTCATCACTTCGTCGCCCCATCGCAGTCAAGAGAAGTATCGGAATATTAACCGATGGTCCATCGGCTTCGCCGTTCGGCTTTGCCTTAGGCCCCGACTAACCCTGATCCGATTAGCGTTGATCAGGAAACCTTAGTCTATCGGCGGGCAGGTTTCCCACCTGCCTTATCGTTACTTATGCCTACATTTGCTTTTCCGGACGCTCCAGCATACCTCGCAGTACACCTTCGGCGCTGACCGGAATGCTCCCCTACCACTGTAAATAAATTTACAATCCATAGCTTCGGTGGTATGTTTTATGCCCGATTATTATCCACGCCCGACCGCTCGACTAGTGAGCTGTTACGCACTCTTTTAATGAATGGCTGCTTCCAAGCCAACATCCTAGCTGTCTATGCAATCAGACTTCGTTAAACCAACTTAACATACACTTGGGGACCTTAGCTGATGGTCCGGGTTCTTTCCCTCTCGGACACGGACCTTAGCACCCGCGCCCTCACTCCTGGTAAGCATCTTGCAGCATTCGGAGTTTGTCTGGAGTTGATAGGCGGTGAAGCCCTCGCATCCAATCAGTAGCTCTACCTCTGCAAGACTCGTAACCAAGGCTGCACCTAAATGCATTTCGGGGAGTACGAGCTATTTCCAAGTTTGATTGGCCTTTCACCCCTACCCACAACTCATCCAAAGACTTTTCAACGTCTCCTGGTTCGGTCCTCCATCCCGTGTTACCGGGACTTCAACCTGGCCATGGGTAGATCACATGGTTTCGCGTCTACCCCCACTGACTATTCCGCCCTGTTCAGGCTCGCTTTCGCTTCGGCTCCGTGGCTGAACCACTTAACCTTGCCAGTGAGGAGTAACTCGTAGGCTCATTATGCAAAAGGCACGCCGTCACCCCGATATGCATCGGGGCTCCGACCGCTTGTAGGCGTACGGTTTCAGGTACTTTTTCACTCCCCTGTCCGGGGTGCTTTTCACCTTTCCCTCACGGTACTGGTCCACTATCGGTCTCTCAGTAGTATTTAGCCTTACCGGATGGTCCCGGCTGTTTCAGACAGGATTTCTCGTGTCCCGCCCTACTCAGGATACTGCTAATTCCGCAAACTTTACATGTACAGGACTTTCACCTCCTTTGGTGTGGCTTTCCAGGACACTTCCATTTCCGTTTACTTCATATAGCGCAGTCCTACAACCCCGTAAGTGCCGAAACACTTGCGGTTTGGGCTTATCCCCGTTCGATCGCCACTACTTGGGGAATCACTTTTGTTTTCTTTTCCTCCGGGTACTTAGATGTTTCAGTTCCCCGGGTTAGCTTCCTGCATAACAGGATACCATAATTACTTATGGTGGGTTGCCCCATTCGGATATTCGCGGATTAGCGGTTATTTGCACCTCCCCGCGACTTTTCGCAGCTTATCACGTCCTTCGTCGCCCCTGAGAGCCAAGGCATCCCCCGTACGCCCTTCATTACTTTCTCTCGCCTTGTTCGAAGGTTTTATCCTTCGGCGTTTCTCTTGTAACTCTGTTTTTCTTCCAGCATGTCAATGAACTTTACCCTTATTATTGGGCCTGTGGATTACAGGGAATCGAACCCTGCTTCTTGTTTCAGGCGCCAGCCTAATCCTTCGTGTTCCAAAATGTCTTTAAATGAACTTGTGCCTTCGTGTTTTCCTGGCCTTTTATCTCGCCTGTGGAGAATGTCGGGGTCGAACCGACGGCCTCTTGAATGCAAATCAAGCGCTCTAGCCAACTGAGCTAATCCCCCAGATCCCAATTGAGAATGGAAAATTGAGAATGGAGAATGAAACTTCCATAATTTTCAATTATCTATTTTCCATTCTCAATTGCTCCTGTGTTTTACAGTATCTTTTAAAAAGGAAGAAGCAAACACCTTTCATTCATTTCCTCTCAGAAACCTCTCGTGCCGGCCCCAGAAAGGAGGTGTTCCAGCCACACCTTCCGGTACGGCTACCTTGTTACGACTTAACCCCAGTCACTTGTTTTACCCTAGGCCGCTCCTTGCGGTTGCAGACTTCAGGTCCCCCAAGCTTCCATGGTTTGACGGGCGGTGTGTACAAGGCCCGGGAACGTATTCACCGCGCCATGGCTGATGCGCGATTACTAGCGAATCCAGCTTCATGGAGTCGGGTTGCAGACTCCAATCCGAACTGGGACCGGCTTTTGGGATTAGCATCATATCACTATGTAGCTGCCCTTTGTACCGGCCATTGTAACACGTGTGTAGCCCTGGGCATAAGGGCCGTGCTGATTTGACGTCATCCCCACCTTCCTCTCACCTTACGGTGGCAGTCTCGCCAGAGTCCTCAGCTTGACCTGTTAGCAACTGACGATAGGGGTTGCGCTCGTTATGGGACTTAACCCGACACCTCACGGCACGAGCTGACGACAACCATGCAGCACCTTGTAAATTGCCCCGAAGGGAAGTCACTTTTCAGCAACGGTCAATCCACATTTAAGCCCAGGTAAGGTTCCTCGCGTATCATCGAATTAAACCACATGTTCCTCCGCTTGTGCGGGCCCCCGTCAATTCCTTTGAGTTTCAACCTTGCGATCGTACTCCCCAGGTGGATAACTTAATGCTTTCGCTTTGCCGCTGACTGTGTATCGCCAACAGCGAGTTATCATCGTTTACGGCGTGGACTACCAGGGTATCTAATCCTGTTCGCTCCCCACGCTTTCGTGCATCAGCGTCAGTTACGCTTTAGTAAGCTGCCTTCGCAATCGGTGTTCTGAGTAATATCTAAGCATTTCACCGCTACACTACTCATTCCGCCTACCTCAGGCGCACTCAAGCCCCACAGTTTCAATGGCAGTCCTACAGTTGAGCTGCAGCATTTCACCACTGACTTACAGGGCCGCCTACGCACCCTTTAAACCCAATGAATCCGGATAACGCTTGCACCCTCCGTATTACCGCGGCTGCTGGCACGGAGTTAGCCGGTGCTTATTCCTGCACTACCGTCATAACGCTACACGTAGCGCCTATTCTTGGTGCAGAAAAGCAGTTTACAACCCGTAGGGCCGTCTTCCTGCACGCGGGATGGCTGGTTCAGGCCCTCGCCCATTGACCAATATTCCTCACTGCTGCCTCCCGTAGGAGTCTGGGCCGTGTCTCAGTCCCAGTGTGGGGGATCATCCTCTCAGAACCCCTAGGCATCGTCGCCTTGGTAAGCCGTTACCTTACCAACAAGCTAATGCCACGCATGCCCATCCTGTACCGCCGAAACTTTATTTTATTAGCCATGCGGCTTCCAAAAACTATGGGGTATTAATCCGGATTTCTCCGGGCTATCCCCCTGTACAGGGCAGGTTGCATACGCGTTACTCACCCGTGCGCCACTCGTGTGCCCCCGAAAGGGCCTTACCGTTCGACTTGCATGTGTTAAGCCTCCCGCTAGCGTTCATCCTGAGCCAGGATCAAACTCTTCGTTGTAATTAAAAAGTTTAAATGTCTATTTGCCTGGCACGATTGGTTTTCCTCTAAAAGAAAATTGAACTCCTGGTGCTTATCTTCTTTCCTTTTCAATATTTTCAATGAACTTGTCTTCTTTCTTTTACTTTCGCTCTCCTGCCCAACCCTCAGTTGCCGTCGGACGGGCCGAAAAAAGCGTTGCAAAGATAGGTAATCTTTTGCGTTAATCCCAAATCTTTTTTTGCCTTTTTTCTTTAGGCTCCAGTACCGGTTATCAACGCCCGCTTTTCGCTAAAAACGTGGCCGCAAAGATAAACCCTTTTTTCCCGGCTTTCCATATAGTGCCCAAGATTTTTTTTTCGGCTCCCGGCAAACCTTTTTCTATTCTTTTTGACATAAAACGGCAAGTAGCTGAGGGACTGGAGAAATAATTTGAAGAAAATCACGCCTAAAGCTGCAGATGATCTAGTTCGAAATATATTCCAGATACAAAATTATCTAAAATTAAACGGCGATATCAAATTCTTGACCTAAGTCAATTATACCAATTAATTCAAATAAGAACTTTTTTCTGATATTTCGGTTTAAGGGAATGGAACAAGAAACCCAGGCTAATTACGCTTGCCATTCCCTGCGCCCTTTCTTTCTAATACACATCAGCCTAAGACACAAATGCCCGCATTTAATATTCTATTAACATATTTTAGTTGACTAAGTCAACCATTTGAATCTATCTTTACAAACTCAAATAATCGAACATCATTTTATGTCTTTAGAACAGCCACTCTGCCATTTGCTCGGACAAACAGTACGAATTTACAAGAATAAATTGTTTGCCATGTTCAAGGAGAATGAAATCGAAATAACATTTGAACAGTTTGCCATCCTGAATTTATTGTATTCCGAAAAAGCCTTTATACAACAGGATCTGGCCAACCAGATGCAAAAAAATAAATCCATCATATTACGTCAAATCAATTCATTACTCGACAAGAACTATGTAGAAAGGACCAGAAATGACAAAGACAAACGCAAAAAGACCCTGATTTTAACAGAAAAGGGAATCAGTACATTAAACCAGACAAGACAACTTGGAAACGAAGTACTGGACGAACTTTTTCTTGGAATCAGCGAAAATGAATTATCAGTCTTCAGAAATGTACTGGAGAAATTAATGGAAAACAGCGAACCACACGACAGCAATTGCCAATGCTAATCGCGATATTTCCAAAATATCAGACAGTTAAAAAAGCAAAATGAAAAAAAACAACCCAATCAAGATTCTCAGTTTCATTGTGATACTGGCAACAACCATTTCGTGTTCGAGCTCACAGAAAAAAGGCCCAAGAGGAATGGCCGGACAAATCAGTGAGTACAAGGTGATGAAAGTGAAACCACAATCAACAACACTCTACCAAGAATATCCCACCAACCTGGAAGGAATTCAGACGGTTGAAATTCGTCCGAAGATTGCCGGATATATCCAGAACATTCTGGTGGATGAAGGTTCCTTTGTAAAAAAAGGCCAGGTACTTTTTCGGATCAACGATAATGACATCCGGGCAACCGTAAGGTCAGCACAGGCCCAGGTTAAAGTTGCCGAAGCCGACGTGGTTGCCGCCAAAATTAATCTAAACAAAACCAAACCGCTGGTCGAGAAAGGAATCATCAGCAAGTTTGACCTGGAATCGTCTGAATCAATGCTGAAAGCAAAAGAGGCCCAGCTGGCACAGGCCAAAGCGAACCTGGCAAATGCTCAGGCCAACCTTCAGTATGCCATTATTACCAGTCCTACCAACGGAATTATCGGAAACTTCCCGTATCGTATAGGAAGTCTGGTGAGCAGCAACATTCCCCAGCCTCTCACAACGGTCTCCAACACGACAGAGATGTACGCTTATTTTTCCATGAATGAAAAAGAGTTTCTCACAATGATAAAAGGCTTGAAGGGAAACAATCTTCAGGCAAAATTCAGAAGCATGCCCGCTGTTTCGCTTATCCTGGCTGATAATTCTGTTTACGGTGAAAAAGGTCGGATACAAACAGCCAGTGGTTTAGTCGATCCGCAAACAGGTTCAGTGAACATTAGGGCCACCTTCCCGAACAAAGAGGGAATTTTGCGCAGTGGAGGAAGTGGTTTGGTTCGCATTTCACAACACGTCGACTCGGTTATCATTGTTCCCCAAAATGCAACCTATGAACTGCAGGGAAAACACTTTATATACACTGTGGGTGATGAAAACAAGGTACATCCAACCGAAATTGGTATTTTGGCTGGAAACCTGAAAAACACTTACGTAGTAACCAGCGGACTGAAGCCAGGCGATGAAATTGTGGTAGAAGGAATTGCGTCGTTACGAAACAACATGCCCATTAAACCCAAATTAGTAACCCAAGATAGCTCCGATGACAAGAAAGATTCGGGTGCTGTGGTTAATAATTAAATGCTCAACAAACTATGTTCAGAAGATTTATCGAAAGGCCGGTCCTGTCATCGGTCATATCCATCATAATTGTAATTCTGGGATTGCTAAGCATGTTTAGCCTTCCCATTGAACAATATCCCGATATTGCCCCGCCTACCATTCGGGTGAGGGCCAACTACACCGGAGCCGATGCCGAAACGGTGTTGAAGAGCGTTATTACGCCACTGGAAGAACAGATCAATGGGGTTGAAAACATGACCTACATGACCTCATCCGCAAGCAATAACGGCTCTGCAACCATTGAGGTCTATTTCAAACAAGGAGTTGATCCTGATTTGGCTGCCATTAACGTCCAAAACCGTGTGGCCCAGGCAACCAGCCTGCTACCTTCGGAAGTTATCCGCACCGGTGTGATTACGGCGAAACGCCAGAACAGCATGCTGATGGTTTTTTCGCTTTACAGCGATGACGGGAAATATGACGAAACGTTCCTGCAGAACTACAGTAAAATCAACCTGCTTCCACAGATTCAACGTATAACTGGCGTAGGGGAAGCAATGGTCTTCGGCACGAAAGACTACTCCATGCGTATCTGGCTGAAGCCGGATGTAATGAAGGCCTATGGCCTGATCCCCTCGGATGTAATTGCCGCACTGAACGAACAAAGTTTGGAAGCAGCGCCGGGAAGATTCGGCGAGCAAAACAAACAGTCATTCGAATATGTACTGAAATACAAAGGAAAATTCAGTAACCCATCGCAGTTTGAGAATATCGTTATCAAAGCTGATAAAGATGGAAATGTACTTCGCCTGAAAGATGTAGCCAAAGTGGTATTGGGAGCGTTGGATTATTCAACAATCACTACGGCGATGAATAAACCGGGAATTACCATGGCCCTTTTTCAGTCCCCGGGTTCAAACGCCCACGAGACCATTATCAACGCCAAGAAAGTACTCGAAGAAGGTTCAAAATCATTCCCGGAAGGAGTCAAATACCACATCATCATCGATGCCAACCGATTTTTGGACAACTCCATCAGCAAGGTGCTCCACACCTTGCTCGAAGCTTTCATTCTCGTTTTCATCGTAGTGTTTATTTTCCTGCAAAATTTCAGGGCGACACTCATTCCGGCTATTGCGGTCCCGGTGGCAATTATCGGTACCTTTTTCTTCCTCAACCTGTTTGGATTTACCATTAACCTGCTGACGCTTTTCGCACTCGTGCTGGCCATCGGAATTGTAGTGGATGATGCTATTGTGATTGTGGAAGCGGTGCATGCCAAATTGGAACAGGGGGCAAAGAACGCGCAGGAGGCAGCAATTTCCGCCATGAATGAAATATCGTCCGCGATTATATCCATCACACTCGTAATGGCTGCCGTATTCATCCCGGTAACGTTCATTACCGGAACAACAGGCGTTTTCTACAGACAATTCGGGATAACGCTGGCTGTAGCCATTGTGCTTTCGGCGGTGAACGCACTGACTTTGAGCCCGGCGCTTTGTGCGGTATTTCTAAAACCTGAAAACAAGGATACTCCGCATGAAAAAGGCGTCATGCAACGGTTCTATGGTGCGTTTAACTCATCATTCGAGGTGATGACCCATAACTATAAGCGAGTCTCCAACTTTCTGCTCCGGCGAAAATGGATTCCTGCTTCGATAATCCTGGTATTTACAATTGGTTTGTACTTCCTGCTAAGAACAACGCCTACCGGATTTGTTCCCAAGGAAGATATGGGTATCATGATCCTCAACGTGAGCCTTCCTCCTGCCACTTCGCTGGAAGAAACGAAGAAAGTGATGGATAAAGTCGACAACATTCTGGCCCATACTCCGGAAATCAACGGACGGGCCACGGTGGTCGGACGTTCACTCATTAGTGGACAGGGAAGTTCCTACGGTATGATATTCTGCGACCTGAAACCTTTTGCTGAAAGAAAAGGAAAAGAACACGACGTCAACAATGTGATTGGACGACTTTATGGAGCCATGTCACAAATTAAAGATGCCCAGGTTATTATTTTCACACCGCCCATGGTACCCGGATTCAGTGTTTCCGGAGGGGTTGAGTTCCAATTGGAGGACCGGACCGGTGGCGATATCAAAAAGTTCGAGCAAATATCGCAACAGTTCCTTGGTGCACTCAATCAGCGACCGGAGATTCAGTATGCCATGACCTCGTTTAACACCAATTTTCCGCAATACCAAATTGACGTGAATGCGGTCAGAAGCAAACAATCCGGTGTCGCGGTCAGTACCATACTGGCAACGTTGCAAGGATACATCGGTGGATTTTATGCATCGGATTTTAACCAGTTCGGAAAACAATACCGCATCATGGTTCAGTCCAGTCCCGGGTACCGGGGAAATCCTGACGACCTGAACAACATCTATGTCCGAACATCGACCGGTGAAATGGCGCCCATTACCGAATTCATTACCCTGGAAAAAGTGTATGGCCCGGAAAACATCAACCGGTTCAATATGTACACCTCCATTTCGGTCAACAGTGCGCCCCAGATTGGGTACAGTTCAGGCGATGCCATTGATGCCGTAAAACAGGTAGCAGCACAAACACTGCCCATGGGTTACGGGTACGAGTTTTCGGGCCTGACCCGGGAAGAAATTGCATCGGGAAACCAATCAATTTTGATCTTCCTGTTGAGTGTGATTTTTGTTTACTTCCTGCTGGCAGCCCAGTACGAAAGTTTCATCACGCCGCTCTCCATTCTGTTTTCATTGCCCATTGGTGTGGCAGGAGCTTTCATGTTTGCCCGCATTATGGGAGTATCCAACAACATCTATCTGCAGATATCGCTCATCATGTTAATTGGATTGCTGGCCAAGAACGCCATCCTGATTGTGGAATTTGCCCTTCAACGGCGTCGCCGCGGGGAAACCATCCTGCAATCGGCCATCGATGGGGCAACGGCCCGTCTTCGTCCCATTCTGATGACCTCCTTTGCACTTATTTTCGGCCTGATGCCGTTAATCATTGGCGGAGGCGTTGGTGCCAACGGAAACCGGTCGATTGGCGTAGGCGCTGTCGGCGGTATGCTGGTGGGTACATTCATTGGCATCCTGGTTATCCCGGCCATGTATGTCATTTTCCAGAATCTTCAGGAGAAAATTAAAAAACCGGAACAAGGTGAGATTTCAGGACTGAACAGCCTCGAATAATCAACGCCTGAAAATTATTAGAACTACGATATGAGAAAGACATCATATAAAATCATCTTATTGAGCATCGGCATGGCAGGATTCCTGCTATCATGCAACACTTCGCGGCATTTCAACCGCGATAGTGTCGATACGCAGGAAATCTTCGGCTTCGAACCGGCCGATTCGGTGACCATGGCCGATACGCCCTGGCAGGAACTGTTTACCGATACATTGTTACAGAAATACATTCAGGAAGGACTGAAAAACAATCCGGATTTGCAGATTGCCGTTCAAAGAGTAGCAGAAGCCGAAGCGTACTTTTCTCAAAGCAAAGCTTCCCTATTTCCGTCTGTTTCAGCGAACGCTACTGGCAACTATACCCGGAATTCGGAATCCATTTATCCTGATGGCCCCCGTGAAGTAAACAGTTATCAGCTGGGCGCTGAAGCCAGTTGGGAAGTCGACATCTGGGGAAAACTCCGCAGCTCGAAACGGGCAGCTTACGCCGATCTGCTGGCAAGCGATGCCGGAAGAAAAGCGGTGCAAACCCGTTTGATTGCCAACATTGCCAATGCTTATTACAACCTTGTTTCCCTCGATGCCAAGTTGGCGATTACCCGTCAAACGGTGAAAAACAACAAGGAACTGGTAGTGACGATGAAAGCGCTAAAGGAAAGCGGGATAGTTACAGGGGCAGCAGTTGTACAAACCGAAGCAGCACGTTACGCTGCGGAAGTCATCATCCCGGATCTGAATCAGCAAACCAGGGAAACCGAGAATGCCATGTGCATATTGCTTGGTAGAACTCCCGGGACCATTCAACGAGATTCGCTACTGGCATTGCCCAACAAACCGATGATGCGGATCGGCGTTCCTTCACAGCTGCTCGATAACCGTCCCGATGTGATGCAGGCTGAGTATAACGTGATGGCTACTTACGAAATGACCAACAATGCGCGGGCATATTTCTACCCGTCATTGACATTGACAGCATCGACCGGATTTGCAGCGACCGCGCTTGACAAACTGCTCGACCCAACTTCCTTTGCCGCCAATGTGGTGGGAGGACTCGCTGAGCCATTATTCAACAAAAGGGCCAATGTTACCCGGTTGAAAGTGGCAAAAGCACAACAGGCCGGGGCATTGCTAACGTTACGTAATACTTTATTGAATGCCGGACAGGAAGTAAACAATGTGCTTTACTCTTACCAGACTTCGCAGCAGAAAATTGTACTACGTCAGCAACAACTTGATGCATTGAAGAAATCGGTTTCATACACCGAACAGTTGTTGAATTACGGATCGGCCACCTATACCGAAGTACTGAATGCACAGCAAAGTTTACTGTCAGCTCAGCTGAATGATATCAACGACCGATTGCAGAAACTTTCAGCAGTTATCTCGCTGTACCGTGCGTTAGGCGGCGGCTGGAAATAATAGAATAACCTAACTCATCAAAATAAGAAAAGGACTGTGCGGTAAGCATGGTCCTTTTTTATTGCTGAAACGATTAGCCTTTCGGGTCTGTAAGGATGTCATCCCTTCGAGGGATGACATCCTTAAATCAGCGGCAGCACTCCGAACAACGTTCCGGTGTTTTGGTGGGTCCCTTTCCATGCATTGCATGCATGGTGATTAATCTTCAATCCCTACCGGGATTTTTTTATAAAACCACGAAGTAGTTAAAGATGAATAAGGCCATGTCCCGAAAAACCGGGACAGCCATGGGATGAAAAGAGCCAATATACAATGGGCTTTAGCCTAATTAATTTCAGCTTTGGGAAATTGCAACAACGTGTGAATCTTATCCCGGCGGGATGACATATTGTTAGCCCGAATTATTCATCTCGAGTACAATAAAATGGGTGCAAAGTGTTATCTTTAAGTAGATTAAACGAAACAACAACACTTTTAAACGCACCCATTTATGAGCAATAAAGATACCGTTTTTTACCGAGGCAGGACAGCAATAAACATGGATTTTTCAGCAGATGCAGTCAGTTCTGACGGGGCCGTACTACTGCTGGAAAAACTCGAAAGGAAACATCGCATATTGCACTATTTTAGCCAAGTGATTCCCGATTGTCGTGATCCATTTCGTATAGTCCACCCCATTGATAAGCTTTTAAAGCAGCGCGTGTTCACCATGGTACAGGGCTACGAAGATGCCAACGATGTCCAGTACCTGAAAAACGACCCGCTGTTAAAGGACATCCTTGAAGGGGAACTGGCCTCACAGCCCACCATGTCAAGGTTCGAGAACGGTTTTGACAAGCATTCCGTATTTGCTTTGTGCAATGCGTGGGTTGACCGCTATGTACTCACACTGGCGGGCAGGGAACAACTTGTGATCGATATTGACGGCACCGACGACCCCACCCATGGCGAACAGCAACTGTCGATGTTCAATGGCTATTACGGCCAGTTCATGTACAACGAACTGTTTTTCCACGATGGCGACACGGGGCAGATCATCCTCCCGGTACTACGCCCGGGTAACAGCCACTCCAACAAATGGTACGTTGCCATTTTAAAGCGGATATTGAAAAAGATAAGGGCCGCCTATCCCGGACTGAAGATCATTGTGCGGGCCGACAGCGGCTTCAGTTGCCCCGCTTTTTACCAACTGGCCGATGATTTTGGCCTCAAGTTCGCCGTTGGCATCGCCGCAAACGAAACACTGAAGAAAAAAACCGCAAGGGCGGAGAAAGCCGTGCGCCATTTGTTCGTTTCCAACAACACCAAGCACCAACATTTTATAAGCTATACCTATCAAGCAGGCACCTGGCACAAACCACAACAATGCTACTCGAAGATAGAAAGCACGGGAAAGGGGCTGAACGTCAGGCATATTGTCAGCAATATGGAAGAAGCCGATGCCCGGTCCATCTATTTTGGGTTTTACGTAAAACGGGGCGAGGCCAGCGAAAACCGGATCAAAGAGGTAAAAAACATGTGTTTTTCGGACAGGTTGTCCGACCATGGCTTTTGGCCAAACTTTTTTCGGTTGTTCCTCAGCAGCTTGTCCTACGAAATATTTTTACTTGTGAAAGAAGCAATAAAGAAAACAGGCTTCGAAGCGGCCAAAAAATGGCAGGTTGATACTATTAGGGCATCATTGTTGAAAATTGGGGCAACAATAAAAACGACAAAGCGAAAGGTGTACTACCGCTTTTCCAAGGCGTTCGTACACCAGGAACTGTTCAGGCAACTGGTCTTTCAATAAAATAAACAGCAGCGAACAACCAAGCAGGGCACAATGATGGGATTGCTATGCCCTGTTGTCAAAAAATGAGAGTTTTGGGACAAGAACAGCCGGACACGGCATCGGTTGTCCCCAATATTTATATCGCCCGACCGGAATTTAGTGTAGTTTTCATCAAGCCCAGCTTTCAAAAATATGAACGCTATAGTTTTATGCACAATTCTCCGGCTGATGAATAATGCGGGTTAGAATAAGAAGCGATGAATAAATGTACGACCCCGGGGTCGAATATTGGGATACCAAAAGGCTTTTCTAACAACAGGCGATTCCTAAGGAATCAAGAAATGAAATGAAATGTATTATGGGCTGAAAGCCCGGCTTACTTCAGCCCGGCGGCAACGCCCCGGGTTGGAATGTTGAATGTTGACGCGGTCGCGCGATGGTTTGGATTGAAACAAGGGTTTCGTTCCGACCGCAATAGAGAATGTGTTTGTTGAAACGTAATTCGTTCCTCAAAATGGCGGAAAATAATCATTGGCCAATTCCTCGCATTCCGGCACTGCGTCGGCGGCCATCTGCCATTCGCAGAAGCTTCCCGATACGCGTCGGCAGCCATCTGCGGTTTGCAGATCATTCCCGCATCGAAGAAAAGACCATCTGCCATTCGCAGAAAGCTCTCGCCGGTTGTCGGGAACAATCTGCCGTTCGCAGAAGCTCCCTGCACCGTGTCGGCGGCCATCTGCCGTCTGCAGAAGTGTCCCGCATCGTGTCGCGGACCATCTGCCACCGGAAGAAACGCCATTTTCCAACGAATGAAGCGTCAATTATTTCAAACCATCTATAATCTATTATTAACTTAAACGGAAATTTATGGAAATACACGAATTTGTAACGTTGCATGTCAGCGGCATGAGGATTAACGACCTCTTTTCACTCAACAAATCAACTATCGATTATGCGAAACCGGTGGTCGGGCGGATTAACCTGTCCCTTCGGGACGAAAAATATCTAAACTGCATACAGTGAAGCAGTCTTCTCAAAAGCACTGCGATTCATCCAGCGTTGCTCAACGGCTTCATCAACGATACGATTGATGCGGGGTACCACCTGAGTTATGAGTCCATGTCCTTCGATAAATACCAATGCCTCTTCGAACGATTTAAGCATCGCACGATAAAAAGCTTCCTGGGTAACCGGACGCTCGCCGCAAAATGTCTGGGCCACTTCCATATTGTACAGCATCAGGTCGGCAATTATCGGCGCATCCACTCCCATCCGGATGAAGTTGCGTATATGCTTCTGTGCTACCGAGCGGCGGGTCTTGGGTTTTCTTCCGTTTACCGGAAAATATTCTTTGGAAATTTGCCACTTTGCCTCTTCCAGCAATTTATCCTCCCGCGGATTGAACGCAAAATCGTAAAAGGTTTTCACTTCTTTGAAACGTCCGTATAAATCGAGGATTTGCTCTTCAACCTGTTCCTTCGTTAGTTCTTTCAGGTATTGTTTTAATTCGCGTTTACTCATGAAAACTGTTTATTGGTCACCCACCGGCGAATGGTTTCCGGTGAAATATGGCGGAAATCGGTAATAAAATGATGAGCGGCAGAGATATCATGCTGCACGGCGCCTTCAGGCTGGAATGCCACGCAGGTCATACCCGCATCCACCGCAGCACGGATGCCATTCATCGAGTCTTCGAAAACAAGACAGCTCGAAGGCTCATGCTCCAACTTTCCGGCAGCATAAAGATAGACATCCGGAGCCGGTTTACTCTTTCCGGCCTGTACGGTAGTAACTACCGCATCGAAAAACGAGCGGATACCACATTGTTCCAAAATAATGTCGACAATGCCCGGAACCGATGAAGTAGCCACGGCCATTGGAATGTTGGCATCGCTTAATCCCGACAGCAATTTCTTTACGCCCGGATTGGGCTGCAAATTCCCAAGGTCGCTAAAAAATCCTACGCGAAATTCTTCGTCGTACTTCACCAGCTCCTCCAACGATGGCTTCAATCCATAACGCTTTTTCAAATCCGACCACATCAAATCGGCTGCCGTTCCGAGATAAAGTTGATGTACTTTGTCCGGCACCTCTATGCCCAATTCTGCATAAATCAACTCTTCCACTTTGTAGTGCCACGGCTCACTGTCGACCAGCACGCCATCCATGTCAAATATCACCGCCAGTTGATCCATCATCATCGTTCTTTCTTATCCTTACGGTTGCCAGTAAGGAGGTTTATTTTCGACAAATGTAATTGGAATTTCCTGAATAAATCCTTTGAGCCACCCGGTACAGTAATCCATTCCGGCCTGCTCGGAATTCACATGCCCCATCATGATGAAGGCTTTGTTGCGTCCCTGTTGCGTGGCGTCAATTGCATATTCGGGTGTCTCCCACTCCTGCGCCTCACCACTAATGACCACCTGCACATCGTCGCGATTCAGTAACTGGCGTTGTTTCGCTGGTCCGGGAGCTCCCACCGCCAAGCCAACACCGGTGAGTTTCATGTCCGGATTTCCCACCACACGAATCACTCCCTGCGGGAATTTGGCTTTGAGTTGTTCAGTAAAATCCTTCAGCGATGTTTCGGGAAACTCAAAAATGGTATAGCTGTCGCCTTTCCGGTATTTGGCCCATCCCAGTTCGCGCACCATGCCCACATAAATACCATCGGGGCAAACATGGTGGTGACAATGCCTGTAACTTTTTCATCCGGATTACCGCCTAAAGGGGAACTCGCTGAAAATCAATGAACTCTTCAAGGTCCCCTTCAGGGGATTTAGGGGTTTTTGACTTTTCGGAGTGGACTCATGGATTAAAGTATTTTCCCGGCACAAAAACAGCATCATATGCTTTCTTGTCATCAAACAGCGCCGATGGATTCTGTGATGATTTGACCAACTGATGGCCGCCATCCTGGTAAGCCGATACAGTAACGATGGGTTGTTCATCGTTCCGGGTAATGTCGAGTGTGGCCACAGGCGCTGAATTCACTTCACTTTTTCCCGCGAAAGCGGTACCATTCAAACTACCTAGCTTTTGCAAATACCCTGCGACTTTGGCCGAGTCCGCAAGTACTCCGTTCACTTTCCACCTGCCATCTGCATTTTCCAACGTAAATGATTTTCCGCCAGCATACGAGAAAGCCAGTTTTGTCATGTCGCTGGTGACCATGTGCACCAGCCGGTGGTCGCGGAATTCGTTTACTGTCCGATTGAACAGCATGGGCAAATAACCTCTGACAGCAAACACATCATTTCCCGGGATTAGCCGGACATAGGTGGTCAGATTGTGCGGCTTGGAATATGCAAATTTCCCAAGAACCAGGTCCGCCAGCTTTTCCTTTCCATTGTAAACCACAACATGGATTCCCGACGAATCAGCCACACCATACTCACCAAACTTTTTCTCAGACGAAGAGACCAGGCTACGCGCCTTCAGTTGGTTTATTGCCGAGAGCATCCGCACCACAACATTGTCATCAGCTTTCAAAATTTTCCCGCCAAGGACGATGTTCCAATGATTGCTATTTTTCTCGAAGCGCAACATTGCCCCTTCGCCATGTTTCGGAGCGAGTTCAATAGCGGTTACTTTATCGGTTGAAAAACGGGTCAGGTCACTATTAAATGTCCGGTCGCCTTTCCGGCTATCTTCGATCTTTACCAATACAACCGCCACCAGGAGCACAGCAAACGCTACTGCGAGTGGGCGTATTCCGATTCTCCTAAACATAGTCGTCCTCCATTCTTTTGATGCGTATCCACCGTTTCCGCTGGGCGCGGAATACTCCGTAAATAATGATGAGCAAAATGGGTAACAGGAAGTTGAAATATTTCAGGAACAATTTCTTTCCATCTTCTATCTTCGCCAATGGCCGCGATGAAATTCCCTTAGTCCGAAGGTCGATCAAACCGGTATCATCCGACAGCCAGTCTACCGCATTCACAAAAAAGTTAATATTATCGGCTGGCAACTGTCGAGCCGACTGCCCTGAGCCATTCACCGCAAAATCGCCATCCGAAATCACAATCATGCGGGCATTGGCCGGACCGTCTATTTTCCCTTCCAGCAAACCAGCAACCACTTCGTTGGCTAACGGAAAATCCTTATCAGTCCAGTGATGTTGAATATCGAAATAAACCGGCGTACGTTGTTTCCCCGACATCCGGGATGTTTTCGCCAATGGAAGGAACGTTAATGTTGAATCGCCTGTATATTTTATCGGGCTGGCAAACTGCAGGGAGACAGCTTCCAGTCCTTCCGTCACCGGATGATTGGCAAAAGTGGTAATAATGGGCAGGTAAGGGAATTGCAGCTGTGTAGAGAAACTAAATAGTCCCGATTGCTGGCGGAGGGAAATCGTCGAACAACTTGCATCGGTCACAAAACTGGGCTCCACCTGGATTCCCTTATTTGCCAGCCAGGTTTCCAGTCCTGTATTGATGGCAAACCCCCTCGAACGCTCCAACTGTCCGTTTACCCTGTCGAAAGTAACCAACAAGTTGCCTCCCTGGGCCAGGTAGTTGTCGAGTAATTTCAGTTGTTCAGGCGGAAAGCTGTCTTTGGGGGCATCAAGAATCAGTGTTTTGTATTTTCCCAGGTAAACCGAATCGTTCAGCGTCACATTCCTCACATTGTACAGAACATTCAATTCCTGCATTACCTGCGGAAATTCAAACTTGGCCGGCTCTCCATTTCCCTGGATCAGGCCAATCTCCGGTTTGTCCTTCACGGTAAGTTTCCGAATGGCTGACGCCAGCGCATATTCCATTCCTGAACCCGGCTGTAAAAATGGTATTACTTCAGTTTTGTCATCATAGTGAACTACGGCACCGAGAAATGCCTTCTTCTGTACCGCCTGGTCTTTTTCCCGGACATTAATAACAACAGGTTGAATACCTGCATCAACAGCTTGTTGTTCGGTATCAGGATTATCGCCGGGAGAAATGAACTCGTAATTCACCTTTCCGTGCGAAACGCTATGAAACTCCTGAAGGAGATTATTGAATTCGGTACGCACCCGACTGATATCCGGTGGCAAGTTTTCCGAAAAATAAGCCGTAACCGTAACCGGATCGTCCAGGTGATTGATGATGTGGTGCGTGGCATCGCTCAGGGTGTAACGCTGATCATCCGTGAAATCGATCCGGAAGAAAAAACGATTGGCCAAAATATTCAACAGAATCAGCACACCACCCAACAAAAGAAAATATGGTAATAGTAGTTTTTTGCTCTTCATGATATGCTTTTTCAATTCAGATTACGTTTTGCCAGGGATGCCTCGGAGCCCATTAGCCCCATAATCACAATGGAGAAGAAATAGATGATATCTCTCGAATCGATAACACCGCGTGAAATCGCACTAAAATGAGTTGACATACTCAGATAATCGAATGCCGAACCCGCCTCGCCGGTCAGCGATGACGCAAGAATACCGAAAATGACATGGAAGAAAATGCCGATGATTAGCGCCATCAGGAACGCGACAATTTGATTATTCGTAACACTACTGGCAAATAAGCCGATGCTGATGTATGCCGAGCTCATCAATATTAGTCCAACGTATCCAAGGACGACCGCTCCCTGATCGATAGGGCCCAGGCTCCAAACCGTAAAATAATACGGGAATGTGAGCAACAGGGCAATGACAATCAGAATGAGTGTGGAGAGAAATTTACCAACAACAATTTGCCACTCGGAAATCGGTTTTGTCAGCAACATTTCCAACGTGCCGTTTTTTTTCTCTTCGGCTAACTGCCGCATGGTAAGCGCCGGAATAAAGAAAAAGAGTGTCCAGTAAGCAATACTGAAGAACGATTGCAAACTTGCCTGCCCGATAAAAAATACATCGTTCCCCGATATCCAGGTAAAGAACCCGCTGAATCCCAGAAATGCAACTACCATGATATAAGCCGTCAGGGAATCGAAAAACGATTGCAGCTCTCTCCTGGTAATGATCCATATTTTAGTCATCGTACCATTTTTTTTGAATTCATCTTATTGTCATGTCAATTAATTCATCGTCACCTCGCGGAAAATATCCTCCAGTCGGGTTTCAACCGGAGTTAATTCTTCGATGTACCAATTGTTTTGTGCACACATATCGAAAATTGAACGCGCTGAATTTTCGTTTTCATGACTGTGGACTTCAAAGTATCCTGGTAAATTTTCCATCATGGCCACAGAACGAACCGTACCAATATCTTCCAATGCAATAAAAATATCTTCCGGTTCTCCACCGCTGACCTTTACTTTCAGTATTTCGTCGCCATGAGCCCGCATACGGAGTTCGGCCGGCGTACCATTTGCCACAATACGTCCATTATTAATAATGAGAATCCGATCGCAGGTGGCTTCCACTTCGGCCAGAATATGAGAACTGAGAATGATCGTTTTTTCCTTTCCTATTTTTCGAATCAAATCACGAATTTCAGCAATCTGGTTTGGGTCGAGCCCCGTGGTTGGTTCATCCAGGATGAGCACCTCCGGATCGTGAATTAATGCCTGGGCCAGACCAACCCGCTGCTTGTACCCTTTCGAAAGCTCACGAATATTCTTGTATTTTTCGCCGGCAAGGCCACAAACCTTAATCATTTCAAGAATTCGCCCGGGAATTTTCCCTTTCGGCACACCATGCAGTTCTGCAACAAAAGCCGGTAATCAATCACCTGCATTTCCTGGTATAGCGGATTATTCTCCGGCAGATAACCAATCAGGCTTTTCACCTTTTCAGGATTCTCTTTAACCGACAATCCGCCAACCGTGATATCCCCTTCATTGGTCGCCAAAAAACAGGAAATCGCTTTCATGGTAGTCGTCTTTCCGGCACCGTTTGGCCCCAAAAAACCAAGTACCTCACCGGTATTCACCTTGAATGAGATGTTGTCGACCGCTTTTTGCGCACCATATAATTTGGTCACCTTTTCAACGATAATATCCATAACTTCACGCCGTATTTAAAACTTGCAAATCCCAAATTATAAAAATTCAATACCTGAAAAACATAACGTAACTTGGTTTAACAATATTTAACAGCACTTAAAACAAGGGTTTGAGAGGAGTGTTGTAGATTACACGTCGCCGTTTAACCCGTCATTCCCATAGAAATTGATAACATGTTATACCAAATATCGCCAAAAACAAATCTTTCGGGTTGGAGCCACAGTCACCATAATGATAATGATGACACTCCAGGCTGCACTTGCCTTCTCCCCCCTGAAAAGCACTAACACATTAACCACAACAAATCAAACACCATCAAATTCGTTAATAATTAATAAAAAGGTAAAATATTACCGAAGAGATTCCCTTGAGGGTAAGAGCCTGGACTGTCGTTTTGACCAGCTAAGATTAACGCCTGACACACTCATTACACCCCTTCCCCTAAAAACAAGTGGCAGATTTCCGGTTCCGGCGGAAGGACAAACTGAAAAATCTGGTGTAAACGGCAACGACAGTATATTTCGATCATTTCAAACAAAAGTATTTTATGATTCCCTCAGAGTCCGATCCGAAAGAAGTTTCTGGATCCGGTACCTGTATGGATGGATGATAGCATCGCCGCAAACAGCCAAATCGCAAATTGAGGTAAACAGTGAACAGTACTTTAAGCCATTTTCCGGTAAACGAATCGGGAGAATACATATTCAACAACTCGATGTATTCGGGCCCTCGTTACAGGATACGGCAATTGTTCCCGATAATTGGTTGGTACAAGCGGGTAATGGCATTCATGTGAAAACCCGCAACCAGGTGTTACGCAAAAACCTGCTGTTTAAGACGGGTGATATTGTCGATCCCAGGACAATGGCTGAAAACGAAAAGCTCATTCGTGATCTTCCATACATTAAAGATGTATCCATCATTCTGATTCCGGATCAATTGAATTCTCAAATAGTCGACGTTCATATTGTTACCAAGGACAATTTCTCATGGGGATTTCTTCTGGATATTAATGGTAACAAATCGGCGAGGTTCGATTTGTTTAATCAAAACATGTTTGGCCTCGGCCATGAGTTCTCTATCGGGACCGTTTATCATTCCCATGAACATCCAACCATCGGTTTTCGTGGCTTCTATGGCATCAACAACATCGGCGGGAAATTCATCAACGGTGCATTCCGAATAGAAGACACTTACCGGAAAAATGCCGTCTCGGCGATGCTGGAAAAGCGCTTCCTGACCACAAAAACAAAAAATGCAGGAGGACTTTCCTTCAACCGGGTATTTCGTTACGATTACCTGACCGATGACAAAGTCATGAAGCTGGATACGACAGTCAGTTCCCTTAATTTGGATGCCTGGTATGGACATGCCTTTGCACGCAAAGCGGAAAAACAAGCGGTGGGTCATTTCATTGTTGCCGGACGTCTTTTTAGTCAGAAATTTTTCGAGCGCCCAACGGTATCTCAACAAAGTAATCAGCTTTTTCATAATCACCGGATAGCTTTGGCATCGATTGCCTACAGCAAACGATTTCTGCAAAAGAACAACCTGGTTTATGGATACGGAATAACCGAAGATATTCCGTATGGTGATTACCTCGAATTGACATCTGGGTATGACTTCGGAGAATTCTACAATCGCACCTATTTACACCTTTTCTATTCAAAAGGGATGATCTTACCCAACTACAGCTATTTACGTTTTGGTTTGGGAGCAGGAAGTTTTCTCTACCATAATCATTTTGAACAAAGTACGATACTGGGCGAAGGAGATTTCTTTTCACGATTGTATAACATCAATGGCCACCAATTCAGGCAGTTTATCAATGTCCGGTACATCATAGGATTAAACCGCTTTAATCGGGAGTATCTTACCCTGAATAATGAATGGGGAATTCGTGGTTTCAAAACTGAAATGGTAAGAGGAACGCAAAAACTCACCGTAAATATGGAAGCAGTAACTTTTCTCCGTTCACAGTTTTATGGTTTTCGTTTTGCGCAATACTTCTTTTCTGATATCGGTTTTATTGGAGACGATTCAAAATTCATTTTAGACCAGGATTTTTATGCTGGCGTCGGTCTGGGGTTTCGTATCCGTAACGAATCGCTTGTCATAAACACCTTCGAATTTCGGTTGACCTGGTTCCCCATTACTCCTCCCGACATGCGCCCGTGGACAGTCAGGGCGCTGGGACAACCAAAATCTAAATTCAATGATTTCCTCGGACGCCGACCTGAAATATTGCCCTACCGCTAATTCAACCAATGAGTATAGTATAGCGAAGTTTCAACTTAGTAGGCAGCCATAAAAAAAGCCCGGTTGGGAACCGGGCTGAACCTGTTAATTAATCTCCTCAATATAATAGAAGTTGTAATGTGCAAAGGAAAAAGTATCCATAATCGACAGGCAATATCGACTTGCAAGGAACGGTATGAAACATGAGTAAATTATGGATACAAGGATTGTAAACTTACGTTTGCCAAGGAACATAATTTGAATAACCTTCAAAGATTAGTAAGAACGCTGTGTTGTTTAACCAAAATTCTAAGAAACCTATTTAAAACCCTGTTGTAATATTTTTTTAAACTGATTGTTTTCGATGATAACTTCCTTTCGGAAGAGTGGGAGAAAAGGCCTCCCAACTCTTTTATTTTTCTAATCAAGTTTCTTAATAATATCCGTTGCTTTGGAGGCATAATATCCGTCACCGGATGCAATTTGCCTGAATACTTTAAGCGCTTCTTCCTTTTCTTCTCGATGCAGGTAACATAGTCCGATATACCACTGGGCCTGTTCGGCGAAGAGGTTATCGTTATGCTCCACAACTTTTGCATAGGATTGAATTGCTTTCGCGTATTCTTTCTCTTCCTGGTAAGCAACGCCTACATAGAAATTGGCTGCCGGATTATTGTCGTTATCAGCCAGCACCTGATTGAATAACTTCAATGCTTCGTCATAATCTGACTGATTAAACTTCTTCAACGCATCGGTCATCAGGTTATTTGTCGAATTGTTGGCAGACCTGAATATTCCTACTTTATAAGGTTGATAGTAATCTCGGTAAATTTCCTGGTTTGAGTACGATTGATTCCTTACAAAACTGGCGATTCCGAGAATGAGCATGATAGATGCTGCGACCGTGTACCACAATATTCGTTGTGTTTTGGGTGGTCGAATTCCCCGCATCTCACGGTTTTTCTCGTTTTCTTCAGCTTTCCTGATATTTTTGAGGGAAGCACGAAGCTCCATCACATCTTTCTCGCCAATAGCTTCATCCACTTCACGGAAGAGTTTCACATCTGCTGCCAGATCCGGATTCATGGCCATTTCATCCACGAATGAGGCAAGGCCAACTTCATCCATCTCGCCAGACAGGAAATTTTCAATCTCCTCGCATTGACGGGCATGTGAACTTTCGTTTTCACTGATAATGTTCAGCGCTGCGCGAAGGCCCATGACATCTTCTTCGCCAATGGCTTCATTGACTTCGTGAAACAGTTGAATATCGTTAGCCAAATCCGGATTACTTTCGGCATCCAGTTCAATGGCTTCCATTTCCTTATCGGAGAGATCGCCTGAAACGTATTCTTCAATTTCTTCCACCGTGCGGTTATGGGCCGGCATATGTTTGGCTATCGTTTCGATATTAGCCCTCAGCTCCATAATATCTTTTTCCATAACGGCATCCTGAATTTCCTGGAAAAGCAATTCGTCTGCTTCCGAAAATTCGCCGGATCCGTTATCGCTAACCGGTTTAGCTTCGTCTTTGTATACTTGATGAACAGTCTCTTTGGAGGCTTTCTTGTGGTTCTGCAAATGCAGTTTTTGGAGAGAGTTACTGTAAGCGTTTAGTTCCTCGTCGTCCAAATCGAGGTCAGAAATGTCTTCAATTTCTTCAGCCAGTCCGAAGTAGGCTTCTGAAATTTCCGGGGAGAAGGTTTCGTTTAAATCGAAGGAGTTAGAAATGTCTTGCAGATTACCTCTCAGTTCCATCACGTCTTTTTCGCTCATCGCCTCTTCGATCTCCCGGCTCAGCTTGAGGATCTCAGCCAGTTCAGGATCGTCGACCAGGCACGTCCGGAACGCATTGAGTTGGTCTCCCGTCAATTCACCACCCAGGTACATCTCGACCAACTCATATTTATTTATTTCAGGTACCATCTTCAATTAGTTTTTTATAATTCAAATCCTGCTTGATACTGGTGATCAAGTACTCCTTGCACTTAAACTTGCGCTTTTTGGCGTACTTCTCACTCTTATATCCCATCATTTGTGACATTTGACGCAACGGTACTTTATCAAAAAATAGCTGCAACAGCTTTTGACAGTCGGATCCAAGCATTTGGAAATGCTTCTGATACAACCGGTACCGTTCGTTCTTGTCAGCTACTTCTACGAGATTATAGTCGTATTCCTCATCTGATAAGCCGGCGTTATCAAACGCCATATCCCTTTCAGCTTTCTTCTTATTCAGATGTTTAAGCCAGAGGATTTTGCATACCGAAAAGAGGTACGTGTCGAAAGAAGCATTGTTTAAAACCAGGTCCCTGGCTTTAAGTTTACGATATATGACGATGATTGCCTCTTGAAAAATATCACTGGCATCTTCATCATTACCACTGTTCTTCTTCACGTAGAAGTTAACCTTGTAGTAGAAGTTCTTGTAAATGTATTGCAGGATTACATTGTCGTTCCTCAGAATCCCATTCAGGAGTTCTTCGTTCGTGTAATTTATCATTTTCACTAGTTAATACGTTTTTAACTCAAAAGGTAACCCGGTAAACTCAAATTTTTTCAAATTTTTTTCGTTTCCCTTGAAAAATAAGCCAAAAGAAACGACAAAAAATAGGAAGATTTAGTTTTCTCACTTCATGCTTACAACAATTTTAGATAAAAAATTCCAATATACAAACCGACAAATCAGGGTCAACTCAAAGTAAAAACGGAACTTTCTCTATTTTTATGTGCCAAAATGATTCTTTTTTATTAACCATAATACATGTAAAAAAATAACTGATGCTGAAAACATTAAAACTTCTTGTGGCATTTATGTTTATAGGCGCCACGGCTTTTGCGCAAACCCGCGAATTGACACTGAAAGATGCCATTATTGGCCGGTACGGTCAATACAATCCGGAACGACTTCACCAACTGGCCTGGGTAAAGAATAGTAAGGATACATATTCTTATGTTGAAAAACATAAGTTAATTGGGAAAAACATAAAAGGAAAAGAGGTTGAATATACCTCAACAATCCAAATTAACAACGCTTTACGAGATGCCGGCCAGGATACATTGACGGGCTTCCCAAAGATCACCTGGATAAATCAGGATGAAATACGCTTCAAAAACGGTGATCATTTTAACCTGTTTCAACTCAAATCGCAGCGGATTACCAAAACAATTACGATCAAACCGAGTGGCCGGTTCGCCAATTTCAATGCGGAAACCCCCAAAGTCGCCTTCACGGTAGATAATAATTTATGGGTGGCCGATGAAAACGGGATGACTTCCATAACTGATGACCAGAATCCCGGAATCGTTAATGGCCAATATGTCCACCGTCGTGAATTCGGTATTACCAAAGGTACATTTTGGTCGCCCAAAGGCGATTTACTGGCTTTCTACCGCAAAGATGAAACGATGGTGCGCGATTATCCCATCGTTGATTTTATGGCCCGGGAAGCGGAGCTAAAACCCGCGAAATACCCAATGGCAGGGATGAAAAGCCATCACGTGACTGTCGGTATCTACAATTGCAAAACACAAAAAACGGTCTTCCTGAAAACGGGAAAACCATTGGATCATTATCTGACGAACATTACTTGGGGACCGGCAGAGAAGTACATTTACATTGCTGAGCTGAACCGGGATCAGGACGACATGAAGCTAAACCAGTATGACGCAACAACCGGCGATTTCGTGAAAACATTGTATGAAGAAACCAGCAAAACCTATGTTGAACCGCTTCACCCCATTGTTTTTTCAAAAACAAATCCCAATCATTTCTATCGCTGGAGCAGAAAAGACGGCTATTTCCATGTTTACCTCTACGATACGTCAGGAAAGATGCTGAAACAAATCACCAGTGGTCCATGGGAAGTAACCAATATCCTGGGGTTCGACGCAACTGAAAAATATATGTATTTCGTTTCCACGAAAGTGGGACCAATCGACCGGAATATATACAAAGTCCAAATCAGCAACGGTAAAATAACCAGAATTGACAACGCTGACGGTACACACCAGGCCTTGTTGAGCGACGACGGAAAATACCTGCTCGATACGTACCAAAGCAAAAATATTCCCGGGGTAACCAACCTGATGACCAACAAAGGCAATGTTGTCAGTAATCTTTTAACAGCTGCAAATACGCTGAAAGATTTCAAATTTGGGAAGAATACCATTTTCACAATCAAAGCAGCCGATGGAAAAACGGACCTTTATTGCCGGATGATCTTACCAGCCGACTTCGACTCAACAAAGAAATATCCGGTCATTGTATATGTATACGGTGGCCCGCATGCGCAGCTCGTTAGAAATACCTGGCATAACAACGCCCGGTTCTGGCAATATTATATGGCGCAAAAAGGCTACATCGCCTTTACAGTCGACAACAGAGGCTCAGATAACCGTGGAGCGGCCTTCGAAAACATTATTCATCGTCACCTGGGAATTAATGAAACGGCTGACCAAATGAAAGGCATCGAATACCTGGAATCACTGCCCTATGTCGACAAAAACAGGATTGGCGTACATGGCTGGAGTTTTGGCGGATTTATGACGCTGAACCTGATGTTGCGCCATCCGGAAGTCTTCAAAGTTGGAGTTGCCGGCGGCCCGGTGGTCGACTGGAAAATGTACGAAGTGATGTACGGCGAACGCTACATGGACACTCCCCGGGAAAATCCTGAAGGATACAAAGAATGCAACATGTTGGACCACGTTTCTTCACTGGAAGGAAAGTTAATGCTGATTCACGGGGCAGAAGACCAAACCGTTGTCATGCAACAAAGCATGAAATTCCTGCGGGAATGCATTAAACAACAGAAACAGGTTGATTTCTTTGTCTATCCCACATCAGAGCATAATGTTCGTGGCATTGACCGTGTCCACCTGATGAGAAAGGTTAGTGATTACTTTTTGGAAAATCTTTAACCAATAGAAAGCCCCGTCTTGAAGGCGGGGCTTTTTTATCGTTTCATTCCTCTTTTTCTTCGGCGCTCAACCAAAAAACGTTCTCCCATCACAACAAATAACAACACAATAATTAATCCGATAAAATAGGGAACTTTCGTACTAAACAGTGGTGTCTGATCACCAATCAACACGTATCCTAACCAATAATACGGGTGAGCTTTTAATGGATCGGCATTGGCCAAATGATCGAGTTTGGCTTTGCGCAACGCTTCATCCTTCGAGTACCCCTTTAGCAAGTATTTATAGAAGTTAATCATCAGCCTGGCGCTGGCAACATCCTCTACATTCCAGAGTGTCATCACAATACTGGGACAACCGGCATACAAAAATCCACGGGCTAAACTGACAACACCCTCCCCTTTCCTCAATTTACCAGAACCGGTATTACAAGCGCTCAGAACGGCCAACCGCGCCTTCAGCTTCATATTGTAAACCTCATAGGTATTCAGCCATCCGTCATTTATAGTATCACTTTCCGGTGAAAATACCAGCTTGGAATACATCGGCAAACTGTCGTTCAAAACCGTATGCATAGCCAAATGCAGAATATCATAATTACCTGCATCTTTCTTGAAATTGCTCTCCGTGGCTTTTGAATTATCAAACACATCACCCGAAATTAATTTCGTAATGCCTTTTACCTCCTCTTTGGCCCCTGGCAACGGCGACAAATTCTCCCTTGCCCCGTCTCTAATGGCATTAATATCGACCGTTGTTCCTTTGACATAATCGGGTGCAAAAGCAATTAAACTATGAGGCGCCGTGGCATCGCTTTTAAAATACTGGTACAATAACGTTGCTGAATAAGAATAAGAAATCGGAAAATCCTTAATCAGGTAATGCCATTTTCGAAAGTCCATGCGGGTTGTGTCCGGCATCGAATTAATCATCCCATCGAAGGGTAAATAAGCCAGCTTGTTGTCAGGGATAAAAATCAGCCGGTAGCCCTGCAGCTCAGACGCCGAAGGCTGAACTAAAAGCTTGTACAAACGGTAAGCAGAACGGGCATAAGCGTTGTAAGTTTTTTGGTTGGTGTTCAATACGTCCGGATTTCGAAGGAACCCGAGGAAGGTATTAATATCTTTATTGTAATTATCATTCAGCACTTGCCGCTTTACCTCACATTTCTGACTGGTAACCAAAAAGGTTATTAATTCACCAGGCTTTCCTTGTTCCGGTTCATTGACAGCATACTCAATCAACGCATCACGGTGCTTCAGATAATCCTGCAGTTTTTTCACGGTCACCACATCATCGGAGTACTTTAGGTTATAATAGTTCGGGTAGTTTTGCTCGAACAAATGAATCAGGTCCGAATAGTTTTGCTCCAATTCATAAACCTTCGATTGCCAACGGCCGAGCTTTACCGAATCAGGCTTATCCTTGTTATTCTCATTGAAAATAAACGCCTTATAAGCAGCAATCTCACTCTTCAATGTCTCTTCCTGGCTACGCAATGAATCGGGAATTCCCCCAAATTTCTGTGCCTTCAGGTCACGCAAAGCAGATAAAAAAGTGGCTGACTTTCCTCTTTCCGAAACTTCGAAAGCCTGTTCCAGGTAATGCCGTTCACCCGTCTTTTCATAGAGTTTGGTAGCCACATCCACGGTCTCAAAATAGGTAGACTGCTCATTCTCAGCAAGGGCTAACTTGCTATCCTGATTCAAATACCCATTCCTTAAAAGGTGAATTACCTCGATAGCCTGCTCATACGTACTCAATGAGTTTTTAAGATATTTCATTGCCGTCTCCTGCTCACCTGAATTCGTCTCTACTTCCGCCAGTTGCCGCAAAGCATCTGCCTTGTGTTTCAATATCTCCAGCATCTGACTATTGCTGAATGAATTCTTAATGTCCGGATTCTGGGTCCAGTCTTTTTCGTCAAAATCAGGAGAAATCGCGATTAATGCCCGTTGGAAATAATCCAACGAGTTCGATAGCAAGTTCTTCTTTTCCACTAAAAATCTACTGATATCACTAGCTTTAGCAGACTTCCCCATATAAACCATGCCCATATTTACCAGAATGGCTGGAGAGGCTCCATTTTTTTGACCAAACTTCTCGTTTGCCAATTTTAACGACTTATTAAAATAAGGTAAAGACTTATCATAGTCCTCAGAATTTAGATAACACATACCAATATTGGTCAATATGTTCTCTTCATGGTAAAAATTTTCGCCGAGCTTGTTCTTCCCATATTCTAAAGCGGGAAAAAGATTCTTAAGAGCATCAGAATAATTACCCATCCTGAGATTAATAAACCCAACTGACTCATAATAACTAAGTAACACATACACATTGCTACTATGATTTTTAAGCTCATTTACCACTTTAAAAGCATCATCAAATCTTCCTAACTGTGTATAGGCAGTCGTAAGATTTAGTAATAAGGTTAAATAAGCGGGGCCATTTATTTGTCTGGTTTTTTCAAAAATACTTTTCGAATTCTCCAAATAAGTCAATGCCGTATTAAAGTCACCACTTTGAATATATAGAAAACCAAAATTAATGTAAAGTGTCGCCAAATTCGATAAAGCACTATCGCCCAATTGCAAATAAATCTTTTCGGAGCTAGCATAGTGTTCAAGTGCCTCCTTATCACGTCCAACTTGCCTAAACGTAATTCCTAGGTTAGAATAAACATTCGCCACTTCTTTAGATACTTTTCCGTATCGTTTCTCTCTATCTTTTATTGCTAATTGAAACTGTGATATGGCCTCTTCAAAATTTGCATTACCATATGCTTTCATTGCTTGTTGATAATGGTCTACTTGTATAGTTGAATCTACAGCTCCCAAAACCGGAGTTACCAAAAGCAGTGAAATCCCCAAAATGAGAACTTTACAATTTAACAGAAGAAAAAGGTTATAAACTCTCATTGACCTTCAATAATAAAGTACCACTCACAAAAATAAGTTTTATTATCGATAAATAAACACTCCCTCATCACGCTAATATACTGCATTTTACCCGACAATATTTATTTTATTTGTTTTTTTCCTGATTTTAGGGGTAACCTTTTCATCATTTCCGGTATTAACAAGTGCAAGGAAACAAATAAGGAACATGTTTAACCATTAAAAGCATTTGTTATGAATTCTCTTTCAAATTTGGAAATTCTGTCTACAGAAGAATTATCAACCGTAAAAGGTGGTCAAGTTGGAATAGCTTTGCCTCCTGGTGGAGAGGTTCTTCAGTAGTAAGTAACACTTTTGATTATCTAGTTGTTTAACCATTTAAGTATTCTGTTATGAAATCTATCTCAACCTTCGAAATTCTCTCAAATGAGGAATTGTCTACTATTAAAGGCGGACAGGTAGGTATTGCATTGTATCCCGGTGGTGAAGTAATGCAATAAACTCCAAATCAGATAAACTGAAAGAAGATATTAATCGTATTGCCTCGATGGATACATTGAACTCGGTGTATTTATCATTTTCAAAGCGTTCTTTACAGTTCTTGTAATATCCTGGCAATCGAATTCAATATCCAAAGCAGTTTGAAGCACTAAGAAGAAATTAAATTACACGTTAGTCTTTTTTTGAGGACTTTTTAGAGCCCTGGTAAAGTTGATAACACCGGTAGCTGCATTCTAAAGCACCATTGTAAAGTGTCATCTTTTCTGCAGGCCGTAAGCCAACACTTTTCAGGCCATCTTTCGAGCTGGAGATCATCCAGGCTTCAAAGCCGGAAAAATTATTTTTCAAACTATCTCCTATCATCTGATAGAGTGCACGTAATGAAAATGGCTTCAAACGTTCTCCGTAAGGCGGATTGGTAATAATAATCCCATCACTGAATGGTGGTTGTAGTTGGGCAAAATCCATCGTATCTACTTCGATGTGTTTGGATAAGCCGGCATTTTTGATGTTTGCCCGTGCGATAGCTACATTGCGGGTCGAAATATCCGAACCGACAATTTTCCCGTCGAAATCTTTCTCATAATCGGCGTTATAGATTTCCTCCAACAACTCCTCGTCGAAATCGAGCCAACGTTCGAAACCAAATGCTTTACGGTACATTCCCGGAGGAATTCCCAAAGCAATCATGGCAGCCTCAATCAACAAAGTTCCCGAGCCGCACATTGGGTCGAGGAAATTCTTTTTTCCATCCCAGCCTGACAACAAAATCATTCCCGCACCCAAAACTTCGTTAACCGGCGCTTCGGTTTGTGCTACACGGTAACCACGTTTATGAAGCGATTCCCCCGAGCTGTCAAGTGCCACGGAACATTTATTACCGGTTAAATGGACATTAATACGGATATCCGGATCGTCCGTATTGACAGAAGGTCGTTTACGGGTCTTTTCCCTGAATTGATCGACAATAGCATCTTTCACTTTCATGGAAACATACATGGAATTGATGAAAATCTCTGAACTGACAACACTGTCAACTGAAATCGTTTTTCCAAGCTCGATGAACTTTGACCAATCGACTTTCTTTGCACCGGCATATAAATCATCCCGGTCGTTTACCTCGAATTCTGCAATGGGTTTCAGAATTCGAAGGGCTGTTCTCAGGCAAAAGTTGGCTTTGTAAAGTGTCTCTTTTGTACCTTCAAAGGTAACGGCACGTCTTTCTTCTTTAATATTCTCAGCCCCCAGTATCCCGAGCTCGCTGGCCAAAACGCCCTCCAAACCGGCGAATGTTTTGGCAACCATCTGAAACTTTTCCATCAATGCATTGATTTATCCATTTGTCCGGCAAAGTTAACCGAATCGCGGATAAATCAAACCAAAGGTTTAAATTCCACTTCCATCAACAAATTCAGCCTGACGGCTTTTTACCTGAACAACTTTCGAATGCGGCGGCAAACTATTGGTTACCCACACGTTACCACCAATCACAGAATCATGTCCGATGGTAATTCGTCCAAGTACAGTGGCATTGGAATAGACCACCACATTGTCTTCCACAATCGGGTGACGTGGAATTCCTTTAATCGGGTTGCCATTTTCATCAAGTGGGAAGCTTTTCGCGCCAAGCGTAACTCCCTGGTAAAGTTTCACATTTTTACCAATCACACTGGTCGAGCCTATAACCACACCGGTACCATGGTCAATACTGAAATATTCTCCAATCTCCGCGCGGGGATGAATGTCGATCCCGGTTTCAGAATGTGCCATCTCCGTAATAATGCGGGGAATCAACGGGACCTCCAGTTTTAGCAAATGATGAGCAATACGGTAATTGGAAATAGCCCGGGTGGCCGGATAACAGAAAATAACTTCTCCAATTCCGTTCGCAGCCGGGTCGCCCAAATAGGCAGCATTCAAATCTGTTGTTAAAACCCGCCTGATTTCGGGTAAACCTTCAATAAATTTGGTGGCAATTTGGGAAGCGTCTTTTTCCAACTGGAGCATTTCCGGACGTTCAGACTCGTTACAAGAGAAACACAAACCGGCAAGAATCTGCTCAGAGATTAGTTCAAACACTTCATCAATCATTACACCAATGTAATACTCGATGGTCCCGAGGTTTAAATTGATATCGCCAAAATAGCCGGGGAAGATGACCTGCCTGATCTTATCGACCATTTTAGCCAGCTTATCAATGGACGGCATAGGCTCTCCCAGCCGATGCTCGTGGCATACCAAATCATACAATTTAGGGTCTGACAAATCCCTGATGACTTTTGTCAGGCGGGTGTCTATATCTTTCTGATTAATCTTTCTCATAATGATTATTGAATAATGGGGTGCTTAAGTATCGTTCTCCTGTATCACAAATAATGGTTACAATCCGCTTGTTCTTGTTTTCCGGCCGCATGGCAATTTCGAGTGCTGCATAAACATTCGCGCCCGATGAAATACCGCAAAAAATACCTTCCTCAGTGCTGAGCCGTCGGGCAATATCAAAAGCATTGTCATTCGAAACACAACAGACCTCATCGTAACATGAGGTATTCAATACTTCCGGAATAAAACCAGGACCAATTCCCTGAATTTTATGTCCTCCCGGTCCCTTTCCCGATAAAATGGCTGAATCTTCAGGTTCCACCACCATGGTTTGGATTTCCGGGTTCAATTTTTTCAGTTTTTCTGAAACTCCCGTTATCGTACCGCCTGTCCCGGCGCCTGCAACGAAAATATCAACGGTCCCATCTGTGTCATTCCATATTTCATATGCGGTAGTTTCCCGGTGCATTTCGGGATTTGCCGGATTGGAAAACTGCATAGGGACAAAACTATCCGGGATTTCAGCTTTCAATTGTTGCGCTTTCGCAATTGATCCTTTCATCCCTTCCTTGCCGGGAGTCAGGATCACTTCAGCACCATACGCCTCGATAATCATACGACGCTCGACCGTTGCTGTCTCAGGCATGACAATTTTTAATGCGTAACCTTTCGATGCACAAACCATCGCCAGTCCAACGCCGGTATTGCCACTTGTCGGTTCAATGATTATGGTAGATGAATTAATCAATCCATCTCGCTCAGCTGCCTGGATAAGTGCCAGTCCTAAACGATCTTTTACCGAGCCACCAGGATTCAAGGATTCCAGCTTCACTAACACTTCCGCGTCTATACCTTGCGTCAATTTATTTAATCGGACCAGAGGAGTTTGGCCAATCAATTCCGTAATGTTTTGTGCAATCTTCATGTGGTTTATTTTCAGCATCGATGACGGAAGTTTCGAAAGTGAGGTACCTACTCAAAACATCGTCATCCGATGATACAGGCAAAACTAAGAGGGGCACATTTTCGAGCGGTTAATTCAATCTCAAAAAATGTTACCGAATACTTAAAGTTACCGATCATTTCATGCCATGCATAACAAATGTTAGCGGCAATGGTTTTTAAATTCGTCATCGAGCAATTTCAGCGCATTATTCAGCCGGTTTTCCCCGCTCCCGGAAACCATGGCGTAACGGAATCCGAATGACTCAATTTCACGGCAATACATTTGCATCAACTCATTTCTTTTTTCGCCACCATTTTCTCTCACGGCATCCGGAATCCAGGGAAGGTCGGTATCACAAACCAAAAACAGATCGATTTGGGAATTATTGATGTGTTCCGTTATCCACCGGGGACATTCACCATACACCACATCGAACCAGATTTTCGTAATGATGAACCAGGTATCGAAAAACAGAAATTCGTTTTGAGCTTTCGCCTGAAACTCTTTTTCCTGAGAAAGCTGATGCCGGGCAATGGCCTCAACGTCCTCGCGGGTATAAGGCCGCCCCAGATTTTCCACATAACTCCGTGCATATTCCGGAACCCATGCAGTATGAAAATGCCCCGCCAATCCTCGGGCCAATTCTGTTTTCCCGGTAGATTCGGAACCGGTGATCACGATTCGTTTTATTCTTTCTGCCATAAGTTACCGGTTGTTCATTAAATCCTTTCGCCATTCTTTAAAACCGACTACAGCCATGACAGTATAGACAAAAAATAAGATTGTTGTGGCATATAATCCTTTGTAAATATACAATCCCAACGAAACAGCATCGATAATTACCCAAAGTAACCAATGTTCGAGCTTTTTACGGGCCAGCATCCAGGTAGCAACAATACTCAGCGCTGTCGTAAATGAATCCCAGTAAGGAACCGGAGAATCCGTGAAATCGATCAGGATATACGCAATTCCGACATACAACAGCAAGTTAACAATGAAGAGCTTTACCCAAAGTACAAATGAGGTCCGGGACACCTTTAACTCACCATGGTTATTGCTATTACCGTTCCCGTGAAGCCAGGCATGCCATCCGTAAATACTGATGAAGACGTAGTAAAACTGCAAACCCATGTCGGCATAAAACTTCGACACGAAAAAGACATACACGTAGAGCGCCGAAGAGAGCAATCCCAGCGGCCAGGTCAAAATGCTTTGACGGATGGAAAAATAGAGATAAGCCAGGCCGGAAATGGCCCCGCTGACCTCGACCCAATGCTCCTGTAACCAGGATAAAATTTCAGTCATTACTGCACATAAAAGAAGTCCGGCCGAGATGGCCGGACTGATAATATCTTCTCACTCTGACGACTTACCGTCCGAGATATTTATCGTATAATTTGCTGTCGGAAAGTACCTGAACGGCTTTCTTTATGGCCTTATCATCCTCATCCATAATCTGAAAATAAGTGCCATTGTCGTATAAATCGCGCGCTATTAACGCCCTTATCTGTTGCTTTAGCAGATTCTCCGAAACTTCCGGATTTTCTTTTCCCGGCTTAATTTCTTCCTCATCTCCTTTCGCCACCAGCTTCTGATACATCGCATCACTTATCGTGTAACCCTTGTTAAATGCGTCAAACGTTTTGTACTGCTTCAGCAGTTCCCCGCGGTTTTTGTCCATGTATCCCACCACAAACGGGAACAATACATTCTTGCGAACCAGCTCGTTATAGTAGCGATAATTCACCGAGGTATCCATCGGGACAAAAATATCGGGCATGATTCCACCTCCGCCATACACTTTCCGCTTAGTAACCAACGTGTGCGTCATCAGTGAATCGGGCAGGTTAATGCTATCGCGACTAAAGAATTCGCCATGTTCGAACCGTTCGAGGTAATCGTTCCGGTATTCCTTAATTCCTTTCGAATAAGGTTTCTGAATATTTCTGCCGGAAGGTGTATAATAATGTGCCGTTGTTAAACGGATCATGGAGCCATCACTTAACATGAACGGCTGCTGTACCAACCCCTTTCCAAACGTCCGGCGGCCAATGACTACGCCACGGTCCCAATCCTGAACAGCACCCGTCACAATTTCGCTGGCCGAAGCGGAACCTTCGTCAACCAGGATAACCACCTTGCCATCTTCAAAGTCACCACTTCCGGTAGCAAAATATTCCCGTTTAGGTGAATGAATACCTTTCGTGTAAACAACCAACCTGTGATCGGGCAAGAACTGGTCAGCCAGTTCAATAGCCGCACGCAGGTAACCGCCTCCGTTTCCACGAAGATCGAGTACCAGACCGTCAACCTTGTTATTGTTCTTCAGTTTATCCATCGCTTCCAGAAACTCATCCGGTGTGGTAGCAGCAAAACGGTTCAGTTTGACGTAAGCAATGTGCTTGTTCAACATGTAAGCTGCATCGAGACTGTGAATAGGGATTTTGTCGCGAACAATGGTAAAATCCAACAGGTTTTTCTCACCTTTTCTTTTTATCTGGAGATTCACTTTCGTTCCCTTGTCACCGCGGAGCATATCGAATACATCCTGGTTTGTCAATCCGATGCCGGCAACATTCTTACCATCGACCGTTACGATGCGGTCGCCGGGACGAAGTCCGACTTTCTCCGAAGGTCCGCCGGGAATGGTCGTTAACACCATCAGGGTATCCTGGTGAATATTAAACGAAATACCGATTCCTTCGAAATTCCCCTGCAGCGGCTCGTTCATCTCTTCCACTTCTTTGGCAGAGATATACACGGAGTGTGGATCCAAATCGGAAAGTACCTTCCTGATAGCATCTTCCGTGAGGGATTGCAGATTGGTTGTATCAACGTAAAATGTCTGAACCAGACGAAGTACCCGTCCAAATTTAATGGCCTGCGACTGTACATCCTGCTCCTGCGCCTGTACCGAAGCCGGAATTAACAGAGCCGTAAACGCAACAAGTAAAAGGGATAATTTCAAATATCTCATATCATATAATTCTTTACCTGACAGCTATATATTTCACAAAAATAACACAATTTCCTACGAAAATAACCTTATCCTGTCAAGGAGTGTCCCAGTTAACAATTAATAACCTCTCGAAGAAAGTGCAAAACCTCCACACAATTAACTATTAAACTAATTTGAGGTAGTAAAGTTTTAATCTTCAATCGAAAAAATCTCCCGGATGAGCGCGTCATATTTTTGGTGCAACACTTTTCGCTTTAGTTTCAGTGTTTGAGAAAGTTCGCCTGTACCTTGTGACCAGGTATCGGCGACCAACTTAAAACGTTTGACTTGCTCATTATTTCCCAGTTTTTTATTCGCCTGACGAACTTCTTTCCGCAACAGCGCATCAATTTCGGGATGCTGAATCATCTCCTGCCTGCCTTTCAATTCCAGATTCTTGCTGGCTGCATATTTTTCCAACACATCGAAAGCAGGGACAATAATTGCACTGGCAAACTTCTGATTCTCACCAACCACGAATACCTGTTCAATAAAATGTGAGCCTTTCAAGATATTTTCGACGGCTTGCGGGGCCACATATTTTCCCGATTTCAGCTTGAAGATCTCTTTTTTCCTGTCGGTAATGCGAAGGAACTGGCCATCTTCCAGCACGCCGATATCGCCGGTATGGAACCAACCATCCTGATCAATCACCTCGCGGGTCATCTCTTCTTCCTTATAGTAGCCCAGCATCAGTCCGGGACCTTTGGCCAGGATTTCGCCGTCTTCCGCGAGCTTGGTCTCCGTACCGTTATCCAAAGCCGGACCAACCGTTCCCAACTTGACACGGGAATCATCCATCGGGTCATTCACAAAAATTACCGGCGAAGTTTCCGTCAGGCCATAACCTTCGTAAACGCGCATACCGGCCATCCAGAAAAACTGGTGCAAATTGATTTGCAGCGCCGAACCGCCCGACACCATGTAGTTAATTCGTCCCCCCAACGCTTCACGCCATTTGGAATAGATTACCTTATCGAAGAATTTGAATTTTAACTGGTCGACAGCATTAAATTTAATGCCCACATAAAATTTCCGGGTAAATTTCACCGCCTCGTCGAATATCCACTTTTTCACGCCGGTCAAATCCTTTCCCACTTCCATCACCTGCTCGTGCACCTTCTCCAGCAAACGCGGAACGGTGTTGAAGACATGCGGGCGAATTTCTTTAATGTCGCGGGCGATGGTGGCCAGGCTTTCGGCATAGTACACCGACAAGCCGTTGATCTGAAAATTGTAATCCATCATCCGCTCGTACACATGACAGAGCGGCAAAAACGACAGCGCCACATGCGACATGCCCATGGCGCGGGGGCCATGGCCCAGTTTGTAAGCTGTTGCCATTGAATTACTCAGCAAATTTTTGTGCGAAAGCATTACACCTTTGGGTGTTCCGGTGGTGCCGGAGGTATAAATCAACGTCAGCAAATCGTCTTCATGAATGCTGTTTTTGATTTCCTCAATCTTCTCTTTCATCGCGGGAAGCAACTCCTCCCCTTTGGTCAGCAACTCCTTCCACGGGCGGGCATCATCAATCTCATTAAAGGAATAAATTCCTTCCAGCGACGGAGCCCCCGAACGCAACTCGCCCAGCTTCGACTGGATGCTGCGATCGCCCACAAACAGGTACTTCGCTCCGGCATGACGGAGAATGTATTTCTGCTCGTCTAGGCTGAGCGTCGGATAAACCGGCACATGAATGATTCCCGCCTGGGCTGCTCCCATATCGAGCACGTTCCACTCCGGACGGTTACCCGAAATGGTGGCTACTTTGTCGCCCTTCTCAAGGCCCAAATCAATCAGTGCACAGGCAATAGCGTCTGATTGGCGCACATAATCGGCGGCCGACCAGGGCATCCAGTTTCCATTCTCTTTCCGGGCGAAAGCCAACTCCTTTTGGCTGTACTCTCCCCGGTAAAGATCAAGGATATCAAAAAGTCGTGTTAAGTTTTGCATGGTTTTCAAATTTCAACCCCAAAAATAGCTTTTATCATGAAGAAAACCGTTTTTGCCTTAAAATCGAACGGAAAGGAGGTTTTATAACAATGTTATGAAGATTCTTCCTGCAGCCGGCAAAAGGGAAACTTAGGCTATTTCCGTTACCGTTGGGCTTTGGTAAGCAGTCCCGGCCAGATGTGCAAGTCCTAATTGTTCGATTACGAAATAATATCGACTGCTCCGGTATTAAACTTAACGAATAATTACCACTCGAAAGAGTAGTACACCAGAAAAGTATCTGCAAATTGCGTTTTGGTTTAAACTGTTTTATCCGAGGGATGTTATTAACGGGTTATCCGGAAATAAACTTCATGTAATTGAAGCAACCAAGGCTGTAACATTCGAATCATTACAATAACAAATAAGCGGATCCCGGAAATAATTCAGGGTAACCGGTATAAAGAAGAAAGTAAGCATCGTGACGATACACAATATAAAAAGAATATATAGCACGCTATTTATCATATTTTTGCTTCTCGCCATAGCCGGGCCTTTGCAGGCACAAACCACCGTTGTGAGCGGGACCATTACCGGTGCCGGCACCAACGAGCCGGTGCCCTATGCCAACATTGTGTTTAAAGGGACCTCCATCGGATCGATTTCGGACACCACCGGACACTACCGGCTCTCGTCCAAACTTTCCCTTTCGGTGATACAGGTATCGGCTATTGGCTACCAGGCGCAGGAAATAAAACTGAAACCAGGCAGCCAGACAATTAATATCCGGCTGGTAAGCGAAACCTACAACATTGACCAGGTAGATGTTTCTCCACCGGTGAACCCGGCACATGCGCTGTTGCGGAAAATCATCGCCCGGAAGGACATTAACGACCCGAAGAAATTTCCAGATTACCAGTGCAAGGTGTATACCAAGATGGAAATCGACCTGAAGAATGTGAAGAAGCCGAAGAAAGGCTCCAAACTTTGGGATCAGTTTGCCTTTGTATTCGCCCACATCGACACCCTGAAATCGGATGGAAAAACGTATCTGCCGGTGTTTATGACCGAGACCTTTTCGGACTATTATCACCAGCACGACAACACTGACCACGAACGGGTGATTGCAACCAAAGCCTCGGGAATGACCACCAGCATGATTACCGGGTTCACCGGAAAGATGTACCAGGATTTTGACATTTATGACAACTACCTTCACGTATCGGATATTGGCCTGATATCGCCGCTGAACAACCACGGATTGCTGTTTTACGAGTATTACCTGCTCGACAGTACCGAGGTGCAGGGGCACAAGGTATACGAGGTATCGTTCAAGCCCAAACAGGTGCAAAGTCCCTCCTTTACGGGAAAATTCTGGGTAGCTGACTCGACTTACGCTATTACCAAAGTAGCGTGGAAATTGTCGAAGAAAGCGAACATCAACTTCGTGAACACGCTCGGCATCGACAAAGAGTTCCGCTACAACGACGGACGGTGGCTTCCCCGGAAGGACATGATTTTTGCCGACATCAATCTGCAAAAAAATAAGGATGCCAAAATGATTGGCATCATGGGGCGCAAAACAACCTTATACGATTCGTTGCAGTTTTCGCCACCACCAAAGGAACTGCAAAAAATGAAACGGGAAATCAGCGTGGCCAGCGATGCCCTGGAAAAGGATTCGACTTTCTGGACAACCATCCGCCCCGAAAAGCTTAGTAAGAGCGAATCGCAAATCTACTCGATGGTCGATTCCATTAAGAATGTGCCGCTGTTTAAAACCGTTGCCGACTACATCCACATGTTCTATTACGGTTACAAGGATTTGGGCAAGATAGAACTCGGTCCGTATTACTACATGTACAGCTACAACCAGGTGGAAGGGCAGCGCTTCCGGATAGGCGGACGGACCACCATCGACTTCAGTAAAAACTGGCGATTCAACGGTTTTGGCGCTTACGGTCTAAAAGATAAAGGTTTTAAATACGGCGGCGGCGCGGAGTATTTCTTTAAAAAAGATCCCGAGCTTTCGCTGAATGCCCAGTACGAACACGACTACCAACTGTTGGGGAAAAGCAGCAACGCCTTTATGGAGGACAACATCATGACGTCGCTGCTGAGTAAAACACCTACTACGCAGCTGAACATGATGAACCAGTTCAATTTCACCGTCACCAAAGAGTGGCTGGGCGGATGGAGAAACCAATTGCAGTACAGCTACAACAAGATGTACACCGGGCCGTATGTTCCGTTTATTGCCCCGAACGGAAACACCATCGACCACATTGATTACGGGGAGCTTACGCTGAAAATGCGGTATGCGCCGGGCCAGCATTACATGCAGGATGATTTTGAGAAGATTTACCTCGACTCGAAAAAACCGATTCTCAACCTGGACCTGACCGTTGGCCGGAAGGAACTGGGCGGCAATTACAATTACTACAAGGCCTACTTCGATATGTACGATAAGCTTCCCATCAGTCCGTTTGGGTACACCACGTATCTGTTGCGCGCGGGGAAAACATGGGGAACGGTACCTTTCCCGTTGCTGAAAATCCATGAAGGAAACGAGACGTATGCTTACGATATCTACGCCTACAACCTGATGAATTACCAGGAGTTTGTGAGCGACCAGTGGGCCAGTTTATCGCTGGAACAGCATTTCAATGGATTCTTCCTGAATAAAATACCGCTGATGCGGAAACTAAAATGGCGTACCGTAGCCGGTTTTAAAGTGCTGAAAGGTAGCCTCAAAAACGATACACAAAAAGAGATGCAGCTACTTCCCGGCATGACCGGCCTGGGCAAAAAGCCGTATATGGAGACATCGGTGGGAATTGAGAATATTTTAAAACTCCTGCGCGTGGATGCCGTTTGGCGGTTGAATTACCACAACCCGGATGTGACGAATTTGGGGATATTCTTCTCGTTGCAATTCTCGTTGTAAATGGATGGTTTCAGGTTTTAAAATTTCAGGTTCTGTGGTTGGGACAACACATCCCGTCAGGGATACATATTCATCACCTCCGGTGAAGCCGGAGGATTGGCTCACCCAATAAAAACAACTCCGGCAGGAGTTGAATATCGGAGAACATGACGTTCAACGGTTGTTAACTGAAAGCCGTTGACTAATCCCTAAAAGATGAAATATTCAACCCACTTCGGGGTTGATTGAAAGAGTGGCTCTCCCTACCCCCAATTTCTTTGGGGGTGAAGAATATCTATCCGGCGTTGCCGGAAAAAGAATAACATGCGGTCTTTCCCTTCAGGTTTCGGGTTAGCGCAATGCGGTTTCTGTTGTTATGCGCTGATAAACCACACCACCATTGCGGTCGGAAGAACATTCGTTTTTCAATCCAAACCATCGCGCGACCGCGTCAACATTCAACATTCCAACCCGGGGCGTTGCCGCCGGGCTGAAGTAAGCCGGGCTTTCAGCCCATAATACATTTCATATCATTTCTTGATTCCTTAGGAATCGCCTGTTGTTAGAAAAGCCTTTTGGTATCCCAATATTCGACCCCGGGGTCGTACATTTATTCATCGCTTCTTATTCTAACAATATGTCATCCCGCCGGGATGAGATTCACACGTTGTTGCAATTTCCCAAAGCTGAAATTAATTAGGCTAAAGCCCATTGTATATTGGCTCTTTTCATCCCATGGCTGTCCCGGTTTTTCGGGACATGGCCTTATTCATCTTTAACTACTTCGTGGTTTTATAAAAAAATCCCGGTAGGGATTGAAGATTAATCACCATGCATGCAATGCATGGAAAGGGCCCCACCAAAACACCGGAACGTTGTTCGGAGTGCTGCCGCTGATTTAAGGATGTCATCCCTCCGAGGGATGACATCCTTTTGTCCATTTTCAATCCCCACAATCAACGGGACCCATTCCTCATTCTGTCCCGGTTGCTTCTTCGGTGGTCTCTTCTTCTTTTGTTTTGCGGCCGTTTAATGCTGCGTAGGTTTTACGCAGTTCATTCATCTGCCCAAACAGGGTGACAACGGCATCGGTAGGCGCATAATTAACCTGCAGCTCCATAGCCAGGCAAAAATGGTTGTAGCCCTGGGTGGCCGCACGCTTAAAACTGCTGGCCGAGGGTTCCTCACTGGCTTCCTCGCTGTTGCGGGCTTTGTAGAGGGTATTGAACCCGGTGTTTGCCGTTTCCAGCCCGGTCAGCATTTCGGCGATTCCAATGGTAGCCGCATCGGCTTTGAGGTTTTCATCGTCGTTGTATTTCTGCAGCATTTCCGAAAAAATCCCCGTTCCGGTGTTCATCACCCGCTTTTCCACGTTCCAGTAAGGCTTGAAAAACCGCTTCAGGTTTTCGGCCGCCGCCTTCTTTGCCACGTCCCGTCCTATCAGGTCGGTGGTGATGTTCCGTTTGATTTCGGCAAACCGGTCGTCCCGGTCATCATCCAGCTCTGCCAGTGAGCTACTTTTCTGGTTTTCGCCCGACTTGTTCATTTGCGCGCCCATCGCCTGGTTATCGCTCTCGAGTTGGGCCAGCACAGCTGCCGGGATGCCACCCAATGGCCCGACCACCGGTTTCGCGTAATCGATAGTTGATTTGTTGAGTGAAAAGAGGTCGTTAATCCTCATGCCGCTGACATGCAACGTTACGAATTCTTGTATTTCCATAAATTCCCGTTTTGGTTATTCATTGATTTTAGATGGTTTTGAAATATTTGACGTTTCATTCGTTCGAAAATGGCGTTTCTTCCGGCGGCAGATGGTCCGCGACACGAAGCGGGACACTTCTGCAGGCGGCAGATGGCCGCCGACACGATGCAGGGGGCTTCTGCGAACGGCAGATGGTCCCCGACGACTGGCGAGAGCTTTCTGCGAGCCCCAGATGGCCGTCGACGCAAATCGGGAAACTTCTGCGAATGGCAGACAGGCCCCGACGCCGCGCCGGAAGAAAAATCAGATTGCTGAATGCCCAGTAACTACTGGCTTTTTAGCGACTTTGGCTTCGGAACGCCGCTTCAGCGTGGCCTTAACTTTTCCAAAGTTTAAAGCTTTGGAAAAGGTTTCCGAAAAGCAGAACCGCTGGTATGTATACAAGCTATGTTTTGGTCATGATGATTAGGTTTTGGTTTAAACATTTATATTCTCTATTGGCAAAACAGGACATACTAGACTGATCTTTCGACTAACCGTTCCACATATCCTCTACACGTGTTTTGCTTGTTATGGTCGCAATGGAAACGCCGGCGATAAAATTTAACTCATATTCGGGAGCCTGTCTTTATCAAATCGTTGTATGAATTTATAAAAAAATGGCGGGATGTTATTTATGTTTAGGAACAGGTGTAGGTTGATGTACTAATGTGAGAGCAATAGTCAATCTTTTACGACGTTATATCGATAGCTAAATAAAATGCGAAAGCAGATTCTGAATAAAGTATTGTTAAATTGAGAGGAAATTAAATTTTAATCGATGGAAACTATAATTAATCTTGCCGGAGGAGTAAATTGGGGAATTAGCACAAAAAATAATACACTATTCCTGGACTCTGCAACTCAGCTTTACAATTATATGCAGCAAAAGGGGGCTTATTTATTAACTCAAATTGAAGAATCTGGCGAACTTCAAATGATTGGAAAAGCTTTTAGTTATTTCGCTCGATTCCTTGATAATGAAGACCCGGATATTAATTCAGTTGCTGAGGAAAACGCTTTTTATTGCTTATCTAAATCAATAAAACTTGATAATTATTTTGCAGGTCCAGAGTTATACAACTTAATAAGTGGTTATTCAGAATTATTAATGGACAAGTTTATTGCAGTCAGAATGTCCGAATTACAGGAAACCAAAGGAATTCCTGTCAATCTTGTATATGGAAATCCGTACATGAATAGTAAAGCTAGAATTGAAGCAAAGAAGATTATTCCATTCTTGAAATTTTATGTCAGATCAACATTTTTTGATATAAAAATGAATAAGCCTCGTATGCCAAGTGACCTAATTGAATATTCTCTCAATAAGGTCGTTGCATACATTGAATCGATTTATCAATATTCTTCTTTTGATGAAGGCATAAATATAGGAGGTCGATATTTTGAAAAAGTGTATTCGGAAATGGAAGACACTTTGTTAGAATTTTGATTTGGAAATACTACTGATGCGTTAAAATTTAGTCACTAAATAAATTTCTTTGTTCTTTGACATTTTGATTGGTTTGATATTCTGTGAGCAACTCCTGTAGGGAGGTTTTATCAAATGTTGATATGCCTAAAATCTGCATTATTTGGTAGATTGAAAGATTGCTTTTCAAAGCATACTTAACTTTTGCCACAATTAAATAAGTACAGATTGCAACCCAAATATGGATATTGACAGCGTTTTCGGAATGTCCCCAGAGTTTTTTAATGGTCAGGTTTTGCTTTATCCATTTGAAAAACACTTCAATCTGCCATCTGTTTCGACATAGGTTCGCAATTTCAAGAGCTGTGACATCGAAGTTATTTGATAAGAAAGCAAGGGTTACATCGTTCTCGTTATCATAGAACTCAACTAACCGCAAAGGTTCCGGGTAAAGTCGTTTGGATTTGTATCCATTGAGTTCAATGATTTTATCGCCTCTTAACCCGGTGTTTTCGTCGATGTTATAATTGAGTTCAATCACTGAGTAATCCATGCTGGATTTGGCCCTGTAGATAAAGAATGCTTCTGATTTATGCATGTGATGTAATGCCTTAAAATCGATGTATGCTTTATCCATAACATAAACAGCCTCTGGTATAGGGGTTAATATATCAAGAACATTACTATCATGGTATTTGCCATCAGAAATTAAAACAAAAGACGGGATACTCCCTCTTAGATCAAGTAAAGTATGGATTTTTACGGCTCCTCTTGAATACTTTCCTGGAGCCCAACTAAATAATTTAAGACTTAGTGATATCGTTGTTGAATCCAATGCAAATATTTCATTGTCAATATCAACATTAGGAATTGATTCATTTGCATACATGGGTCTTACTTGTTGAATAAGGTAATTGCCAAAATCTGCAAAAATTCGAAAGTCCCTTCGCTCATTAGCCCTTGAAAGCGTTGATTGGTTCACATATTGCTTAATACCCAAGTGATACAATTTATTGCGGTGGGCTTTAAGGCAGGTGCAAATATCTCTAAGGGAATTCCTTGAAGTCAACTGACCAAAAAATAATTGACATATAAAATATTGCAAGATGTTTTAAAAAGTTAACGCATCACTAGTAATTTGGAAACTTCAATCTAGAAATACAAGTTGTTTTGTAAGCTTCCAAAAAAAATCTAACAAATCTTCTACTTTATCTAAAAAGTATGTAAATTTACGTTGACAAGATATAGCAATAGTTCGTTCAAAAAAATATAAATAATCAAGCGGCCATAGTGCCGAAAAACAATAGTTCATTGACATGTTGACGATTTTTGATTGAGTTCGGGTTAATAGCGAACAGGCTAAAAAATCTCGATAACAACAACGTATTGTGAAACAGTATCTTGTATGTCGCCATTGAAAATGAGTTTTCCTTTGTTTCTGGGTTACTTAGTTGCATGATCTTGGCAATATTTACGGCTGTTAATGCCGTATTGAAATGAAAGTTGAGCTTATTTCCGCTTCTGACCTGCGCGTTTTCAAGCCCTGCGAATTGCTTGGCATCCTTGAATCCAAATTCGATTTGGAACCGGGTGTGATAAATATCGATTACATCGATTGGGGCTTGCGTGGTATTGGTTGAAAACAAAAGACGGTGAGTTGTCTTTCCTTTTATCAGGAATTCTTCGACAACCAGTAAGATGGTTCTGCCAAGAGCTTTGGAATATACCATTCCTGAATATGCTTTAATTCCTTTGTCGTTCTCAACTTGATTGAAATGTTCGGGGTTCAAGTTCCTGACATCAACTTTTCCCCCATATTTTGCTGGCCTGCCTTTCTTTCCGGTCTTAGTCTGCAATGAGAGATAGCTCAAGTCCGCATCGTCCCGAAGTTTGCTTACCAGATTAAGGGAATATTGCAGAATCTTTTCGACAAAGTTTTTCTTGGAGAAATACGCATCTGCAACAACATAGTTGGTCATGGATAATATCTGTTTGATATATTTCTTGATAACCCCCCATACCAATCGATTAACGACAGGTGTTATCCTGAAAACAGTTTGTTGGAGGCGTTTGTACAGCATCCAAATGAAAACTTAACCTGGTGTCTGCATCAATTACAGAAAGTCCAAGGATTCAATTCCCCGAAGTGACCTGCCGGCACAACCCGACCAAAAGTATCCAATACCAGGGGTTTTCTTGCCTGATTTGTGAATGATGCTTGGATCGAAAGCCACAGCATTGCACTTGCCAATCCAAGGCATCGATAAGGCTTTGTTAAAGCCAAAGAAGTCAAACCGATCCTCGAACTGACGGCGGAAGCGTTGTTCGCCAAAACGACTGTATCGGCCTAACTGGAGAAAGTTAATCCGTGAAGGAATACTCAAGTATAGCATGAAAATCTCAATCATAAAATCTCGTCTGCATTTATTGAGCTTTATTTTAGAAACAGACAAAGCATCAAGGACAATTTTTGAATAGATAACATAAATCGCAGGAATGGCCATATTTAAAGTAATTAACTGGTAATTAATAATTTAAAGATACAAATCCCTGCGGTTTTAACCTAATAGATGATCAATTATTTTGCTGTAAATAAGATAAATAACTAAGTTTTAACCGAAGTATTGATATAGAAGATATAAGTTTAATACATTTTTACTTATGAATCACCAAGGATTACACAAACCGGGATATTGTCCTAATTGCGATATTAAACTAACCTTTATGCAAATACTAAAACTGAATAGATTTATTCCAATTACCTGTAAAAAATGTGGTTGTAAAATAATGCCAGACAAAAAAATATATTCGATAGCTTCTGTTTTTAGTATTTGTTTTGTATTCGCGATAATGTTCTTCTACGGGATGCCGATTGTTAGACATTTTAACAATATTATTGTTAAAATGTACATATTCCGGCCCAAAGTGAACACCCTATTCCGGTGAAACTGTACACCTGATTCCGGAGCAAAGTGAACACCCCATTCCGGGCAAAGTGAACACCTTGTTTTTGGGATTTTGGGTTTTAGATTCTACAGGTTTGTTAAACTCGCTTCCAGACAAATCAACTATCTGGAGCAATGGCAAACAAACCAATGGAATTTATCATGCTAAAAGAAATTTTACGATTAAAGAACAACGGGCTTTCCAACCTGAAGATCTCCCAGAGCATCGGGAGTTCCCGTACCACGGTGATCAAATACCTGAAGTTATTTGAATCCCTGGATATCCCCATGGACGGGTTATTGACCCTGAGTGACGAACAACTTTCGGGCTTGCTGGACGAACAGCAATCCCCCCACCAGGGAGACGAAAGGCAGCGTTACAGCTCGCTGTTGGAATTGTTCCCCGCTATAGAAAAGGAACTGAAACGCGTTGGGGTGACCCGCTGGCATTTATGGGCCCGTTACAAACAATCTTATCCTGATGGTTACGGGTACAGCCAGTTTTGTCACCATTTCCAGCATTGGCGGGAACAAAGCGATGCATACATGCATCATGAGCACAAAGCGGGCGATAAGTTGTTTGTGGATTTTACAGGAAAGAAACTGCATATTACCGATAAAGAAACGGGCGAGATCATCCCGGTCGAAGTATTTGTGGCCACCCTGGGGGCCAGCCAGAAGACTTACGTACAGGCCTGCCGCAGCCAGCAGGTTGGCGATTTTATCGAAGCCTGCCAGAACGCCCTGCATTATTTTGGGGGTGTCCCCCGTGCCCTTGTAACCGACAATTTAAAATCGGCGGTCAATAAGAGTGACAAGTACGAACCCACCCTGAACGAAAATTTTGCCGGTTTTGGTGCGCATTACCAGGTCACGGTCCTTCCTGCAAGAAGTTACAAACCAAAGGACAAAGCATTGGTCGAAGGTGCCGTGAAGATAGTCTATCACCGTATCTATGCCCATCTGCACGATAAGGAATTTTATTCCCTGAACCAGTTGAACGGCCAGGGCATTGCCCCGTTGCTGGAAGGATATAACCGGGCCTGTTTCCAGGGGAAAGGCTATAGCAGGCAGGACCTGTTCGAATCAACAGACAAGCCCGCCCTTGGCCCGTTGCCACCGGAACGCTACGGGTTTAAACAGCACCGGGAAGCGAAGGCCCAAAAAAACTGCCACGTCTATCTGGGTGAAGACAAGCACTACTACAGCGTGCCCTATCGCTACATCGGGCAAAAAGTAAAAGTACTTTACTCCCCGGACGATGTCGAGATCTACCACCAAACCCTTCGTATCGCCTGTCACCAGAGGGACTACCGGAAGTATGGTTACTCCACCTGCAAAGACCACCTGCCCTCTGCCCACCGTTTTGTCAGCGAATGGAACCCGGACCGTTTTAAAGACTGGGCCGGACGGGTCGGGCCGTCCTGCCAGCAACTGGTCTCGGTGATACTGGAAAATGCCACGCACCCAGAACAAGGCTACAAATCCTGCCTGGGCATCCTGTCCATGGCAAAGAAAGCAGGCCATGGGCGCATGGAGAAAGCCTGCCGGCGGGCCATGCTGTACCGTGCCTGCAATTACAGCTCGGTCAAAAACATCCTGGAAAAAGGGCTGGACAAAACACCGGAACCGGCACAGGCATCCTTAAACCTGCCGTTCCATGACAATATCAGGGGAAAATCATATTACAATTAACTAAAAAAACACGCACAATGAACAACAATGCAACATTGGAAAAAATGAAGAAGATGCGCCTTAACGGAATGCACCGTGCTTTTGAATCTACCTTTATGACAGGGAACATGGACCACTACACTGCGGACCAGTTGATCACTTACCTGGTCGAATCGGAATGGGACGAACGACAAAACAGCCGGACCGAACGGTTAATCAAAAATGCCCGGTTCCGCTACCAGGCAGCCATTGAAGAAATTGACTTTAGCCCGCAACGGATGCTGGACAAAAACCTGCTTTTGAGGCTGGCCGGCTGCGGTTTTATTGATAAAGGGGAAAATGCCATTATCACCGGAAGTACAGGTGTCGGCAAAAGCTACATCGCCACTGCCCTTGGTTACCAGGCATGCATAAAAGGGTATAAAACCATGTACACGAACACCGGAAAACTTTTTACCCGCCTGGGGATATCAAAAGCCGATGAGACCTATTTGAAAGAACTGGCCAAAATTGAAAAACAGGACCTGCTCATCCTGGATGATTTTGGGCTCCAGCCAATCGACCAACAAAAACAATTGATGCTACTGGATATCATGGAAGACCGGCAAATCGGGAAATCAACCATAATATCCACGCAAATCCCTGTAAGTGTATGGTATGAACTCTTTGAGGAAAAAACCATTGCCGATGCCATCCTGGACCGGATCGTCCACTCGGCACACCGCATCGAAATCAAAGGTGAATCGATGAGAAAACGAAAAAACAAACAATAATTTTTTTGCCTATTTTTAACGACAAATCTGATGAATCTAAAAACTGTTCACTTTGCCCGGATTACACTGTTCACTTTCGCCGGAATAAGTAAAAAGAGACATACAGAGGTCTATGGTGGTGGAATCAAAGGCATAGTACTTTCCGCTGAGTTCAAACTCTTTATCGAGACGCTTCTTCTGGGCAAGTTCTACCATATGATAGGCAAACTCCTCAAAGATTTGGTAACCACGGATTTGATTAACTTTGGACAGTTGCGTCCTGTTAATGGGTGTCCGACCAAAACCAAGGTGGAAGGATTTCCTGGCGTGAGCAGTAGTTATGTCAGTAAGTTCACGAAGGCTGTTGCAGCCATCCAACTGACCGAACATGAGAACAAGCATCTGATTCCAGCTTGTCAAACTCCATTGCCCTGTCCTATCCTTGTATTTCACCATGATTCTTTCAAAATATCGTTGCGGTATAAATTCTGTTATCTGACTGAAAACATACTTGCCCTGGTTCATATCTGCCTGACTTTATGGGTTCAAACAAATATAATCATTTCAAAAGGCCGACAAGATTTTAGCGAGCAACACAGCTGATTACATGTTAGTTATAGATGAATTTAACTATTTTTAAGAGACACTTATGAAAAAAAGTAAAAGTTTACGATTGCTTTTGGTTTTAGTTTTTGCGATCAGTCTTTTTACTGTAAAAATGCAAAAACAAAATGTCGAAATTAGAAATGAAACTATTGTGAATACAGATGCGTTCTATGGTCTTAGCCTATTAATGAAGGATAATTCACGAGAAGCAGACGCTCTTTGGAATGGGGTCGGACTTGGAGTTTCTGCTTTATTCGGTATTGGTTCGTTTGGTGCAGGGCTAGTAATTGCAGGTTAATGAAATACCGAAATTTACTTATAATTCTTTTAATCTGGATTATTGGGTTCTTGGTATATAACATATTTTTGAAAAACGCATTAACTGAGTTTAATCCTAAACTCTATACTTCAGAACTCAATAATTCAGAAATTTTTTTGCACATTTTTATCAATAATTCTTTTGTCATAGCCATACTGTATTTTGGGTTGTTAAGTGCAGGAGTTAGTGTAATACTAGTTAATTTCATTAACAGTATAAACATTTATCAAATGTTATTTTCATTGATAAATAAAAAACTTTACATTATAACCATACTCACTCTTCCCCATACGATTCTCGAACTTATTGCTATTGTGATTGCCTCAAATATTGGATTAAATGGAATATGGCTCTTTAAAGCTTATTTAAATACCAATACATTTGAGATTCCTAAGAACAAAGTATTAAAAAACTATACATTATCCGAAATATTAATTCTCGTTGCTGCATTCTTAGAAGTATGGTCATTAAATTATATCAACCACAATTTCGCCTCATGAAAACTGAAATTAAAGTTATTGACTGGCTTATTGTCTTGTTTATTATTGCAATCACGACTTATTTTTATTCATTTGTAACCATAAAGAGTACCACTGGATTAGTGCCAATGGGATATGAGAAGTCTGTCAGTCTTTTTTCGACTCTATTACATATCACCTTACCAATATACATCCTTTTGATATGGATTCTAGTTCCCTTTATGGCAAATCTTTTTGCAACCTTTTTTAATGGACAAGGGAGTTACAGGCAAATACTATATTATTGGGGATGGAACTTTACAATTATACTAGTATCCCTTTTTATTCTCGACACACTACTAAACAATATAATAAACTCCTATTCTTTTATCCACTATGAAAATGTAACTAACGCTCAATTATTGTCAATGCTCAAAAATGATGAAAGGGTGACCAAAATACGATGGTTCAGTAATTTTTCTAAAATTATTTTTCTCGTGGTTGGCAGCATAATTACGTCAAGAATTCAGAAAATTTCCTTCATCAAGGGGCTTGCATGTGTGTTCACTCCGCTTGGAGCTATCTATTTATTAATTTTCTTTTTCAAACATACTCGATGATTTTAATCAATCCAAATTATGATTAAAAATAAAGACCCTCTAAAAATATACCAGCAAAAAGTATTTTAAAGTACATGACAAAAGTTTAATCAGCATTTAAACTTGATTCATCTTCCAATGTCCTTTCCTCCTGACACTATCCCGCTGGGTTCCTTTCATGAAACCTTTTTACATCTTTTTTATTTATCACATTGTATTGAGTTTATATTTATTGCCAGCAAACAAAAACGGGCCATCCGAAACGGACAGCCCGCTGAAAATATATTCACAAGGTGATTATTCCCACTCGATGGTGGCCGGCGGTTTGGAGCTGATGTCGTAAACCACGCGATTGATTCCACGCACTTTGTTAATGATGTCGTTGGAAACCTTAGCCAGGAAATCGTACGGAAGGTGTACCCAATCGGCGGTCATGCCATCGGTAGAAGCGACCGCACGGAGCGCCACCACATTTTCGTAGGTCCGTTCATCGCCCATCACTCCGACCGATTGTACCGGCAGCAGCATCACGCCAGCCTGCCATACATCGTCGTACAGCCCCCACTCTTTCATGGTATTGATGAAAATTGCATCGGCTTCCTGCAGGATGCGAACTTTCCCGGGGGTAATATCGCTGAGGATACGGATACCTAATCCCGGTCCCGGGAAGGGATGACGTCCCAGTAACGAAGCTTTGATGTCGAGCGCTTTTCCTACGCGTCGCACTTCGTCCTTGAAAAGCAACTTCAGCGGCTCCACCACCTTCAGGTGCATTTTCTCGGGCAATCCACCCACGTTATGATGCGATTTGATGGTTGCTGAAGGTCCATTCACCGAAACCGACTCTATAACATCGGGGTAAATTGTTCCCTGCGCCAGCCATTTCACACCCTTTATTTTGTGTGCTTCCACATCGAACACTTCGATAAAATTGCGGCCAATGATTTTGCGTTTCTGCTCCGGCCCGGTAATGCCCTTCAGGTCGTTCCAAAATTTCTCCTTCGCATCCACACCGATTACATTCAGTCCCATGTCCTTGTAGGATTCCAGCACTTCTTCAAATTCATTTTTCCGCAACAACCCGTTATCCACGAAAATGCAGGTAAGGTTCTTCCCGATGGCTTTGTGCAGGAGCACTCCGGCCACACTCGAATCGACACCGCCGGATAATCCCAGCACAACTTTGTCGTTGCCAAGCTGATCGCGCAATTCCTTCACGGTAGTCTCGATAAATGATGCAGGCGTCCAATCCTGTTTACAGCCACAGATGTCCACCACATAGTTCTTCAACAACTCGCGGCCTTCGGTGGTGTGATATACTTCCGGGTGAAACTGGATGGCGTATGTTGTTTCCCCTTCGATTTTGTAGGCCGCATTCTGCACATCCGAAGTGGAGGCAATCACTTTATAATTCTCCGGCATACGCACGATGGTATCGCCATGCGACATCCAAACCTGCGTGTCCAGGTTGATTCCTTTGAAAAGCTCATTGCTTTGATCGATGTATTTCAAATTGGCCCGGCCATACTCGCGACTATCGGAAGGAGCCACTTCGCCGCCAAAGAAATGCGCCATGTACTGCGCACCATAACAAACGCCCAGCAGCGGCATCTTTCCTTTTATCTCGTCCAGGTCGATGCGGGGTGACAGCTCATCGCGAACGGAAAACGGACTTCCCGAAAGGATAACCCCTTTCACTGACTCGTCGATTTCAGGAAAATGATTGAAGGGATGAATTTCACAATAAACATTCAGTTCGCGAACACGCCGCCCGATCAGCTGGGTGTATTGGGAACCAAAGTCGAGAATCAAAATTTTTTCCTGCATGGTGTGGAATTAAGAGGGTTGTGAATTTTGCCACAAAGATATGGATATTTTACTGATGCTGAAAAAGAGGGGGTGCACCCGAAAAAATCTATGTAAAATAACTAAAATTAAAAAGCAGCGCCTAAAGCAGCGCCAATCATCACAGCGATAATGACCAACACATACAGGCCGATAATTACGATCGTCATGATGCCCAGAAATTTGAAGGTCCGGCGAAGATTCGACAGCGCTTCAGTCAGAATTTCTTCATCGTTACCGAGCAACGCTTTGCGGGTTTCCGTCGAAAACTTGTACAAGAACCAGCTGGGAATAAAGTAAATGCCCCCCAGGATAATGTACACCACCGAGAGCGCCATGAACGGCATGTGCGGCATCTGTATGTTTCCGCTCATTTCTTTAAAGATGGACATAAACGAGCCCATAAACAATCCGGCTACAACAATCAGGGCCGCAACCACGAAGCCAATGATTGCCAGGAACTGTGCCCATTTTGCTATCTGGCTAATCTGACGGAGGGCATCGTCAGACAATGTAATGCCCTTGTTTTCTATCAATTCCATAGAAATAATTGATTGAGGTTAAACAATATCGATGTTTATAATTTTCGTATCCAGATATTCCGGTAGCTCACCGGGTTACCGTGGTCCTGCAAAATCAGCGGACCATCTCCGTGCGCTTTGTATTGCGGAATGCCAATGTATTCGGTCGGGCCCAGCAACTGAACGTTGTTTTGCACCAGCACGCCATTTTGCAAAACGGTAAAACGTGCCGGCGTGAATAATGTTCCGTCCTCCTTAAAGCGAGGGGCTGTATAAATAACGTCATACGTTTGCCATGTGCCCGGTTTTTTACACACATTCACCAGCGGTGCATACTGCTTGTAAATAGAACCGGCCTGTCCGTTCCGGTAGGTACGGTTGTTATAATTATCGAGCACTTGGAGTTCATAGCGCTCCTGCAGAAAGATGCCCGAGTTTCCCCTGCCCTGGCTTTTGCCGACAACCTCTGCCGGTGTCCGCCATTCGATGTGTAGCTGAACGTCACCAAATTTCTCTTTGGTTTGAATAACACCCGTTCCGCGAACCACCGTCACACAACCATCAGCCACTTTCCATTTCGGAGCATTACCATCCTGTCCCACCCAGTTGGCGGCCAAACTACCGGGCGTTCCATCAAATAAAACAGTAGCGTCGGACGGAGCATCGGAAGGTTTGTCGTCCGGGGTTACCACGGTGACTTCCGGATCCCAGAATTCCGTCATCTCCGGTTTCATTTTCATCGGCTCCTGGGCCATTGCCTGCAACACAAAGAACATGCCCACCGTCAGCGCTATCAGGTTAGTTGTTTTCATAAGTTGAATATTTAGTTTATAAACGAGTTTGCTCTCCGCAATGCGGAAAGATCCATTTTGATTCGTTCCTTACGCTTGAAAACAGAATTTACTTAACGTAAAAGTAAAAAAATATCATTGAGTTATTGACTTGAATTTGAGAACATATTCTGATCCAACTTCACTCCGGTGTGAAAAAGATAAGTCATTATTACTTCACTCCACTTGAGATTATATGACATATAAAAAGGCCTCCGAGAAACCGGAAGGCCTTTATTATTATATCTGATTCAGGATTTACAAGCCCATATTGGCCATCACCTTATCCACTTTTTCATTTGCTTCAGCATCCAATTGGTCGTACTGTGCGCGCGACTCCAGCTTACCTTTTACTTCGATGTAGAATTTAATTTTCGGTTCGGTACCTGAAGGACGAACCGAAACCTTCGAACCATCTTCGGTAAAGAACTGAAGAACATTCGACGTCTCTTTCTGGTCGATATCGGTTTCCGAACCATCAAGTAGGTTTTTCGCTTTCAGGGTACTGTAGTCTTTCACAACAGCCACTTTAGAACCGGCCAGTTCTTTCGGTGGATTTTCGCGGAAGTTAACCATCATCTGCTGAATTTCCTCAGCGCCGGCTTTTCCTTTACGCACTACATATTTCATACGCTCTTTCGAGAAACCGTATTCGAGGTAAATATCCTGTAACAATTCGAACAACGATTTGCCGCTGTCTTTGGCCCAGGCAGCTATTTCTGCCATCAGCGCACAGGAAGAAACAGCATCTTTATCACGAACGAAGTCGGCCGGAAGGAAACCAAAACTTTCCTCGCCACCGCCAATGTATTTTTTCACACCCTCGTTTTCACGGATAACGCTGGCAATGTATTTGAAACCGGTGTAACAATCGTAATACTCCACATCGTTACGACGGGCGATTTCGGCCACCAGTTCGGAAGTGACAATGGTTTTTACCACGAATTCATTCCCGACAAGGTCTCCTTTTTCTTTCCGCTTGGTGATGATATAATAGAGGAAAAGCAACACGGTTTGGTTACCGTTCACGATAAAGAACCCGCCTTTATCGTTTTTCACTGCCACACCAATGCGGTCAGCATCGGGGTCGGTAGCCATCACAATGTCTGCGTCCACTTCTGCCGCTTTTTCCATCGCCAGTTTCATGGCAGCAGGCTCCTCCGGGTTGGGCGACACCACGGTCGGGAAATCGCCGCTCACCACATCCTGCTCCGGAATGTGAATCACGTTCGTAAAGCCCATGCGATTGAGCGCCATGGGTACCAGTTTCACACCGGTTCCGTGAATGGGAGTATAAACAATTTTCAGGTCTTTTTGTCTTTCCACCACATCCGGCGAAAGCGAAACCGTCACCACTTTGCTGAGGAATTTCTCATCCATATCAGCCCCCATGATGGTAATGTTCTCTTCACTTCCGTCGAAACGAATATCGTCCACTTTCACTTTCTCCACTTCGCGGATAATGTTCACATCATGCGGAGCAACTACCTGCGAACCGTCGTTCCAGTAGGCTTTGTAACCATTATATTCTTTCGGATTATGTGACGCAGTGAGGATAATTCCACTCTGGCAACCGAGTTCGCGAATAGCATACGAGAGCTCCGGAGTTGGGCGCAAATCTTCGAAGAGGTACACTTTGAAACCGTTCGCTGAGAAAATCTTAGCAGCCGTTTCGGCAAACAGGCGGCTGTTGTTGCGGCAGTCGTGACCAATCGCCACTTTGATTTGCCCCAAATCCGCGAAAGCGATTTTCAGGTAATTGCTCAACCCCTGGGTAGCTGCTCCAACGGTATAAATGTTCATGCGGTTGGAACCTGCGCCCATGATGCCGCGCAATCCGCCGGTACCAAATTCAAGGTCCCTGTAAAAAGCGTCGATTAATTCGGCGTTGTCATCATTTTCGAGCAAGCGTTTTACTTCTGCTTTGGTCTCTTCGTCGTAATTTCCGGTCAGCCATTCATCTGCTTTGGCTTTAACCATCTTCAGAACATCATTTTGCATAATCCGGATATTCTTTAAGTTTTGTTATACACTCCTTCAGGCTCTCGCGCCAATGGGGAATTGACAGGCCGAAGGTTGATTTTATTTTCGTTTTGTTCAGGACAGAATAATGAGGACGCGGCGCTTTGGTTGTAAATTCTTCCGACCCTACCGGGAAAACCCGGCAGTCGATGCCACCATACATTTCGTGAACCGCCAGGGTGAAATCGTACCAGCTGGCCACACCTTCGTTGGAAAAATGATAAATACCGCGTTTAAAATCAGCCGGGTCATTCATCAGCTTATCGGCTATCGCGATGGCCGCTTTCGCCAGGTCGCGGGCGTAAGTTGGCGTTCCAATCTGATCGAAGACCACATTCAGTTCATCCCGCTCTTTTCCTAGTTTAATCATCGTTTTCACGAAATTATTTCCGAACGATGAATACAACCACGAGGTACGGATGACAATCCCTTTAATTCCGGCCAGCAACAGTTCGCCTTCTCCTTCCATCTTCGTCCGTCCATAAACAGAAACCGGGTTCACCGGATCATTTTCCACGTAAGGTCGGAAATTTTTTCCATCAAACACATAATCGGTAGAAATATGAATAAAACGCGAGCCCGACGAATAGCAGGCATACGATAAATTCCGCACAGCATCACGGTTGATAAGGCCCGCTTTTTCCGGTTCGTCCTCTGCTTTATCAACAGCTGTATAGGCAGCACAGTTTACCACCAGTTCCGGATTTTCTTTGGAAAAATAATCTGCCAACGCATCCGGACTGGTAATATCCAGTTCGTCCACATCGGTAAACAGAAATTGATGTTGCGGCGTTTCCTTATCCAACTCCCTGAACTCACTGCCCAACTGACCGGAGGCCCCTGTTATAAGAATCTTCATAACGATAATTACTTCTTTTCCGAAAGAAAACCCAGATAACAAGCCGTTTTATAACCTGCTCTGTATAACACTTTCGGAACGATTGGTTACTCTATTTCAGATTTGATTTTCAACAAAGATAAAATTCATTTCTGCATCGCGGAAACGCGGACTTTTTTTGTCTTTTTCAGAAACGATGAATTCCTGAGCGGGAATTTTCCAGTCGATATTCAGATCGGGGCCGTCCAGGGCAATTCCCCGCTCCGATTCCGGATGATAAAACGCGTTACACTTATACGCCAGTACGGCAGTTTCGCTCAGCACCGAGAATCCGTGGGCAAAACCTTCCGGAATGTATAACTGCTTCTTGTTTTCAGCGGAAAGTTCCACACCAAACCATTGCCCAAAAGCGGGTGAGTTTTTTCGGATATCTACTGCGACATCAACGACGGTCCCTTCGAGGACGCGAACTAATTTTGCTTGAGCATGTGGCGCCAGTTGGTAATGCAATCCCCGCACTACGCCACGGACCGAACGTGATTCATTATCCTGCACAAATATTGCATCGATTCCCGCCTCCTGGTATTTTTGCTGATTGTAACTCTCATAAAAATATCCGCGTTCATCACGGAAAATCTTCGGGAGTACAATCAACAATCCCGGCAGGTCAGTTTTTTCAATCTTCATAATTCAGTTAAAAAGGTGCATTTTTTTGATTGGCCAGACGCAACAGGTACTGGCCGTATTGATTTTTCTTCAACGGTTCAGCCAACGCAAGTAACTCTTCGCGGCTAATCCATCCTTTATTAAAGGCAATTTCCTCGAGGCAGGCCACTTTTAATCCCTGGCGTTGCTCAATGGTGGCGATAAAATTCGATGCCTGGACCAGGCTCTCATGCGTTCCGGTATCGAGCCAGGCCATGCCGCGTCCCAGCAATTTCACACGCAACTTGCCTTCATCGAGGTACAGCCGGTTCAGATCGGTAATTTCCAGCTCGCCCCGCCCTGAAGGTTTCAAGGTTTTTGCTTTTTCGACTACATCGTTGGGATAGAAATAGAGACCGGTTACCACATAATTTGATTTTGGATCGTCCGGTTTCTCTTCCAGGCTAAGGACTTTGCCATTCTCGGCAAATTCCACCACGCCGTAACGTTCCGGATCGTTTACATAGTAACCAAAAACAACGGCTCCTGCCCGGTATGCAGCAGCATCCCCGAGCATTTGACTAAGCCCGTAACCGTGAAAAATATTGTCGCCCAAAATCAGGCAAACGTCATCGTTTCCAATGAATTCTTCACCAATAATAAACGCTTGTGCCAGTCCATCAGGCGATGGTTGTTCGGCATAAGTAATCTGAAGCCCCAACTGACTTCCGTCGCCCAGCAAATTTTGAAAATAATTTTTGTCGGATGGGGTGGTAATGAGGAGCACTTCCCTGATACCTGCCAGCATCAACACCGACAAAGGATAATACACCATTGGTTTATCGTAGATGGGCAGTAGCTGCTTCGAAATGCTTTTGGTAATTGGATACAGACGTGTGCCTGAACCGCCTGCCAGGATAATTCCCTTCATATACTTTCCATTTTTTTGGTCAGGTGAAATCCGCCGGATTGTTTTCAGCAACAGCTAAATATCAGAATTACCTGAACAATCAGGCGGTTTCGACAGGCTAAAGGTACGAGTATTTGAAAAAGATCACAGGAAGAGTATTCTGAAACATATTATTCAGCCCGGAAATCACAGCTTCGGTTCACCGCGTTGGAGCATTTTCTCGAAATAGGCAACGGTATTTTCCAAACCTTCCCGAAGCTGGATTTTTGGTTCCCAGCCATTTAATTTTTCTTTCGCCAAAGTAATATCCGGTTGACGTTGCATGGGGTCATCCTGCGGAACAGGAAGATGAATAATTTTTGAAGACGAACCTGTGATATCCAGAATTTCCCGGGCAAGTTCAAGCATTGAAAACTCGTTTGGATTTCCTACGTTTAACGGCCCGATAAAATCATCCGGTGTGTTCATCAGGCGTACCATTCCTTCAATTAAGTCATCCACATATTGAAAACTCCGGGTCTGACGACCATCACCATACACCGTAATATCTTTCCCGGTTAACGCCTGAATGATAAAATTGGAAACCACGCGGCCATCATGCGGGTTCATGTGTGGCCCATAAGTATTGAAAATACGAATGATTTTAATGCGAACATCATTCTGCAAATGGTAATTCATCATTAGTGATTCAGCGCAGCGTTTCCCCTCGTCGTAACACGAGCGCGGCCCGATTGGATTTACGTTGCCCCAGTAATCTTCTGTTTGCGGATGAATTTGTGGATCGCCATACACTTCGCTGGTGGAAGCCTGCAGAATTTTCGCCTTGATACGTTTAGCCAAACCACACATATTGATAGCGCCCATCACCGATGTTTTAATGGTTTTTATCGGATTAACCTGGTAATGAATCGGCGAGGCCGGACAGGCCAGATTGTAAATCTCATCCACTTCGATAAAATAGGGCATCGTCACATCGTGCCGCACCAATTCAAAGTAAGGATTATCGAGCAACGGAAGTACGTTCCGCTTCGCTCCGGTAAGGTAATTATCGAGACAAATGACCTCATTTCCTTCATCGAGCAGCCTGTTGCACAAGTGTGAACCAATGAAACCGGCTCCTCCGGTTACCAGAATTTTTTTCACAAAACCAACTGTTTTAGTAAACCATCACGCGTACCGCCTTGTTGCATGCAATACAGGGATTGGACCCGAGGCAGTCGCGGAGTAGCAAAGTTACAAAATAAAGGTACATGACGTAAAGCGACGCACGACCAGGACAAGAAAGGAAGACTACCGGATAACAATCTCATCAATACCGCTGCAAACCTCCGACTTTCAGTAAAAAACAGGCCCAAAGATTTGATTTGTTGGGTTTATGTTCTAATTTTGCGGCGCATTCAAAATAATGTCTAATTTATAAAAAGTTACAAGCTTAACATTACATGAGCGAAAACAAAGAAAATCAGGAACAAACCGAAGCAGTAAACCAGGCTGCCGAAGAAGCTAAAGCCGAGAAGGTGGAAGCGAAAAAAGTTACCTCAAAAGAGGCTGACGAAGATTTTGACTGGGATGCCTTTGAAGGAACATCTCAGAAAGCCACTGGCGAGAAAAAAGATGAGATGACTGCTCTGTACAACGACACACTTTCTGTATTACAGGAAAAAGAAGTTGTTGACGGAAAAGTAATTTCACTGAATAAAAGAGAAGTCGTTGTTGACATCGGCTACAAATCGGATGGCATCGTTTCACTGAACGAATTCCGCTACAACGCTGACCTGAAAGTGGGCGACACAGTTGAGGTATATGTTGAAAGCCTCGAAGACCAGAAAGGTCAGTTAGTCCTCTCACACAAAAAAGCCCGCGCACTGCGCAGCTGGGATCGCGTAAATGCTGCGTTGGAGAAAGACGAAGTAATTACCGGTTACATCAAGTGCCGCACCAAAGGTGGTATGATTGTCGACGTATTCGGTATCGAAGCCTTCCTTCCCGGTTCGCAAATCGACGTGAAACCCATCCGTGACTACGACATTTATGTTGGAAAAACCATGGAATTCAAAGTGGTTAAAATCAACCAGGAATTCCGTAACGTGGTTGTTTCACACAAAGCACTTATCGAAGCTGAACTCGAGCAGCAGAAGAAAGAGATTATTTCGAAACTTGAGAAAGGCCAGGTTCTCGAAGGAACCGTCAAAAACATTACCTCTTACGGAGTATTCATCGACCTGGGTGGCGTAGACGGTTTGATTCACATTACCGACCTGAGCTGGGGCCGTGTTTCGCACCCGAGCGAAATCGTACAGCTCGATCAGAAAATCAACGTGGTTATTCTCGACTTCGATGATGACAAGAAACGTATTGCACTTGGCCTGAAACAGCTGACCCCACATCCGTGGGATAACCTTAGCGCCGAACTGAAAGTGGGCGACATCGTGAAAGGTAAAGTGGTTGTCCTGGCTGATTACGGAGCATTTGTTGAAATTGCCCCCGGTGTGGAAGGACTGATTCACGTTTCAGAAATGAGTTGGTCCCAGCACCTGCGTTCTGCACAGGACTTCCTGAAAGTAGGGGACGAAGTAGACGCTATGATTTTGACCCTTGACCGCGAAGAGCGCAAAATGTCTCTGGGTATCAAACAGCTGAAACCGGATCCATGGGAAAAAATCGACGAGAAATACTCTGTTGGGTCACAACACACCGCACGCGTCCGCAACTTCACCAACTTTGGTGTATTTGTTGAAATCGAAGAAGGTGTTGACGGCCTGATCCACATCAGCGACCTGAGCTGGACCAAGAAAATCAAACACCCGTCAGAATTTACTTCTCTCGGTGCCGACATCGAAGTGGTAGTTCTCGACATCGACAAAGACAACCGTCGTTTGAGCCTTGGTCACAAGCAACTGGAAGAAAACCCATGGGATGTATTCGAAACCATCTTCACTGTTGATTCTATCCATGAAGGTACCGTTATCGATATCTTCGATAAAGGAGCGGTAATCTCATTGCCTTATGGTGTTGAAGGTTTCGCTACTCCTCGTCATCTGGTAAAAGAAGACGGTTCGCAGGTGAAACTCGACGAGAAACTGGAATTCAAGGTAATTGAGTTCTCCAAATCAGCTAAACGCATCATTCTGTCACACTCACGTGTATACGAAGATATGAAGAAAGCTGAAGATAACGCCAAGAAGAAAACTGCAAGCAAGCAGTCTCAGAAAGGGATGAAAAATGTCAAAGACAACCTGGAGAAAACAACCCTTGGTGATATCAGTGAACTGGCTGCACTGAAAACCCAGATGGAGAAAGACGAGAAAAAAGACAATGATTAAGAAATGGTAATTCATCATAATTTCTTATCTTGCATCGATGAACTTTGATACGCAGAATAAAGAAGGCTACACCGTTATACAGGTGCACAACGAAAGACTCGATAGTCTTATCGCTCCCGATTTAAAATCGGAACTGGTATTGGCAACGGAAAATGGGCAAAAGAACATTGTCCTCGATATCAGTACGTGTACATATTGCGACTCTTCGGGCCTGAGCGCCCTGTTAGTAGGCAATCGGCTTTGTGAGAACGTTTCGGGACAATTTGTCTTGTGCGGGTTGACACCGATGGTTGACAAGCTGATAAAACTGGCTATGCTCGACACGGTTCTGACCATCACTACCGATGAAAAGGAAGCCAGTAAACTGCTCAATAAAGATGCATAAGTCTTTTCAGATATAAAGAAAGCCCGGTTTGAACAAGCCGGGCTTTCTTTTTATATTTGGTCAAACATCCATTGTATGATCCCGTTTACCGTCACCATTCTTGGAAGCAGTTCAGCCCTCCCAACATCCCGACGTTTCCCAACATCCCAGGTTGTTACCCTCAACAATCAGCCTTACCTGATCGACTGTGGAGAAGGCACACAGATTCAGCTCAGGAAATACAAAGCCAAAATTGGAAAACTCAATCATATTTTCATTTCGCACCTCCACGGCGACCATATTTTCGGTTTGCCCGGTTTGCTTTCGACCATGTCGTTGCTCGGGCGGAAAAATGACCTGCACATTTATGCCCATTCACCTTTACAGGAAATACTCGATTGTCACTCCACTTTCTTTCGCAGCGAAATGGATTTCCGCATTGTCTTTCATCCACTCAACTTCAAACGTCCGCAGGTAGTCTTTGAGAACAAAAAGATAAAAGTAGAGTCATTCCCGCTGAAGCATCGTGTTCCCTGTTGCGGCTTCCGCTTTAGCGAACAACCAAAACTCCCGCATCTCCGCAAGGATAAACTGGAAGAACTTGATATTCCGCTAAAAGATCGGGTAAAAATAAAAGAAGGAAGTGATTTTATGCTTCCCGATGGTCGGGTCATTCCCCATAAAGAATTAACCATACCAGCGGAGAAACCGCGCTCCTACGCCTTTTGTACCGATACAATTTATCACGAACCAGCTATTGCATCAATCCAGGGAGCCGATTTACTTTACCACGAAGCCACATTTGCCGACGACATGGCAGATTGGGCCCACAAAACGTATCATTCCACGGCCGGCGAGGCCGCAACGATGGCACAAAAGGCGGCAGCGAAAAAACTGATCCTGGGACACTTTTCAGCCCGTTACAACGACATTCAGCCTCTCGTAGATGATGCACAAAGCGTTTTCCCGGAGAGTTATCCGGCTGAAGACGGAACTACATTTGAAATATTCTGAGCATTTTCTTTTATCAAAAATCTCTATTTTTAGGATCTTTAAAAATAAATTCTGTCGAACAGGTCATAATGTTCCTCTTTTTAGCGGTGCATTCTGACCTGTTGCAGGGGAAACGATAATCAAATACAAACTTGCATGAAAAAAATAATTCTTTTAGCAGCTGTTTTGCTGGCTTCGGCCAATTTGTTTGCACAGGATCGCGACAAAGGCAAAATGGTTGAAATTCCCCAGGGGAAAGGCTATTATTACCAAACCATCATGAAAGATGTAACGGCTGTCAACGATTCGTTGGATAAAAAGGCGCCTTACGATCACTTCGAGATGGACCAATCGGGAATGAAGCTTCCCAATAAAGTAAACCTTTACCAACGTGAATGGGCCAATCCGCCTATTTCGCAAGGAAACACGGGTACTTGCTGGGATTTCTCCACCCTTTCGTTTTACGAATCGGAAATTTACCGCACCACCGGTAAAAAAGTGAAGCTGTCGGAGATGTACATGGTATACTGGGAATATGTAGCCAAAGCCCGCCGCTATGTAGAAAAACGGGGCAACTCGCTGTTCGATGAAGGTTCGGAAGGAAATGCAGATGCCCGTTTGGCTAAACAGTACGGTTTGATGCCTGAATCGGCTTACACCGGCCTGATTGACGGTCACAAATTTCATTCGCATGCCAAAATGTTTGCAGAGATGAAGAGTTACCTCGAATCGGTGAAGAAGAACAACGCCTGGAACGAAAAAGAGGTGCTGGCAACCATCAAAGATATTATGAACCACTACATGGGCGTTCCCCCGACACATTTCATGGCCGATGGCAAAGATTATACGCCAATGGATTATATGAAGGAAGACCTGAAACTCGATCCGAACGATTTCGTGGAAATCCTTTCGTACAAGCAAAAGCCTTACTGGCAGAAAGTGGAATACGAAGTACCGGACAACTGGTGGCACAGCAAAGAATATTACAATGTACCGCTTGATGTTTTCATGAAAATCATCCACGATGCAATTCGCGAAGGTTACACCATGAGTATTGGCGGCGATGTTTCGGAAGCAGGCTTCTCGCGTGACACACAATGTGCCATTGTGCCCGATTTCGATATTCCATCGGCATACATCAATGACGATGCCCGTGAATTCCGCTTTGCCAACGAAAGCACGACGGACGATCACGGTATGCACCTGGTCGGTTACCTCGCGAACTTCAATGGTGATGGAAAAGACTGGTACCTGATTAAAGATTCCAGCTCGGGTTCACGCAACAACGATCCGAACGCACCGGAGTTTGGCTATTACTTCTTTAGCCAGGATTATGTGAAGCTGAAAATGATGGGCTTCACCATCAACCGCGCTGCGGTAAAAGATATTCTGACGAAATTCGACGATAAGAAATAAAACACGAAACGGGAGCTTTTTTAGTTCCCGTTTTTTATTCCCCAAAAAATTCTTTTCGGAAGTTAACCAGGTAAAGTCGTTCGGTGGGGCGTGTAAAGGCTGTGTACATCCAACGCAGGTATTCGCGGTCAATCATCTCTTCGGTAAGGTAACCGTGATCGACAAAAACAGCTTTCCACTGTCCGCCCTGCGCTTTGTGACAAGTTACCGCATAAGCAAACTTCACCTGCAACGCATTGAAATACTCGTTTTCGCGAATCTTTTCCCACCGTTGCCGCTTATTGCGGATATCCGGATAATCTTGCGCAACCGCTTCGAACAAGCGCTTATTTTCAGCAGATGTAAAGGACGCTCCGTCGTGCATTAACGTATCCAGAAAAATTTTGCAATCAATTTCCACATCTTTGTAATCAATAAACCGCAGCGTTACATTCGCAAAGCGGAAACCATACAATTCTTCATATTTTCGTATCCGGAGGATTTCAGCAATATCTCCGTTTGCAATAAAATCCAGTTCTTCAATTTCCCTTGCCCAATAATAATTGTTCTTCACCACCATCAGCAAGTCCCCGGTAGAAAGTTCCTCCTCGCGGTAAAGAACAGTTCGGCGGATACCTTCGTTAAACTTGTTGGCCCGTTTATTGGAGCGGGTAATAATCATGGTTTCTTCCATACCATATTTACCATAACACGAAGAAATTTCCTCTATAAGCTCATCCCCACTCAACCGGATAATATCGTCGAATTCTTCTGTTTCAATGGGCCAGAAGCCGTATTCATCCTCTTGGTCCAGCAGGTTCCTTATTTGCGTAGCATTGTGAAGAATTCCGGAATCGGCCTCCTGTCTCACCACATCGGAAAGCTCACTCGTCAATACTTCCAGATTATAATATTCGAGTTCTTGCGAATAAAGTGCCGGACTCATATCCAATCCCACCGGAGGCAATTGCGCCACATCGCCAACCAGAATTAAACGGCAATTTTTACCTGAGTACACATACTCCACCAGGTCATCGAGCAAATGGCCCGACCCAAAGATTGAACTCTCCTGTCCCAGATTCGAAATCATCGAAGCTTCATCAACAATAAAAACAGTATCCTTATGAAGGTTACGGTCGCGGGAAAATCGTCCGGTACCGTCGGCAGATGATTGTTGTCTGTAAATCTTTTTGTGTATCGTTAGGGCACCCGCGCCGGCATAGTGCGACAAAACTTTGGCAGCCCTCCCGGTAGGTGCCATTAAAACAGTTTTAATTTTCATACCCGACAAAACTTTCACCAGCGCACTGACCACTGAGGTTTTACCTGTACCCGCATACCCTTTCAGAAGAAATACACTATCGCCATGGGGCGAAGTGATGTACCCCGAAAGCCGGTCAATCGTTTCTTCTTGACTTTGAGTTGGTTCAAAACCTAATGCTTCGTATATTGAGTTCTTAACGTGGTTTTTTAACATATCACAGAAATTAAGCCAGTTCCACGCCTCAAGATTTATTTTTTTTTTTAAATTTGCAGGCAAACCAACAAATTCATTCGGAAAAAAATGAAGAAAATATTACTACAAGTTTTTCTTATCATTGCAGCAATAGTGCTGGCTTATATGATTTACGACACCATTCGTAAGCCGATTGATTTCGAGAAAGCGAAAAGCAAACGCTATGCGGCGGTCATCGATAAACTGAAAGACATTCGTAAGGCAGAGCTGGCTTACAAAGATGTGAATAATAAATTCACCGGTAGTTGGGATACGCTGCTCACGTTCGTGAAAGACGATTCATTGCCGATGGTACGTAAAATTGGTTCTTTGACTGACTCAATGGTTGATGCTGGCTGGACTGAAGAAAAAGCTTTAAGAGAAGGTAAAATCATCCGTGATACCGTTAAAGTTGCAGTACTTGACTCTGTATTCGGTAAAAATTATCCGATCGACAAATTGCCGATTATCCCTTACACGAACAATAAAAAATTCTACCTGGGTGCAACCAAGGTGAAAACCGGTTCGGGAATTGATGTTGCCGTTTTTGAAGCCCGTGCACACAATAACATGATCCTGAATCAGTTGAAAGACGAATACGAACAGGAAATCATCAATCTGAATGAGAAAAGCAGGGTTGACGGAAAATACCCGGGCTTGAAAGTTGGTTCACTTACCGAAGCAAACAACAATGCAGGAAACTGGGAATAATGTTTAGCTAATGCGGGATATTCGTTTTATCGACAAAACATTTGATAGTACCCAATCTTTACTATATCATTTATCCATCCAGATTAGTCTGGATGGATTTTCTTTTTGTATACTCGACATTCCCAAGGGGAAGTATATCCTGCTCCGAAACCACCCGATATTCCTGAAAAGACCGCGTCTATTGCTAAACCGGTTGAGAGATGTAATAGAAGAAGAGGAACTTTTCAATCCCGAATACAAGAGCATTGACATCATCTATTCCACCCGGAAGTCGACACTTGTTCCCGAAGGCATGTACTCGCGGGGGACCGCTGAGAAATTTTTCGCTTTCAATCATCCGCTGGAAAAGAATTTTACCATCGAAAAGACGCATCTGCATAAAGCAGAGGCTTGGTCGCTTTATGAAATTCCGGTCAACTTCCGCGAATTCCTTCTCTCCAGGTTTCCCAAAGCAACACTCAGGCATCATATCTACCCAATTGTTGAAAGTGCGTTAAAACGCAATAAATCGCAGACAGACCGGGTCGAAGTTCATCTGAATTTCTTCCGGCACGATTTCGATTTAGTTGTCATTGAAGGGCCAAAACTCAGATTATACAACAATTTCACCTACCGGGATGAAAATGATGTGCTGTACTACGTGATGTATATATTCGAGCAACTCAAGTTAAACCCGGAGAAAGCGAATGTGATTATTTCAGGATACATTTCCCGGATGGCACCGCACTACCATTTACTAAAGAAGTACATTCGGAAGGTGTCCTTTGCTAAACTCGATACAACCTACCAATACAGTTACACCTTTAACGAAATTCCCGAACACTATTACGCACCCCTGTTAAGTTTATATCGATGCGAATAATCGGCGGAGAATTCAAAGGAAGGCATTTCAGTCCCGGTTCCAACTTTAAAGCAAGGCCAACAACCGATTTTGCCAGGGAAAACCTGTTCAACATTCTTATCCACAAGATTGATTTGGAAGAGATGTCCGTGTTGGATTTGTTTGGCGGAACGGGGAGCATCACACTGGAGTTCGTTTCACGCGGATGCGGAAAAGTTACCTGCGTGGAAAAAAACTACCGCCACTTTTCGTTTATCCAGTCAACGGTTAAAACACTCGGTGCTGAAAAGGCAGTTCACCTGATAAAAGGCGATGTATTTCGCTTCCTTGAAAAGAGTGCAGGAAAGTATGATCTAATATTTGCCGATCCGCCATATGCTCTTCCCAACCTGGAAACCTTGCCCAACCTGATATTCCAGCATGAGTTGTTGACATCCGGGGGTATTTTCATCCTGGAACATGGAAAAGCAAACCATTTTGAGTCACATCCCCGTTTTTCAGAATTGCGTAAATATGGAAGTGTTCATTTTTCAATGTTTTCACAAGAAAAAGATTAAGTATCTTCATCGAATCGTTTCCCTGTTTATTTACGGAAAATTGGTAAAAAAAAACGGGGATAGATTTGCAGTTAAAGAAACAAGCTATATATTTGCATCGCCTTTAAAAATAAGGCAGGGCACAATGTCCGGTTCTTTCATATTTTGTGAACGTTTTCCTGAAAACACACGGTCTGGTAGTTCAGTTGGTTAGAATACATGCCTGTCACGCATGGGGTCGCGGGTTCGAGTCCCGTCCAGACCGCCAATAAAAAAATAAAGGAAAACGATTTTGGTCCGGTAGTTCAGTTGGTTAGAATACATGCCTGTCACGCATGGGGTCGCGGGTTCGAGTCCCGTCCGGACCGCAAAAGCCCCGGAATTATTTCTGGGCTTTTGTGTTTTATGAAGTGCCCACATCCATCCTGTTCAGCGATACGCTCCCATTCCATTCAACAATTCACAGAAGATGTAAGCGAGCCGGATCAGACCATATCAATCCTCCACGGAAATCAAATGCTCCTCCGTTAATATTTTCTCGCCTTTCCAGCGATAAGCAGTCAATTTTCCGGTTGTTGCTACACAACTGTCTACGCAGCATAGATTGGACTGCGGAATAGCACAGCAACCGGAAAGGCAATAGTGTCCAAAGAATACGGGTGGCTGGTCTTCGGAGTAAGGTTCAAAACGCGGAATAATTTCCGGAGGGACCGAATAATCAGGCAAAACAAACTTATTGCCAAAAGACAGGCTTTTGAATGTTTTCCCGGCAGGCGGTTCCCACCAGTTCATCCGGAAAGTCCTCCGGGGCATTCCCCGGGTGTCTTTAACAATCAAATCAGCCGGAGTGCGATATTCAAGGCCCTTCAGTAAGTGATAAATTACTTCCGATGCAGGATGGCCGTTTTCATGTATATCCCGGAGGAAGCGCTTCTTTAGCCTTTCATTTGGAAGGGTTTCCTTCAAATAATCAATTTCAGCATCATTCCAATAAGCATGCGCCACCCGGATTTCCCCCAGATCGAGAAAAAGAGGCAGCGTCCGCAACCACTTCAGGTAATCTTTCCAAAGCGCTTTATCGTTTTTAAACTGATTGAGTGTTTTACTGATTTGGTTTCGGTTGCCGGAAATATGCCGGCCCAGATACATTCCTCCTGAATCCTTTATATGATATAAAACAGCCGCATATTCATGGTTTCCCAGAATAGCATGAGCAGTTCCGGCTTCGACCATTCCCCTGACAATTTCCAGGGTTTCCCTGATCTCTGGTCCGCGGTTGATAAAATCGCCTACAAAAACAGCCATGCGTTTCTTATGCCGCCAAATCCCGTCGATTTGCTCATAGTTGAGTTTTCTGAGTAACTTCTTCAACAGTTCAGCGTAACCATGTACATCACCAATGATATCGTAGAATGGAGTTGTATCCTTCATGGGCAGTAAAATTAAAAAATATTTATTGGAGAATATAAAACAACAGACAATCTCTTTATGTATAGTCGACTTGACCAAAAAGGCCGCCTGTGTAACATACAGACGGCCTCGACTATTTTTGGCTCACAATAAATTAAACAGTGCGGATTTTCGACCCTTTGGCCGCAAAGAAAATCAGATAGAGATAATAGATGAACAGTAAGCTAATAGCAGCAATAATGCCTAAATAATCCTGAACGGCCCCCATCATGGGAGTTAGGATAGCCGCACCAATTACCGCAGTAGAAATCACTCCGGATGCCACTTTGGCAAGTGGCCCCAAATCTTCCAGCGCCAGACTGTAAATGGTAGGCCACATGATAGAGTGGAACAAGCCGGTACCCAGGAACAGTATCAGGGCAACCTGTCCTGCATTAACGCCAATAGACAGTGAAGCACCTAACAAGATAATACCACCGATGGCACACAAGGTAAGAATCTGGCGGGCAGTGAACCGACGAAGTATGAAAACACCGGCTAAACGGCCAACCATCAAACCACCCCAGTAATATTTCAACATGTCGGTACGCTCAATAGCTGATAGATGAAGGCCGAGCTCCCTGGAATAATCAGCAAAGAAACTGGGAATACCAATTTCAATTCCCATATAGAAGAAAATAGCCAGGGAACCTAACCAAACGTGCGGATATTTGAATGCACTAGATTTGTATTTCTTCGGCTTAATTGCCTGATCTTTATCCTCTTCTTCAATTTCAGGAAGTTTCAGAAAAAACAGGATAACCAAAATAACCACAGCAATAATTGCCAGGACAACAAAAGGTTTTTGTACCTGCGTTGGTTCCATCACACCTGATGAGCCGCTGTCAGAAATAATCAACATTGATACAAAAATCGGGGCAATAACGGTTGCCACTGAATTCAGGAAGTTAGCGAGCGTCAAGCGGCTTGCAGCAGTCTTTTCGGGGCCGAGAGCATTTACATAAGGATTGGCCACGACCTGCAGAATCACAATTCCAACAGCAAATATGGCAACACCAAATAAGAATGGAATGTACCCAACTGCTACTAGTGGAATACATGAAATTACCCCAACGGCAAGCAGGGCAACCCCCAGCAATACACCTTTTTTGTAACCAATCCGGTGGATAAGAAATCCTACAGGAATAGACAAGGCATAGGCACCATAAAAAAATGAATTCGGTAATTGTTTCAATACTTTTCCGTTGGGGAGATTATCAAGCCTGAATGCATCCTTTAGAAAGTCGATCATCGAATTGTTCATGGTAGTCATGAAGCCAATCATGAAGAACAGTGCCGACATGACTATCAACGGGAACAAATACTTATTTTTACTCATTTTGTATAGTTTAAGATTTCGTATTATTGATTAGAGCTCTAACTTAATCGAACCTTTCGAGCGAATGAATAAAGTATGGCATTTCCCTTTTCCGTACACGTGCTCTAATGTTTTAACGTATTCGGCCAGCTTATCTTGTGGAACAAAGGCCTGAATGGTACCACCAAAACCACCACCGTGAACACGCCAGGCTCCGCTTCTTTTCAAAACCAGTTCGCTCAATGCCAGGGCCAATGAAACAACTTGTTCATCTTTATGGACGACGTCAAAAATATTTTGGTTGTACATGTAGGAACTGTATCCCGATTCCACAACCATTTTCAGAAACGCCTGAAAATCGTTCTTCTCCAGTGCAGCAACCTGATCGACCACGCGTTGATTGTCACCATGGAAGTGAATCGCCCGAAGAATAGCACGGTCACCAGTTTTTTTGCGAATTTCCGGAATCTTATCAATTACTTGCTCCAGCGTAACCTCCCGAAGCACTTTTGCTCCCAGCTCAGCAGCAACTGCTTTCATTTCGGTTGGCAACGATGCATATTCAGCTTGTGAAGCAGGGTCGTCATGGCCGCCGCCAACATCGGTAATAACCAGTGCAAAACCCGTCGAAACAAAATCAAAGTCAACTTTTTTTACAATTGGGTTCGCCGGATCCTTAAAATCGATTGTAATCAAACCGCCAACGGAACAAGCTGTCTGATCCATCAAGCCACAAGGCTTTCCAAAAAAATTGTTTTCAGACCATTGACCGATCATGGCGTTTTCAACAGCGCTCATCTTTCCATCATTAAATAGATGGTTAACTATGGCACCAATCAAAACTTCAAAAGAGGCAGATGAACTCAGGCCTGAGCCTTTAGGGACACGGCCTTCAATGCAGGCATTGAACCCGTCTATTTCAAAACCATTTTCTTTCATTCGGGCACAAATCCCCTTAACCAACGAAGACGAAGTATAAAACTGTGATCCGTCAATACCAAGGTTGGAAAGATCGACCTGAAATTCTGGATACCCGGCAGATTTTATTTTGATAATATTGCTGTCATTTTTGGCAGCCACAGCAATCATATCCAGGTTAACAGCTCCGGCCAAAACCCGGCCGTGATTGTGGTCGGTGTGGTTCCCGCCAATTTCGGTACGCCCGGGCGAGCTGAACAATTCGACATCGTCCTGTCCGTACATTTTTTTAAACTCGTCCATTAAACGGGCGTACCGGTCAGCCTGTTCACTTAACGTTTCTGCGTTCGTTCCATACAATTCGTTGAACAACGAGTTCTCCCCACCATTTATTTTTTCAATTAATGCACTAATCTTTGCCATAGTTTTATTGAAGTTTAATTATTTATTGATTTGCGCTTTATAATGTACATCCGACAGGTCACGCAAGCGTTGTGCGGCCTGTTCTGCCGTAATATCACGCTGCGGGGTTGCCAGCATTTCGTAACCCACCATGAATTTTTTTACCGTGGCCGACCGCAACAATGGCGGATAAAAATGCATGTGCAAATGCCATTCCGGATGGTGTTTGCCATCAGTAGGTGCCTGGTGCAATCCGGCAGAATAAGCAAATGACGTTTCAAACAAATTATCATATTTCACTGTCAACTTCTTGTAAATATCAGCCAGCCCATCTCTTTCATTTTCGTTTAACTGAAGAATGTTTTGAACCGGGCGTTTGCTGATAATCATTCCTTCAAATGGCCAAACTGCCCAATAGGGTATAAGAGCAAGAAAGTAATCGTTCTGAACAAGTAGCCGTTCTTCTTTTTCCAGCTCTGCCTGCAGATAATCCCCTAATAGTGTCCGTCCATGCTTTTCGAAATATGCTTTCTGGGCAACCGATTCCTTTGCTGGCTCGACCGGTACTGATGAAGAAGACCAGACTTGACCATGCGGGTGAGGATTCGAACAGCCCATAATAACTCCTTTATTTTCAAAAATCTGGACATAATTAACAAAGTCTTTACGTCCCAGTTCCTCATACTGCTCGCACCAAACATCTACAACTTTGCGGATATCTTTCACGTCCATTTCGGGGATAGTCTGACTGTGATCTTCACTAAAGCAAATTACCTTGCAAATTCCACTTTCACTTTTAGCCTGAAAAAGATCGCCCTCATCCACCCCTCCATCCGGAGTATCGCTCAATAAGGCACTAAAATCATTAGTAAAAACAAACGTTCCTTTATAATCCGGGTTTTTATGTCCCCCTGCCCTTTCATTACCGGCACATAAATAGCATGACGGGTCGTATTTGGGCCTTTCGCCCACCAACGCCTTTTCAACTTGTCCCTGCCACGGCCGTTTTGAGCGGTGGGGAGAAACCAATATCCATTCATTTGTCAACGGGTTTAACCGGGTGTGCGGATGATCTTTACTGTTAAAATTACTCATTTCCTCAATTTTTATCCAACTGGTAGGTACTGGTAGGCTAATTTATGGATAATTGTTATTTTCCCTGACCAATTTTTTGTGTTATAAAACACACTACAATGATTTTCGCCGGATCAACGAAGATGGATTACTTAACTGTAATTTGGAACGGTCCGAGATCATCTTGGCCAACGTTTTTCCCATTTGCACAAAATCCGTTGAAATTGTTGTAATTCCACCAGCAACAACTTCCTTCAAAACCGTGTCGTTAAAAGAAACCAACCCCAAATCTTCACCCAATTTCAATTTCGCTTCGGCTGCTTTCTTCACCATTCTCACCAGGTTCCGATCCGACATCACGAAGTAGGCTTCTCCCTTTTTCACTTTCCGGTTACTAAGCGAGTAAATAACCTCGTATTCAATTTCATTTTCTTCACAAAAGCGTTTGAAACCATCAACCCTTCCTTCCGGTTCCTTCCCACCCGGAAAATGCATCACCAGCCGATCGTACTTTTTTAGCAGATCTTTTCCATCCTGCAGTGCATCAATAACATCCTGTTCAAAGTCCTGATAAATTACGGGGTACCCTTCCAGATCGGCTTTTTCCCGATCGAGAATATAAACCCTATCGTGGGGAAGATGGCGAATTACCTGGTTCGTATTATCGAAGGTGGCAGGCATAATCACATACGCGCTGTATTTTCCTGCGGCTTCCGTTACCAGTTTTTCAAACAGGTTGAAATTAAAGTGATGAAAGTATATATCGACACTGGTTTTGTTGTCCAGCTGGCTGGTAAACGAATTATACAAATCTTCTTTAAAGACATTTAATTCGTCGAAAAGGACAAATATCCGCTTCTCATAATCGAGGACCGTACTGTCTATATAATATCCCTTCCCAGGAACCGAAGACACAACTCCTCTTGCTTTCAATTCATTAAGGGCAACCATTACGGTGTCACGCGATAAATCAAACGATTGACATATTTCATTCAGCGAGGGAATTTTGTCACCCTTTTTCAGGTTTCCCTGTTCAATTGCCTTATAAACCGAACTAATGACTTGCCTGTATTTTGGAATACCGGCATTTTCGTCAATCTGGAATATATGCTTTAATTTCACGTAATTCATGACCAAAAACAATATATTTATTAACTACAAAGGTGAAAAAAAATGCATAATTTTACGACTGGTACCTACCAGTATGTTTAAATTTACGCAAAATTTTTAATGAAATACTCTAATCCAATAAGCCCATGGAATTAATACGAGAAGAATTCGGAAAATCAACTAAAGGGGAGAAAGTTTTCCTTTACAAACTACGTAATGACAATGGAATTACCGTCAACCTAACAAATTACGGCGCCATCATTACATCGATCGAAACTCCTGACAAGAAGGGGAAATTCGACAATGTAGTACTGGGATTTTCATCACTGAGTGATTATTTAAGCAAAGAATATCTCGATAACTGCCCGTATTTTGGATGTGTTGCCGGACGGTATGCCAACCGGATTGCTAAAGGCAAATTCACCCTCGATGGAAAGGAATACACATTAGCTGTAAATAATGGCCCAAATCACCTGCATGGGGGAATAACCGGTTTTGATAAAGTACTGTGGGCACCACACAAGATTGAAAAACCCGACATAATAGGCGTTGAGCTGAAATACCGCAGTGTTCATATGGAAGAAGGCTATCCTGGCAACCTGGATGTAACCGTTATTTATACCCTGAACCACAAAAACGAGTTTGGGATTGAGTACAAAGCTGAAACCGATCATCCAACCGTGGTTAACCTGACAAACCACATATACTTCAACCTAACGGGAAAACAGGAAAATATTCTGCACCACAACCTGAAACTCCATACCGGTCGTTGTACCGAAACCGATGAAACCCTCATACCTACCGGGAAAATAAACGAGGTAACCGGAACCCCATTCGATTTTACTGAAGAACGTGAACTGGGCTCAAAAATTAAGGAGCTGAAAGATGGGTACGATCTGAATTTTGTACTGGATAGCGATGGGAAAAAGTTGAAAAAAGCAGCTGTATTGTCGGAAGAATCGACAGGAAGGACCCTTGAGGTATTGACAACCGAACCAGGAATTCAGCTTTACACTGGTTATTATATCCCAAACATAAAAGGTAAAAACGGCGAACAATTCGGTCAGTATGCTGGTGTTGCCCTCGAAACACAGCACTATCCTGACTCTCCAAATCATCCGGATTTTCCATCCACAGAGTTACGGCCCGGTGGCCCGTTCCATTCGAAAACCGTCTATCGCTTTGGCACGAAATAAATAACATACCCGCAAACAACAGCCTGAATACACAAAATCAGGCTGTTTCACGTTTATTTCAGGCTTTAAAATATTTTTCTGATTACCGGAAATTTCCATAATTTTGGATCTTGCTTAACAAAAAAAATTCCTTTACTCCGGTTTCCGCCGATAGAAAAAACAAACAACCGATGAAGACACTGATTGAGCTCTTTGAGCAAAGCGTCGCTAAATTTCCTGACAATCCCCTACTTTGGGAAAAAACAAAAGACAAATACGAACCTTCCACTTACCGTGAAATTCATGAACAAGTTCATCACTTCGGAGCCGGGCTTCTTTCCAAGGGGCTCGAAATGGGTGATCGGGCCGGACTTTTATCCGAAGGCCGGAATGCCTGGTTGGTGAGTGAATTGGGCATACTGTATTGCGATGCTATCAATGTCCCATTGTCGGTAAAACTGGAACCCTCCGAACTCAAATTCAGGCTGGAGCACTCCGGTGCACGAATGGTTATTGTTTCAGGTCAGCAGGCCGAAAAAATCGAAAGAATCCGACATGAGGTTTCTACTCTGGAGAAAGTCATTTACATCGATGGAAAAGAAAATCCGGGACCGAACGATCTCAATTACGACGATCTGGTTAAGGAAGGAAAAGCTTATCTCAGTGATCCGGAAAAGAAAGCAACCTTCGAGCTTATCTGGCAAGGCGTTCAACCCGATGATTTGGCCAATATTTCGTACACTTCCGGAACGACTACCGATCCAAAAGGCATTATGCTTTCGCACCTGAACTATTCAGCGAACGTGGCACAGTCTAATTCATTAATGGACATTGATGAGAGTTTCAGGACGTTGGCCATTCTTCCGTGGGACCACTCATTTGCGCACACTGCCTGCCTCTATAGTTTCATGGTAAATGGCGCCAGCATTGGTTCAGTGCAAATTGGCCGTTCACCAATGGAAACGTTGCGAAATGTTCCGAACAACCTCAAAGAGCTGAGACCAACCATTATGATGAGCGTTCCTGCTCTTTCGAAGAATTTCCGGAAAACCATCGAAAAAAATATTCAGTCAAAAGGAAAAACAGCCGAAAAGCTTTTCAAACAGGGACTAAAAGTTGCCTATGCTTATAATGGCGATGGTTGGAACAAAGGCAAAGGCTGGCGTGCATTCATGAAACCAGCAGTCACCTTCTACGATAAAATTTTGTTCTCCAAAATCAGGGAGGCCTTTGGTGGCGAATTGAAATTCTTCATAGGTGGCGGTGCTTTACTCGATATTGAGCTCCAGCGCTTTTTTGCGGCCATCGGCGTACCAGTATGTCAGGGTTACGGACTATCAGAAGCATCTCCGGTTATCTCCTCAAACGCGTTGCATGCCATCAAATTTGGTTCATCCGGAAGGTTGGTAAAGGATCTTGAATTGAAAATCAGTGACGAAGATGGCCAGGAGTTACCAGTCGGTGAAAAAGGCGAAATCGTCATTAAGGGCGACAATGTTATGGTAGGCTACTGGAAAAACCCGAAAGCCTCAGCCGAAACATTGAAAGATGGCTGGCTACATACAGGAGACATGGGCTATATGAGCAAAGATGGATTTCTTTATGTACTGGGGCGTTTCAAGAGTCTGCTGATTGGAAACGACGGTGAGAAGTTCAGCCCGGAAGGCATTGAAGAAGCATTGGTCGACCAATCAGAATTTATCGATCAGGCGATGCTATATAACAACCAGGACCCTTTTACTTCCGGAATGTTGATTCCCAATATTGCCGCCATCAACCGGAAATTGCAAAAGATGAACATCGAGCCGGGAACGGAAGAAGGCAATCAACAAACGCTGGAAATTATCAAACAGGAAGTGGATGCATACCGCAAAGGCGGAAAATACGAAGGTGAATTTCCCGAACGTTGGCTACCGGCCACAATTGCCGTTCTTCCGGAAGCCTTTACCGAGCAAAATCATTTGATGAACAGCACCATGAAAATGGTACGTGATAAAATCATCGAATATTTCAGTAAAGAGCTGGAATTTCTCTATACCGCTGAAGCCAGAAATATCATCAATCCGATGAATATGGAAGCAGTCGCCAAATGGAACGGAACGCTGTAAACAACTAATTCGTATCCGGAATAGGTCAACCTAAAATTGAACGATTCCGGATATTTTTTATTTAGTAAACCGGAAATAGCAATTGAACCATGATACGAAAAGCCGTTATACCAGCTGCCGGGTTTGGGACCCGCTTTCTTCCCATCACCAAAGCACAGCCCAAAGAAATGATTCCGATTGTCGATACACCGGTTATCCAATATGTGGTGGAAGAAGCCGTTGCGTCAGGAATTACAGACATTTTAATGATCATCGGTCGCGGAAAACGGGCGGTGGAGGAGCATTTCGACCGTTCGTTTGAGCTGGAACATCTGCTGGAGCAAAAGAAAAAGTTCAAAGAACTGAACGCCATCCGCCGCATCACCGACATGGCTAACATCCATTTTGTGTGGCAAAAGGAGATGAATGGACTTGGAGACGCGATTCTGCATGCACGCGATCATGTAGGCAACGAACCTTTCGCTGTTTTGCTGGGAGATACCATTTTTCGCAGCAAAATACCGGTTACCCTTCAGCTTGCTGAGGTAGCAGAAAAATACAACGGTTCAGTGGTCGGGCTCGAAGAAGTTAAAGGGGATATGGTCAGTCGTTACGGCATTTTCGACGGCACCCATCTACAAGACAATATTTGGCAGGCAAAACAACTCGTTGAGAAACCTGCCGTTCAGGAAGCGCCTTCCAATCTGGCCATCGCCAGCCGTTATATTTTCATGCCCGAAATTTTCAGTTACCTGGAAAAAACACCGCCTGGAAAAAACAATGAAATTCAAATTACCGATGCCATGCAGGCGCTACTGCATAACGAAAAAATCTTTGGCGTAAAGTTGCAGGGTGAACTTTTCGATATCGGAGACAAACTCGAATTCATTAAAACAAACGTCCTCTTTGGCATGGAGCAGGAAGATATCGGCGAAAGCCTTAAAATCTGGATAAAAGAACTGGCTGGTAAACGCTAAAAGACGACTTCATTTTTTCCGAAAGAAAAAAAGAGGAAAGCCAAATTCCCGGCTCCTCCCTTTCCTTCTATGAATCAATCTACCCATCTGAGTCTTAAAATCCAAATGCGTGAGGTAACCACAAACTCAGCTCCGGTACATAAGTTACCAAAAGTAGCGTGATAATCATCACCACAAACATGGGCAATAAAGGCTTGATGACATGCTCAATCTTCGTATTCGCCACACTACAACCGATAAACAGCACCGAACCAACAGGTGGTGTACAGAGTCCTACTGAAAGGTTCATTACCATGATGATTCCGAAGTGAATCGGATCCATTCCTAACTGCGAGGTTACAACCGGCAGGAAAATAGGCGTGAAAATCAGCACGGCCGGTGTCATATCCATGAACACGCCAACAAACAGCAGGATAAAATTGATGATCAGCAAAACAATGATGGGATTGCCTGAAACACTAAGTAGCACATTACTTACTCCCTGCGGAATATTCTGGGACGACATCACCCAGGAGAGGCCCATAGAGGTTGCCACCAACAGAAGGACAATGGCAGTAGTTCCCACCGATTTCAGAAGAATTCCGGGTAAATCGCTTAGGTTTATCTCCTTGTAAGCCATGGCCAAAATAAAACAGTACAACACCGCTACAGCTGAAGCTTCAGTCGCCGTAAAAACTCCGGCGATAATTCCACCAATAACCACCACCAACAACAACAAACTTGGAATGGCCTGAATAAAGGTTATCACGCTCTGCCGAAAGGTATATTTTTCGCAAAGCGGGTATTTTTTCCTTACAGCGAAAACAGCGCCTACAATCATAAGAGCCACCCCGGTAAGAATCCCGGGTATGTATCCCGCAAGGAAAAGCGCCGTAATAGAGGCACCTCCGGACGCCAGCGAATAGACAATCAGTATGTTACTGGGCGGTATACTCAACCCCGTTGTGGCACTGGTAATATTAATAGCTGCACTAAAGTTTTTGTCATATCCCACTTTTTCCATTTCAGGTCCCATAATACTTCCAATGGCCGAAGCCGAAGCAGCAGCTGAACCCGAAATTGCTCCGAAAAGCATATTAGCCAGCACATTCACAAATGCCAGTCCGCCGGGGAGCCGTCCCACCAACACTTTGGCAAAAGAGATTAATCGCATCGCAATTCCGCCCCTGTTCATAAGCTGCCCCGCCAATATAAAAAACGGAATCGCCAACAAGGCAAAACTATCCAATCCGGTAGCCATCTGTTGAGCGAGGGTTGTCACTGCAGGCAACATTCCGGCACTCAAAAAAAGTGTAAGCAGGGCTGCCAGTCCAATGCTGAAGGCAATCGGCACGCCAATAGCCAGAAAAATAACGAATGAGATAACCAGGACGAATATTCCTAATGTTTCCATGAATCAAATATTATCGGCGTTTGGATTTCTAACCAGTCGGACAATCTCATCTATGCTAAAGTAAATAATGAAGAACCCACTCAGCGGTACAACCAGGTAAACATACCCAATGGGAATCTGCATGGCAGCCGATGTTTGTCCGAGATAAAACCGGGTGTATACCAGCCATATTCCGCCAATTACCATCGCCGATAGGGCAAATAACATCACCAGCAGATTAATCAAAATATCGAGATATCGTCTACGGGCCGGGGAGAGTTTCTGAGCAAGCAAATCGATCGCCAGATGGTGCTTCATTCCTGCAGCCCATGCAGCTCCAAGCAATCCCACCCAAATCAGCAGGAATCCGGCAAGTTCATCTGTAAAGGAACTGGGATCTTGAAAAACATAACGGCTGGCCACCTGCCACAGCACATCCAACACAAGCGTTCCCATCAGGATGATTACTGCCTGCCCAAGTATTTTATCTACAATTCTACGCAATTTCATTTCGAGTACATTTAGTCATGAAACATCTACTGCCGTGAAAACTATTTTCCATTATCAGTTCCTGATAAATCCATTGTATCACCGGCCTGAATCCGCTTAATCAAAGAATACAAGGTCGAATCGCTACGATAATCTTCGTACATACCTTTCACCTTGTCAATGAAAGGCTGTTTATCCGGATGAATAATTTTCACCCCTGCTTGTTGTACAGCTTCCAGGCTCTTCTTTACCGATTCGGCCCAGAGCTTACGCTGAACAGGAACCGATTCATTTGCCGCTTCCTGCAGCCATTTTTGCTGCTGGGGTGTCAGTTTATTCCACACAATTGTACTGATAAGCAGCACATCGGGAACCATGGTATGCTCGTCAAGCGAGTAGTATTTACACACGTCGTAATGATGCGAAAGATAGAAACTGGGAGGGTTATTCTCGGCACCATCCACCACACCGCCCTGCAAGGCCGTGTATAATTCGCTAAACGAGATAGGCGTAGGAGAACCGCCAAGACGTTTTACCATCTCCACCGCCGTATTGCTTTTCATCACCCTGATTTTTAACCCCTTTAAATCAGCAGGAGAATAAATTGGTGTATCCTTCGTATAGAAGGAACGACTTCCGGCATCGTAATAACACAATCCGCGCAACCAGAATTTCTGGGCTTGCTTCAACATTCCCTTTCCAATCGGGCCATCAAGGACCTTGAATGCATGTGCCTTATCCTTAAAGATGTATGGAAGACTGAGTATCTGAAATTCCGGTGCAAAACCTTCGAGCGCGGCAGCCGAAACTTTGGTCATCGCCAGTGAGCCTATTTGCAGAAGCTCAAGACACTGACTCTCCCCACCCAACTGACTGGAAGGATAGATCTCGATTTTCATGGTGCCGCCGGATAACATCTGTAACCGCTTATCCATGTAAACCATCGCCTTATGTACCGAATTTGTCGGAGCCAAACTGTGCCCAAGCTTTAGTACTGTCACTTTCTGATGTTGCTGGCAGGACGAAAAGATGAATAATCCTATCAGCAGCAGAAAAGAAAATATTGGTTTGGATTTTATCATGATTTATTGGTTTTCAAAAGGGAAAAAGCCTGTGGCTCACTCTCTGATTTCATCCAGTATCTCAAATACCTGCTTTACTTTATTCGTTAATTCCGAATAATTTCCTTTGTGAATAATTTCTTTCGTTATCAGTTGTGAACCCATTCCCACGCAAGTGACACCGGCACCAAACCAGGCCTTTAAGCTTTCTTCGGTAGTTTCAACACCACCCGTCGGCATCAGGCTGATCCACGGACAAGGCCCCTTTATCGCCTTCACAAACGAAGGTCCGCCCATAAACGAATCGCCGCCGCCAACACGGTCGACAATGTGCGTAATCTGATAAGTGGGCGCTCCGAACAGCTCTTTTCCGTTCCACAGCACGCCTGACCAACTATTGTGGTTAGCGCTGATAGAACCACGAAGCGTTGTGAACACTTTCTTCACGCGCGGGAATTTTGCCATGATTTGTTTTGACACTGATTCATAAGCAGCCCCGGAAACATGGCCTCCGGTCACATCAACACCTTCGGGTTTGATCCCCAAAACCATTTCAGCGTCCTCTTCATTTCCCAGAACAACATCAGTACCTGCCACCAGATCCGGCATCACTTCTCCGGCTGTCTTTCCATATTTCCAGAGATTTTTCCGGTAATTCAAGTCACACGAAACGGTTACCCCCATCTCGTTGGCTTTGCCAATTCCTTCGGACAACACATCGGCGGCTCCCTGCGAAACAGCAACATTCGCCTGGCTAAACCGCAAATATCCAGGGGCAGCCAATCGCAACATGATCTCACCAAAAGTGACCACTTTTTTATCCATCGTTAAGCAGCTTTTCTTATATCAATTAATATTCTTTGGTTTGAATTTTTCTCATTTAAAAGTGGAAGTAATTCACCGCGTTATTAAAACTGATATTCTCCACCATCTGTCCAAGCAATTCCATGTCGGCAGGAATTTCTCCATTCTCCACATCATTTCCGAGCAGATTACACAAAATGCGGCGAAAATACTCGTGACGACTGTACGACAAAAAGCTTCTGGAATCAGTCAGCATCCCAACAAAGCGGCTCAGCAATCCAAGATTCGATAGGGCATTCATTTGTTTGGTCATACCATCCTTTTGGTCGAGGAACCACCAACCGGAGCCAAACTGAAATTTTCCAGGTACCGAACCATCCTGGAAATTTCCCAGCATGGTAGCCAGAACCTCGTTATCGCGCGGATTCAAATTATATAGAATGGTTTGCGTCAGTTTCTCCTCATAATCAAGTCGGTCGAAAAAGCGCGACATGGGAGTGGCCAACGAATAATCGCCGATGGAATCGAAACCGGTATCCGGTCCCAGGTTCTCAAACAGACGGCGATTGTTGTTACGCATCGCCCCCAAATGATATTGTTGCGTCCAACCACGCTTGTGATCCATGGCAGCAAATTCATACAACATGGCCGAACGGAATTTCAGCAATTCTTCCTTATTGGCCTTTCCGCCTCCACGTACTTTACTGAAAATCGCCACAATTTCGGCGTTTGTATATGATTCGGCATACAAGGTTTCCAAGCCGTGATCAGATAACCGACATCCATTTTCATGAAAAAAGGCATGACGTTTATCCAATGCTTCCATCAACTGGACGAATGTCGATATATCCATTCCGGCTACAGCCGAAAGTTTGTCGATATATGCATTGAAAGCTTCTGTATTTTCAATAGCCATTGCCTTATCGGGCCGCCAGGCCGGCAACACATTCACCTCAAAACCATCTTCTTTAATTTGCCTGTGATATTCCAATGAATCGATGGGATCATCGGTTGTACAAATAGTATGTACATTGGCTTTGCGAATAATTCCACGACAGGAAAATCCGGGCGTATTCAGCTTTTCATTGGCTTCGGCCCAGATTTCCTGCGCCGTATTTGGATTCAGCAATTTATTAATGCCAAAAGGCTTTTTCAGTTCCAAATGGGTCCAGTGATACAACGGATTCCGCAATGTATAAGGTACGGTTTCCGCCCACTTCATGAACTTCTCCTCATCGGTGGCGTCGCCGGTACAATAGCGTTCATCCACGCCATTGGTGCGCATGGCACGCCATTTATAATGATCGCCTGCCAACCAAATCTCCGTCAGGTTACTGAATGATTTATTCCCGGCAATTTCCTTCGGTGAAATATGACAGTGATAATCGAAGATGGGCATTTTATCCGCATGTTCATGATATAATTGCTTTGCTGTACCGGTTTGCAACAAAAAATCGTCCCCAAGAAAAGGTTTCATACAATATTCTCTTTACAAATTAAACAATCGTTTCAGGTGGCGTTCGAACAAGTTTTCCTCCACACAACGGCCCACCAGTTCTTTGTATCTTTCAACCAGGCCAGTATACGTTTCGCCATATTCAGCAGCCACTTTGTAGCCAACATGAATCAACTGGCGAAAGTCTGGATTGTATTCCGGATGACCGGGAATATGACGCAAGGCGTTCGCAAATTGCCTGCTGCCCCAGCTATCAACTTCGGAAGCAGATGGCAGCAACTGCTCATTAATATCGATGACGTCAGCATATGGCGCACACAATTCATCCTTGCGTTCCAGCGCCTTTTTATAAATGTTTTTTGCCAGTTCTAACGCTTCACCATCAGCGAGTGCAAGGCCAATCATCTCTTCAATCCATGTAGTTCCGGCTGTTTTAATATGTAAGCCTTTATCGTATTTCCTGATAATTTCAGCCATCACCGGATAAATGGAGAACTTGTCGGAGCCAGAGTGAACACTCAGCTTTAGTGTATCAGGAAGACCAAACTCTTTCACTGCGAAGTCGATGACAAGAATATCTTCTTCAAACTCGCGGGCAAACTGTTTCACATCGCCTAGATAATCGACGCCTTTATTGAAACGTCCCGTGAATTTTGGCGCAATCGTTTGCACAGGAATCCCCTCATCAGCAATCATTTTCAATATGAAGAACATTTCAATGGGAGTTTGCGGAGCCTCCACCTCATCCATTGAAACCTCGGTAATAAAATTGGTTGCTCCCTTCCGGGCTTTGATAGCACGATATATATTGCCAGCCTCAGTGACTGCAGCTAAAAAACGGTCGCCCATTTCCTTCAGAAAAATATCATCCACTTCAAACGGAGAATCGATTCCGGGAATCTGCCATTCTCCTTTGTATTTTTCACATGCATCAAGAAAATCAGCCACGTCATCGGCTGAAGAAGGCTTTCCAATAAATGCAGCAACATCCAGCGTGAAAAAGTTGGACGATTCGAGAAAGCCCTCCACATTTCCAAGGCCAACATGATCGGCATCAACAAAATAGGGGCCCTTATATCCGAGTGATGACACTGCGGCATCCGCTTCTTTCCGGGTATCTTCCGGTTTCGAATGTACGATCGTGTGTTCCCGGTTTGACTTGTTCCAGACCGGACTGATATCGATGCCTGCTTTTTGTGCTTTCAGGATGGCCCGAAGCTGTGCTTCACCCTCCCTGGCAAACCGATCACCAATACCAAAGCTATATTTCCCAAGTTTCATAATCAGCTAGTTTTCAGTTGAATTTACAAAGACATGTTTTCCGTGTTCGTTCACGAAAGTAGTAACTTTTTCCTGAACTTAAAATCAAAAACCCCAGTAGATCGCCTTTTTATGTTTTAAAATAGTTTTATGCCGTTATCGTACACGACAAATCATTTTTTTCATAGATTTGTTGTTGAACTGAACATTGAACCTTAAAAATTTTTGACTTATCAAACAGGAACGAAAAATAATCCGCATAAAAGACATTGCGGAAAAAGCAGGCGTATCCATCGGTACGGTTGACCGCGTGTTGCATAACCGCGGAGAGGTTTCAGCCGTGACGAAAGAGAAGATCCTGGCCATTGTCAATGATTTGAATTATCGGCCTAATTTTTTGGCCAGCACCCTGGCATCAAAGAGAGAGACTGTATTTGCAGTTTTGTTACCCAAAGCGCCGTCGGAAGATTCCTATTGGACGCGGCCGATGTCAGGCATTACACGCTCGGCTGACGAACTGAGCCAGTTTGGTGTGAAACTCGAACTCTTTCTTTTCGATACTGAAGGGGCTGCATCATTTATTGAAAAGACCGCCGAAATTTTGGAAAATCCGCCAGCTGGCGTGCTACTCGCTCCCTGGATAAGCCGCGAAGCCAGATTATTCACTTCAAAGCTGGATGCATTAGGAATTCCCTATGTATATATCGATTCCAACCTCAAGGCTACCCATCCGGTAAGTTTTATCGGGCAAAACTCATTTCAGAGTGGCCATTTGGCAGCGAAGTTGCTCAATTACGGCCTGCCGGAAGAGAGGACGTTTTTGTTGGTCCACGTAGGCCGCGAGCTTGACAACCAAAATCATCTGCACCAGCGCGAACAAGGATTTTATGACTACTTCAACGAAAAATCGATTCAACAGAATATCATCAAGATAGAGATTCAGGAAAGTGAAACCGAGTTAAAACAGCAGATGGCTGCAAAAGGATTATCTCCTGAAAAAGTCGATTGCATTTATGTCACCAATTCACGGGTTCACCTGATTGCCGGTTATTTTTCATCGCTGAATTTGCATCCGCGGATTGTGGGCTACGATCTGATTCCGCCCAACGTGAAAATGCTGGAGCAAGATGCCATCGATTTCCTGCTTTGTCAGAATCCGGAAGGACAGGGATACCGGGCACTAAATGCTTTGTTTGATAATGTGTTGAGAAAACTGCCAGTGGAAAAAGAGAATTTCACTTCCATCGATATCATTACCAGAGAAAATCTGGATTACTATAGTGCCAAATAATCTAAAATAGAAAAACTGAATCTACAAGATATTTGATCCATGAAAAACTTTACGTTCGACGACCTTAACGGGAAAGTATGTGTAGTGACCGGTGGAGCCGGAGTTATTGGAAAAGCAATTGTTTATGCCCTGGCGACTGTTGGAGCAAAAGTTACCATCGTTTCACGGGGTAAAGGAAAAGGAAAACAGGTTGCTGAAGAAATTTCCCGGGAAACCGGAGGAAAGGTAATCTGGATCAAAGGCGACGTGTTGGACAAAGCCCAGCTGGAGCAGGCTCATCAATCGATTAAAGAGCAACTCGGGCCAATCGATATTTTGATCAACGGTGCCGGCGGAAATTCCCCACAAGCAACTACCGGCGTGGAACAAATTGAGGATACTGATTTAGATAGCCTGGAAAACACCTTTTACGGACTCGGGATGGAAGGGTTCGACAAAGTTTTTTCACTCAACTTCAAGGGAACTGTATTGCCTACCATGGTTTTCACACGCGACATGCTGCAAAAAAAATCAGGTGTCGTGCTGAATATCTCGTCAATGAATGCCTATCATCCCTTAACCAAAATACCAGCTTATTCGGCGGCCAAAGCTTCCGTAAATAACTTTACCGAATGGCTCGCAGTTCATTTGGCAAAAATGGGCATCCGTGTTAATGCTGTCGCTCCCGGCTTTTTCATCACCAATCAGAACCGCTTCCTGGTCCTGGATGAAAAAACCGGTGATTATTCAGAACGCGGACAAAAGATTGTCACCAACACCCCAATGGGTAAATTCGGTGAGCCGGAAGATCTTCAGGGTACTGTTTTGTTCCTGCTTTCGGAACTCTCGTCCTTCGTAACAGGAGTCGTTATTCCCGTTGATGGAGGATTTAACGCGTACAGCGGCGTATAAGAAAATTAAATTATGAATGACCGATGATTGGACAGTAAATAACCAATCATCTCAATCGAACCACACGTAATGGATCTTCAATTAAAACAAAATTGTCAATATTCACTGCTGGTTCCGACCAGCATGGGCGTACGGATTACGCCGGTAAACGGACAACCGGTACATAGCAGCAATCTTTTCGAAATGCAGGCTACCAGCGCCGAAACCAATGTGGCCAGTATTGCTTCCTATCTCGGGATGCCTGTCAAGGTGCTGACAACTTTCGTGAAGGGAAGTCCGGTTGCACAATTTATCAAGAGTAACCTGAAAAGCCGGCACATGGATTACGAAGGGCCGGAAGTAGCCCAGGGCGATCCGTGGGGATACCGTCACCAGTTTAACATTGCCGACAGCGGTTATGGTTCCCGCGGACCACGTGTTCAGAACGATCGCGCCGGCGAAGTGGGACGTACCCTGAATGTGAAGGATTTTGATTTGGAACGCATTTTCGGCGAAGAAGGTGTCCAAATTGTTCACCTGTCGGGACTAATTTCAGCGCTTTCGCCCGAAACCAGTGCTTTCTGTCTGGAGACCGCCCGCGCTGCAAAAAAACACGGCACCCGCATCTCCTTCGATTTGAACTACCGCGCCTCATTCTGGAAAGGCCGTGCAGAAGAGTTGCGTAAAAACTTCACAGAGATTGCTGCTGTAGCCGATATCCTTATCGGGAATGAAGAAGATTTCCAGCTTTGCTTTGGTATCGAAGGGCCCAAAGCCGGCGGCCAGGGAATCGAAGCCGAAATCGAAGGCTTCAAAGGTCTTATCACAAATGTGAAAAAATCGTTCCCGAATGCTTCGGTATTCGCTACAACTCTCCGTCAGGTAGTCAGCACGAACGAACACCTGTGGGGCGCCGTCATGCTCTCCGGCAACGAATGGCAGGTCATCGAGCCACGCAAAATCAACGTTCTCGACCGAATCGGCGGTGGCGACGGTTTTGTTGGTGGCTTATTGTATGGTATCCTGAAAGGCTGGGACGCCGAAAAATGGCTGCAGTTTGGATGGGCTACCGGTGCATTGGCCACTACATTCCTGACAGACTACGCCCAGCCAGCCGACGAAGAGATGGTTTGGAGCATTTGGGAAGGAAATGCAAGAGTAAAAAGATAAAGATAAGACAGAGGCTCAGGCGAAGGCTTTCGTATACTTTGCCTCTGCCTGAGCCTTAAACAAAAAACATGATCTACTACGAAACAGGATCGCCCGAACAGGAATTGAGTGCAGTCGACCTGCAGGAAGGCCTGTTTACGGCGCTTGATAAATTGGGGGATATTGGCAAGGTACTGGCCATTCCACCCGACTACACTCGCTATCCGTCACACGCCGGTGAGTTGACCGAATTTGCCTGGCAATATTACGGCGATAAACTCACCGATATACTTCCGGCTTTGGGAACGCACAGTCCCATGACGGAAGAACAGATACATCACATGTTCGGACAGGCTCCGATGGAACTGTTTCGCGAGCACGACTGGCGAAACGACGTGGTTACCCTGGGCGAAGTTCCCGGTGAATATGTGAAGGAAGTATCCAAAGGAGCCATCGACTATGCGTGGCCGGTGCAGGTCAACAAACTGCTGCGCGACGGTGGCCACGATTTGATTCTCTCCATCGGACAGGTAGTTCCGCACGAAGTGGTTGGCATGGCCAACTACAACAAAAACATCTTTGTGGGAACCGGAGGAACAGAAGGGATCAACAAGAGCCACTTCATCGGGGCCGTTTACGGCATGGAAAAAATGATGGGCCGCGCCGATACACCCGTCCGCCGGATGTTTAACTACGCCAGCGAAAAAGTAGCGGCAGAATTGCCCATCGTTTATGTGCTCACGGTAGTGGAAGCGACGAAAAACGGAAAACTGAAAGTGCGTGGCTTATTCATCGGAGACGATCTTTCAGTATTCGACAAGGCCGCAGCACTTTCGGTGAAGGTCAATTTCGAGATGCTCGATAAGCCAATTAAAAAGGCCGTCGTTTACCTCGACCCAACCGAGTTCAAATCAACATGGCTGGGAAACAAAGCCATTTACCGTACCCGGATGGCACTGGCCGACAATGCCGAACTAATTATTCTGGCTCCGGCATTGAAGGAATTCGGCGAAGACCCGGAAATTGACACACTGATTAGGAAATACGGTTATCACGGCACACCGCGCACCCTGGAAATGGTCGAGAAAAATTCCGATTTACGGAAGAATCTCAGTGCCGCGGCGCACCTCATTCACGGTAGTTCTGAAGGACGCTTCACGATAACCTACTGCCCGGGCGCCAATGAAGAAAACCTTACGCAGGAAGAGATAGAAAGTGTGGGATTTCAATACAAAGCCCTTGACGAAGTGATGCAGGTATACGATCCGCGTCAGCTGAACGATGGATGGAACCAATTGCCTAATGGCGAAGAAATATTTTACGTCCCAAATCCGGCGCTGGGCCTGTGGGCGCACAAAGATCGGTTCAAGGATTAATTACAAATTGCCAATCAAAATATTCATGGAAGAAATCAGGTGGGGAATTATCGGGTGCGGAAAGGTGACCGAAGTAAAAAGCGGCCCGGCGCTACAAAAAATTGAGCACTCAAAGTTGGTAGCAGTGATGCGCCGTTCGGCTGAAAAAGCGGAAGATTATACCCGGAGGCACAACGTTCCCAAATGGTATAGCGGCGCGGATGAACTCATCTCCGATCCGGAAGTGAACGCCATTTATGTTGCTACACCGCCCGAAACGCACGCACAATATGCCATTCAGGCCATGAAAGCCGGCAAACCGGTTTATGTGGAAAAACCGATGGCGCTCAACTACCGTGAATGCGAAGAGATGAACCGCGTTTCGAAGGAAACCGGGATGCCGCTGTTTGTGGCGTATTACCGTCGCCGGTTACCCGGATTTCTGAAAGTGAAAGAATTGCTTGCCGCCAAAGCTATCGGCGATGTGCGGTTGGTTAACATTCGTTTTTACCGTCCGTTTAACAAGGACGAATACAGCAATGGGTTACCCTGGCGGGTGATTCCCGAAAAAGCCGGAGGCGGACTGTTCTTCGATTTAGCCGCGCACCAGCTTGATATTCTGGACGACTGGTTCGGCCCGATTCGTGATGTTCATGGTCAGGCATTCAACCAGGCCGGAGCATACCCGGCAGAAGATATGGTGCTGGGAAACTGGTTGCATGAATCGGGCGTTGCCGGGACCGGAACCTGGTGTTTCACCACATCTGGGCAAAAAAATCTCGACGAAATCGAAATCATTGGTAGCAGCGGGAATATCCGTCTTTCAACTTTTGAGTTCACACCGGTCATCCTGGAAACAACATCCGGGAAACAGGAATTCCCCTTCCCTGCACCAGTGCATGTTCAGCAAAATTTACTGCGAACCATCGTCGATGAACTTCGCGGTAGCGGAAAAGCTGCATCGACAGGCGAAAGCGCCGCCCGCACCAGCCGTGTGATGGATGAAATGGTCAGCAACTTTTATTCCGGTAAATAGCTATCGAACCCCGGACCTGCTCAACGTGTTATTCACACGATAGTATGCAAAGAATTATGAAGATTATAATAGACGACAAAATACCCTACATCAAAGGAGCGCTGGAACCGTTTGCCGAGGTGGTCTACCTGCCGGGAAGCAAAACAACCCCGGAAGTAGTAAAAGATGCCGGTGCGCTCATCACCCGGACACGCACCAAATGCAACCGGGAGTTGCTGGAAGGCTCCGGCGTGAAATTCATTGCCACAGCCACTATCGGCTTCGATCATATCGATACCGAATACTGCAGCGAAACAGGAATTGAGTGGACCAACGCACCGGGCTGCAATTCGGGCTCGGTAGAACAATACATTGCTTCGGCGCTGGCAGTACTCAGTCAAAAGCGCCATTTCGCGCTCAGCGGAAAAACCCTCGGCATTGTTGGGGCCGGCAATGTCGGCAAGAAAGTGGCCCGCATTGCCGGGGCTTATGGCATGAAGGTCTTGCTGAACGACCCGCCACGCGAACGGGCAGAAGGGAAAAGCAACTTTGTTTCGTTGGACGAAATCCTGGCGCAGAGCGATATCATCACACTGCACGTTCCACTAAACATGGCCGGGGAAGATAAAACCTTCCACCTGGCCGATGACGCCTTCTTCGCGAAAGCGAAAAAAAAAACCATTCGTCATCAACTCGTGCCGTGGCGAAGTGGTGGAAACCGAAGCACTGAAAAACGCGTTGAAATCAGATCAACTGGCCGGTGCGGTTATCGATTGCTGGGAAAACGAACCGGGTATTGACCGCGAATTGCTGGATAGAGCCGACATCGCAACCCCGCACATTGCCGGTTATTCCAAAGACGGGAAGGCTAACGGGACCGCCATGAGCGTGCAGGCTGTAAGCAGGTTTTTCGATTTGGGCATCGACAACTGGACCTGCAAAAATGTAGAGCTTCCGGCTACGACCGAAATAACCATAGACGAAACAAGTAAAAGCATCGAAGAAGTATTAAAAGAAGCGGTTCTGAAAACCTACGACATCCGGGAAGATGATGAAAAGTTGCGGCTTTCGCCCGAAAGCTTCGAGAAACAACGAGGCGACTATCCTGTCCGCCGGGAATTTCCCGTATACCACACAACGCTTCTTAACAGTTCGCCGGAAACAATAAAACGACTTAAAACGTTCGGTTTTAAAACAAGATAAATAAAAAGCACATTAATCGTATTCAAAAATAATAAGCACATGAAGCAAAAAGCAGACATTGGCCTCATCGGCCTCGCAGTAATGGGCGAAAACCTCGTGCTCAACATGGAAAGTAAAGGTTTTACCGTTGCTGTATATAACCGTACGACCGAAAAAGTAGACAAATTCATCAATGGCCGCGGTGCCGGTAAAAATTTCATTGGCTGCCACACTATCGAAGAGTTAACAACCAACCTGGAGCGTCCACGCAAAGTGATGATGTTGGTGAAAGCCGGAAATCCGGTAGATGAGCTGATTGAACAAATCATTCCGCACCTCGAAGAGGGCGACATCATCATCGATGGTGGCAACTCGCACTTCCCCGATACCATTCGCCGTACCGAATATGTCGAAAGCAAAGGATTGCGATACATCGGAACCGGTGTCTCGGGCGGAGAAGAAGGCGCCCTGCACGGCCCGTCGATGATGCCCGGCGGAACTCCCGAAGCATGGCCGTTTGTAAAAAACATTTTCCAGTCGATTGCCGCTAAGGTGGAAGACGGAACCCCTTGCTGTGACTGGGTAGGCGAAAACGGCGCCGGTCACTTCGTGAAAATGGTACACAACGGTATTGAGTACGGCGATATGCAAATCATTACCGAGGCTTACCAGATCATGAAAGACCTGCTGGGCATGGGCTACGACGAAATGCACGACGTTTTTGCCGAGTGGAACAAAGGCGATCTCGACAGCTACCTCATCGAAATTACCCGCGATATTCTCGGCTACCGCGATGAGAAAGGCGAACCGCTGGTAGAAAAAATCCTTGACACCGCCGGACAAAAAGGCACCGGAAAATGGACAGGTATTTCGGCGCTCGATTTAGGCATCCCGCTGACGCTGATTGGCGAGGCTGTATTTGCCCGTTGCCTGTCGGCTCAGAAAGATTTGCGTGTCACCGCATCGAAAACGCTGAGTGGACCGAAAGTGAACTTTGACGGCAACCGCGCCCAGTTCCTGAAAGATTTGAAAGACGCGCTGTACGCCGCAAAGATTATCTCCTACGCACAGGGTTACGACCTGATGCGTGAGGCAGCCAAGGAGAACAGCTGGAACCTCAACTACGGAGGCATTGCCCTGATGTGGCGCGGCGGATGTATCATCCGTTCGAAATTTCTGGCTGATATCAAAAAAGCATACGATAAAAATCCCGATCTGGAAAACCTCCTGCTCGATGATTTCTTCAAAGGAAAAATTGAAGCAGCACAGGCCGGATGGCGTCGTGTAGTGGCTACTGCTGTGATGAACGGCGTACCCGCTCCGGCGATGACCACCGCCCTGAATTACTTCGATGGTTTCCGCAGCGAGCGCTTACCTGCCAACCTGTTGCAGGCACAACGCGACTACTTTGGAGCGCACACCTACGAGCGGGTTGACAAACCGCGTGGCGAGTTCTTCCACACCAACTGGACCGGCCACGGTGGCGACACCGCCTCGTCGACATACAACGTGTAACGTACGATTATAAAATATTTCTTTCCCGGGAAGAGCTTTCTTTCCGGGATTTTTTGTGCAGAAAAAATTTCAGGTTTCAGGTTGGGCTTTTCAAATATGATGCAAAGATTCATCTCAATTGAATTATCCTCCCCCTTTCATTCCCCCTCCTAAGGGGGACAGCCCGCCAACCAACCAGCCAGATGTAGCCTGCCTGTTTCACAATTTTGTCAGTTTTTTACGTCTTCGATGGACTAATAGAGCTATCATTCGCGACATGTCCTCCGCTGGAGGAGGTGGCCGGCAGGCCGGAGGAGGATTTTTAGACACATCCGATGTTTTCAAATTGGGCTTTGCGGTTTCTGTTGTTATAACCGTTAATCATCCAAACCCGGGGCATTGCCATTGAAGAGGTACTCGTAGTCTCTCAGCAAAACCTGAAGGGAACCGTAAGGTAATCATCAATCCGTGTACCGGAGCCACACTGCCATCGCCGATGGATGTCGTTGATAAAATCTGGCAGGACAGCAAGAAGGACAATGTGGGCCTGTTTATTGAAAACCGTTTGAAAGTCAGCAAAAAAGTTTCATGGACAGCCGGATTGCGTGCCGACAGGACTTCTTACCAAATCAACGATCCGGCCGACGATTTCAAAGCGCAATACAACAACGACATTCAGCGCGAAGCTGGACACTTCGATTCATAAGAAGTTTATGGCGTGCAACCCGCCTTACGGGACCAACATATTTACCAATATCGATAAGGCTTTTATGACCGGATTCGGGGCTGGGGCCGAAGTAAAGTTTCTGAACAATTTTACCTATTCGCTTTCAGCAGCCTACACGTATGCACAGAACAGTACGCTCAATGAGCCGCTTCCGGAAATACCCCCGTTCACGGTTAACAGCTTTATCGCCTTCGAAAATAAAAAAGTGCAAACGCGCATACACGGCCGTTTTGCTGCCGACCAGAACCGGGAAGAAGTTTCCATATCGGGCTTCGGATCGCGATATAAAGGATTAACCTGCTACAACTGTGAAATTCTAGCAATGCTGATTGAAGGATGCCATCCCTCGGAGGGATGGCATCCTTACAGCCCACAGAGGTACTACATCCGTTTCTGATTTTACGCCTGAGTTCCGGGGAGTACTAAATCAGGTCCCAATTTAGCTCCTCAGTTTCGGCAAGTACTAAATCAGGTCCCGATTTAGCTCCTCAGTTTCGGCAAGTACTAAATCAGATTCCGATTTAGCTCCTGAATCCACGGAAGGGGCTAAATCAGATTCAAATTTAACTCCTCCGTTTCGGCAAGCACTAAATCAGATTCCGATCTGGCTCCTGAATCCACGGAAGGGGCTAAATCAGATTCAAATTTAACTCCTCCGTTTCTGGAGCTATGAAATCAGATTCGAATGAAGTCCGTTCGTTTCCGGAAGCAGTTCACCAGCTTCAGATTTGGTGTTTCAATTTCCCAAAACCATTATCTTAGCAGGAAAAACCTGCAATATGAATTGGACCTGGCTCTTTATCGGATGCATGGCCATTGCCATCATCTATTTACGTTACGCACCCCGGCCGCTTCCGGTCAAAACCCGGATCGATAAGTTTATGAACTTTGTGCTGCGCTGGTTCCATTCCCTTACCTGGTTTTTTCTGTCCTTGTTTTGTTTGGTGCGCATGGCGGCCCTTCCCTCGCTGTATGAATTAGGATTCGTCTTCGCCATTGTGGGCGGGTTGTTATATTTTCTATTTTTAGGCGTATTCCTGTTCAGCCGGTTTTCCAGACGGCGGTAACAAGAACCGATTTTCAACCTGGTAAACTAATTCATATGAGCAAGTTGATGCTTCTGGCGATTGTCATTTCGGCGGTTGCCCTCCTTTTACTTCTTGTCCTCCGATTCAAAATCAACGCTTTCATCGCGCTCATTGTTACGAGCATGTATGTTGGCCTGGCAACCGGCATGAAACCCGATAAGGTTCTGGAAAGCATCCAGAACGGAATGGGCGGCACACTCGGCTTTGTAGCCACCGTGGTAGGCCTTGGCGCAATTTTCGGAGCATTGCTGGAACATAGCGGCGGAGCGCGTTCGTTGGCCCATTACCTGGTCGGGAAGTTCGGATACGAACGGGCCCCGTGGGCCATGGTGCTCACCGGGTTTATCGTGGCCATTCCTGTTTTCTTCGATGTAGGATTCATCATCCTGGTGCCTATTGTGTATGCGCTTTCGCGGGATACTGGTAAACCGGTACTGTATTACGGCATACCGCTATTGGCAGGACTCGCGGTTACGCACAGTTTTATTCCACCGACCCCGGGACCAGTGGCTGTCGCCGAAATTGTCGGTGCCAACCTGGGTTGGGTGATTTTACTTGGTTTTATCATCGGAGTACCCACCGCCATCATCGCCGGACCAGTATTCGGTAAATACATCAGTAAACGGATTGCCGGCTCTCCGCTCGCTTTCAGTAATGAAGAGGAAGAGCCAACGGATACCAAGCAATTGCCTGGGTTTGGCATTATCGCTGCGCTGATTGGTGTCCCGTTGCTGTTGATTCTGGCCAACACCATTTCCGGCGTACTGGTAAGTAAAGAAATTATTGGCGCCAGCACAACGACTGACATTATCGCTTTTCTGGGGCATCCCTTTACGGCCCTGACGCTGGCGACGCTGCTTTCGCTTTATTTTCTGGGAACCAAACGAGGCGTATCCGGGAAAGAGTTGCTGGACATTAGCACGAAAGCACTGGGCCCGGCCGGTATCATCATCCTGATAACCGGAGCCGGCGGCGTATTCAAGCAGGTCCTTATCGATTCAGGTGTTGGGAAAATGCTGGCCAACTCCATTGCGGGTTCTGCCCTTCCTCCATTATTACTGGCCTGGCTTTTAGCGGCAGTCGTACGTGTTACGCAGGGAAGTTCCACTGTAGCCATGATTACTGCAGCAGGCATCATGGCGCCCGTTCTCGAAGTCTTCGACCTCTCTGCACCTCACCGGGCACTGATTGTTTTGGCCATTGCTGCCGGAGCGACCATTCTTTCGCATGTAAATGACAGTGGATTCTGGCTGGTAGGAAAATACTTCGGCATCAACGAAAAACAAACGCTGCAATCGTGGACCGTAATGGAAACCATCATCTCAGTTTCGGGATTAGTTCTTTGTCTTGGCATTAGTTTTTTCGTTTAAGTAAAAAAATTCTTAAGGATAGACAATAAATCATTTATTCGCTTAAATCATTCCATACTTTTTATGACCTTTGTCATTCCACAGTAAAATACGTCCCACGAAACACCACTCAACATGTACAAAATTCAGACACTGAACAAAATTGACGAAAAGGGATTAAAACTTTTCCCGGCTGATGCTTACGAAGTAGGCGGTGAGATAACCAACCCCGAAGGCATTGTGTTGCGCAGTTACAAAATGCACGACATGGAACTTCCATCCTCGCTGAAAGCCATTGCCCGGGCCGGAGCCGGGGTCAATAACATTCCGATAGACAAATGCACCGACAAAGGGATTGTCGTATTCAATACCCCGGGCGCTAATGCCAATGCAGTAAAAGAACTGGTGATTGGCGGTTTGCTTCTTTCTTCCCGTAACATTGCCGGCGGCATTGAGTGGGCCAAAACACTGAAAGGTGAAGGAGACAACGTGGCTGCTTTGATAGAGAAAGGTAAATCGAACTTTGCCGGCAACGAAATCAGAGGGAAAACACTGGCTATTATCGGATTGGGAGCTATCGGCGTGATGGTGGCAAACGCAGCCGAAGCACTCGACATGAACGTGATTGGTTTTGACCCGTATATTTCCGTTGAGCATGCCTGGGAGCTGAACCAGAATATCGCCCGTGCCGAAAGCATCGAGGCACTGTTGGCCCAGGCTGACTTTGTAACATTGCAGATTCCACTGATGGACAAAACCAAGAACTTCATCGATGCCGAGAAGATTGCCATGATGAAAAATGGGGTACGCATCCTGAACTTTGCCCGTGGCGGCCTGGTTTCCAACGCCGATTTGAAACCGGCTCTCGAAAACGGTAAAGTTGCCTGGTATGTAACAGACTTCCCCGATGCAGAGGTGCTGAACATGAAAAACGTGATTGCTATTCCGCACCTGGGAGCTTCTACCGAAGAATCGGAAACCAACTGTGCCGTGATGGCAGTACGCGAAGTACGTGACTACCTCGAAAACGGGAACATCCGTAATTCGGTGAACTTCCCCGATGTAATCATGAACCGCAACGGTGGTACCCGCATTCTTATCGCGAACAAAAATGTCCCGAACATGGTAAGCCAGATTTCTACCCTGTTGGTTGGCTACGGCGTGAATATCGCCAATATGATGAACCGTAACCGCAGCGGAATTGCATACAACATCATCGATATCGACCGAAATGAACTGGATCCCGAAGTCGGCGATAAACTTCGCGAGATTGAAGGGATCTTCATGGTCCGCATTCTTCCCGGGCAGAAATAAAAAATCGTTAATAATTAAATAAGAAAACACTCCAAACCTTAACTGTTTTGGAGTGTTTCCTTTTTTATATAGATGCATATAAAATCAGTCTGTAAGAACCGCAAAAGTAAAGTGTACCGCTTACAGCTATTATTGCCATTTTACGAATCAAAAATTTCTATTTTTACGTCGAAAATATTTTAACCACAATCAGATGAAGAACAATTTAACCAATAAAGCAGCAGACAATATTCGGATTTTATCGGCCGCTATGGTCGACAAAGCAAAATCAGGTCACCCGGGCGGCGCCATGGGCGGAGCCGATTTCGCGAACGTTTTGTATTCTGAATTTTTAAAATATAACCCGGATGACATGGAGTGGCCGTTTCGTGATCGGTTTTTCCTCGATCCTGGACACTTGTCCCCCATGCTCTATTCCGTGCTGGCCCTTTCGGGAAAATTCTCGATGGAGGATCTGAAAAATTTCCGTCAGTGGGGTTCAGTAACTCCCGGTCACCCGGAGCTGGATCCCGAACGCGGTGTTGAAAATACTTCAGGTCCGTTGGGACAGGGACATACCATGGCTGTTGGAGCTGCCATTGCCGAGCGTTTCCTCGTCGCACGTTTTGGCGAATGGATGGCACACAAAATCTATACATTCATTTCTGATGGTGGTGTTCAGGAAGAGATTTCTCAGGGAGCAGGTCGTCTGGCCGGTTTCCTCGGATTGAGCAATCTGGTTATGTTCTATGACTCCAATGACATCCAGCTCTCATCCGAGACCAATGAAGTCACTCACGAAGACACTGCAAAAAAATACGAAGCCTGGGGATGGAAAGTAATGACCATCAAAGGAAACGATCCGGATGCAATCCGCGACGCGCTAAAAGCTGCCAACGAAGAAAAGGAAAAACCTACGCTCATCATTGGTAAAACCATTATGGGCAAAGGTGCCGTTACCGAAGCAGGAGAAAGCTTCGAGCGGAAAGTTTCGACCCACGGGCAACCACTTTCCGCAGCAGGCGCTTCACTTGACAAAACCATTGAAAACCTGGGCGGCGATCCGAAAGAGCCTTTCCAAATCTTCCCGGAAGTGGAAGAGCTTTATAAAAAGCGTCAGGAAGAGTTACGCGGATGGATAAAGGAATTTGAAGCCGAAAAAGAAAAATGGGAAAAAGCCAATCCGGAATTGGCTAAAAAACTGGAAAAGTTCCTTTCCGGTAATGTTCCGGAATTTGATTTTGCCGCGCTGGAACAAAAAGCCAATACAGCAACCCGCGCTGCATCGGGTGCTGTTTTAGCCGCTTTCGCTGATAAAATTGAAAACATGATTGTGGCTTCCGCCGACCTGTCAAACTCCGACAAAACAGATGGTTTCCTGAAAAAAACACATCCGTTTACCAAGAACGATTTCACAGGAGCTTTCCTACAGGCAGGTGTATCAGAGCTCACCATGGCTTGTGTAATGAACGGCCTGGCGCTGCACGGCGGTGTAATCCCGGTGTGCGGGACCTTCTTCGTATTCTCTGATTACATGAAACCCGCCGTTCGTTTGGCAGCGCTGATGGAACTCCCGGTAAAATATGTATGGACACACGATGCTTTCCGTGTGGGAGAAGATGGTCCTACGCACCAGCCGGTGGAACAGGAAGCACAGATTCGTCTGCTCGAGCAATTGAAAAATCACCACGGCGAAAATTCCATGCTGGTTCTGCGCCCGGCTGATGGACCGGAAACGACCGCTTCATGGAAAATGGCGCTGGAAAATACTGATACGCCGACCGCATTGATTTTGTCTCGTCAGAATATCAAAGATTTGCCAGCCAAAAGCGAGCGTTACACCGAAGCGCTACAGGCAGAAAAAGGAGCTTACATTATTGAAAACGATGCTAATCCGGATGTTATTCTGCTGGCTTCCGGTTCAGAGGTAGCTACGCTCGTGAATGGCGCTGCCCTGCTCCGCGAACGCGACAACTTGAAAATTCGGGTAGTCTCGGTACCTTCCGAAGGACTTTTCCGCAACCAGGATAAAACTTATCAGGAAGAAGTGATTCCTGCGGACATTCCAAAATTCGGTATGACAGCCGGATTGCCGGTTACCCTGAAGAGACTTGTTGGTGATGACGGCGCTGTTTGGGGCCTCAACTCCTTTGGATTCTCTGCACCTTATACTGTGCTTGATGAAGAATTGGGATTCAACGGCGAAAACGTATACAAACAAGTAAAAGCATTTCTTGGAAAATAACTTGCACTTGTTACCAATGGAAATCCCCGGTCGCTTTGGCCGGGGATTTTTTATTCCAGGTATTTCTTATTCCATTCCAAAGACCGATTTCAACCAGGCTGCAGCCATCAGATGACATCCCGCCACCGTGGGATGAACACCATCCGCGGTCCAGTAAGTCGGGTCCACCTGTTTCGATGCTTCATCAAAAACCGATTGATATGGAATTAATATCGCGTCGAACTCTTGGGCCAGTTTACGGGCAACTTCCCGGTAGGCATTAAATGCAGGAAACCACGTGTTATCCACAGCACTGCAACCCAAAACAGCAAAAGGCTCACCAATCGCTAACTTCACATCGGGCATAGCAGCTTTTGTGCGCTTTAGCAGCGCACGGTAATCATTTTCATACACAGCAATAGTACCGTCATATTTGCCGTCATGCATGTGCCAGTAATCATTCACGCCAATCAGGATAGAAAGCAGTTTCGGATTCAACTCCAAACAATCGGGCGCCCAACGATCGGCCAATTGAAAAACTTTGTTTCCGCTAATACCGCGGTTGTAAATGGTCAGATGTTTTTTGGCGAAGTGATCGAGCAGGCGCGATGCAGCCAGAAAAACATAACCGGGACCAAAGCCCCAGGGATCATTCGGTTGTTGATCTTTCTTATCGCGTCCGGCATCTGTAATGGAGTCTCCCTGAAAAAGAATCACATCATTTTTTTTCAGGAAAACTTCAGATAATATTTCAGTTTCCACCTGTGCATCAGCAGATTTCGCGCTAGCCGCAATAATTCCGGGGATGGCAGCCAGGGCTCCGGCACTTATGGCCGTTTGTTTCAAAAATTCGCGGCGATCGGTTCTTTTCATGCGCTTCGTTTTTATCGTTTAATATGTTGTAATACAAAGGAAATTCACTTATCAAATGGTCGATGAAACAAAATCCGTAATAAACTTCACCCGCTCGCCAACAGTACCTTTCGGGATTTCCACCAAACGGTATCCTGCTTCCCGGTAGGCCGTTACAATCCATTCATGAATTCGGCAAGCCGCTTCAAACGTTTCCTTCCTGATTTCATCTTCAGTGTATATCTCACGCCACGGAGGAGTAATGAAAACAGTTTCGGCATACCGATGGTTCTTTACTGCTACAGCTAATGGCCCTGAAACCTGTTTTCCCTTATAAAGTGAAAAGGCGACCTGATCCGGCAATCCGCGATCGGCGAAAGCAATCTCTTTATCAGGAACCTGCTCTAAAAAACGGATGCGCGCCTCCATCACCCGGCGTTCGAATTTGCGGGAATTCCGCCAGGGTAAAATCTCGCCCCCTTTTTTCAATTGCTCGTCAATCAATACACGTGCGGTTTCGGAACCAATTTGGTATCCTTCCAACGCAAGCTCCTCCGCAATTACGGTTTTACCAAATCCGGGACCACCAGTCAAAACATATACCATTTCGTCTGATTTCTGCTCCTAATTTAGAAATAATATGCATTTGCATCTGGATTGAACATCTTCCCGCATCAGATAAAATTAATTTATCATTAACTTATAGCAACTTTTTATGCCCATTTACCGATTGATTACTGGAAGAATTTGTACAATATATGATCAACGTGGCCAGCGGCGAAAAACTGGACCATGAAAAAAGTGGTTTTCGCGAAATGGCCATTTTCAAATCGGGCGTAACCCTTTAAGAACGCCAACACCGGAACATATAAAAAAGCTGTCCTCATTTCTGAAGGCAGCCTTTTTTATCTCGTTCTGTATGAATTACTCTGCTTTCAAGCGGTCAGCCATGGCATTCGCCAAATCAATACACATCCGGAATTTGTCTGCTTTTAAAGCCCCTTTTTCTTCCACCGGCTCATAAACCACATCCCATTTAATGTTCCCGGCAAATTTCATCAGGTTTTTCACACCGCCACCGTTCCACGAAAACGAGCCAAAAACACCCAACAGGTGCTCTTTAATACCCATGTGCTCAATCTTGGTCACCAGCGCTTCGACACTTGGGAACATTTCGTTGTTATAAGCGGCGCTTCCCACGATAAATCCCTTGTATTTGAAAATATCGCTGATGATGTATGACGGATGCGTTTTCGAGGCATCGTAAACACGAATATTTTTTACCCCCCGAACGGCTAGTTGACGGGCAATTACATCGGCCATTTTTTCGGTGTTACCATACATGCTGCCGTATACAATCACGACACCTTCTTCCGTTTGGTAACTGCTCCATTTATCGTACCGCGAAAGCACAAAATCGGTATGTGAACGCCAGATTGGACCATGAAGTGCGGCAATCATTTTAATGTCCAAACCGCTCAGCTTCTTCATCGCACGTTGCGTATGCGGACTGTACTTTCCGACAATATTGGTAAAGTAGCGCATCATTTCCTCTTCGTAGAAACTGAGGTTCAGCTCATCATCGAAAATTCCGCCATCTAGCGTTCCAAAGGCACCAAAAGCATCGGCAGAGAAAAGAATACCGTTAGCCTTTTCGAAACTAACCATCGTTTCGGGCCAGTGTACCATCGGGATGGTATAAAACTCAAGGGTATTTTTTCCTAACGGAAGTTCATCACCATCGCCTACTTCCAAGGTATTTTCCTTAATCTGGTAAAAGTTTTCCAGCATCGGGAAAGTCTTCTTGTTCCCGACGAGGGTGATATCAGGATATTCGGCAACAATACTGCGGATTGCGCCGGAATGATCAGGTTCCATATGGTTAATAACCAGGTAGTCAACCTTCCTGTCACCCAGTATATTTTTAATATTCGAAAGATATTCGTCGATGAACGTACGCTCAACAGTGTCCATTAACGCGACCTCCTCGTCCACAATGAGATACGAATTATAAGCCATTCCATGCGGAAGCGGCCAATAATTTTCGAAAAGACGTGTTTTCCGGTCGTTTACTCCTACATAATAAATTTCATCTGCAAGTTTTACCTGATGCATAAAATTGTCCTCCAAACAGTTAACGATTTTTTGGTTTTCAGATTTAGTCACGAAAATATAAAATATTTGGCTGTAAACCGTTGAATAATTGTCAACAAAACATAAATAAACAACCTCTGAGCATGAAATGGGGAATTCGACTGAATTTACTATTTTTACCCACCGTAAAAAGACTAAGTATGGGAATTGAGCGCAGAAATAGGCTAATGGTGTTCCCTCGCGTGGGAAAATGGGTCATTATATTAGTTAGCGTTGGATTTATTGCGGCAGGCATTCGTGCTTTTCAGCTGTATGGGTATATTTTCGAGAATAATGTGAAACACACGGGCTTTGTTTACATTCCCGATGATGCGACTTATAATCAAGTGATTGACTCGCTGAAGGCTGGTGATTTTTTGGCCAACTACAAGTCCATAAAATGGGTAGCCAATAAAAAGAAGTATCCGGATTTAATCAAACCGGGGGCGTACAAACTTGAAAAGAACTGGAGCAACAACAAACTGATTGATGTTTTACGATCCGGCGCTCAGGCCCCGATCAAAGTAACCTTCAACAACATTCGATTCAGGAAAGATTTAGCGGCCCGCTTGTCGCATTATCTCGAAGCTGATTCTACTGCTTTTCTGAAAGAGCTAACCGATACCGCTGTGGCCAGGAAATATGGTTTCACATATGCCTCATTCCCGGCCATGTTTATTCCCAATACCTACGAGTTTTACTGGACCACTACACCCGTAGAGTTTGTGGACCGGATAAAACAAGAGTTCGACCGCTTCTGGACTGATGAACGGAAAAAGAAAGCTGAAGCGGCAGGCCTGACCCCCGTTCAGGCAACAACATTAGCATCTATCGTTCAGGAGGAAACGGTTAAACCGGATGAGATGCATAAAATTGCCGGCGTTTATATCAACCGATTGAAACGTGGATGGCGGTTACAAGCCGACCCGACCGTTAAATTTGCCGTCGGAGATTTTAGTATTAAGCGCATTCTCAATCAACACCTCGAAATTGAATCGCCATACAACACATACAAATACAAAGGATTGCCTCCCGGCCCCATTAATTTCCCGAATCCCAAAAGCATTGAAGCGGTACTGAACTACGAGAAAAGTAACTATCTCTATTTCTGTGCGAAGGAAGATTTTTCGGGTTACCACAATTTCTCCAGGACCTTGCGGGAACACAACCGGAATGCAGCACGTTACCAACGGGCGCTGAACAAAAACCGCATCTTCAAATAAGAGAAGTAGGCTTAACCGATTACATTCACCTCGCGTTCGAGCTGAATTGCAAACTTTTTTTCCACATCGTTACGAATTTGTTCGGACAAATCGAAGATTTCTTGTCCTGTGGCACCGCCGTGATTAACCAGCACAAGCGCCTGGCGATCGTGTACGCCGGCCCTACCGGTACGCTTTCCCTTCCAGCCGGCATGTTCAATCAACCAGGCTGCCGCAATTTTCACTTTTCCGGCGCCAGCCGGATAGAGCGGGATATCCGGATATTTTGCTTTTAACGTATGGGTTTTTTCTTCCTCCATCACCGGATTTTTGAAGAAACTACCGGCGTTTCCAATTGTTTCCGGGTCGGGTAACTTTTGTTCACGGATGGCAATTACCGCTCTTCGAATGTTGGAGAGTGAAACTTTTCCCAAACGTTCCACTTCAACTGCCACATCACCATAATCGAGTTGAAACGCTGGCTTCTTATTCAATTCAAACACCACCGACGTAACGACAAAGTGTCCTTTCCACTTTTGTTTAAAAATACTGTTCCGGTAGGAAAACTGACACATCTCACGGGTAAACGTTTTCTCCTGCAGTGTTTGCAGATCAACGCCATGAACCTCCCGGATAACAGGACCAACTTCCACGCCATATGCGCCAATATTCTGAACCGGAGCTGCTCCTACCTTACCAGGAATCAGCGAAAGATTTTCAACTCCTCCCCAGCCATTTCCCACACAGAATGCAACAAACTCATCCCAATCGATGCCGGCTCCAGCCTCTATCCAAACCGATTCCTTGTCTTCTTTCAAAACCCCAATTCCAAAAACGTCCGAAGACAACACCAACTCATCAACATCGTGCAGAAAAAGCAAATTGCTTCCTTGCCCAACAATAAGATGCTCCACATTCCGGTATTCTGGATTTGATTGATAAAACTGAATCAATCCTTCGGCATCCGAAAAAGAAAGAAAAGATTTAGCTTTGACATCGATGCCAAATGTGTTCCGTTCTAACAGGGAATAATCATGGTAGAGGATAAACATGCATTAAATTTTTGAAGGCAAAGATAATAGAAGCAGGGATATTTACGTTTCCTTTTGTAACTGCATATCTTTACAACTAGAATTTCACAACTGTGCGAAAAATACTCCTGGCAGTAACAAACGATCTCGTCACCGATCACCGTGTACATAAAGTCGCCTCATCTTTGCAAAAGATGGGCTTCGAAGTTACACTTTTGGGAAGACGCTTCCGGAAAAGCGGGTCCTTGTCCCGACCTTACCAAACCCGTCGGTTCCGCTTGCTTTTCAATAAAGGGCCGCTCTTTTACGCAATTTTCAATATCCGGCTCTTTTTTCACATCGTTTTCGGGAAATACGACGTTTTGGTCGCCAACGATTTGGATACCCTTCCGGGAATAACTGTAGCGGCCAGTTTGCGTAAGTTACCTGTAATTTATGACAGTCATGAACTTTTCACCGAAGTTCCTGAAGTGATTAAGCGCCCGTGGGTACAAGGCGTGTGGCGACGGCTGGAAAAACTTTCGGTGCCCCATGTTCATTCCGCGTACACGGTAAGCCAGTCCATTTCCGAGTGCCTTTCGTCCGTTTACCGGAAAGAATTTACCGTTATCCGGAATATGCCCCGATTTTCTCCGGTAACCTATATTCCGGGCGACCGACAGATGGATTTCGGCGATCAGCAAATCATTCTTTACCAGGGAGCATTGAATATGGGACGTGGTTTGGAGATGATGGTTCAGGCCATGAAGTATATCCCCAAAAGTATTTTATTGCTGGCCGGCGACGGTGACAAAAAAGAGGAACTACAGGAACTGGTCATCAGGGAAAATCTGGGAGGCGAAGTGATCTTCCTCGGAAGATTATCACTTTCTGAACTACACTTCCTGACACCACAGGCCGATTTAGGAATCTCGCTGGAAGAAGATCTGGGATTAAGTTATCACTTTGTGCTGCCCAATAAGCTTTTCGATTACATCCACGCCGGCATTCCGGTACTTGTTTCCGATTTGCCGGAAATGCGCCGTCTGGTGGAGAATTACAACGTGGGTGAAATACTAAAAGAGCGGACACCCAAAGCGGTAGCCCAACAAATCAACGAATTATTCTCGGCAAAAGAACACCGTAGAATATTGGAAGAGAATGCATCGCTGGCATCACGGGAATTGTGTTGGGAAAACGAAGAGAAAAAACTGGCGGCCATTTATGCGCCATTCCTCGAAGAATCAGGACAGCCCGTCGCTGAGTAACGATTCGAAATCAATCGTTTCCTCTTCTTCGCCTACTTCCCGAACAGTACCATCTTCGCAGGCTAATTTCCTTGCCGGGAATTTCCTGATCAACGGATAGTCGTGAGTAGCAATGATGACGGTTTTTCCTTCCTGATTAATCCCTTTCAAAACGTTCAGAAGCGCTTCCGAAGTTTCCGGATCCAGATTTCCGGTAGGCTCGTCGGCCAGAATAACTTCCGGATTATTTAGTAAAGCCCGTGCAATAACAATGCGTTGCTGCTCGCCCCCTGACAACTGATGCGGCATTTTTGAGCCCGAATGGGGCATATCGACAATCTCCAGCACTTCCCGGATACGATCCTTAATAGCCCGCTCCTGTTTCCAACCGGTTGCCTTCAGCACAAATTCCAGGTTTTTATATACGCTACGGTCAATCAATAACTGAAAATCCTGAAAAACAATTCCCAGTTTCCTGCGAAGAAAGGGAACATTTTTCCGTTTTATGGACTGCAACTGGTACCCGACAACCTCACCCTCTCCCACAATCAGAGGCAATTCGACATAAAAAGTTTTCAGAAGGCTGGATTTGCCACTTCCCACTTTCCCGATAATATACAGGAATTCGCCCTTTTCCACCTGAAAATTAACATCTTTCAGTATGAGATTCTCACGTTGATAAATATCTGCACCTTTCAGTTCAATGATTGCTTCCACTAGTAATCGAAAGTTTAAGTGAAAATTATATTTTTGTACGAGGCAGCTTCAGACAAAACTAAGTTTTTTTGCGGAACAATTGTGTGGATTCTCTTCATTAAACCGAAACAAACAGTGTTTAAACTGATTACGCCCTGCAAAAATCAGAACTGAAAAAAATCTCATGAAATTCATATCTAAATCGTTCGTTACGCTTTGTTTGGTATTGGCCGTCACCATGGCGGGTTATGCTCAGCCGGTAACCCGTCCAACCGGTATTGACGAAAATTACCGGACAGCCCTGGAGCTTTTCCAAACTCGAAAATTCAGCTCTGCTTACCAGGAGTTTGATAAGATCATCAAACAAAGCGGGCCCTCATCGGGGATGTATGCCGAAGCAGTTTACTATAAAGCTGTTTGTGCCCTGGAAATGGGAAACAGAAACGGAAAACAGGAGTTGGAAGATTTCATCGATAAATATCCCAACTCTCCGCAGATCTCCATGGCTCATTTTCGTCTGGCGAATGTGGTGTTTGCCAACAAACGCTACCGACAGGCGATAAAGGATTACGAGAAAACAGATGCCTACCTTCTGCCCAAAGCCGAAAGCGACGAGTATAAATTCAAGCTGGGTTATTGCTATCTGGACAACGGAGAGAACGAAAAAGCCAAAACCTATTTCTACGATTTGAAAAGTAAACGAGGCAAATTTTCCCATGCGGCAGCCTATTACTGGGCGCACATTAATTACCTCGAAGGAAATTATGAAACGGCACTGCTGGAATTTCAAAAGCTGAAAGACGACCGGCAGTATTCAGGGATTGTCCCGTTTTACACGGCACAGATCTATTTCATGCAGAAAAAATATGATGAGGTGATCAAGATGGCGCCTCCGTTGCTGCAAGCCGCATCACCGGAGCGTAAAATCGACATCTCCAAAATCATCGGGAACTCTTATTTTCAAACTGAACAGTACGGCAAGGCGCTTCCGTATCTGAGCGATTACATGAAAAATACGGCTAAACCAACAGCTGACGATTACTATGTTATCGGGATTTGTGAATATAAAACCGGCGACGATAAACAGGCCATATCCGATCTGGAACGGGCCACACGTGACAAAGATGCGGTGGCACAGAACGCCTATTACCATTTGGCCGGAGCTTATCTGAAACAAGATCAAAAGCAAAAAGCGATGATGGCTTTTTCGAATGCGTCGGAAATGAGTTTCGATCCCAAAATAAAGGAAGATGCACTGTTTCAGTATGCCAAAATTACTTACGAACTCGACTATTCGCCGTTTAACGAAGCCATCAAGGCGTTCGATAAGTACATCACACTGTATCCCAATTCGGAACGTAACGATGTGGCATATGACTACCTGGTGAAAGTGTTCATGACGACACGCAACTACAAAGATGCGTTAGCTTCGCTGGATAAAATCAAAGTAAAAAGTCCGGCCATCAAAAAAGCGTATCAGCGGGTAGCCTACTATCGTGCGCTGGAATTTTTCCGCGATACGAAACTGAAGCAGGCCATTGGGTTATTCAATAAGTCATTACAATACAATCAATACAACGACGAACTGAAAGCGCTGGCTTATTACTGGAAAGGGGAAGCGGAATACCGCCTGAACGATAAGGAAGCCGCTATCCTCGATTACCGTCGTTTCCAGGCGACAGCTGGTTCTTACCGGATGAAAAAAGAATATGCACTTTCGAACTACAACATCGGTTATGCCTATTTCGATCAGGAAAAGTACGGTCAGGCTGCCAGTTGGTTCCGTAAGTTTCTCACCTTCCCGCACGACAAAGATCCGAAGCAGGTAGCCGATGCCTATAACCGGTTAGGCGATTGTGCTTATGTACAGCGCAATTTCCAGGATGCAACCGCACAGTATCAGAAAGCGTACCACATGAACACCTACGATGCAGATTACGCATTGTTTCAAACGGCTTTTTGCTATGGATTACTACATAAGCAACAGCAAAAAATCAATGACCTGAATAAACTGCAGGTTCAGTTCCCCGATTCGCGCTACCGCGATGACGCCATTTTTGAAACGGGTCATGCATGGGAACGGGCAAACAACGATGACAATGCGAAGAAGAGCTTCAAATATCTGATCGTCAATTATCCGAACAGTCCATATCAGTCAAAAGCACTGCTACAATTGGGACTCCTAAGTTTTAACGAAAATGATTACAACAACTCGCTTTCGTATTACAAGCAGGTCGTTGAGAAATATCCGAATACACCGGAAGCAAAAGCAGCATTGACGGGTATCCGGAATAATTATGTAGAGTTGAACCAGGTAGAGGATTATTTCACGTATGCCCAAAGCTTAGGAAAAACCGCCACACCTTCGCAATCAGAACAAGATTCGCTGCTGTATACTTCGGCTGAAAACCTTTACATGAAGCAAAGCCCCCAAGCAATGGATGCGTTGACAAGTTATCTCAGCCGCTTTTCGGACGGAGTATTTGCCATCAATGCACATTTCTACCGTGGCGAACTATTTTACAATCAACAAAACCTCGAACAGGCTGCCACCGATTACGACTACGTACTAAGTCGTGGTGAAAATATCTTCTCTGAGCAGGCGCTGGTCAAAGCATCTGAAATTGCCTACCGGGAAAAAGACTACAGGAAAGCGCTTGCCTTGTACACTCGTCTCGAAAAGCAATCCAACAATTCCAAAAACAATTTGATTGCTCTAACCGGAATACTCCATTGTAACTACGAATTGAAAAAATACCAGGCAGTGACTGAAGCGGGCTGGAAAATCCGGAATACAGAGAAAGTACCGGAAGAAATTTCGCGCGAAGCGGAATACAAGGCGGCCAAAGCTTACCAGGCACTCAACGAACCAACCAAAGCTTACACGTTGTTCCGCAAGTTATCGAAGGACACCAAAACGGCCGAGGGTGCCGAAGCGAAATACCAGGTGTGCCAATACTATTACGATCACAACCAATTGAAGGCCGCGGAAGATGAGGTGATGAATTTCATCGATAAAAATACGCCGCACCAATATTGGCTGGCCAAAAGTTTCATCCTGCTGGCCCATGTGTATGAAAAAGAAGGAGACCTGTTTCAGGCAACACACACCCTCCGGAGTATCATCGAAAATTACGGGGAGCCCGACGATGGGATCATCAAGGAGTCGGAACTTTATCTGAAAGATTTGGAAGCAAAACAGAAAGCACAATCGGCTGCACAAAGCCAGCAGGACGCTGTTACAACTTCCTCAACCGGTTCCATTCGTTCCAACCAATAATCCGAAAAGCATAATGAAACATCAAAATATTTCACTCAGCATATTTTTAACTGCGGCAATTGGGCTGGGAAGTGCAGCAACCATTTTTGCCCAGAAACAAGATACGACCATCAACAAGCAGGTGGAAGTGGTGAAAGCTTATCGCCCAAGTGTGTCGGATGCCTACAAAATCAGCCCGATGCCTGAAATTGACGATACGACCCATTTCAGGCCACAATTCGACTATCACATCGACAGCGAGCCTGTAACAACCGGCTTTAAAACCGTACCCGTTTCTGCTGCAGCCATCAATCTGCACGAGTCAACTGAAAACGGTTATGGATATCTGAAACTAGGAATGGGAACTTACAACACCCCTTACGGGGAATTCTTCTTCAACCAGCCCAAAGGCAAGAACTCCATGTTCGGAGCCCATTACCGCCATCTTTCTTCAACCGGAAGGGTGAAGTTGAATAGCAGTGGCGAAAAAGTCGATGCGCCTTACAGCCACAACAACCTGGAGATTTTCGGGAAATACTTTTTCAGGAAATCGGTATTTTCAGTTAACCTGAATTATGACCGGAACGTGGTGAAGTTTTACGGTTACCCGGATTCAATTCCTGCTTACATTAAGAATAACGGCTATGGTTATTTTAACGACAAGCAGCGAATGCAAAACTGGAGATTCAATGTTGGACTGAAAAGCAGCCAGAACTCCCGGAGTGAGTTGCAATACAAAGCCGGCTTGCATTATTCCAACTTCACCACGAAGACCCGTCAAACAGAAAATAACGCCGGAATGATTGCCGGGTTTGACAATGATTTCGGCAACCTGCATGGTTTGTTGGAATCGTCGCTCGATTATTATTCGACAGACGGCATTGACAATTTCGACAATCCGGCATCCTTCAAACGCAACAGTATCTGGTTCAAGCTGAATCCCTCCGTGTTGCTCAGAGGCGATGCATGGAAAATTCGTGCCGGACTGAATACCTGGTCGGTTTCAGATGACGACCGGAATGCCATTTTTAAAGTGTATCCCAAACTCGACATCGAATTGAAGCCGGTGGGAAATATCATGACGCTGTATATCGGAGCCGACGGATTTTTGCAGAATAACAACTATTCCGCGATAGCGAAAGAAAACCCATGGGCCAACCCACGGCACGATATCCGGAACACCGACTACAAATACATCGTCTTCGGTGGTTTCAAAGGAAAAATCAGTCCGCAAATCAGTTACAAAGCCGGCGTAAAATACAGCAAGGCACACAATATGCATTTCTTTGTCACAAATGCCTACCCGACCGTACTCAATCCAACGTATCCCATTGCCACCAACGAATGGCTGTACCGGAACGATTTCGATGTGGAATACGATGATGCCGGTATCCTCAATCTGAATGCCGAGGTTTCCTACTTCAGCGGAAGCGATTACTACCTGCAAATCAAAGCCAATTATTACAGTTATACGCTCGACAGCCTGAATGTTGCATCGTACAAGCCCAACTTCGACGCGACGGTTTCGTCAGGAGTAAGGTTTACCCAGCGGCTAACCGGCTTCATCGACATGAATATTACCGGAAACCGGAAGGCCATTATTCTGTATCAATACAATCCAATGAGTTCAGCAAGGCCCTCTCCTTACCGGGAAACCGTTTCCCTTGATCCGATTGTGAATATGAATCTCGGAGCAGAGTATGAATTACCCTATCGTTTGAAGCTTTTCAGCCGCCTCGACAATGTATTTAACCAACACTATGACAGATGGTTGGGATACACTTCGCAGGGAATGCGATTTATGGTCGGTGCAAGCTGGTCGTTTTAAGCATATTAAGACATTTCAGTCCTGTTTTGTCCCGAAGCTTTTTCGGGGTTTATTTTTATCTGATAATCTGACACTTAACCTGCCATGATTTGTTGATAAAAACCCGGTTTTTAGGGCCAAAACATCAGGTTAACCCGGATTATTTTGCTATATTTGCCTTCCATGAAAAACGACCTGGAAATGCGGTACTTAACCTGTCGATATAGGGGCAGCGTGTAAGGCCTTCTCCGCAAACCAATTTTGTTTTTTTGGCAATCAGGTTAGGGTTGGAATCGGAAAGATTCCGGCGAGATTGAGAATTTAAATAATTCATAGAATGAGTGAATTTGAAAATAACGGATTGAATAACAACTCCGATTATTCGGCCGACAGTATTCAGGTACTGGAAGGCCTTGAGGCTGTACGCAAGCGCCCCGCAATGTACATCGGTGATGTTAACGTCAAAGGATTGCACCATTTAGTGTACGAGGTAATTGACAACTCCATTGATGAGGCGCTGGTCGGCTACTGTAAAAACATCGAAGTTATCATTAACGAAGATAACTCCATTTCAGTAAAAGACGACGGACGTGGTATTCCGACTGAGCGCCACACCAAGGAAAATAAATCGGCATTGGAAGTGGTAATGACCGTTCTCCACGCCGGGGGTAAATTCAACAAAGACTCGTACAAAGTTTCCGGTGGATTGCATGGTGTTGGTGTATCGTGTGTAAACGCGCTCTCTTCGCACCTTCGTGCGGAAATTCACCGCGATGGAAAAATTTGGGAACAAGAGTACCAGCGGGGCGTCCCCATCAATGAAACGAAAATTATTGGTGAAACAGATAAAAGCGGTACCATTATTACCTTTCGCCCCGATGATACCATCTTCACTTCAACGATATATAAATACGACATTCTTTCGGCTCGCCTGCGGGAATTGGCTTTCCTGAACAGCGGTATCCGATTGGTTATTTTCGACAAACGCGAGCGGGACGAAAACGGCGAATTTAAAAGAGAAGAATTCTACTCTGAAGCTGGTTTGTCCGAATTTGTTGATTACCTGGATGGTACGCGGGAGCGGTTGATTGACGAGACCATTCACATTACAACAGAGAAAAACAGTGTTCCGGTAGAAATTGCGATGACGTATAATTCCTCGTTCACCGAGAACATTCACGCATACGTCAACAATATTAACACCATTGAAGGAGGTACGCACCTGACCGGTTTTCGTCGCGGGTTAACCCGTACCCTGAAAAACTATGCGGAAGCCAGCGGAATGCTTGCCAAGCTGAAATTTGACATTAGTGGTGACGACTTCCGCGAAGGATTGACTGCTGTTGTTTCGGTAAAAGTGGCAGAGCCTCAGTTTGAAGGACAAACAAAAACCAAACTGGGGAACTCGGAAGTTAGTGCTTCTGTTGATCAGGCGGTGAGCGAAATGCTTTCGTATTACCTGGAAGAGCATCCTAAAGATGCCAAAACCATTGTGAACAAAGTCGTTCTTGCGGCTCAGGCGCGACATGCTGCCCGCAAGGCAAGGGAACTGGTTCAGCGTAAAACTGTTTTATCGGGAGGCGGCCTACCGGGAAAACTGGCTGACTGCTCGGAAAAAGACCCCGAACAATGCGAGGTTTTCCTCGTCGAGGGTGATTCGGCAGGCGGAACGGCCAAACAAGGCCGTGATCGTCGTTTCCAGGCAATTCTTCCTTTAAGGGGAAAAATCCTGAACGTGGAAAAAGCCATGTCGCACAAGGTTTTCGAAAGTGAAGAAATTCGCAACATCTATACAGCCTTAGGTGTCACGGTAGGAACCGAAGAAGACCAGAAAGCGCTGAATATTGAAAAATTGCGGTACCACAAGATTGTGATCATGACCGATGCCGATGTCGATGGTTCTCACATCGCAACACTTATCATGACCTTCTTTTTCCGCTACATGCAAGATTTGATTCAGGCCGGATACATCTACATTGCCACACCACCACTCTATCAGGTTCGAAAAGGCAAGAAAGAAACCTACTGCTGGACGGAGCAGCAACGCATCGTCCTGATTGAGGAGTGGGGAGGTGGAAGTGAAAGTAACCTGCATATTCAGCGATACAAAGGTTTGGGTGAGATGAATGCCGAGCAGCTTTGGGATACCACGATGAATCCCGAACAACGGACATTGCGGCAGGTAACCATTGAAAACGCTGCCGAAGCCGACCACATTTTCTCCATGCTTATGGGAGACGATGTACCACCCCGAAAGAAGTTTATAGAGGACAACGCCACATACGCGAATATCGATATATAAGCCTAAAGGCTGGCAAAAGCCAGCCTTTTTTTATGTTTCATTTTTAAATTGTTGAGCCGTGAATATCTGTGTTTTCTGCTCTTCGAGCAATGCCATTGCTGATGTTTATTTCGGGGAAGCCCGGTTACTGGGAACCTTAATCGGTGACAACCACCATAACATTGTATACGGTGGTTCGAATGTTGGATTGATGCACACCTGTGCTGATGCCGCACGACAGGCAGGAGCCGTTTCGCTGGGCATTATTCCGCAATCCATTCACGACCGCAACCTGGCTTCGGAGTACGACGACGAACTGATTGTAACGCCCAGCATGCGTGAGCGCAAATACCTGATGCGGAAACGATCGGATGCTTTTATTGCTCTTCCGGGCGGATTTGGTACACTTGAAGAGATTCTTGAGGTAATCACTTTGAAGCAGCTCAATTATCACAATAAACCCATTGTATTTATCAATACAAACGGATTCTATGACGCACTGCTACAACAGTTTCAACGCTCATACGATGAAATATTTGCCCGGGAGGAATACAAGAAGATGTATTATGTGGCAACTGACGCACAAGATGCCATGAATTATGTAAAAAGCTACCAACCTGAAGAGCTCAAAACCAAATGGTTTGACGTTCCGGGGGAAAAATAAAATAGTAAATATCAGTCTAGCGGGATGGTAAAATAAAAGACGGAACCCTTGCCATATTCTGATTCGACGCCAATTTCACCGCCGAGTAATTCTACCAGGCCTTTGCAAATCGATAATCCCAGTCCGGCCCCTCCGAAACTCCGGTTATAAGCAGGTTCCGCCTGGCGGAAACGTTCAAATATAAGTTGCTGATTCTTTTTAGCAATGCCGATACCGGTATCTTCAACCTTAAATACCACGTAATTCCCCTTCACCTCATACGTTACAACAATATGCCCTTCTGAAGTAAATTTGAATGCGTTAGATAATAAGTTACTCAAAATCTGTCGAACGCGTACCACATCAGAATTCAGTTTAAAGGAACCAGGAAGGCCTGGTTGAAAACGCATCTCTACTTTTCCACCCTTTTCGTCAGCTACCATTTTCTGATAGAGTCGAATCAAATCAATTAATGCCCCGTTCACCGTAAAAGGTGCTTTGGTCAGTGCCAACTGTCCGGCTTCGATTTTCGAAAAATCAATGATATCATCGATTAAATGCAACAAGGTATCACCGCTCTTCTGTATGTATGTAATATACAATTGCTGTTCATCTGAAGGGATATCCGAATCACCCAACAATTCAGTGAACCCAAATATCGCATTCATTGGAGTTCGTATCTCGTGCGACATATTGGCTAAAAAGGCCGATTTTAGTTTATCGGCTTCTTCCGCTTTGTGCAATGCGTTTTTCAATTGTTTCTCCCGCTCGCGTTCATCCGTAATATTCCGGTAAATATGAAGCATTTGATGCTTTCCCTCATGGCTGTTTAGCAATGTAAAAATGGCGGAAACAAGCAACTTCTTGCCTGTACGTGTATAACGGATAAGTTCACGTTCCAATCCGGCCCGATTACCTTCCTTTCCAATGTCTTTCAGGGAAATCCTATCCGATGCATCTTTACAAACCAATGAATTCAACGATTTACCAATCACTTCTTGCTGAGAAAACTCAAAAAGCTTTTCAAAGGCGTGATTAGCCATTTCAATTTGGTCTTCGTCAACAACCACGACCATTGCTACCGGAGCAACATTAAACAGATGTTTGAGGGCACGTTGATTGAAAATCAGTTCATCTTCGATTCTTAATCGGGCCGTCATCATTGTATTTGCGGATTCGCCTAAAGCGCGAATTTCCTTAAAATGAATTTTCCCGGTCTGAATATAACGTCCTTTCGGGTGCCGGAAATAACTGATAAACCAGTTGATATCGTCGTAAAACCGTTTGTAGTAAAAATTCAGGAAGAAGAAAAATATGAGTGAGAAAACACATAAAACAACCAACGTGGTCACAACTGTTTTAAAGTACTTACTCTTTAGTTGCTGATCCTCTTTTTCTGCAAGTTTTCGGGCATCAGACATATAAGCGACACCTCCGACAATCCAGTGCCATTCAGGAACCGAATGCACAAAAACCATGATACTGTCAGACGTTTTGCGTACCTGGTTGTACCAACTACACTGGAAAAAACCACCATTCTTATTTTGCTTTACCAAATTCAGCTCTTGCCGGAATACTGTGATTTTGTTTTCAGGAGCATTGGTTAACAAATTCTCCTTCCCCTTGTAAGGTAAACCATCCACGATGATGGGGGTTCCATCGAATTTATTGATAAAGATAACATCACCCGAGTTCTTCCATTGTTCAGTCAACTTATGAACGATGCTTTTCTGTATTTCGCCCACAAAGTCCTCCGGGTAAACCCGGTGTCCGATGTACCATCCCAAAGCATCAACACGTTTAACGAAAGCTATTTTATCCAGATGCTGATTGTTCGCGTCATAATACTCCAAAAATCCGCTATCCTTCTCTCGAAGTAGTTTTAACTCTTTTCTAACGACGTAATTTCCCAGCGAATCATGAAAACTCGTTAGATTCTTTCCCGTATCCATTTCGTGTCCCGGAAAGATGACACTCTTCCCGCCAAGTGTATTGACAAAAAGTTGCCCCTTCATTCCCGGCCCAATAAATGCCGAGAGCGAGGTGAGAATCATTTCCCTTACTTTTTGCTCCGGATAAACATTATGGTATCTGGTCCACATGGCCGTAGCCATATTAGCAGCCGATTCAACACTTCGGGAGAGGGATGATTTCAGGTTATCAATGTATTCCGCCCGACGATAAGTGATATAATCAATTTCACCATCCACTTTCGTTTCAAGATTTGACTTTTCCTGATTAAAAATCTGGTTAATACGCAGTGCTCTGTTTACCCGGAAACTATACCACTCAGAAAAATTATAAACGATGAAGACTAAAAGGAAGGTAACCGAAAAAGTAATAAAAAACGCGCGACCGAAAAAACCGGGCATCGATACCGACTTAAAAAGGTTTAGGTGTTCCCGCATTTTTTCTTTCATCGAAAAATATTAAATATAAAGGGATTAGTCAATTACGATTGTTCCATCAAAAACAAAAGTGGCAGGGCCTTTTAACCAAATCCCGGCAAATTGATTCCCGGTACGTTTGAATGCAACCTCCAGCTGCCCGCCTTTGGCTTCCACCGGAAAAGAACCTTCTTTTTTTCCGGTTTTTAGGGCCGCACATAAAGCCGATGCAGTAATTCCAGTTCCACACGCAAGGGTTTCATCCTCTACACCACGTTCGTAGGTATAAACTTTTATTCCATTGTCACGAAGTTGGACAAAGTTGACATTGGTTCCTTCTGCAGCAAAACGTTCTGAATTTCTGATTTTTCTACCTTCTTTCACTACATCAATCGCATCAACATCATCTGCAAACCGAACGTAATGAGGAGAGCCGGTATTCAAAAAGAAATAATCTCCCCCACTTTCAACCTCCGGGACGTTTTGCATTTTCAGGTTAACCAGATCATTATCATCAATGACCGCTTCGTGTATACCATCAACGGCCAAAAAGCGGGTATTATTATGGATAATGCCTAATTTCCGGGCGAAAGCCACGATGCACCGCCCTCCGTTTCCACACATACTGGCCTCCCGTCCATCGGCATTGAAGTAGCGCATTACAAAATCATACTCCGGATGCACCTGCAGCAGCATCAGCCCGTCAGCTCCGACGCCAAACCTTCTGTCGCAAATGGAAGCAACCAGCTCCACATTGTCCCCGTCGAAGTGTCCATCACGATTATCGAGGATGACAAAATCGTTTCCTGCTCCCTGGTATTTGTAAAACTTTGTTTTCATAAGTTCTAACAGCTCAAAAAGTTAGTTAAAATATGTTAATCAGGACGATACAACATCCATTTAAATTGTTTGTTTCAATAAATTTGCCCGGCAATGGTATATAAATTGCTGGCAACATTCGCAGAAATATAGTTAATCTCTAAAAATACAGAGTATGAATAAATTTAAGAAAGTAACAACAAATTTACTTATTGCTTTTGCAGGAGCAATCATCGCAATAGCTGTTTATTCAACGACAGTTGGCAAAACAAAAGTTGTCACCGTTAAGGAACCTTCGCAATCGGTGCAACTAACCAGTCTTCCCAGTGCACCTCAGGGGCAGGTACCCGATTTAACATTTGCCGCCGAAAAATCGGTACATGCGGTAGCCCATATCCAGACCATGATAAAAAATCAGGGCTATGGTAATGGCAGCGGAAATCCCTTTTTCGATTTCTTTTTCGGCGACCGCGGAGGACAATATCAGCAACAGCCTCAATACACCCGGGCATCGGGTTCCGGTGTCATCATCAGTTCCGATGGATACATTGTCACAAACAACCATGTAGTCGACGGTGCGGAGAACATTCAGGTTATCCTCAACGATGACAAAAAATACGATGCGAAAGTAATCGGCCGCGATCCCAATACAGATATAGCCCTCGTAAAGATTGACGCAAAAAATCTTCCTTACCTTACCTGGGGAAATTCTGATGCCTTGAAATTAGGTGAATGGGTTCTGGCTGTAGGAAACCCATTTAATCTTACTTCAACAGTTACTGCAGGTATTGTCAGTGCAAAAGGCCGTGCCATCGGCATTAATGCCGGAAAAATGCCGCTGGAATCGTTCATCCAGACCGACGCAGCCGTAAATCCGGGGAACAGCGGAGGTGCACTTGTTAATACGCGCGGAGAACTGGTCGGTATCAACACAGCCATCGCATCCCGTACCGGTTCATATTCAGGTTACTCTTTTGCAGTTCCATCAGCCATCGCTGAGAAAGTGGTCAGTGACCTGAAGGAATATGGTGAAGTTCAGCGTGCATTACTTGGCGTAACAATTCAGAGAGTTACCTCGCAAGTAGCAAAAGAACACGACCTGGACAAAGTTGAAGGTATTTATATCGGCAAAGTTACAGAAGATGGCGCCGCAAAAGAAGCCGGAATTCGCGAAGGCGATGTTATTCTGAAGATAGACAATACAGTAGTGAACACCAATCCTGAACTGATGGAACAACTTGCCAAACATCGTCCGGGCGACCAGGTAACCTTAACCATCAAAAGGGATGGGAAACTGAAACAATATAAAGTAGTCCTCCGTAATACACGAGGAGACACAAGTATTCTCAAAGAATCCTTCTCAGTACTTGGTGCCAAATTTGGCCCCGTTTCCGATCAGGATATGCAACGCTTGCAATTGAACAGTGGAATCCAGGTAGATGAGTTATCCAGGGGAAAATTAAAAGATTTAGGTGTAAAAGAAGGATTTATCATCACCGAGATAAACAAAAAACCTGTTTCCACGGTTGATGATGTAAAACGCGCACTCAACCAAACAGAAGAAGGCCGTCCGGTTCTGATCGAAGGAGTTTATCCAAATGGACAATGGGCCTACTATGTTTTTAGAGTACAATAAATTGAATTGTCAAAGTCCGCATAATTCTGATGACCTATTATTTGCGTAGCAATTCATTGTTTCGTAAATTTGCGGACTTTTAATCGGAGAGCATGAGACAACTTAAGATTACAAAATCTATTACGAACCGCGAGAGTGCTTCGCTCGACAAGTATCTTCAGGAAATTGGTAAAGAAGAACTAATTACCGTTGAGGAAGAAGTCGAGTTGGCGCAACGTATCAAAAAAGGCGACCAGGCAGCACTCGAGAAACTGACACGGGCTAACCTTCGTTTCGTTGTTTCCGTGGCTAAACAGTATCAAAACCAAGGCTTAAGCCTACCTGACTTGATTAACGAAGGTAACCTGGGATTGATAAAAGCTGCAGAGAAATTCGATGAGACGCGAGGCTTCAAGTTCATCTCGTATGCGGTGTGGTGGATCCGTCAATCTATTCTTCAGGCTCTGGCTGAACAGTCGAGAATTGTCCGTTTACCGTTGAACCAGGTCGGTTCACTGAACAAAATAAACAAGGCATTCTCGAAATTTGAACAGGAACATCAGCGCAAACCCTCTCCGGAGGAGTTGGCAAAAGAGCTCGATCTTCCGGCCGACAAGGTAGCCGACACCCTGCGTGTTTCAGGCCGCCATGTATCGGTTGATGCTCCGTTCGTCGACGGTGAAGACAACAGCCTGCTCGACGTTTTGGTGAACAACGATTCACCCAACGCCGACCGCTCACTTATCGACGAATCACTGGCAAGGGAAATAGACCGTTCTCTGGCAACTCTCACCGAAAGGGAAGCCGATATCATCCGTATGTTCTTCGGAATTGGTTGTCAGGAAATGACCCTCGAAGAAATCGGAGAGCGCTTCGGTTTGACACGCGAACGTGTTCGCCAGATCAAAGAAAAAGCCATCCGCCGCCTGAGGCACACCTCTCGCAGCAAGTTGTTAAAAACGTACCTTGGGTAAGGTTATCCAAAAGCACATTCAAGAAAACAATCTTATACAGATAAGATTAGCCCCGCCAAAGAGCGGGGCTTTTTTATGTCTATGAGTTTCGTAGCCTGAAGATACAAGATTTCTACCGTCTGCTTTTCTCACCCGACCGCTCTTGCAGCAGTCCCTGAAGCCGGTACATCTCGTCACGCAGCTGGGCTGCTTCGATGAAATCCAATTCCTTCGCCGCTTTTTCCATCTCTTTTTTCGTGTTGGCAATGGCTTTCTCCAATGCATCCACTGTCATATATTTCACAACCGGATCGGCTGCCACATCAGCGGGTGGCGGACCGGCATACGCTTTCGCGGAAGAAGCAGCTTCTTTCTCTTTGCGGTATTCGTAACCAATTACCTCGCGGGTTGCTTTAATGATTTGCTGTGGTGTAATTTTGTTCTCTTCGTTGTAAGCCATCTGTTTCGCACGACGGCGGTTAGTCGAATCAATGGTCCGCTGCATCGATTTCGTGATGGTATCAGCATACATAATGACCAAACCATTCAGGTTTCGGGCAGCCCTGCCGGCCGTCTGTGTCAGGGAACGTTCCGAACGGAGGAAACCTTCCTTATCAGCATCCAGAATAGCAACCAGCGAAACTTCCGGCAAATCCAATCCCTCGCGAAGGAGGTTGATTCCGACCAACACATCGAAAACTCCCTTCCGGAGATCTTCCATAATCTGCACACGCTCCAATGTATCCACATCGGAGTGAATATAACGGGTTTGAATATCCATCCGGGTGAAATAAGTAGTCAATTCTTCCGCCATCCGCTTGGTCAGGGTTGTGACTAAAACACGTTCGCCCTTCTGCACACGCTGATGGATTTCTTCCATCAAATCGTCAATTTGGTTGGTACTCGGACGAACTTCAATTTTCGGATCGAGCAAGCCGGTTGGACGAATGACTTGTTCCACCACAACCCCTTCACTTTTTTCCAGTTCATATTCCGCCGGCGTTGCACTGACATAAACAATCTGGTTGATAACATCCTCGAACTCCTCGAACTTCAGAGGCCGGTTATCCATTGCTGCAGGAAGCCGGAATCCATATTCGACCAGATTAACTTTGCGGGCGCGATCGCCACCGTACATCGCCCTGATTTGCGGGATAGTCACATGACTCTCGTCCACAACCATCAGGAAATCATCCGGGAAATAATCCAGCAAACAGAACGGCCGCGTTCCGGGCTTTCGGCCATCAAAATAGCGGGAATAGTTCTCGATACCCGGACAGTAGCCCAGCTCCCGAATCATCTCCAAATCGTAGTTCACCCGGTCATCAATCCGCTTCGCTTCCGGCCGTTTTCCATCGTTTTCGAAAAACTCAATCTGCTTAACCAAATCGTCCTGAATTTGCCGGATAGCTAATTGCGTGCGCTCTTTCGAGGTAACGAAGATGGTCGCCGGATAGATTATTATATTATCGTGCCCGTCAATCCCCTGCCCTGTTTCCGGATCGAACGAAATCAACTCTTCAATTTCGTCGCCCCAGAAAACAATCCGGTAGGCATAATCGGCATAAGCAGGATATACATCCACGGTATCGCCTTTCACGCGGAAAGTTCCCCTGTTAAAACTCACCTCGTTGCGCGAATACATCGCATCGACAAGCTGACGCAGAAAAGCATTTCGACTAACGGTTTCACCAACTTTCAATGTCGATACATTCTGATGAAAATCTTCCGGGTTACCGATACCGTACAGGCACGAAACCGAAGAAACAACAATTACATCGCGACGGCCGGAAAGTAAGGCGGAAGTTGCGCTCAACCTCAACTTTTCAATCTCATCATTAATTGACAAGTCCTTTTCAATATAGGTATCCGTAACCGGAAGATACGCTTCCGGCTGATAATAATCGTAATACGAAACAAAATACTCCACCGCGTTATCCGGGAAAAACTGTTTCATTTCGCCGTACAACTGCGCTGCCAATGTTTTGTTATGGCTCAAAATCAACGTAGGCCGATCAACCCGTTCAATTACATTGGCCATGGTAAACGTCTTTCCCGACCCCGTAACACCCAACAAGGTCTGGTGCTTCGCTCCATCGTTCAATCCCCTAACCAGTTGATTAATTGCTTCCGGTTGGTCGCCGGTAGGTTGATATTCTGAGACAATTTTAAACTCCATAACTAACGGTTATTCGTTTAAACCGAACGAGTAATATACAAAAAAGTTCTCCTTCCGGCCGGAGGGGGAACTCTCTGTAAATCGTATTATTTAATTAACGATGCAGGATAAAATAGACTGGAAAATGGTCACTAATTCCACCATAATAATTCGGTCCGCCATACGTGCGGTTAGGTGCCGTTTCTCCTTTTTTGTTATGGTATTCCATCCATTTTTCATGAAAAACCATCCCGGATGCAGGAACCGTTGTCCAACCACTTTTAGCAGTAAGCAAATCGTGAGAAACCACCAGATTATCAAGCATGTTCCAGTTGCCACGGAAATAATAGGTCCCTTTTCCCTTCATGGAAGCCTGGTAAAGCAGACTATGCAACGTGCCATCCGTACCCGGAATCACTTTCAACACATCAAACAGGCTCTTATTTTCCGGTTCATCGTTCATATCGCCCATTATGATGATCTTGCTCCGGGGATTAATGGCAAGTAATGAATCGACCTGCTCCCGAAGCACGGAAACGACAAAAACACGTTTGGGTTGCGACTTTTCGAGGCCGCCCAGACGTGACGGCCAGTGATTCACAAACACGTGAAGCGTGTCATGTTTACCAGTCAACAATTTCGCGTAAAGAATATCACGCGTATGGTAATCCGGATCATCTTTAAAATGAATACCAATAACCGTATGTGTTATCTCTTTAAAAATGTCGGGGCGATAAAGCAATGCCACGTCAATGCCCCGGTAATCGGGACTCTCTTCGTGAATGATCTGATATTTTTCAGGAGCCATTCGCCTGGTCCGGACTAAATCATTCAGCACCGACTGATTTTCAATTTCAGCCAATCCGATCAATCCCGGTTCACCAACCGTGTCCACATCCATCAAAACATGTGAAATATCTTTCATTTTCTTGGTATACCGCTCCGTATTCCACTTTTTCGGTGATTCAGGGCTGAACTCAAAATCACGTTCACCCTGGTTATTAATGGTATCGAACAGGTTTTCCACATTGTAGAAAACCACCGAAGTAGCTTTTACTTTCGGTTCTCTCTTTCTGGGTGTACTACACGAACCGATGAGCAGCAGGCTTCCCGCCAACATCATCGCTAAGAAAAAACGATTATACTTCACGGCCAATGGTAACTTCATAGTATTTGGTAACATCAGTTGCAATCATTCCAGCACTTTCGGCTGCCTGTAAGCCCAGTTTTCCGTCTTCAAAAACCTGGCAATCGGTTGGATTTACCTGAATCAGTTTGGCAGCAGTCAAAAATGTTTCAGGATCAGGCTTATGATGCATTACATCTTCCGCCGCTACCAAATGCTCAAAGCATTCTTTCACTCCTGCCTTTTCCAAAGCCATCCATGCCAACCGTCTGTAACCACCGGTACCACATGCCATGGGTAGTTTCCCGTGGTATTCATGAATCAATTCAACAACCGGCTCCACTGGTTTTACCTTATGAATATTCTCTTCATAACGCAACTCCTTGATGCGGGCAAACTCTTCCGGATCGAATTTCTTGTTGAATTTCTCCTTCAACAACTGGCACGTCTCCACTGCCGGCATTCCTGTCACCGATTCAAACAACGGAATAGTAAAATCAATACCATACTCTTTTGCGGTGTCCCTCCATGCAATATAATGCACCGGCATTGTATCGCAGATCGTCCCGTCGATATCAAAAATAAGTCCGCGAGCCCGCAGATCGACTTCTAACTTGTGGTTCATAAAGAAATAAAAACAGATGCAAAAATAACGAATCCTTCGTTATCTGCCTATCACGTAGCAATTAGTTTAAGAAAACTTAAAATGGCTGACTCAACTGCTGAAAATTCCCTATTTTTCGCGGTAACAATCAATTGAAACAACAAATGAGTAACAATCCGTTTTACCTCTATACCATCATTCCGCAGTGGGGCATTTTTCTGGGGATTGGGCTGGTAGTTTTCGGCTATGTGGAAAAGAAAGGAAAACTATCTACCGCCGGTTGGCTGACCATTGTAACCACTGGACTTTTCGCTCTGGGTGTTAATCTTTTCGGTGATTTGAATCCCCACCCGTTACCCGAAGGAAATATGCCAGTCGATTTTCAGGTAATCGCATTAGGATGGCAAGCCGGAATTGCCGGAATTTTGGCATTATTTTCCATTTTTCTGCGACAGCGAAAAAGCAAACGGTATTCTATATTGGCTATTTTAACGGTAGCCTATGCAATTACGGTATTCTTCCAGTACAATCATTTTATTCGCAGCGGAGGTGAAAAACCGGCGGTAACACAGGAAGCACGGATGAAGGATTCGGTTAAGTGAGAAATTTTTAAATTTAAATATTGGTTTAGCGTTTCAGGATCTACGGCGCTGACAGGAAATCGTCGAAGGCGATAATTTCGAACAACCCGAAACATGAAATGTTACAACCGAAATCTGCAAAAATTACACCCAAAAAAGAGGAAGGCTTTCGGCCCTCCTCTTGCCATATAATGATAAAGCAAATTTATACAAGTTTACTCAGCGCGTTCTTGATACGGGAAATTGCCTCACGTAACTCCGCTTCCGAAGCTGCGTATGAAACCCGCAAACAGTTTGGATCGCCGAAAGCTGCACCAGTTACCACACCTACATGTGCTTCATTCAGCAAATACATGCTTAAATCGGTGGCATCGTCAATCACAGTATCGCCAACTTTTTTGCCAAAATAATGAGTTACATCGGGAAACACATAGAAAGCGCCGTCGGGCTTACTGGTTTTCAATCCGGGGATTTCCGCCATCAGCTCCATCACCATGTCGCGACGTTTCTCGAACTGGGCAACCATTTTGAATACTTCGGAATTATCCGAGTTAATGGCCGCGGCCGAAGCAACCTGAGCTACCGAGTTCGCCCCTGATGTATACTGTCCCTGCAATTTGTTGCATCCCTTCGCAATCCAGGTCGGAGCGGCAATGTAACCAATCCGGTATCCGGTCATGGCATATGCTTTCGATACACCGTTTACCACGACGACCTGATCCTTGATGGCGTCAAACTGGCCGATAGATTCGTGTTTCACACCGTAAGTGATATACTCGTAAATTTCATCGGAAATGACGATGATATTGGGATGTTTGGCAAAGATGCCTGCAAAAGCCTTCAGCTCCTCGCGGGTATACAATTTCCCGGTAGGGTTGCTGGGGCTACTGAACAGAAAGGCTCGTGTCTTAGGTGTAATAGCTGCTTCGAGTTGAGCCGGCGTAATTTTGAAATCGGAATCAACCGAAGTTTCAATCACGACGTTTTTACCTCCCGAAAGCTTTACCAGTTCAACATAAGTCACCCAATAAGGGGCCGGTACAACGACCTCGTCACCTTCTTCAACCACCACCTGCAACACATTGGCCAGTGAATGCTTGGCGCCGTTGGAAACCACTATTTGGCCGGGGGTATAATCCAGATCGTTGTCGCGTTTCAATTTATTGACGATGGCATTCCGCAATACCGGGTATCCGGGAACCGGGGAATAGTGTGAAAAATTTTCATCGACTGCTTTCTTGGCAGCTTCCTTGATGAATTCGGGTGTGTCGAAATCGGGCTCACCCACTCCCAAACTAATTACGTCAATTCCCTGTTCCTTTAATTCACGGCTTTTTTGGGCCATGGCCAAGGTTTGTGAAACAGATAGACGTGCAATCCTGTCGGCAACTTTTTCCATAATAGTCTGAATCAGAAAATTTGTTGAATTACCGGCCAAACTATGTTCCGGTGAATTTTCGGTAAATTTCTTTATAATTGTTATAGTTTCCGAGGGCAAAGTAGAAATTTTTATTGGACCCCGGCCCTATTAAATGGACAATTGACAAAAAAGTTCATCATATTTTAACAGATTAACAGTTTTTGTCGGTAAAAATTTAAAATTTTTCTCAAATGGATGGCAATATCAATAGTTTTTATGAAATCTTGAAAATTACCTTACCCGCCCTGGTTGTATTCTTAACCGCTTACTTTTTGTTTCGCGATATGCTCGAAAACAATCGGCGGCAAAGAGAATTCGAATTCAGGATCGAAAATCAGGGACAAGTAACACCCATCCGGTTGCAGGCCTATGAAAGGCTAACGATGTTTCTCGAGCGTATTTCCCCCCAATCGCTTTTAACCCGCACGTTGTCGGATATTTCGGCGGCCCGGTTTCATTACGAATTGCTTAAGCAAATCCGGCAGGAATACGAACATAACCTTTCGCAACAGATATACGTGTCAGTTCCGGCGTGGGAAGCATTAAGAGGAGCTAAAGAATCATTAATCATGCTCATCAACAAAGCAGCTGATGAAGTAAAAAAAGACGAGCCGGCTATTTCGCTTAGCAATAAAATCTTTCAAATGTATATGGAGCAGGAGGATCAGCCGGTCGCTATCGCACTGGCCGAATTGAAGAAAGAGGTTCGTAAGTTATTTTAAAGAAGAGCAATAACCACCAGATTATCTGACAAATCGTTGTTTTTTCACATTTTTTATGAGGATAAAATAAACAATTTTCCCCTATTGTCGTGTTATCAACACAGTAACCACCGAACCATGAATCATGAAGACAATAACGGTCAACCGAAAAGAACTTTTCGATACCCGTACCCCCATCCTCAATGCAGGAACAGTTGAAGAAATGCGGCAACGGATATTATCCTATTTTCACCAGACATTCGATATTGACGAACATCTATTCAACGTATTTGGCGACGAATCGGCCATGTACGAGCGAGCTGATCCGTTAAGGCACCCGCTGATTTTCTATTTTGGCCACACCGCTGTGTTTTTTATCAACAAACTCATCCTGTCCAAAATCATCGACAACCGCATCAACCCGAAATTTGAATCGATGTTCGCAGTCGGTGTCGACGAAATGTCGTGGGATGATTTGGATATGAACCATTACGACTGGCCACCCGTCGCCGACGTTCGTGCGTACCGGAAGCTGGTTCGCGAACGAGTCGACCAGGTTATCCGTGAACTTCCGCTCAATTTACCTATCAATTGGAAAAGTCCGTTTTGGATTATCATAATGGGTATTGAGCACGCACGAATTCATCTCGAAACCTCGTCTGTTTTAATCCGTCAGCTTCCGCTTAAGTATTTGAAACCGATTGAAGGCTGGAATATTTGTGCTGAAAATGGCCTGCCACCAGCCAACTCGTTACTTCCGGTGGAAGGGGGGTTGGTCAAAATGGGAAAAGACCGGGAAGATCCGCTTTATGGCTGGGACAATGAATATGGTCACCACAAGATGAAGTTGAGGCCGTTCAAAGCTTCTAAATATCTATGCTCCAACGGCGAATTTTTGGCATTCGTGGAAGCAGGCGGCTACCGCGAAGAAAAATACTGGACCGAAGAAGGCTGGAGCTGGAGAAGTTACAAAGAAGCTGAACATCCGTTATTCTGGAAAAAAGAAGGCGATGCATGGAAACTCCGGCTCGTTTACAGCGAAACCGACATGCCATGGTCGTGGCCGGCAGAGGTCAATTACCTCGAAGCCAAAGCCTTTTGCAACTGGAAATCGGAAGTAACCGGACGTTCCATCCGGTTGGCGACTGAAGAGGAATGGTACCGGATGCACGATTTGGCACAAATTCCCGATCAGCCTTACTGGGATAAAGCGCCCGGCAACATCAACATGGAACACTATCAAAGTCCCTGCCCGGTGAACAAATTCGCATTTGGTGACTTCTACGACATCATCGGTAACGTTTGGCAGTGGACAGAAACTCCGATAACTGGCTTTAGTGGCTTCAAAGTTCATCCGTTTTACGACGATTTTTCCACGCCAACGTTCGACTTGCAGCACAATCTCATCAAAGGTGGTTCATGGATTTCTACCGGAAACGAAGCCACCCGCGATGCGCGTTATGCGTTCCGCCGGCACTTTTATCAACATGCCGGTTTCCGTTACGTGGAATCGGAAAATCCCGTAATCATTCAGCGCGATGTGTACGAAACCGATCCGGAAGTGGTGCGCTACTGTCATGCCCAATACGGCCCTGGCTTGCATGGGTTCCGGAATTATCATCAGGCAATAGCCGAAAAGTGCATTGAGAGAATGCAGGGCAAAACCGGCAGCGCACTCGATTTGGGTTGCAAAACCGGGCGTTCGACATGGGAGTTGGCACGTGCTTTTGACGAGGTAACCGGCCTCGATTTTACGGCAAGGAATATCCGGCTGGCTATCGAGCTTCAGGAAAACGGAAACATGCAATACATTTTCCCGGAAGAGGGCGAACTGGTATCCTATCATCAGATTAACCTGAAGGATTTGGATTTGAATGCGTTGACCACAAAAGTTACCTTTTACCAGGCCGACGCATCCAACCTGAAAGACCTGTACACCGGTTACGACCTCATTTTGCTGAATGACATTCTGGATGAAATGTACAATCCGGTTCAGTTCCTTAGCCAGGTTCACGAAAGATTGAATAGTGGCGGTTTACTGGTAATCGCTTCTTCCTATGACTGGAACGACGAACAGACAGAAAAAAGCAACTGGATTGGCGGCTACCGCGAAGACGGTGAACCTGTATGGACCCGGGATGCTTTGACTCTGATGCTTTCCGAACATTTCGAAAAAGCGGCAGAGGATGAACATCTTCAGTCGGTATTGCCTTATTCCAAACGAAAATATGTCGTGAAGGATATCGAAGTTTCCTTTTGGGAAAAAAGCTGACAAGCAAATAAGCTATCACATAGGCCCTTGTCCACCCTGTGGGCAAGGGATTTTTACACCTAATATCTGAGTTAGCCTGATTCACGTTTCGCAAAAGGATATTTCATTTCAAGTTTCAATAACGACGGTTCGCTCCTTTTTTATCCCAATCATCTCCCTTTATATCATACCTTTGTCCAAAATCAAAAGGTGAAATAATGATGAGAACCTCAGTGAAAGGATTGCTGACAACAGGTTTACTTATGATGATAATCCTGTTTTTCAGTGCATGCAAAGAAAAAACGACAGAGCAAACCACTGTTCAGACCGTAAAAATCGATACGGCCAGGCAAGGACAACAAGTGCAATCCGTTCAATATCCGGGGAAAATCAAACCCGCCACCGAAGTAAACCTGGCCTTTCGTGTTGCCGGGCCGATTCTTCATTTCCCGGTCCAGGAAGGTCAGTTTGTAAAAAAGGGCCAGCTAATTGCCGAAATTGATCCCCGCGACTACAAAATACAACTGGCCGCCACCCAGGCCGAATACGATCAGGTAAAAGCACAGGCCGACCGGGTAAAAGAGCTGCACAAACGCAACAGCGTAACGCCCAACGATTACGATAAAGCTATTTCGGGACTGAAACGCATTACGGCCAAACGCGAAGCCAACCGAAACGCATTAAAAGATACCCGGATGGTTGCTCCTTTCGACGGTTATATTCAGAAGAAATTCTACGACAATCACGAAACAGTGGATGCCGGTTACCCGATTGTATCTTTCCTCAATACGTCCCATTTTGAAGTAGATGCCGACATTCCGGCTACCGATTATATCCGGCAAGACCAATTCGCCGGCTTCTCCTGCACAGTGGATGTTTATCCCAATCAGCCCATTCCACTGAAACTGCTGGAGATTGTTCCCAAATCGAATATGAATCAATTGTACCAGGCCCGCTTCCGTCTGGAACCGCCCAAAGACCTGCACGTTGCCGCAGGGATGAATGTCAATATAACCATCAATTACCTTTCAGGAAACCATCAACTGATGTTGGTTCCTGTAACTGCAGTGTTCGAACGGAATGGAAAATCGATGGTCTGGATTTTTTCGCCGAAAACAAATCAAATCAAATCCCGCGAGGTAACGCCTCAGTCTGTTCGCAGCAATGGTACGATGGAGATCTCTTCCGGGTTAAAAGCGGGTGAATTAATCGTCACCGCCGGTGTTCATTCACTGAAAGAAGGGCAGCAAGTAAAACCACTGGCACCGGTTAGCAAAACAAATGTAGGAGGGCTGCTATAATGAATTTGACTGAAAGCGCATTTAAGAATAAGCCACTGGTTTATTTTCTGCTTTTCGTCCTGATTGCCGGAGGGGCTTACTCATTTTTCAAGATGAGCAAGCTGGAAGACCCGGAAATCAAGGTAAAGCAGGCCCTGGTGGTAACCGTTTACCCGGGAGCATCGGCCCATGAAGTTGAACTTCAGGTGACCGACAAACTGGAGAAAGCCATTCGATCGGTGGGTGATATCAAAACCATCGAATCACGCTCGCTGGATAATTATTCCGAGATAAAAGTCGAGCTGGAAAGTACGACCAAGAAAAGTGAAGTCGAGCAAAAATGGGATATCCTTCGCCGCAAGGTGCACGATGCCCAGGCTGCTTTGCCCGGAGAAGCGCAGCAATCCATCGTTGTCGATGACTTCGGCGATGTGTATGGCATGTTCTACGCCATGACGGCGGACGGCTACAACTACGAAAAAATGTCGGACTATGCCGATCTGGTGAAACGCGAAGTACAGGATATTCCGGGCGTCAGCCGGGTACAAATTTACGGAGAACGGACTCCCTGCATCAACGTGGAATTCAAAGAAAACCGGATGGCCAACCTGGGCGTTCATCCTGCTGAAATCCTGAATACGCTGAACAGCCAGAACAAAACCGTTTACGCCGGTGAATTCAATGCCGGGAGCAAACGCCTCCGGGTCGCTGTTAATGATACCTACAAGAGCATCAACGATATTAAAAACCTGCTGGTTCAGGGCCACGAATCCGGCCAAATCCGGTTAAAGGATGTGGCCACAGTGACCAGGGGGTACCAGAAACCGTACCGGCAACTGATGCGCTACGACGGACAGAAAGCGATGGGTATTGCTTTTTCCATGGAACAAGGCGGAAATATCATCAGCCTTGGACAGAAAATCGATGCCAAACTGGCCGAATTGCAGCAATCCAGAATTCCGGCAGGGATCAGCTTTCACAAAGTATTCTTCCAACCCGATAAGGTCGAAGATGCCATCAAGGGATTCATGGTGAACCTGCTCGAATCGGTGTTGATTGTGATTGTCATCCTGATGATCACGATGGGACTTCGAAGTGGTGTTCTTATCGGGACCGGACTTATCATCACCATTCTGGGCTCGTTCCTGTGCCTGAACTTTTTTGATGGAACGTTGCAGCGGGTTTCGCTGGCTTCACTGATTGTAGCCATGGGAATGCTGGTCGACAATGCCATCGTAATTGTAGATGGTATTCTGGTCGATATGCAAAACGGCGTGAAAAAATCAAAGGCGTTGCGAAATACCCCTAAGAAAACAGCGTTGCCTTTGTTGGGAGCAACTGTGATTGCCATCATCGCTTTTCTTCCCATTTTCCTGTCGCCCGACACGTCCGGAGAATACGTCCGCGACCTGTTTATTGTACTGGCTGTATCGCTGCTGTTGAGCTGGGTCCTCGCACTGACGCATATCCCCATCATCGCTGAAAAGCGTTTCATGAAATCGAAAATAAAAGGGAATGGAAAAGGTGCGCACGAAGGTAAAATATATGACTTCTTCCGGAAGATATTAAATTTTATGTTGTATCACCGGGCACTGACCATTGGCGCAACCATTGTTCTGCTGATAATTACCGGATTTTCTTATCGGTATATCAAACAAGGTTTCTTCCCGGACCTGAGCTATAATCAGCTTTACATCGAATACCGGGCTCATGGCGGCACGCGCATCGAAGAAGTAGATAGTGATCTGCACGGTATGGAGCAATACCTGATGAGCCAGCCCGAAGTAACGCATGTAACGACTAGTCTGGGTGGCACTCCGACACGTTATAACCTGGTGCGGTCCATTGCACAGCCCTCACAAAACTATGGTGAGTTAATCGTCGATTTCACCAATCCGGATGTGCTAAAAGAAAAAATGGATACGCTGCAGAGGTACCTCACGGCACACTATCCTCAAGCATATGTCCGCATGAAGCGATACAACCTGATGTACAAGGAATATCCCATCGAAGCGTTGTTCACCGGCCCCGATCCGGCCATATTGAAGCAGTTGGCACAGAAGGCTGAAGATGTGATGAAAGCAGAACCAACGGCTACATTGGTGACAAACAATTGGGAACCGGAAACACCGTACCTGAAAGTAGATTATTACCAACCATTGGCCCGTCAGGCCGGACTATCCCGGAGCGACGTTAGCCTGGCATTGCTGGCAGCTACCGATGGTTTGCCCGTCGGTCAGTACCACGAAGGCAGACGCACTCTCCCCATTTACCTGAAGAGTGCCAATTCAGGGGGTAAGCCCGTTGAAAAGCTGGATAACGTTCCGGTCTGGAGCCTCACCCCCACTATTGGCAATATTAATCGGCAGGAGTTGCGGGGACTGTTGACCGGCCAGGCCACCACAGCCGATCTACTGGAAAGAGCAATGGGCAGCAAGCCACTCAACCAGGCAACAAGAGGCATTTCGCCCCAATGGGAGGAACCTGTTGTGTGGCGTTACAACGGCGAGCGGGCCATCAAAGCACAATGCAACAACGTACCCGGGCATTCGCCGGAAGAAGTCAGACAAAATATCAAAGACAAAATCGGTGCAATTAAACTGCCCGACGGTTACCACCTCAAATGGCAAGGTGAATATGAAGCCAGCAGCGATTCGCGAAAATATCTGTTCATGCACCTTCCCATGGCGATTATCCTGATGATTGGTATCCTGATTGCCCTGTTCAGGGATTTCAAAAAACCAGCCATCATCCTGCTCAGTTTGCCACTGGCCACCATCGGAATTGTTTCCGGTATGCTCCTATCGGGAAAAGAGTTCGGCTTTGTAGCCATCGTCGGTGCATTGGGATTGATTGGTTTGATGATTAAAAACGGTGTGGTATTGATAGAAGAGATAGGCCTGCAAATCGAATCGGGGAAAGGCCATTACCAGGCAATCATCGATTCATCGGCTTCCAGGCTTCGGCCCGTGATGATGGCTTCACTAACCACCATTCTGGGAATGATTCCGCTGCTGCCCGATGATATGTTCGGCTCGCTGGCGGTGACCATCATGGCCGGACTGCTGGTAGGGACACTCATCACGCTGATTATTATACCGGTGCTCTATTCACTGTTTTTTCACATTCACCATCCCAAACGGGAAGTATCGAAAAAAGTAACCAACCATGATAAAGAAAATTAACCTATTCATTCTCATATCCCTTGCATCAGCCACCGTTGCCCATGCCCAGCTTTCCCTTGACCGGGACAAATGCCGCGAAATGGCGCTGGAGTACAGTAAACAGATTAGCAAGGCCAATACACAAAAGCAGAAAGCCATTTATAACAAGAAGGCATACCGGGCCAATTATTTCCCGAGATTATCCGCTACCGGAACATTCTTCTACACGCCAAGCACTGTCGATTACACCATCAGTGGCGGCTATTTGCCAACTTACACGCCGGATGCCAGTGGGCAGTTGCAGCCCAATGTGATGGTCAATCCGTCCAGCGGGCAGCCGGTCATTGGCCCGGATGGCAATCCGGTATTCAACATGTATGCCTTTATGCCCGATGTGAATCTTGAGATTGGGCTCAAGGGCGTAGCGCTGGCCGGATTAAAACTCGAACAACCCATTTACATGGGAGGCAAAATCCGCAAGGCAAACGAAATGGCGGGTTTGGCTGAAGATATGGCTGATGCAAATATCCGGTTGCAACAGTCGAATGTTATCTATGAAAGTGACCAGGCCTACTGGACCTACCTGACGCTGAAGGACAAGGTAAAAGCCGCAAAAAAGTATAAGAAGATGCTGGATGAGCTGGTCAACATTCTGCAAAACAGTTATGAAACCGGCATGAGCTCCCGCAACGATTTACTGAAAGCCGAAGTAAAAAAGAATGAGGCCGTTTTGATGGTCCAGAAAGCGGAGAACGGGCGCGAACTGGCCCGCATGAACCTTTGCCGCATTATCGGTTTGCCGCTCAACAGCGCTGTTTCAGCGTCAGATAGTCTGACGGTAGGCGTGATTCCGTCCACCAATATGGAAGACGAACATCCCCAAAACCGCCCCGACTGGCAAATCGTGAAGAAGCAGGTAGAATTGAAACAAAAACAGGTCGGACTGACCCGTTCTGATTTTCTTCCGCAATTAGGCGCATCGGCCGGGTACAACTACCTGGATGGTCCGAAAATAAACAGCTCCGCCTATTCCAATACCTCTTTTACGGCCATGGCTTCTGTCAAAATTCCGATTTTCAACTGGGGTGAAGGGCGGAACAAAATCCGGGCTGCTGAAGCGGACCAGGAGATACAGAAAACCGACTTGCAGGACATCACCGAAAAGATGATGCTGGAAATTGCCCAGGCAAGGTTTAACCTGAAAGATGCTTTGACCCGGTTGACCATGACCGAAAAAGCGCTGGAGCAAGCCAAAGAAAACCTGAAAGAGAGCAAGGATAATTATGAAGTAGGCATGGAAACACTGGCCAATTACCTCGAAGGCCAGGCCCAATGGCAAAAAGCACTGAGTGATAACATCGATGCCAAATCGAATGTAAAACTGAGTGTCACACAATACCTAAAAACCATTGGCAAACTGGTACCGGCCAACGATAGGCAACAGAGCAATAATACCAAGTAACCCGGAGTGACCAATTGATAAGCTGAAGGAAATCGTATCCGTTAATTTTTAGCGACATTGAAAATTATGCTATATTTCGGAACCGGAGATAACAAGGAAGGCATCATGTCGAATAAATTTCGTTTTACATTGATACGCCTGGGCATTGTGTCCCTGCTGGCCCTCTTGACCCTCCAGTTTGTCAATTTCATTTTAACGCCCACACAAAATCCGCTCAACGATTCGTATCCGTATATTCTGGCCATTATTGGCTTTAATCTTCTCAGCGAAGGAAACATTCTCATTAACCGGTATCTCGATCAGAAAACACCGTGGTTCTTCCGCATTGTTCCAAGGGTACTTAAGCAGGCCGCATTAAGTCTGCTATGGACAGCTGTCGTGGGCATTGCGATGTTCATTGTCCTTCCAGGGGACACCGGCCATCCCAATTTGCACTTCCGTGGAATTATTTTGACTTATGCTTTTGGTGCCATTTTCGTGCTTATTTTCAACAGCATTTTATTTCTGCGGAGCTTTTTCTCCAACTGGCGCAATTCACTCATCGAGAACGAAAAGCTAAAACAGGAAAAACTGAAATCGGAATATCGGATCCTGCAAAACCAGATGAACCCGCATTTCCTGTTCAACAGCCTGAGTGTGCTCATTTCAGAGATTCGGTATAATCCCGCTAAAGCGGAAGAGTTTGCCCGGAAAATAGCCGATGTGTACCGCTATGTGTTGCAACGCCGCGATGACGAAACCATTACACTCGACAAAGAATTGGAATTCACCGAAAAGTTCATTTTTCTGCATAAAATCCGGTTAGGTGACGCTGTCTTTCTGGAAAACCAAATTGAGCCGGACCTTTTAAAATACCGCATTCCTCCGTTCACATTACAAATATTGGTTGAAAATGCGCTCAAACACAACCGGGCCACGCAAAAGGAACCCCTTCACATCCTGATGAAAACGGATGCGGAGAAAATGATGTTGGAAATGCGGAACAACCGGCAGGAGAAAAAGACAACTTACAGCTCCGGAACCGGGTTGAACAATCTGTCTGACCGTTACCGGTTACTCTCCGGCAAAACCATTAAAATCGTTGAAACAGAAGCAGAATTCGCGGTACAAATCCCGCTTCTGGATTAAATACGCATTGTTATGAATGTGCTGATAATTGAAGATGAATTACCTACGCAGCGAATGATGACCGAACTCATCAGCAGCCTCAGGCCCGACTGGCAAATCCTTGCCTGCCTGGACAGCGTACGTGATTCGGTGGATTGGCTGAAAACCCATCCCAGTCCCGGCCTTATTTTCTCCGACATTCAACTTTCCGACGGCATCTGTTTCGAGATATTTGATGCCGTCCAGCCGCAATCTTTCGTCATTTTCGTCACCTCGTACGACGAATATGCCATTCAGGCTTTCCGCGTGAACAGCGTCGATTACCTGTTGAAACCCATCGAGCCGGCCATGCTGGAGAAAAGCATCAAGAAGCTGGATGCGATGCAAAAACAGGTAAAAGCGACTGAATTGCCGGGGCCCGACTACAAAGAACTGGCTGAAGCGCTGCTCAGCGGACAGAAGAAATACCGTACCCGGATGGCGGTCCCCACTGCCGACGGATTCGTGAAGATCAATATTAATGACATTGCTTTTTTCTACAGTTCACAAAAAACCACCACAGCGACCACTTTTCAACAGGTAAACCATGTGGTCGACCATCCGCTGGATAAACTGGAAAAGCAACTCGACCCCGAACAGTTTTTCCGGGCCAACCGGCAGTTCATCATCAACATCGATGCGGTAAGCCGGGTGAACAACTGGTTCAACGGGAAACTTGTCGTGAAGACCAAACCCGAATCGGAAGAAAAAATCATTGTCAGCCGCGAACGCGCCCGCTTCTTCCGCAACTGGCTTGATCGGTAAACGCCTCTATACGGTGCCTATGGCAGAAATACTGACCCCAAAAGGTAGGTCTGATTCCGGCACAAATAATGTATATACTTTGTTTATACTATTGCTTTGCTTATCTTTGTAACAACTCCCTTGGAGTGTCCCAGAACCAAAAAATCATACTATTTCAAAAACTTGTAGAATTCAAAAATTGCAAAAATGGAAACATCAGTATATATCAAAAAATGGGGAAACAGCCTAGGACTTAGACTGCCCAAAGCGATTCTCGATGAAGTAAAGCTAAAAGAAGGTTCAAAACTCGATATTTCCACGAAAGATGGTAGCATTTATCTCACGCCCAAGGTTCCAAAGAAGTATGATTTATCGAAACTTCTGGAAGGGATTAACGAGTCCAACCTTCACGGAGAAACGTCAACCGGGGACTCAAAAGGAGAAGAAGTATGGTAACATATGTACCCGATGAAGGTGACTTTATTTATCTGGACTTTAATCCGCAAGCCGGACATGAACAGGCAGGCCATCGCCCGGCATTGGTAATATCACCAAGAGAGTATAACCTCAAAACCAGTTTGTGTGTAGTCTGTCCCGTCACAAATCAATCAAAAGGTTATCCGTTTGAGGTCGATTGTGACTCAAAAAATGTGACGGGGGTTATTCTGGCCGATGCTGTAAAATCGCTGGATTGGAAGGTTAGGAGAGCAAAATTTATAGGGAAGGCATCAACAGGTGTGTTGGATGAAGTGAAGGGAAAGCTGGGAGCCCTGTTAGGAATATAAGAAAAGGAGGTTCAGCCCCCTTTTTTTGATCTATGGAGTCGATAAAGAAACGAATTCCGGAACAGTTTTTCCGGGCCAACCGGCAGTTCATCATCAACATCGATGCCGTGAACCGGGTGAACAACTGGTTCAACGGGAAACTTGTCGTGAAGACCAAACCCGAATCGGAAGAAAAAATCATTGTCAGCCGCGAACGGGCCCGCTTCTTCCGCAACTGGCTGGACCGGTAAGAAAACTCAAAAAAGGAGTATCAATTAAACCAGATTGACAGTTAACAAAATGCTGACATAAAAATATCAGGTAACGACTACTCCCAGGAATTGGTAAGAAATTTTATTTTTTACCCGAAATTATGCTCACCAACATAAAATTTAACGCAACCATTAATTACCTTCAACTATCTAATTTTAAACGCCCAGACAGACTCGTTCTAAGAATTAACGAGCATTTGATTGCTGGTAAAAGCCTCTATAACGTGGCTTGCTATAGTATTTAAACTAACCTATAATATGAAACGACCATGCGATCACCTCCGAACCTCCAGAGCCCTGAAAATTCAGGGCAGAAATCCAGTATGTTGAATCTTAAACTTTGAATGATGAAAACAATCATTTTAAAAATTGGCTTGACTCTATGCCTCCTTAGCATCATGGGAAGCGGATGTGAAAAAAGCTCTGATAACCTATGGACTATTTCTCCAGATAGTCAAAGCGCATCAATTCATCAAGAAGTAGATGGAGTTGAATTCACATTCTCTCTTCTGAATGAAAAAGGAGAACCTGCGACCGTATTTAATGAAGGGGAGAATTTTTCATTTTACTTTGCCATAGTGAATAAAAGTGGCAATAAATTATATTTCGATCCGGATTTTGCCTATTACAATGATAATGATTTTTGTAAAGTTTATTCCTCTGAAAGAGAGGATTTAGGTAAGCCTTTTAGAGCATTACTTATAAGCACAGTAGGCGCTGGAGCATACCCTTTCAATACAAACGAATCCAGAGTTTTTGAACAACAGTGGGTTGATAACAGGGATTCTATTTGGTCCTGGGAAAAAGCCACATATGAGAGTACACACCGACCTTACCTTAAAAAGGGCAATTATTATACAGGATTTAAACATCGATTCAGATTCCCTGGGGAACATCCTGTATATACAGATACGTTAACCTTTAAGATCAATTTCAAAGTTGAATAAAATGAAACAATCATTCCTAACCCTAGCTATCCTATTCATCATTAATATAGCCTATGGCCAAGTAGAAACAAAGTTCTACCCCAACAAAAATGCTTGGGAACAAGTCAAACATATCAGCAATCATCCCAAATCGAATAAAATAAAAACCTTCCCTTCATTTGATGCTCAACAATTAATCAAGGAAGACAAACAAACAGAAGGTCTGGATATTCCCTTCCGATTTGGGAAAGGATTTGATACGCAGATCATCCTTAAGGACGGAGAATGGACCAAGACAGATGATGGGCGTCTCTGGTCGATGGAATTTAGGTCAAAAGGCGCTTATTCCATCAACTTCGTTTTTAACAATTTTCATCTACCCGACGGTGCAGAGTTATACATAACCAATGCAACAGGGACTATGTTGTATGGCCCGGTTACTTCAAAAGAGAATACAAAAAACGGATTTTTCCTGACAGACCTTATTAAGGGAGATGATGTAACAATTTTCTTGTTTGAACCACAAAAACAGAAAGGACAATCAACATTGAGAATAGAAAAGGTGGTGCATGCATATAAGAATGTATTTCCGAACGCGGTTAATGGAAATTTAGGAGGTTCGGATACTTGTAATATAGATATTGCATGTTACCCAGCATGGGATGAATCATCTGACGCCGTGGCCTTAGTACTTCTTTCCAGTGGAACCGAGTTGTGTAGTGGAGCTTTGGTGATGACTACACACCAAAATTTTAGGCCGTATTTCCTGACAGCGTTCCATTGTATAGATGAAGATGCTCCTATAGGAGAACTTTCTTCAACCGAGATTTCCAATGCTGAAAATTGGATGTTTAAGTTCCAGTATAAAATGACTTCATGCGGGGGAAGCACTGCCACAACAGGTATCACATACAATGGTGACACTTTTAGGGCAGCATACTACGATACAGATTGTGCCTTAGTGGAAATGGATGGACAACCCCGCGGTGATAATCGATTTTCCTGGTTGGGATGGGACAGAAGCGGTAATACGCCAACTTCTGGAACATTTATTCATCATCCCTCGGGGGATGTAATGAAAATCTCTTTTGATTATGATAATTTATCAACTAACAGTTCTACACTCTATTGGAATAATGGAGGAATATCTCCAGCAAACTCCCATTGGCAAACCACAATTGATGATGGAGGAATTGAAGGGGGCTCTTCCGGTTCACCATTATTAGACCAAAATAGAAGGGTTGTGGGGCAGTTACACGGGGGGTCAATTGGTTGCGCCCCACAAACTGATTATTTCGGCAGATTTAATCAATCCTGGACAGGAGGGGGTACAGATGCAACCCGATTAAGTAACTGGTTAGACCCGTGTGGTCTTGGGGCCACTACAGTAAATACGGCACGAAGTCCGTATGTATCAAGAGGAAGTGCCGTATGTGTATCTGGAACCTCATTCTCTGTTCCTAACCTTCCAAATGGTACGGAACTATTTTGGGACCAGAGTTCTAATATTTCAAGGTCCTCAGCACAAGGCTCTAACCCGTGTACATTTTATCCTCTCAATAGTGGTTCTGGGTGGATTAAGGCTACCCTTGTAACCTCTTCATGTGATCGATTCAGTCTACCAATAAAATATGTTGATGTAGTTCGTCCAACCGGCACCTGGGGACAGGATGGTCAGACACACGATTTGTCAACAGTCAACTTTGTGGATTATCAAAGTTGGGTTTACGTAACCGTTACCTGTCCGGGGTCCAGCTACTTTAATTGGCAATTAACTGGCGGTACAGGTATTAACTGGAGTCAAATTAACTACGCTAATACCAGTTATTTAAACTTATATCTGAACACTTCAACTAGTTATGGAGATTTGAGACTTACTATTAATACGGCTGGTTGTGGGACAATTCAACCTACCTACCATTTTGTTCCCAGCTATTCATACGCTTTCACAATGACCCCAAACCCGGCAAACGATGTAGTTACGGTTGAAAGAGTCGAAAAGAGTAATAAGAACAAGGCAAAAGGCCTCCTTCTCAAACCGTCAGTTGAAAAATACAAAGAACATCCAGACAAACCGTTTGATAAGCCTTTGGAAGACTATACTGTAACATTATATAATGAACGAAACGGTTTGTTGAAGACCATTGATACCAAGGATGAATCCTGTACATTTGACTTGAGTAAATATCCACCGGGAATATACTTCCTTCATATCGAGAATGACTATGTATTGTACAAGGAAAAACTAATTATCAAACGATAAGTAACTAGCATAGAGTAATCTACAAAAATGAAGACACCGGTCTTGGCAGAGGCTGGCATACATTTGGACTGTTAATGTCGATAACAAAGAGGGTGTCCAAAATCAGGGCACCTTCTTCATTTTTTCACTTCTTTTGAGTAAAACCAACATAAACTTTTCTGCTACAGGCCGGAGGGTTATATTTTGGTCTCTATAGGAAAGCGATTTTCTTCCATCTGCAGTATCTATTTCCAAAGAACCACTTTCAACACATAAAAGTCTGGCCCAAAGGTAGGAAGTTGGACCCCCAGGGGTAGAAGATTCCATCTCAAAACAGGAAAATTCCATCTTCAACATAGAAAATTCTATCCTGAAGATAGAAAGTCGCACCCTAAAACAAGAAAGTTCCTGTTTCAACATAGAAGATTCCATCTCAAAACAGGAAAATTCCATGTTGAACATAGAAACGCCTACCCTAAAGATAGAAAGTTGGACCCCCAGGGGTAGAAGATTCCATCTCAGAGGATGTTGCACCCTGAAAGAAGACGCTAAAACACAAAAACGCGCCGGACAGACCAATGCTGCGGCACGTTTTCAATTTGACCCAAACTATAAAATAGATTCTATTGTCTATTTCGAGATTGCATAATCTACAATCACATTATCCACCAACAACTTGTTTCCATTGTATCCCGGCGTTCCGTTGGCCGGAACCAATACCAGCATCGCTACGCCATTCGGTTCCAGTGTAAATTCGGTTTCACCCGTAATATTTTTCTGAACGAAGCTATGTGTCAACGCATTGTATAAATCGACAGGAGCCGAACCACAATCAATTTTCACTACCTTAGGCTCCTTATAAGGATTGTTATACAAATAGCTTGGATATGCTTTGTCGCGATAGAAATCACAAGCCAGAAGGTTAAGCTGCAGAATACCTTCCACATTCGTGGTATCAATAATACTTCCGAAAACACCGGCCTGCGCACTTCCATATACACTAAACTGGCTCACCCACGGATTTTTTCCTTTCACCCAGTTAGGGCCATCACCCTGCGCCACCGGAGCTTTGATATCGGCAAACTGCTCGTAAGCCGATTTCTTCGTCAGCCCTTCGTAAGCAATCACCCCTTTGGTTACTGATTTCAGCTGAGGAATCGTCTGATGATCGTCCGGAATTTCGTACGGATAAAACAGGTGAGCTGCATTGGCCGCATTTAGCATCCATTTGCCAACCACTTTCGACCAGGTCGGATCGTAGCGCACCATGGGAACCAATGCCCAGGCGACATCGAAGGTGTTCATCAGGAAGGCATAACCACCGTTATCGTAGGTGCTGCCAACCAGTCCCGAAACGTCGAAACCATTCCAGTTATCAGCTAAAACGCCCCAACCTCTGCGGCATTTCGCATCTCCGTTAAAGGTCCATTTCATGATTTTGGTAAAATCGTAATGGGTGCCTTCTTCGGCGTTCAGACGGGCAGCCACATAAGCTCCGAAAGGCATCAGGATTTCGTAGAAGGTGTTATCCTTTTGACTTAACAAAGCGTCCAACGCCGATTTGGCGCCTTCGAGGTAACGCTTATCACCGAACTTTTTATACGCCGCATATAAGACGTACGCGTGTCCGGCTGCCGCATCCTGCTGAGGACATATCTGGCTGTCTTCCGGTTCCAGCTTACCGTAGTTGAAGAATGAATGATGGTAGTTACCATTCAATACAGAATCGGCCGCCAGAAATTTGTCGGCGATGGACCGAAGCAGCGGAGTGGCATTTTTCTCATCCGGATAGAAATTCATGATTCCGTAATAGATGACATTCGGAAAAACATCGTACCACCAGTCGCGGCCGTAACCGCCTCCCAATAGTGCCACTTGAGGACAGGTATTGTTCATCATGATATCCCAACCCGTATCCTTGTTAAAATAATTCCGAAGCATGTTCACGTAATCTTTCCCATCCTGATTGGATTTATCGATCCCCATCAGGGTAGCCCCGAGAACCGCACCCATTGTAGTCAGCGATTCATGGAAAATTCCGTCATGATGGTCAGGTCCCTGGCGAACATCGCCGATAGCGGTATACAGACCAAATGTTTTCTGCGGAAAGTTTTTTTGCGAATTGTCCGTCCAGATAAGCGGCCAGTAATCGCCCGTTTGAGTAGAATCGAAAACCAATTGATCGAATTTCCGGGCTTTCGCTTTCCAGTCAAGCATCTTGTAAGGCGACGGCAAATCGGGCATTTGACCGATCCGCTCCAGCATTTTCTGCTGCACTTTGTCCTGATGACGCAGCTCCGGCTTTGATGTGCAGGACGCCAGCATCAGGATGACAGCAACAAACAACAATATTTTCTTCATGGTTTAGTATTTTGAATTGATGATATTCTTAGCAACGAAAATGGACAATAATTGCAACAGGCCAATAATGACTAAAGCATATTTCAACGCAAAGTCCTCTCCGATGTAACTCGCCATCAGAATAAAAAGTCCGCAACCAATCAGACGCCCCAGGTACAATCCCAGTTCGTGATTCAGAATATAGGTAAATTGGTTCCGTTTTTCAATGGCTGCTACCCTATCGATTACCTTCAGTTGAATAGGAAAGTAAGCTACATCGAGCAACGGACGGGCCATTACCAGGCACAACATGAAAAGGATTACGCCCAGCGAGGAATAGAGCCCGGCATTGATGAAACTACCGGTTGCAAACAACAGCAATCCGAACGAAAAGATGTAAATACGGTGTTTCGGCTTTGCCATTCGTCCAATAAGATACAGAACGATAGCTGAGAAAATAGCGCCAATTGCCTGGACCGTTCCCAGCACATCTTCATTTCCCACCAGTTTCATGATAAGCATGGCAGGAGCCGTCACAATGTATCCCTGAGCCAGTCCTTTCAGCGTAGCCAGTCCCAACATCTTCTTCCAAAGAATATGAAAATGAAAATAGAGGAATCGTTCCTGTTTCGGGTTAACAAAATTACCCCGATGGACAACAATGGAAGAGATAATGGTCAACAGGAATACCATCATGGTCACTATTTGATAGGCAACATTTGTATTCCCTCCAAACCAGTGATGCTCATCGGTGGCCCCGATAAATACACCCACCACATAAGGCACAATCACCCCGGTAAGTGTATAGAAGAATGATTCCAGCCCGTAATAGTAATTACGGTTATCATCATTGGTTGTTTCCAACGCCAGAAAATCGCGATTGGCCCAGAAAAATCCATAGGAAAGTCCCATTATCAATCCGGCAATACCGATGCCGGTAGCATCCAACTCATGTAACATCATCATGGCCGACATGGAAACGCCACTGAGCAGCATCCCAAATGAATAAAGCCATGCAATTTTTATTTTCCGGAGAAGAAAACCGTTTATGGCAAAAGTTAACGGAATACCGGAATAAAGAGCCAACTGAAAGATAACCACCAGCTTGGCTTCGTGTGAATTTCGCATGATATAGGCACCGATAAACATTTCGATAATCGGCAATACCAGCGAATAGATCAAATTTGTAATCAGCAGTATCCGCATACCCTTGGGATAGGTATAGAACACGCGATATTCGTTAACCAGTTTCTTCAGCATAATTCCTCAGTTGAGATGTAATTCGTTTTCTAATGCAGTGTTTCCAAAATTTCCCGGATAGAAAATTTTGCACCGCAAATCACTTCATCGGCCGCACCGTAATACATGGTAATTTCATCACCATCCACCATGTGGCCATTGGTAAAAATGACGTTGCCGAAAAATCCGGTCTTTTCATATTCTTCAGTTGGCGCCATGATTGGCTCTTCGGAACGGGCCAACACCCTGGAAGGATCATTGATATCCAGCAGCAAGGCGCCCAGGCAATATTGATTATCCTCATTGGCTCCGTGATAAATCTCCAGCCAGCCTTCATCCGTCCGAATGGGAGCAGCTCCGGCGCCAATGCGCACATTGTCCCACTTTCCTTTCCGGGTTTGCGCAATGCACTGATGATTTCCCCAGTGAACACCATCCGGTGAACTGGCCAACCAGATATAATTTCCGCCAATTTCAGGACTACTTGGACGATGAAACGCATAAAAACGATCCTGAATCTTCTCTTCGAAAATAGCGCAATCCTTATTGTGCGCCGGGAAAATCATCCCGAGATGTTCAAAATCTTTCCAGTTTTTGGTCGTCCGCAAACCAACGCCAACCCCCAGGTGAGAAACAGCCGTGTAGGTAAGGTGGTAGGTGTCCCCGACTTGTGATACCCGGCAATCTTCAATTCCGTAAGATTCGTGAATACCTTTACCGGTCAGCAAAGGATATCCCTCCCGTTCGTGAAAATGGATTCCATCTTCACTGCAAACCAGGCGCAAATGCGAGATAGTCGTCAGATAATCCTGTCCCTGATAACTGATAACCCGCGGATCGGATAAATCCAAATCCGGATCATCATTCTTAAACTCCATAATCTGCAACTCACCATCTTCGCTGTAAACAGGGAAAGTAGTGAATCCTTCTTTCTGTTCCGGGCGTTCGGCCACCCGAAGCAACATCCAGATTTTCCCGTCATACCTAAATACTCCGGGATTGAGCAGACATTCAATTTTCAATCCATCTTTGCCCGGTTTCAGGTCACCCGGCCGTAAAATCGGGTTCCCGGCGAATCTCTTTGCAATATCCATAATTAGCTTTTTGTCTTTCTTTCCGGATTGTGAAAACAAGGATGCCCCGTATGTCCTATTATGCTACATGTGGGGCATCCTGTTTTCTATCTATAATCTGTTAAGCATTAATATCCTGGATTCTGGGTAATTGAACCACCTGCTTTATCAATTTCGCGTTGTGGAATCGGGTAGAGATAATTGTTATCCTGGAAATTCTTACCCAATGCACCCAATACATCCTTAGCAATACCCCAACGTTTCAGGTCGTTGAAGCGTTGTGATTCGAAACCAAGTTCCACACGGCGCTCGTGACGCAACCAGCCCATAATCTGAACCTTATCCGTTGAAGCTACATCACGGCCGGGCAACGTACCTGCCGGAGGTGTTGTTCCATCGATGGCAACGGAATTACGTGCCCGTGCCCTGACTTGATTGATGAGACCGATGGCTTCGGAATAGTTCCCCAGGTTTATGTCAGCTTCCGCTTTCCAAAGCATTACATCAGCATAGCGGATGTAAATCTTGTTACTGGGCGAGTCATCGTTTCCTTTGTTATCGGTATTGGTTTCACCAAAAATTTTATAAACTGCCTGATTATCGACATCCACAGTATAAAGCAGACGTGGATCATTTGGCTCAAATTCATCAATAAAGTTCTGTTCAGGTGCTACGAACCCCCATCCCAATAAAGCACAAAGTCCATTACCGTTAGCCGGAACAGCATTACTTTCATGATCGTAGGCAAAAATCACCTCGTTGTCGGTAAATTCTTTCTCCACCTGGAAATTATCGAAATAATTAGCATCGAGTGAGTAGAAACCCAGGTTATCCAGCTGACTGATGTAGTCGAGTACTTTCTGCCAGTTTTGGGTGTACAGCTCAACTTTTGCCTGCATGGCAATAGCAGCGCCTTTTGAAGCACGCCATGGCTGAGTATCATCAGAATATTTGCTGTTAGGTAATAGCGTAACGGCCTGTGCCAAATCAGCTCTTACCTGATCCATCACCTGATCTTTCGGTGTACGAACAGCGACATCATACGCTTCAGAGAAACTTTCCAGCGGCTTCAGCAAGAGCGGAACATCTCCGAAATTATTGACCAGATCGAAGTAATAGAAAGCTCTTAGGAAGTAAACCTCACCCAATAAACGGTTTCTCAGGTTACTGTCCATGGTCAGTTTACTCATCAACTCGTCATTGGTCAGATAACTGATAGCTTGATTGGAACGGGAAATACCGTCGTAGTCATAAGCCCACTGTCCGTTAAAACCACCATTGTCAGAAGTAAAGTTGAAATTATCAATTTCGTCCATCCAGGCCTGGTCACCGTCCGGATTCCATTTCTTCTGCATGTCATCCGAAGCGATATCACTCAGGATAAAATCATTGCGAAGAACGGTTCCGTCGTCCCAGCCCCATTCCCCAATAATATTCAGGGTACTGGAAAGCAATTGATACGAAGTAAAGACCGAATATTCCACCGTACTTTCCGTTGGTGAGGTATCTATCTGGTCGGGTGTAAGCAACCCGATGGGTTCCTTGTAGAGATATTTGTCGCAACCGGTGAACAACAATAAAGTTGATGCAACCAGTATCATATATATTTTTCTCATTTTACTGAATTTTATTAGCTGGGACATTAAAATTTCACATCAACACCAAGAATGAAAGCTCTTGATTGCGGGTAAGTTCCCATATCAATCAAATCGATCGATTCAGGATCGAGACCGGTATAATTGGTAATGGTGAATACATTCTGCGCAGAGACGTAAGCACGCAGGTTCTTGAACGTATTCGAACGCTTTATCAGCGACTTGAATGTATAACCCAGTTCCACGTTTTTCAGCCGGAAGTAAGAGGCATCCTCAACAAATACGCTCGAAGTTTTGCTACTACCGTTGTCGGTGAAACTTACACGTGGGATGGAGTTACTGGTTCCTTCGCCATGCCATGCGTCCAGCACGCGCGTGGTATAGTTGAACGGACGTGTATCGTAATCCACAATCTTCTTTCCGTCGTTGTAGCGGTCTACACCATGAACCCCCTGGAACAACAGTGATAGATCAAAGCCTTTGTATTCACCAGTCAGGTTCATTCCGTAAGTCAGTTTCGGAATAGAATTTCCGATGAACGTCCGGTCTTTATCGTTGATAATACCATCACCATTCAAATCCTTGAACCGGATATCACCAGGCTGTTGTGCAGGATTGGAAGTATTGTACAGTTGATCCTGAATTTCCTGAGTATTCTGATAAATACCGTCCATCACGTAACCGTAATAGGAATTCAGCGGCTGACCAACAACGGTACGCGCTACTCCTTTACTGGCCGCATTAATAATCATCGGCAGGTTCGGGTGCAGTTTCGTCACCTCATTTTTGAGGGTCGCCATGTTCAGGTTGATGTTGTATTTGAACTGGTGTTCGCTGTTGCGAAGTGTCAAAGCAAACTCAAAACCTTTGTTGGTAACGGCTCCTGCATTCACATAAGTTGGAGAAACATCACCAGCAATTGACGGCAATGAAATCGGCAACAGAATGTCGGTTGTATTCTTGATGAAATAGTCGGCAGTGAAATAGATTTTGTTGGACAGAAGTCCCAAATCCAAACCGTAGTTATACTGCGTAGTAGTTTCCCATTTCAAGTCCGGGTTTCCGTAACGGGAAATCAGATAACTGTCGCCGCTTTTCCTCAACAGAGTGAGGTAAGCATAATTGTCAATTTCCTGGTTTCCCAACTGTCCCACACTGGCTCTCAGTTTCAAATCCGACAACCAGGTTAATTCCTTCATGAAATCTTCATTCGACAATTTCCATCCGGCAGAAATTGAAGGGAAGTAACCCCAACGGTTATTTTGCGCAAAGCGTGAAGAAGCATCTGCACGGAAGTTAGCGGTTACCATATAACGGCTATCATATGAATACGTCGCTGAACCGAATAACGAGAACAATGCCCATTCAGCAGCAGAACCTCCGTTCCATACGTCATACTGAGTACCTCCGAAATCGAGATAACGGAAGTTCTTGTCGGTATAGTCGTAACGGGCCCGGGAGCCGCTAATTCCGGAAGAATGATTGGTAATGAATTCACTACCAACCAATGCATTGATTGAACTCTTACCTATATCCTTAACATAATTCAATGTATTATCCCAGGTAGCCGTAATTTCCTCGCTACGCTCTTCGTTGAGTGAACTTGGCCGGTTCTGGCGTCCCAGGCCGGCATCGAGTGTACTGCCGCTTCCGTCATCATCTCCGAAGTTCTGATAAAATGCTTTATTGTGCGAGAAAGTCAGGTCGATACCGATACTCGATTTGAATTTCAACGATTTGTCACCCAGGAATGCATACTCGGCAAATAAATTACCGAAGGTTTTGTAGTAGCTCCTTACATCATCGGTGAAATAAGCCAACGCAATAGGGTTCTGTGTCCTCTCGTATTTATCGCTCTCAAAGGAATCTTTATTCTTGTAGAACGGTAAATCGGTAAACGGATCTTGTGCTGACCAGGTAGGATCACTGGGATCTTTATAAATCGGGATGATAGGCGGACGCAACATGGCATGGCGAATAATTCCCGGCTCATCGCCCTTCGAAGACAATGCATCCTGTGTAACATACGAAAGTTGCAGGTTCGTGCCAATTTTCAAACGTTCGGTCAAGTTAGCGCTGATGTTCGAACGGAAGCTGATGCGTTGATACTTATCGTTATTGTACACCACAATACCGTCCTGTCCGTAGTAGTTAGCTGACAGCAAGTATTGCACTTTGTTGGTACCTCCGGTAGCTGTCACCTGTGCATTTTGAGAATGTCCCAGTTCAAAGAGGGCATCGAGCCAGTTGGTGTTGGCAAAATCGCTACGGCCTTTATCGGCAGTGTAAGGATTTGTTCCGGTATAACCGGCATTGTTCCATGCTTGCTCCACCACATTCATGTACTGATCGGCATTCAGCATATGCGGAAGGTGAGCCACCTTTTGAATTCCGGTATAATAACTGACATCAAGACTGGTTTTTCCTTTCACTCCATCTTTTGTCGTTATCACGATAACACCACCGGCAGCACGTGCACCATAAATTGCCGCAGCCGACGCATCTTTCAATACCGTCATTGATTTGATATCAGAAGGGTTCAGGAAGGAAATATCCCGTGACGGAACACCGTCGATAATATAGAGCGGATTATTGTTTCCGATGGTTCCTTCACCACGGATGCGGATATTTACCTTATCACCGGGAGCACCGGTACTGGAAGTGACCTGAACACCGGCTATTTGCCCCTGCAGGGCCTGAGAAAGGTCGCCCACTTTCCGTTTATCAATATCGGAAATGTTCACAGGAGAAACTGCACCGGTAAGGGTCGCTTTTTTCTGGGCAGAATAACCGACAACTACCACTTCGTCGATTTGCTTTTTCTCCTCTTTCATGGTTACATTCAGGACTGATCTTCCATTCAACGAAATAGTCTGATCCTGGAATCCCACAAACGAGAAATCGAGGGATACATTGGTATTTTCAACCTGAAGGGCGTACTTACCATTCACGTCAGTAATGGTACCATTTGTGGTTCCGGAAACCACCACAGTTACTCCGGGAAGTGTAGTCCCACTTTCATCGGTAACTGTACCGGTTACGCTGACCTGGCCGAAAACGGCCCCTGTCATAAAAAGAAATACAAGCCCAAGTATTTCCCTTCTAAATCTTGTAATAAAAAAGATTTTCATAGAAGTTAGCTTTAAAGATTTAATTGATTGAGCATCATTAATTGTATCCATTATTTATAGTCAGGGTCCATATCAGGAGTGCGCAATCCCGCGACTTCATCAGCCATCAGGATGAACACGTTCCAGCTGAGCCCCCTTGTTGAAAGCCACCATTCGTCTGTACTTTTCCAATGGGTTGGAATAAATTCCTTACTGAAAGGCCATTTCGGATTCAAATTGATTTCCGCCCAGGCCCGGTTTTCCATCATTTCATTTGCCCTGTGCCAGCCATGTTTCAGTCCAACCACATAAGCACAATATTCAGCACGCATCCAGCTACCGCCGTTGTAATAAAAACCGTCGCGGGAGTGGCCTGCATAATTTGCTTTTCCGAATTCGCCAAACGGCTGATAGTCGGAGGTCATATAGGAATAGCCCTTTGCATCGTTGGTCAATCGCACCAGAATAGGAGCGGTAGTTCCCATCTCCGGATGGGGAGAGTCCGGAGCTTTATTCAGATAAGGTACCTGGTTCAGTTGATTGATCACCATTTCATCGGTCAGCATGGGCTGATTGAACAGCCAGAGTGACAGAAACTCGGGCACCAAATCCGTCAATGAAATCAAATCGGGATATTCCCGGTCGAATAGCAAATGTTTCCGTTTCGGATCGTAGAATTTCCGGTATGCCGATTCCGCCTTGTTCAGGTAATCATCCGGAATATCGTATCCCAACGCCTTAATTGTGTGCAGCGCTACCGCGAACATCCCCTGATTTACCGCCAGACGGTCGGTTTTGGGCACGTAGTCGCACACATCAATCTGGCTCATCGAAAAATGCGATTCGCAAATGCCATCGCGGTTCTCGTCAAACGAATTCAGCACAAACGAAATGGCCTTATCAATTTTTTCTTTCGGAAGTTGAACCCCGTAGCGACGTTGGTTCACTAAAGCCCAGACCAGCCACTCAATGGTCGCCTCATTGTCCTTGGCTTCTACCGAGCCCATGTAAGGTGTGATGATAGTTCCAACAGCACCTTCCGGCGTTTGTGTTTTTGCCCATTGGTTCCAGATGGCCAAATTCAGCTTCTTATTGTAAGTCGCCACGGTTGTCCAGAACGAATCCCGGTTGTACATGTCGGGCGAGTAATTCATATTCGGCACACTGAACGGCGTGAAATCATTCACCGAAGTAATCCAGTTCAGCATATTGGCATTCGCATACAGCATCTTCTCAATCAGCGAACCTTTAAAACCTTTGCCTTCTGCCAACCTCGACTGCGAATCAATCATGAAATCGCGATGTGACTTCCACGGCTCTACAAAAATGTAGGTGTTTTTGGTTTCCGTCTTCCCAAGCGGTAAAACATTATAGGGCTGAATGGCCGGGTGATTTTCGGCAATTGTGAGACTTTTGATCTGCATCGTTCCGGCTTTTCCGGATGTGTTTCCGATGAACATCAATACACTATCGCCTTCGATATAGGGAACCAGTACGCTCCCCTTGAACTCGGTCCACTTATCCGTTTCTGAAGGAAACGCATCGATGTATTTGATGCCGTGTTCCAGCTCCGGCCCTTGCTGGCCGTTCTTTATCCGGTACAGTTTCAGTGCTACCGGCAAGTTGCCTTTCACCCTGAAAGAGATGGTGTACACTTTCTGGCCGGAAATGGGTGTCATCAGGCGGATGCCTGCTTTCGCTCCCGCCTGGCAATTCATGGTAATCAAACTATCCTTCCGGGAAACCGAAAGCTTACCCTCCGGCATGAGTTTCTGCGGAAGCGGTAAGACAGTGTCAGGTCCGGCATTCAGATTGAACATCTCACCAAAAGTCAAACGTACATAGTCTTTCCCCCGGGCCCGTTCGTTGGGTGTAGCTGCAGATAGCAGTCTCGGATCGGGGAGTTGGCGCATCCCGACAAAACCGCCGCCACGTCCGCTAAAACGGCGCCGTGTAGTACGTGTAAACTGATTTTTATATCCTGCATCGGTCAGGAAACCCACGGCCGTATTATCCGCAGTGACAAATCCTGCCGATGGAAAAAGTTCGTGAATGAATCCGCCCGGAAAATTATCCTGCTCGAAAGTCACATATTTTTTGGGTTGTTGCGCCGGAACATTGTTTTCCCGGAGGGTATAATACATCGAAAGCATGCTGGGTTGAACGAGCTCAACCGTTTTCTTTACGATGTGTGGATTGACAATTTGGTAAGTGACTTTGGCGGACAGTTTCGAGTCGAGTGCTTTGATATAAGTATCCTTCTGCAGCGTAACGATACTGTCGTTTCCGGTCCATGAAGCTCCCCTCCATTCATTAAACGTAGTATCCGAAGTTAAATCCAGATTGGACAAATGCAGGCTAAAAGCGCCGGCATCTTTCAAAAGTTTTTGGTTCCCGTCATACAGTGCAACACCATAACCTTGTTGCGGGGTTCCTTCAATTTTCAATTTCAGGTTTAGCCCCGAGACAGGCGTTGTAGCCACAAACAGGAACAACAAGAAAAGCAAGGTCGCACCGGACCTGGATTTTGTTTGGAACATTGGTTTAATTTTAAGTTGACTAAGGTTGATTGAGGTGTTGGATTATTGGTACCTCAAAGTTGGAGAGAGATGGGCGTGAAAGCTGTACACTATATCTTCAAAAATGTACACAAACGACACATTACATTGAAATAGTGAAGAATAAAATGCATTAAAATGTAAAAGTCGGAGTTTATTTCTTAAAATTCAACTGAAATTGTTTGGGCGGTAGCTGATACATTTTCTGGAATTCGCGGTAAAAATACGATCGGTTGTTGAAACCCGATTGATAAAATACTTCGGTTACGGTCATGGAAGTGGTTTTTAACAAATGAGCGGCATGCTTCAACCGCATGGACCTGATCATATCGCCGGGTGACATGCCTGAAACCTGTTTCAACTTCCGGTAAAACTGTGAACTGCTCATCCCCATCTCCTTTTCGAGGAAAGCTGCCTGAAGTTCTTCATCGCTGATGTGTTGGCGAATCAGTTCCATAACCTTGTCGATAAACTGCTGGTCTTCCTCTGCTATGGATAATTGAGCCAGGTTCTCCATACCATTATCTTGCTGAAAATAGCGCGCAATCCTTTCCCGCTCTTCCAACAGCTTTTCGATGCGCACTTCCAGATGTTGGGGATGAAATGGTTTGGGGATGTACGAATTGGCACCACTCTCCAGACCTTCGATTCGATGGGCCACCGAGCTTTTTGCAGTCAAAAGAATAATCGGGATATGACACGTTTTCAAGTCGGTTTTCAAATGTTTACAAAGCTCTGTTCCATTCATTTCCGGCATCATTACGTCACTAATAATAAGGTCAGGCATTTCCGTTTCCATTACTTTTAATGCCTCTACACCATTAAAAGCGGTCAATAATCGGTATTTATCCTTCAGCATGCCATCCAGTAACTGATGAATATCCGGTTCATCCTCAACAATCAAAATCGTCTTCAGTTTGTTCTCCAGCGCGTCCAATGTCCTGATCTTTTCCTGTCCATTTTCCTCAGCCAATAATTTGGGCTCAATCAGAATGTGCTGTAATTGTCGCGAAAGAATTACGTCATCCACTAGTTCCTGTGCATCACCAGCTTCAGTATTTTCCTGGCAACAGGGCAAAACCACAGAAAAGGTGGTCAGTTGGTTTTCTACGCTTTCCACATCAATGGTACCGCCAAGAGCCGTTACCAGGCTGCGGGTGTAGGCCAGTCCGATGCCCGTCCGGAATTTATCCGGATCGGAACTGCCGCCTTCATCGGTAATGAAAAAGCGCTCAAACAGGCGGGGAATTTTCTCCTTCGGTATTCCTTTTCCGGAATTCATCACTTCCATGCGAACCTGCGATTTTGCCTCTTCAACCTGCATCTTCAGCTTAATGCTTCCGCCCCGGGGCGTATACTTGAAGGCATTCGACAACAGGTTGAAAATGATTTTCTCAATTTTATCCTGATCGAACCAACCGGGAATTTCCGACGGGGAATCAATCTTGTAATCAATCTGGTTTTGAATAGCCCAATCATCAAATAGTTCGGCAACTTGCTCTACCAGGTTCACCAGGTTGAAATACTGGGCCTGCATCTCGAGGTGACCGCTTTCCGCTTTGCGAAACTCCAGCAACTGCTGAATAAGGAATAACAAACGGTTGGTGTTGCGCTGGATCATACGGACAAATTTCTGGCCTTCCGGATCGATACCGGGATCATCGGCCAGTTTTTGAGATGGCCCGACAATCAGGGTCAACGGTGTTTGCAACTCGTGAGCGATATTCGTGAAGAAGGTCAGCTTGTTCTGGTGCAGGGCCTCTTCGCGTTGACGCAATTCGATATTCTGCTGCAGCAGTTGTCGCTTTTTCCAGTAGTTCTGCACAAACAGCAGAAAAAAGACAGTCAGCAACACGTAGATACCGACGGCCCAGGCCGACTCCCAAAAGATCGGTTTAATCTGAAAATCGATAGCATGAACCGGAGGACTCCAGATACCGTCGCTGTTCGACCACTTCAGCCACAGCGTATATTTCCCGGGAGGCACGTTCGTAAACGAAATCACCCGCCGGGTTTGAATATTATTCCACTGCTTATCGAAATTCTCCAGGTAATAAGCGTACTGACATTTCTCGCTGTTGATAAAACTTAGCGCCGCTAATGTTATATCAAAAAAGTTCTGATCGTGTTTTAGCTTAACGTGAGGAGGATTTCGCAGCTCAGGCGTTACAACGAATGAAGGATAGTAAGGCTGATCGTCATTCTGTCCTTTAATATCACTAATCGCGATATTGGGAATATAAGTGTATTCGCCAATTTCGGATGAGCGGAAATAGTTGAAGCCGCTGTTGCCGCCCATAAAAATATATCCGGTATGGTCGTCCCGAAAGAATGCGCCATCGGCAAATTCGTTGTTTTGCAATCCGTCTTCTTCTGTGAAATTACGGAAACGGTGGTTCTCGACGTTGAACTGGGAAAGACCGAGGTTAGTGCTCACCCACAAGTTTCCGGCATGATCGCAAACCATACCATGAATGGTGTTGTTGGGTAAACCGTCATTCGTGGTAAAACTGTGAAAAGCAGGATGGTTGTAAAGTTTGTTGGTCTCCATGTAATTCAATCCAAGGCTGGTACCAATCCACAAACGTTTCAAAGTATCCTTGTACAGGCAAAGAATATCATCGTTGCTCAAACTCAGTGAATCAGCCGGTCCTTTCCGAAAAACGCGGAACGTTTCCGACCGCTTGTCAAACAGGTCCAATCCCCCCAACCGGGTTCCAATCCACAATTCATCATCATTTTCCTGAATGATGGAAAAGATGATGTTACTGCTTAACTTTCCGGCCAGGTTCTCGTTCGCTTCATATTGTTTAAAGTCAACCATTTTCAACTTCCGTCCATCCCGTTCCATCCGTAACCGGAACATGCCGTATCCGTTTGTTCCCAACCAGATGAAACCCTGTGCATCCTGGTAAATCGCATACACCGAACGGAATGGCACATAATCCTCCGTTCCCTCGATACTTTCCCAGTTAACCACTTTATGATACCGGAAATCGTAAACCGAGAGCCCTTCTCCATCTGTCCCGATGAACATCAGGCTATCCTTACCGCAAAACAGCGAGAAAACAGAATTATTGAGTGCCGTATTGTCCGAATAATAATTATTTACCGGAATATTTTCCTCAGGACCATTCAGATAGAAGTGTGCCGGAAAGCGAAACAAACCCTGTCCTTTCGTCCCTACCCATAAAGCGCTGTCAGGCGCCAGGCAAAACGCCCGGACATTACCACCACGAAGAGCTTCAATCTGTAGCTGGGTAACCGAATGGAACAACTTGTGCCTCGGAAATAGTTTGTAAATTCCATCGCCATCGGTTCCAACCCAAACCACTCCTTCGTTGCCTTCGAAAACAGTTGATAATTTCCGGCTATTAATGTGCCCCAACCACGAATTCCGCTCAATTTGTCCGTTGGGGGCCAAAATAAAACGCTCTTTTTCCCTTGCAATCAACACGCCTTGGCTGGTTTTTCCGATGAGTTTTTGGATACCCGTAAACCGGGTCATCTCTGTCTTTCCGGTACTATACTGATAAAAAGCCAGGCGGCCGTCATTCTTCAGCAGAAGAAGTTTATCATCCGATTCATTTAGAAAATCGCGGATATTTTGTCCAATTTTTTTGTGTCCCTTAATGGCTATTGTGCCATCGATATCCCGCTGCAGAACAACTTCTGCTAAATCTCCGTTACCATATCGAATCAGGAGAGTGTTCAATGTGGAGAAGCTGATTTTCTTTACAGCCAGAGAAGGCAAACCAGCAGATGGGAATCGTCGAACAGAATCATTGGCATAATAGCCCAGCCCCCAATCCTTTGCCTCAAAAAAGATGTTACGCTGCCGATCAACGGCCAGATGAAACTCCGACTCCGTTAAGGGAGCCTTATCTTCACGGCCAAAGAAATAACGTTTAATCTGTTTGGTATAAGGATTTAGCCGGTTAATACCGTGCATGGTCAGCACCCAAAGATAACCGTCTTTGCCTTCCTCAATTTTCAGGATGACCTGGTTGCTCAGGCTATTGGGATTATCCGGCTCGGGCCTGAAAATCTGGATCGCATGGCCGTCATACCGGTTCAGTCCGTCCCAGGTACCAATCCACAGCACATGGTCCGAATCCTGAAAAATGGCATTCACCGAGCAGTTCGACAATCCGTTCGAATTAGTCAACGGACGCATCTCAAACTGACGTTCATCCGCTTTGGCGCGACCACCATAATGCAGAAAAAGACAGGCAAAAAGAAAGCACGTAATTCTCAGGTTCATATTTCCCACGGATACAAAAGGACACCCCGAAGATACGGTTATTTTTAGTGAACAAGTGCAGGAGGGCCGCCATTGTCACCCTATCGAAAGTCAAAAAACCTTAGTGTCAATCCTACAATTTACACTCCAACTCAACCGATTTAACGACATTATCATTATTTTCGGAAAGTCAAATCAAATCACACAAAAACCGACCACTGAAAAAATCCGGAACGCTTACTTTCAGTCGAAAGTATATAACATAATATCAATCTAACACACATAAGTGATGAAAAAACTAACAACACTCTTTTTACTCGTACTATTCAGCACTCAACTGTTTGCACAAAGAGCGGAAACACTGGCTCCTACACCTCCGATGGGCTGGAATAGCTGGAACAAGTTTGGCTGCAACGTCAGCGAGAAACTGATCGAAGAAATGGCTGATGCCATGCTCAACAGTGGCATGGCCGATGCCGGTTATCAATACATTGTGATTGACGACTGCTGGCAGGTAAGCCGCGACAGTGCCGGTAATATCATTCCCGATCCCGAACGTTTCCCTTCCGGGATGAAAGCGCTGGCCGATTACATTCACTCCAAAGGATTAAAATTTGGAATTTATTCCTGTGCCGGTTCGATGACCTGTCAAAAACGTCCCGGAAGCCGTGGCTACCAGTTTCAGGATGCCCGTCAGTATGCAGCCTGGGGTGTCGATTACCTAAAGTATGACTGGTGTTACAATGAAGGTCAGAATGCAAAAGCTGCGTACCAAACCATGAGCGACGCATTAAAAGCCAGCGGACGTCCCATCGTATTCAGCATGTGCGAATGGGGTTCCAACAAACCCTGGGAATGGGGCAAAGGCATTGGGAACCTGTGGCGTACCACCGGCGACATTTTCGACTCCTTCAAGGGTGCCATCAACTGGGGCGGTAAAGGCGTACTCGACATCATCGACTTGAATGCAGACCTGTGGCCTTATGCCGGACCGGGCCACTGGAACGACCCCGACATGCTGGAAGTAGGCAACGGTGGCATGACCGGCACCGAATACAAAACACACTTCAGCATGTGGTGTATGATGGCTGCCCCGCTGATGGCCGGTAACGACCTCCGCACCATGGACGACGAAACACAAAAAATACTGACCAACGAAGAAGTGATTCAGGTTGACCAGGATGCGCTGGGCGAGCAGGGGTTCCGGTTTATGGATTATGGCGACCAGGAAATTTGGGTAAAATTTCTCGAAAACGATGAGCTGGCCGTTTGCTTCTTCAACCGGGCCGATGAACCATGGAAAGTCAATTACGATTGGGGTAAGATGGGGATCAGTCACCAAGACCACCACGTTACATTTCACAACACGAAATATGACCTGCGCGACCTGTGGCAACACAAAGATATTGGCAACACCGGCAAAAACCTCACCGCCGGCATACCCGCCCACGGCGTGCTGATGCTAAGGTTAACACCGGAAAAGAAATAAGAAGATAATCACAAAAGACATAGAACAAAAAATGCCTCAGCGATGGGCATTTTGACGAAAAAAGAGGGTATCCGTTTTCGGACATCCTCTTTCATCGAAAATATGGAGTTTCTGACGTTTGTATTAAACAACGATTGTTGTACTGCAGATTGATGTTGATTTGGTTGATAAAGCTCAAAAGTTGCAATAACGTCGTGTATGGTTTTGCCCCGGTCTTTTTAGTGATTTGACAAGTAAGAAGCAACGCTGTCGGCTGATTCTTTCATCGCATCCTGACCTTCGGTCCAGTTAGCCGGACATACTTCGCCGTACTGCTCGAAATGGTGCAATGCATCGACCATACGCAGCGTTTCGTTTACGTTACGGCCAAGTGGCTTATCGTTAATTGTTTCGTGACGAACAACTCCTTCTTTGTCAATCAGGAACAGGCCACGATAAGCTACCGGCTCACCTTTGAATACGGAATTTCCTTCATCGTCCAAGTCGTATTCCCCGGCCAGTACACCATATGCTTCAGAAATGGTTTTTGACAAGTCGGAAACGATAGGATACTTTACACCTTTAATCCCACCATTGTTCTTTTCGGTGTTCAACCAGGCCCAGTGAGAGAATTCCGAGTCGACAGAGCAGGCAACTACTTCAACGTCGCGTTTTTTGAACTCATCGATTTTAGCCTGGAAAGCGTGAAGCTCAGTCGGGCAAACGAAGGTAAAATCGAGCGGGTAGAAGAAAAATACTACGTCTTTTTTACCAATGAACTGCTCGATGGAGAAATTTTCCACAATGTCATTGCCGTTTACAACAGCCTTTGCACTAAATACTGGTGCTTTTTTTCCTACTAAACTCATAATGTTCTTTTTTATGTGTATAAATTGTTTTTCAAAATTGTAATAGTTACAAAAATATGCATAAATTTTGAACTTGAAAGGAGATTTATATGAATAATATTGATGGAGCAATAGAGATAATTTATATGTAAAAAGCCGCATATTTTGTTGAAAATAAGTTGATATTTGTTTTTCTTTCTGTTGGATAGAAAGATAGGGGCAGGGAGATGTAAATAAAAATATTTAAATTTGTAATTATTCCAGAATTTATGATTGATGACACAAAAATAAAATCTTTCCTGTGGCAAAACGGAATCAGTCCGTTACCAAAGCGCGTGAAGATTATGCAATATCTCATCGAGAAGCATAACCATCCGACCGTGGATACGATCTATTCCGAACTGTTGCGCGAAATCCCGGGATTGTCAAAAACCACTGTTTACAACACCTTGAAATTGTTTACGGGCAAACGTGTCGCGGTGGCGTTGAATATCGAGGATAATGAGATCCGGTATGATGCCGATACGGCCATCCACGGGCATTTTAAATGTCGTGTTTGCGATGGTTTATTTGATTTTCCCTTAACTCATAACCAGTTGCCTGATATTCCCATGCAGGGATTTTTAGTTGATGAATACCATTACTATTTGAAAGGAGTTTGTTCATCGTGCCGTGAAAAAGGTTTGGAATAAGAAATCTTTGGGCGCTTGCCAATACCGACTTTGCAGTTAATTTTGTACCGAAACAGGAGGATATCATGGATGAACAATTCAGAAAGCTGAGAACTACTTTGCTGGAACAGGAAGAGTGGCCTTTATTGTATTTCTTTAAGTTTATCGTTCCCAACGATTCGGCGAAAATTGAAAAGGTCAAACAGCTTTTCCCAAAGCCGGAAGAGTTGTCTTTCCGAACCAGTCGCGATATTCGATACATAGCTATTAGCAGCAAGGAGATCATGACTGATGTAGATTCCATCATTGAGGTATACGAAAAAGCGGCTGAAATTGAGGGCGTCATTGCTCTTTAAGGTTATTCCGGTTATTTAAATTCACCGAAGAAAAAGTCAAGCGCCGTGTGCATGCCGGCTCCTACACTATCCAGGAAATAACGAAGATTAGGATAAGTCGGCGACAAATGAGCCCGTTGATTATATAAAAGATTGCAAACTTCACGTTTGCATTGTATCTTTCGACCACTTGCATGTGATACTGACTATTTATCGTTTACCGGATGAATGAAGGGCTGAGTAACTTGCGGTGGCAGCCGCCTGAAAACTGGTTGCAGGTCAATACCATTGATATGCATACCGGAGGGGAACCTTTACGCATCATTGTCGACGGGATTCCTGAAATTCCTGGTCAAACCATCCTTGAAAAACGCCGTTATTTCCAAAAGAATTTAGATGATATTCGGAAAGCCCTGATGTGGGAACCCCGTGGCCATGCCGATATGTACGGAGCTGTGCTAACGCCCCCGGTTACACCCGACGGACATTTCGGCGTGTTTTTTATGCACAACGAAGGGTATTCCACGATGTGCGGACACGCTATTATCGCGTTAGTGAAATTCGCCCTCGAAACTGGTTTAATTCAGTACCTTGAAGACGGATTGATTCGCATCGATGCACCGCCCGGGCGTATTAACGCTTTCGCTGAAATGAAAGGGCGTAAGGTAGTGAAATCGTCATTCCATAACGTTCCTTCGTTTGTCTTATTACAGGATCAACTGGTTGATGTTCCTGAATTTGGGACGATCCGGTTTGATGTGGCTTACGGCGGAACATTTTATGCTTTTGTCGATGCCGATGAAATTGGGCTTGAGCTGTTACCACGTAATATTACCCGGATAATCGACCTGGGCAGAAAGATTAAAAAAGCGGTGGCCTGTAATTTTGATATTGTACACCCGTTTGAAGCCGATCTCAGTTTTCTGTACGGAACGATCTTTACAGGGAAGCCAAAAGATGAAAACCATCATAGCAGGAATGTCTGCGTTTTTGCCAATGGCGAAGCCGATCGTTCGGCAACCGGTTCGGGTGTAAGCGCCAGAGCGGCCCTGCATGCCCTGAAAGATGGACTGCAGCCGGGTGAAAAGCTGGTCATCGAAAGTCTGATTGATACTACCATGAATGTCGAAATAGCGAATGTTACGTCGTTTGGACCTTATTCGGCAGTTGTTCCGAAAGTAGCAGGAGAGGCATTTTTTACCGGCCAGCATCGTTTTTTAATCGACCCGGATGATCCGTTGAGAGAAGGATTTTTAATTCGATAACAGGTTTCTAACCTCCCAATTTGTTTGATATGATTCGTTTACATTCACTTTTACTCCTTAGTTTACTGCTGGTTTTTCAGTCGGTACAGGCTCAGGCACAAACGCTTGAACAACGCATAAAGGCGCTTCCCGATGTTATTTCGGTAAAGAAGATGGAAAACAACGAGTTCTTCAAACAGGCTTTTGTGGTGATGGTCAGGGAACCGCTCGATTATCAGCATCCCGACAGCGGCAGTTTTGCGCAGCAGGTGATAGTTTCCCATCTCGGCTATGATAAGCCGGTGGTTTTTATTACCGAGGGATACAGTGGCGAATATGCTGCCACACCGAAGTATTTGAACGAATTGAGCCTGTTGCTCGATGCCAACCAGATTTTTGTGGAACATCGGTTTTTCGGTAAGTCGGTTCCCGATTCGATTGATACCAAATGGAAATACCTGACGGTGGAAAATTCTACCGCAGATTATCACCATCTGGTTCAGATGTTCAGGAAAATCTATCATGGTAAATGGGTTAGCACAGGAATCAGCAAGGGAGGTGAAACCTGCCTGTATCACCGGGCACGCTATCCAAAAGACGTTGATATTTCGGTTCCCTATGTGGCACCATTGAACTTCTCGCCGGAAGAGCGACGCCATGCAGCCTTTATTGAACACATTACGGGCACCAAAGAAGGGCGTAATAAGGTGACTGCTTTCCAGCATGAAGTATTGGGGCGCAGAGACCAGCTATTCCCCATGTTTCAGACATTGTGTGACGAGAAAAAATATACGTTCCGGATTCCGCTGGAAGCGGTATATGACTACTGTGTATTGGAATATTCTTTCTCATTCTGGCAATGGGGGCATGATATCGATGAAATACCGGATCCGGATGCACCTTCTCAGGAAATTTTTGACCACTTTGTACAGATTAGTTCACCGGAATATTTTAGTATCGAGGGAAGCAAAGGATTCCTGCCTTTCTTTGTGCAGGCTGCACGTCAGTTGGGTTATTATGCTTACGATATGACGCCATTTGCTGATCAGATGACCATCAAAAGTACCAAAGGATATCTCACTCGTATCTGGTTACCGAAAGAGGCTCAATTCCCGTATTCACCAGCAATGAGTGAAAAGGTGGATAAGTATCTTCGCTCCAATGCGAAACACATTTTGCTGATTTATGGTGGCTGGGACCCATGGACCGCATCAGCAGTTGAGCCGGGTAACAACAAGAGCGTAGTAAAGATCATAAAACCCGAAGGCAGTCACAGGACCCGTATTAACGACTTGCCGGATGATTTGCGGCAAAAAGCCATCAATACGCTGAAACACTGGCTGAGTGAATAAAGCTCAGGCTCTTTCTTCCTTTAACCGGGCAAAGTAGCTTTTGGCTACTTTCACCACTTTCGGCGAAAGCAGGATCGCGGAAACCATGGTGGGGATAGCCATCATGGCAAAAGCTCCGTCAATCAGGATAATGATAACCGTCAGCGTCAAAGTGGCACCAATAAGGATGAAAGCTGTATAAATTCCGTGATGAAATACATCGGGCATTCCTGATCATCCCGGGCACGGTACATCACCGCGAGCGTATTGGTGATAATGAATTGTCCGATACTTTCCAGGGAGGCCGGTTGATTTGGTTCAGGTTCAAAGATAAGGATTTCAGGGCATGGCAAAAATTAAGGCCGGGTATCGCTGAGTCTTTTGTGAAGGAAGTCACTTTCCCGGATACGGATTTTTCGTTATTTTACCCATATGAAGAAGTATCTGAAAAGACAGTGGGAGCAGTTTAAGAAGCAATCGCTCCTGGGCAAAATATTCGATATCGTTATCCTGGTGATTTTAATAGGCCTGGCATTTCCGCCTACGCGGAAGCCAGTGGCTTCGTTGCTAATTCGTACCACGTTAATGGCGCCGGGAAAGGACGATAACAGCATTCAGCTGACCAATGAAGATTACCAGTTTGAACTCCTCGATTTGAACGGTGGTAACCACAGCTTTGCCGAATTCAAAGGCAAGCCGGTGTTTCTCAACCAATGGGCAACCTGGTGTCCTCCGTGTGTTGCCGAATTGCCAACTATCCAAAAATTATATGATGATTATGGTAGTAAGGTTGCCTTTATTATTGCCAGCCGGGAAGCGCCGGCTACGGTTAAGCAGTTTATCAAAAAAAATGGCTATACTTTCCCGGTTTATATTGTTCACAGTCGTGTTCCGGAAATTTTTCAGTCGCGTAGTATTCCAGCTTCGTATATTATATCGCCGGATGATAAATTGATATTGAGAAAGAAAGGTGCTGCAGATTGGAACAGTTCAAGGGTGAGGAAAATGTTTGACGATATGATTCATTAGACATATTTTGATGCCATAACAAAACAGGCTGCTCTGGTTATTCCCGTAAGGCAGCCTGTTTTTATTTTATTAAGGGAAAATCAGTTATTTATATTTCTCTTCCATCTTTTTGTAGAAATCGCGAAGGACGAAGAAGGCTTTCTTCTTCGTGCCATTTTGGCCGATGAGCCCTTTCCGGTTCCATCCATCCTGAATAACAGGAAGGACACGCCTTGGCGAACGGAAATCACACAAAATCCAAGGTGTAACACCCCGGAATTGAGGTATTTTCATCAGCATGGGAAGCGTGTGTTTGTATATGCTCTCCTGGTATTCTTCCGTCCAGCGGGTGAGCGAATCGCCATGCAAGCCCTGCAGCGCACCGCCGCCAAATTCACTAATCATTACCGGCTTGTTGTATTTGATGATCCAGTTGATGCTGTCGCATTTTTCCGGCAAACCGTCATACCAGCCTGCATACTCGTTGAAGTTTACTATGTCGACATACTGTGCGAAGGGATCTTCCACAATCCGGTCATTGGGATTACTGTCCCTGTGAACTTCCAAAGCGGCGGAAATTAATCTTGTGCTGTCCATGTCGCGGGCGTGCATCGCCAGTTTATGCAGAAAGTGGGTCCGGACATCGCTGACCGGCGTTTCGTTGGCCATCGACCAGATGATAACGGAAGCCCGGTTTTTGTCGCGTGTAATCAGATCGGTTAGCTGATGTTCGGCATTTTTATACGTATCGGGATTGTTCCAGTCGATGGTCCAGTAAACCGGATTTTCTTCCCAAACCAGGATACCCATTTTGTCGGCCAGCCGGATCATATTTTCGGCATGTGGATAATGCGCCAGACGGACATAGTTACATCCGAGTTCTTTCGCCCAGTTCAGCAACGTTTGTGCATCCGATTCGGAATAAGCTCTTCCGCCTCTCATCGGCATTTCTTCGTGGATGGAAATACCTCGCAGGAACATTGATTTTCCATTGAGTAAGATATCAGTTCCCCTGGTTTCGATGGTTCGGAAACCGATAGGCTCGGAAATATTATCGCTGGTATCAGAAATGTTGACTGTGTAAAGTTTTGGATTTCCCGGAGACCATAATTCCAGTTTTTTCAACGGAAAATCGATATCCGCTTTCCCATTTGCATCAGTGCTGAAAGTCTTCTTCACTTTCAGTTCGGGAATGTTAATACTGATGGTTTGACTGGCTGCATTCGGGCCGTTTAATTGCACGTAGCCTGCAACTTCTTTTTGAGAACCTTTCTTGAGCTGAACATTGTAATCGGCAATGAAGGTTTGTGGTACTTCCACCACGCCCACATCGCGGGTGATGCCACCGTAGTTCCACCAATCCGTGTTTAGTGTGGGGACACCTTCTTTGTGGCGTTTGTCGTCGACCTTAACCACCAGCGAATTCTTCCAGTTTTCTTTTAGTAAGTCGGTGATTTCGTAATTGAACGGAGTGAAGCCGCCAATGTGTTTGCCCAGCTTCTTCCCGTTCAGGTAAACATCGCTTTCATAATTGATGGCTCCAAAATGGATAAATACACGGTTATTCGGATTGCTTTTGGTGTAGCTGAACAGACGACGATACCAGATGGTGCCTTCGTAGTAGAGCAACTTCCCATCCTGCGAGTTCCAGTCGCCGGGGACCATCAACGTCGGACTTTTGTCAAAATTGTACTCAATGAGCTGTGTTTTGCCCGTCTGATGCTGGTCGAGGAAGAAACCTCCTGTTGGATGCGGATTGGCATCGTAGGGTTTGTAGCGGTAATCATAATAACCGACTTCGTAAGGGTCAATAATGTAATGCCATTCCCCGTTAAGGGTAAGTGTGTTACGGCCGGGAATATTGTTAATGACCGTTTGAGCCTGTGCCTGTGCGGCGCAAATCAGGCATAGCAGTAGTGTTAACTTTTTCATTGAATGGGTATTATTGGTTTACTTCGGTTTTTATCCGGGACTTTCTAAAAAAAAGACGCATACCCGTTTGCGTTACCGATAAAGCTAATTGTTTTTTCAGAAAGAACATAACAAACCCCAAGTGTGCATTGAATTTGGAGATGTTTTTCTCTTATTGCTTCATTAAAATTTTATAATAAAATAAACTGAAAGCTCCCTTGATGGGTTTACAGGAGGAAATTCTTTAGAATAATTCTATAAAAAGTATATTTGCTTTTTCGTAATTAAAACTGATCCATTATGTCATTAATAGCCCCCGGAGATCATCTGGTTTTGTTTTCTATTATTACCGGGGCCGCAGCCTTAGGGATGTGGTCGGAGCATAAAAAGTGGTTTGGGAAGGTATCCGGAATTCTGGTTACCGTTTTGCTGATGTCTCTTTTATCGATGACCGGCGTGGTGCCCCCGGCATCGAGTACCAAAATACACGTACCTGTTTACGATTTGGTTTTTACCTATTTCGTGCCGATATCCATCCCTATGATGCTGATGGGATCGAACATCATGCGCACTATCCGTGAAGGTGGAAAGCTGTTGATTGCGTACATTATTGGGGCCATTGGTGTGGTGTTGGGTAGCTTTTTGGCCTTTTCAATGATTCCCCTCGGCCCGGACTCAGGACGTATGGCCGGAGTAATTGCCTCGACACTGATTGGTGGAAGCATGAACTTCGTTGCTACCGGAGAAGCTTTGCAAATCACTACTCATCCGCTGTTTTCGGCTACCATTGCAGTCGACAATTTTGCAGCCAGCCTTTTTATACTGTTGCTTTTTATGCTTCCGGGAATTAAGTTCCTGGCACGCTTTTTTGCCAAGCCAAAAGCCGAAAACAAGGTAGAAGCCGTAGTACAGGAACACGAAAAATCGCAGCCCATTACCATGGAACGCATCGGTCTTACCCTGGTAATTGCGGTAGCCATTGCGGCATCGGGGGCCTGGCTGGGCGACTGGTTGCAGTCGGTTTTTCACACGCAAATGGATTTGAGCATTCTCATCATTACGCTCGTTTCGGTGCTGGTGGCCAATCTCTTCCCTAAGCGTCTCAAACCGCTTGAGGACACTGCTTTTTCGGTTGGACTATGGATGATGTACATCTTTTTGGCAGCCATTGGAGCGGCCACCAACATGGCTGATATTTTGCACATCGGTCCGGCGATACTTGGCTTCTACCTTGTCATTCTTTTCTTCCACCTCATTTTTTTAATCGCGCTGGCTAAGATTTTCAAACTGGATATCTACGAAGTAATGATATCATCGGCCGCTAACGTCATGGGACCGTCGGTGGCAGCGCCTATGGCCGCTTCGCTTGGACAGAAAAAATTGATTACCCCGAGTATCCTGGTGGGAATTCTCGGTTACGTTATCGGTACCTTCATTGGGGTTTCCATTGCATTAGCCCTGAGTTAAAGTCCGAAGCTTAATAGATTTCGGGTACAAAAGTTTGGTCGGTAATCGGAGGGCGTATGTAGTTGTCCTTTTCAATGCGCGGAGGCAATTCAATGGGCTCGGGTGTTAAATCCTTGTACGGGATTTTGCTCAGCAGATGATGAATACAGTTGAGCCGTGCCCTTCGTTTGTTGTCAGCCGGAACCACGTACCACGGTGACTGTTTAATGTCGGTGTACCCAAACATTTCGTCTTTGGCGCGGGAGTATTCTACCCATTTTTCACGTGATGCCAAATCCATAGGGCTAAGCTTCCAGCGTTTGGTTGGATCGTCGAGCCGGGCCTGGAAACGTAGTTCCTGCTCTTCGTCGGAAACGGAGAACCAGTATTTGATGAGAATGATGCCAGAACGGATCAGCATGCGCTCGAATTCGGGACAGCTGCGCATGAACTCGTCGTATTCCTCATCACTACAGAAACCCATCACGCGCTCTACTCCGGCCCGGTTGTACCAGCTACGGTCGAAAAGAACCATTTCGCCACCGGCAGGCAGTTCGGTGACATAACGCTGGAAATACCATTGCATCCGTTGGCGCTCAGTTGGAGTGCCCAAAGCAACTACCCGACAGATACGGGGATTGAGTGGTTCCATAATGCGTTTGATAACACCGCCTTTCCCGGCAGCGTCTCTGCCCTCGAAAATGACTACAACTTTTAACTGTTCTTGTTTTACCCACTCCTGCATCTTCACCAGCTCGATTTGCATTTTACGCAACTCCTGTTTGTAAAGCTTCTTTCCTAAACGGCGATTATCTTTCTTTTCGGGTTCAATGTGATCCGGTGATTTGTGATGTTTCCTGGTTTTGTTTTTATTCATCTCAAAGGAGTTTTTAAATTTACGGCAGAAATGTATGGATTGAATCTCTTTAAAATTAAGTGATCTCATCTGGTTTTGCAAGAAAAAGTCTTCCCGGCAACGGTTATCCGATGGGACAAAAACTGACAGTTTGGAATGTAGCAGTCTGTTTCTGTTGTAATCAAAAACGGGTATCCTCTTTTTTCGTCCGACCATACCCCCATTCTATTTTATCAGAATTTCATACTTCTGACCATTGTTTTGCAGTTTTTAACAATGTCGCTCATAAACGACCTAATTCCTTAATCTTCTTTAACCTCCGTTAGCTCGGCTTAACTAAAAACCACTGCATATTTGTAATGTAACAAGAGCAAGTTTTTTTTCATAGAATTAGGTTAGTTTAGGTTAAGCAGAAAAAGGATGCACGCACCATGCATCCTTTTTTTTTTACAAATTCGTATGAGATAGCCCGGATAATTATCTATTAAACTTATTTAACCTCAATTAAAACGAGTTCACACAATTTCGCTGCATCTTTGTAATGAAAACAAGGAGCAAGTTTTTTTCATAGGACTAGTTAGTTAGGTTAGGTTAAACAGGTTAAAGGATGTTCGCCCGGACATCCTTTTTCTTTTGTTATTGTTTGGTATCCATCGGATGTTTCGCCTGTTCGTAAAACGTGTCCTGCATCTCAATAATACTGTTGTCAGCCTTTACTTGCTTCAACATGGTGCACAGCTGTTCCACCTGTGCATTCAGAATCTTTTCTCCAAGTTCCTTGGTTGCCAGCGAACCATCGCCGCAATAGTGGTTCGGATATTTGGCATACCACCAGATTCCTTCGTAGTCGGAGTCTATTCCCTTAATCCCATCCTGATCTTTTCCCGACTGGGAAGTAGCTTTGTCCATGTGCACTAAACCGGGACGGTGTGCCAACATCACCGAAGTTTCCGATTGCCCGGCATGACCAGAACCACCCGGAACCAGCTCCTTGTTTATTTCTTTATATGCCTCTACATCCCGGTTGGGTTGGAATAACACAACAGCATAATCCTTTTGCGATGCCAGCTGACTCTGACAGAAAAATGGAAGGAAACTGCTGTTTCCGCCATGTCCGTTTACCAAAATAATTTTCTTTATGCCATTTCGGCCCAACTCATCACAGGTTTCCTGCAACATATTCCAGATTAGTTTCTGGCTGTAAGCAATGGTTCCCGGCTGGTGCCTGGCCTCAAAAATCTGGGAAAAGTAATAGGGCGGGAAAACAATCGCGTATTCTTTCGCGGCAGCACGCAAAGCCACTTCACGTACATCAATCAAATCCGTTCCCAGAGGAAGATGCGGACCATGTTTTTCAAGCACTCCTATCGGAATAATACAGGTCGCATTCGACTGGTCAACTGCGTTGACGTATTGGAGAGCGGTCATCTCTTCCATCTTCACCGGAAGGTTTTGCGCAAACAAAGGGAAAGCCACGGCGCAGAAAAGCGCCAAAAGAAAAGCCTTTTTCATGGTTTTGTTTTTTAGTTAGTTTCAGTGAGTGAAAAATACCAAATATTAGGGGAATAACCTCATGAACGTGGATGGGAAAAAAAGGCCCCGACAAAAACGCCGGGACCTGTCAAAACAATCCTATGAAAAAATCTATTTTTTGATAAACTGCCCGGCAAATCGTTCATTCCCCGCCTGAATCGTCAGGAAGTAAACACCGGAAGCAAAATCGACAACATTCAACTGTAAGGGCCCTCCCAGCGATTCGGTAGTGAACTGTCGCAATAACCGACCATTCATGTCATGAACGCCAATAACGGAAGCGCCATATCCCTCCTGCGGCAATTGAACCGAAAGGACATCGGTTACCGGGTTTGGATATAAATTCAGTTGATGACTTTTCAGGTCAGTAATGCCCGTTGTGATATCCTCGCTGGTAAGTTCCACAGGCTTGAGCCAGAATTTACCTGAACCGGTGGTTCCCAATACGCCATAATTAAAATAAAGGCGCATTCCCTTTATCTGATCAAGCTTGAAAATATTATCCGGATTCTGACCAAAAATATGGGCATGAATATGATATACACCATCATCATTGGGCGAATCAATCTTCAGCAAATCAGCAGTATTCACGTTATCGTTCACATCCACCAACTCAAAGCGCATATTCGATGGCGCATTTCCCGCCTCGGTTTTCAACTCCAGCACAGCCGTTGACGAGGTTGTCAAACCGTAAATTCCATCGAACGGATAATAAATCGCCGGCGAAGCACTGGGATTCTGCACGTCATAATCCACCTGCAAATCCTCGCCTGCCATCGAAAGCGACACCATATTGTTATTGGTCTGAACAACCTCCCAGTTGACATTTCCGCCAACCGTGTGCGGAACATACCACGGATCGCTGGGCGGAAGTTTCACAACAGCCACATTCAGCTTATTCGAATCATATGTCCCACAACTAGTCGTTACCGAAACAGAAACATCTCCCGAGGTATTTCCCCACCGAACAGAGATGCTGTTTGTTCCGTCACCGGAAACAATGGTTGCATCTGCAGGAATCGTCCAGGTATAAGTTGCATTGGGAATATCCTGAGTCGAAAATTGAACGGTATCATCTGCAGTAGCGGTTGACGGCCCCGTAACCGTCGGATTGGGTGGCGTCCCGCTATACACCCGCACATAATCCACCTCCATGGTTTGCGGAAAAACCGTTGTTGCATCGGGGCCTCCAGGCCAGTTTCCGCCAACCGCGATATTAAGAATAATGAAAAACGGGTTATGAAAGGCAGTCAACGAGGGCGGTGTAATATCCAGCGTGCAATACAAATTATCATCGAAGTACCACTTTATTTTCTGGCTGTCCCATTCGATGGCATATACATGGAAATCATCGGCAAGTTTGGCCGGATTGGTGTAGGATAATCCGTACGATACATGGCCGTTATTGTCCCAGTGAGCTGTTCCGTAAACGGTATTGTCATTGTCGCCACCTCCAATCATCTCCATGATGTCTAACTCGCCGCAACCAGGCCAGGAAGTACCTTCAAAAATACTTTTCCCCAGCATCCAGAAGGCCGGCCAGATTCCTTGTCCGTACGGCAGTTTCATACGCGCCTCGATACGTCCGTAGGTCCATGAACCAGCTTTGTTGTAGGTAATCAAACGGGCCGACGTATAATCACTGCCCTGATAACTTTCCTTCCGGGCTGTAATGACAAGGTTACCGTTCTTTACCTCCGCATTGGAAAGCCGATTAGTGTAATACTGAAGTTCGTTATTTCCCCAGCCACCAGCACCGGTTTCAAAACTCCAGTTTTGCGGATCGGGTGAACCGGTATAGTTGAACTCGTCGCTCCAAACCAACTGGACACAATCCTGTGCTGCAACTTCCACCGGAAACCACACCAACAAAAGAAATAAGCCGAACAGGTACTTCATAATCCGTATTCTTTTTGAAATCAGTTATTTGTTCTTCTGGTAGACCCTCACGTAGTCTACATCCATCGTTTGCGGGAAAACCGAATCATCGATTCCCTGTTTTCCGCCCCAGTCACCACCAACCGCGACATTCAGTATCAGATGGAAAGGCTGATCGAATGGCCAGGCTTCGAAACCGGTATGTTCGTTTTTAAACGTAAAATATTTTTGCCCGTCAACGAACATACTCATCTCATTGGCATCCCACTCGAGTGCATATACATGGAATTTATCGTGGCAATCGGGTATCGAGATCGCTTTACCTACCTGCGTACCGATAACATGATTGTAGGCTTTGGTATGCACTGTTCCGTGAATCGTGTCCGGATCGTATCCTACATTTTCCATGATATCAATCTCGCCACTTTCGGGCCAGCCGCCATATTTCCAGTCTGTAGACAACATCCAGATTGCCGGCCACAAACCTTTGCCTTTCGGCAGACGAGCTCTTACTTCGATACATCCATAAAGCCAATCACCTTTGTGGATGGTACGTATACGAGCAGAGGTGTATTTCTTCCCACCGAAATCCTCCTTTTTGGCTGCGATGGTCAACACTCCATTGCCCACATGAGCATTCTCCACTCGCTTATCGGTATAAAACTCCGCTTCATGGTTTCCCCAACCAGACTCGTTTCCCCGGGTATTAAAACTCCACTTGGTAGAATCGGGCAAACCGTTGTAATTGAATTCGTCGTCCCAAACCAGGTTCCAGTCTCCCTTTTTTTGCGGAACTGCGCCTGCTTTGCTTTCAGCTTTCCTGGTTGCCGTATGGCATGACGCAGCCACCAGCAGCAAGAGAATTCCCGAAAAAATCTTTTTCATTTTCTTAAACTATAATATCATTTAACGATCGAATGTTTGTGTCGCTTTCACCGAAAACGGAACTGTCAGATCCGCCACCGAAGCGACGAATTTTCCCTCTTCCACCACATATTTCAACTGATGATTGACGAATGCCAAATCACGTGTATTCAGATGGAACGTCACCGTTTTTGACTCTCCCGGTTTCAAGTCAACTTTTTCGAATCCGCGCAGGCGTTTTACATCCGGTGTAAGGGACCATCGACATGTCGATTCCGGCGTTGACGGAAATTTTCACTGCTTCTTTTTGCGTGCGGGCTACCCGATCGCGGTTGTGCAGGTTTTCAATATCAGCCCAGTCGGTAACCACCAGTCCGTTAAGTCCCAATTCCTGTTTCAGCAGTTTGGCAATAATATCATAGCTGGCGTGTACCGGAACACCGTTGATAATTCCTGAATTGCTCATCACCGAATGCGCACCGGCATCAATCGCCTTTTTGAACGAAACCAGGTGACGTTCGCGCAAATCGATCTCCGGAAGAAGAGCAGGTGTCCTGTCTTTTCCGGAATTAGCTGCCGAATGCCCCAGGAAATGCTTCATACACGAAGCTACATGCACCGGGTTGTCAATATCGTTGTTTTCTCCTTCATAACCTTTAATCATCTGGTATCCCATCCGGGCAACCAAATAAGGATCTTCGACAACAGTTTGTCGACCTTCGCCTCCACCTTCGGATCTACTTTCTGCGATTCAGGTACATATCGCTGTGCCTGAATCGGATTCAGCCCACTAAGCACAAACAACAAAATCACCGACGACCACTTAAATCTCATAGTCAACACCTTAAAAAATTTAACCCACTTAAAAACTGGGTACGAAAAGGTCCTAAAATTTTAGAAATCCGGAGATGTACCATGACACCTCCGGATATATCAATCACAAATCCAAATGTTAAAACTGAGCAGATTTAATACCCTCTACTGACGGGCCTTGCAGTTCATCGAAATAAAAATCGTCAGCACTATTATTGGTATCTGAATTCAGCATAATACGAACGACGTTGTAATAATCGTTGCTGAATGTAGGATCGGTTGTTACATCAGCTGTCTGGCCTTGCGCTGTGCCAGCTCCGGTAAAGTCGAAAATTACTGGTTCCCAAGTGTTATCCTGCTTAATTGTGTAAGTAGCAGCCTGAACTCCAGTTGTCCATGCGTTGCCAGCTAAATCACTGTTCTCAAGTTTCAGGAGCACCACGTCGCCGGCTTTGCCATAAACCATTAACGAGAAAGTATGAACCGTACGCAGGTCGAAACGATAACCGGCAGGTAATTGCATATAAGCATTGGCGTACTGCTGTGCTTTATTACTGAAGTGAGCTACATAAGCAGACTTGTTGGGATATATTTTAGAAGGGTTTGCAACCACCTCAACCGAGCAATCCTGTCCCAGAACCGGCTCCATCTGTACTTCACTAAAATCGTTGTACATCACCATTACATTAGGCTGGAACGGAACATAATCCGGTGAGTTTTGAGCTACGACAACCGAGGTCGTTTTCACTTGCTGCTCATTGGCCTCCAGTGTTGCTGTAACCTGATAGGTACCCTGGCGCATGTACACATGTGATAGCGCCTGGTGATAATCAGTGACTGAAACCGGATCGGTTCCGTCACCGAAGTCATAGGTTACCTGGCTGATGCTGATTCCTGAAGGAACCTGAACGTTAGCCAATGAAATATCAAATGTATTGGCATCCGCTCCGGCTGCAACACTTAAATCCCATTTTACGGTTGGTTTCACGTATCCTTTGGGGATCAACTGGTAATGCCATGCGCTGCCATCGGCTCCGGTAGCAACCAGGTCAAGTTTATTTTCTGAAATGCTAAGGATTTCATATTTCCCGTCTACTGCACCCACGTCAAAGGTTGGGAAAATAGGGGTAGGACCGCTCAGGATCAGGTATTGTTTACCATTCTCGGACGAAACAGACCAGCTCCCCGGCCCGGGAGTGTAATCAACGGTCAAGTCGCCACCGGCATCAACGGGGTTCGAATAGAATGAGACACCCGACTGGAAGCTCTTCACAAAAGACTTACCATGATTGGTGTACGTAGCGACAAATCCATTGAGTTTGAGATTCAACTCATCATCGTAGGCGCCAAAACCACTTTTATCCATAGGAGCGGCACTCCACCAACTGGTACCATCACTTCCGGCAGGGCCGACACCATAGTGGGCCTGGGCCAGTGAATCGGCTACCCATGTTTTACCGTTCAGGTTATCAACACCACCCGAAAGGGCGATGATTGCCGGATCCTGGAAGTAAGAATAATCAGTGGCATCCTGCGAATATTCTTTCGTTACAGATGCCGAACCGCCCGACGTATAAAGCGTCAACGTAACCGTGTATTTTCCTGATAAAGGATAATACGGAGTAACAGACTCTCCGGTTCCTTTATTTCCATTACCAAAATCCCATTTTGCAATTCCGGTAATACTGGAAGTATTGGTAATTACCGGATGAAATTCATCTGCTCCCTGGGCAATTGTGAAAGACAACTGATCAGCCGAGGGCTTGGGCCCGAGTTGCGGACCGTCTAGAACCTGGGGATCGCACGATGAAAAAGCCAGTGCCAGACCACCCAGGATGAATATATAATTGAATATCTTATTGATTTTCATCTCATATCAGTATTAATATTTCAAATAAGAATCGACAAATCAGAACACTGCTTAGTAGCCCGGATTCTGTTCCAGGGTCCTGTTGGTGTTGTCAATTTCAGACTGCGGAATAGGCAGGTACTCGTTGCGGCCCTCTTGCCAGTTGCGATCACCCAGTACGGATGATGCACGTCCGGTACGAACCAGGTCCCAGTAACGCTGACCTTCGAAAGCCAATTCGAAGCGACGCTCTTTCCATATCGCTTGTACCAAATCGGTTCCGGTTGCCGTTACGGGGGACAGTCCCACGCGGGCACGCACCTGGTTCAGGTATCCCTGAGCTTTTGCATCGTTACCACTACGGGCATAAGCTTCCGCACCCATCAACAGTACATCCGGGTACCGGATAACGCGAACATTGTTCGGATAGTTGATCATCGGTTCGCCATCAGGAGCCACATTTTCCTTCAGCGGCGCATTTTTCCGGACAAAGTATCCGGTGTTCTGATAGCCCGGTTTGTATTTAATCTGATCACCTCCGTTGAGCGTCGCGTTCATCATACCCGTTTCATCCATGGTACCGTCCGATACATCGATAATAGAGTATTCGAAACGCGGGTCGCCTTTCATATCGTTAGCCAGTTTTTCGGTAACAGGAGAGAATCCCCAACCCGCCTGGAAAGTAGGTCCGTTGTAGTCGCGCATACCGATCATCACAGTGGCGATGTTTCCTTCGCCGCCGGGCAGCCAGCCCCAATCACCCCATTTGGAGTTATACGAGTGCTGAATTTCGAATACTGACTCAATATTATTACGTCCGGCACTGGTAAAAATCTGGCCATAGTCAGGCACCAAATCGTATGCGCCTGAGTTCACAACATTATCAACCAGGGTAGCCACCTCACCCATGCGGGTGTCGTCGTTTTCGAACAAAATAACGCGGCCCAGCAATGATTGAGCGGCACCTTTGGTAATGCGTCCTTTCTCGCTATCCGAAACACTTAACGGAAGATCAGGAATCGCTTCAGTCAAATCTTTTTCAATCTGGGCATAAATATCTGCGGGCGCACTCTGCGGGAAGTCATACTCTGAAGGGTTCAGCGTTTTCAGAATCAATGGGAGATTTCCGAACCAACGCTCCAACTGGAAATAATAGAAAGCTCTCAGAAATTTAACCTCAGCAGTCGAACGCTTGGCAAAATCGTCAGAAACAGTTGCTCCGGGAAGCTTTTCCAGGAAAAGGTTAGCACGGTAAATACCGCTGTAATAACGTCCCCAGATACTAGCCTGCGGGCCCAATGTCGGGGTCAGGCTGAAATTATCCAGCGCTACCCAGGCAGGCTGGTCTCCGGCGTTGGCACCGCCGGCATAAGTGTCGTCAGAAGCAACATTTGCGAGTGTTTCTTCAGGGATATACCCCTGGAAACCGCCCCATTGCAATACGTCGTATACCGCGACCATTGCATCATACATGTCCTGTTGATTCTGGTAAAAGTTCTCCTCAACCCGTGTGTTGAGCGGCTTCATGTCCAGGTAATCGGAACATGACGTAGAGGACAGGATCACCAGGGAGAAAAGGGCAACTTTGAGAATATTTTGAATTTTCATCTTTCTTGTCATTTTCCTGTTAAGCATTAGAAAGTAAGGTTTACACCCATCATGTAGGTACGCGGCTGCGGATAGATACCACGGTCAATACCTCCATTGATTTCGGGGTCAAAACCTTTGTAACCGGTAATGGTGTAGAGGTTCTGTGCTGAACCATAGATTCTCAGTCTGGAGATATGCAACCAATTGGTGGCCCCCGTCGGCAATGAATAGCCGATCTGTAGGTTTTTGATGCGAAGGTAATCGCCGTTGTGTACATAAACGTCAGACGAACGATAGTTACGGTTGGTATCATTCAACGTCACACGGGCATGCGTATTCGATGTACCCTCACCGGTCCAGCGATTCAATGCATCAGTGGTATAATTGGCATTAGCCAGGTCATAACGGTGCGAAGCGTCATAAATATCGTTTCCGGTTACGCCCTGCAGGAACAGGTTGAAATCCCATCGACGGTAGCTTGCTCCGATATTCAGTCCGTATGTCCAACTTGGAGTCGGGTCACCAATCATGGTGCGGTCCAGGTCGCTGATGGTTCCATCATTGTTTGCATCAACAAAGCGAACATCGCCCGGGACAGCACTTTGACCGTATTTTGAGTTGTAAGCATCGGCTTCTGCCTGGTTCTGCAGGATACCGTTGGTTTTGTAACCGTAGAAATAGTTCATCGGTTTCCCTTCTTCGATGCGGGTAATCTGCATACCCTCTGGTCCCCATACCTGTCCTGTAATGTAACCTGACTGATTACCGATTTTCTGAACCTCATTCTTCAGATAAGAAACCGTCAGTCGGGTATCCAGACTCACCTGACCAATCTTGGCTTTGTAGCTGAATTCACCGTCAAAACCAGTGTTCAACATATCACCCAGGTTAGTTAGCGGGGCCGCATTACCGACCAGTGCAGGGATCGGTGCAGTCACCAACATATCACGGGTTAATTTATGATAATAGTCGAGTGCAAAACGGAATTTATTTTTCAGCAAGCCGATATCCAAACCGATGTCAGTCTGCTCAACTGTTTCCCATTTCAGGTCGGGATTCGAAATTTTCGTGGGACTTGCACCGGGAGTCAGTGTTTGATCAACACCAAAAGTATAACGGCTTCCGCTACCAATCAGCGATGTATAAGCATAATCGTCGATTTGCTGGTTCCCGTTTTGTCCCCAGCTGGCACGAATCTTCAGGAAATTAACGACGCTGCTGTTAGCCATGAAATCTTCCTGCGAAAGCACCCATCCGGCAGAGAATGAGGGAAATACTGCATAACGGTTGTTCGGCCCGAACTTCGATGAACCGTCCATACGAACCGTGCCGGTAAACAGGTACTTGTCTTTGTAGCTGTAGTTCAAACGGCCAAAGTACGACAGCAACGATGAGTGCCATGCATAGCCGTACAGATTTTCACTGGTTTCGTTCTGTGCATAGTCAAAATAATTCATCGTGGGATCGTAGAAGGGCATTCCCTGTTTTGAACCGCCCATGGTATTCCCTTCAGCTTTATAAATGGTATTACCTAACAGAAAAGTAAAATCATGCGTATCATTCCACAGATTATGATAAGTAATTGTGTTTTCCCAGTTGAAGTTCAATGACTTGCTGGAAGCGCGGTGCATACTGTTGTAATCCTGATAATTGGTAGCGTTCAAATAGTGAACCGGAGATGAACTATCGTCACCCCAGAAAGCAATATCAGCACCGAAGGTCGACCGCAACTTGATATTCTTCAGAATCGTCAATTCAGCGTACAGGTTTCCTACGAATTTATCGGAGTAGCCTTTATTATGCTGAATAGCAAGTGCAGCTACCGGGTTCACAATCTCGGAAGTCACATAGGGAGAAATTCCGTAAGGTTGTCCGTTGGTGTTGGTCACTGCATTGGGATAGTTCGCCAGCAATGCAGAAGCAGCCGTTGAATCGGTTACCACGACCGGGGTAATCGGATCCATGTTGAGTGCGCGGCCCAGCGGGGATCCCCACTCAGTATTCTCTTGTACTCCTTCGCTTTTCGTGCGGGAATAACCAAAGTTGTGACCAAATTTGAAGATTTTGGAAACATTGTGGTCAGCATTAAAACGAAGAGTCAAACGCTCGTAATTAGAATGTCCCTTGGCAACAATACCCACTTGTTTAAAGTAAGAAATGGAAGTCAGGTATTTCGACCTGTCGTTTCCACCCGATATAGTCACCTGATGATTTTGGATAGGGGCATCGTAGTTAAACACCTCATCCTGCCAGTCAGTACCTTTTCCATAAGAATATGGATCCGAAAAAATCGGCTGGCCGCCACCATTCACAGAGGCTTCGTTCATAATCACCGCGTACTGGGTTGCATCCAGAAGCGACAATTTCTTCCAGGGATTCTGCACACCATAATAACCATCGTATGAAACCCTCATTTTGCCGGCTTTACCATTTTTGGTCGTAATCAGTACAACACCATTCGCACCGCGCGAACCGTAAATAGCAGCAGAAGCGGCATCTTTCAGCACCTCGATGGATTCAATATCACCGGGGTTCAGGTAATCAATTCCCCCGTCAACCGGAACACCGTCGACAACATACAAAGGCTGTGTACCTGAGTTAATGGATGAAGTACCGCGGACTTTCACGTCCAGCCCGGCACCGGGTTGACCAGAGTTGCTGGTAATAATAACACCGGCGGTACGTCCTTGAAGGGCTTGTTCGGTCCGAAGATTAGCTGTTTTATTAATATCAGAAGAGTTTACCTTGGCAATGGCACCGGTTACAACACTTTTCTTTTGTGTACCATATCCAACAACCACTACTTCATCGACGTCCAACGTTTCATTTTGCATGCTGACGTTGATTTCCGATTGTCCCTGAACAGGAACTTCCTGTGTTTTCAATCCGATAAACGAAAACACAAGGGTGGCGTTGTCGCCCACCTTAATAAAATAGTTACCGTTAACATCGGTGATGGTTCCTGTTGTGGTACCTTTTACCGAAATACTAACGCCCGGAACCGGCGAACCATCTTCAGCGCTGGTCACCGTTCCCTGTACATTTCGTTCCTGCGCAAATCCCATTGTTGCCAAAAGGACCAGAAACGTTAACATAAAGACTTTTTTCATAGAGTAGGATCAAAGTTTAAAACAACATCGATTTAACATTGACTTTACAAATACAGTCACAAAAAAAGTCTTCATATAGTGCCCGAAAGAATTTTACCCCCCAACAAAAACTCATCAAACACTTTTTAACAATACATCATTTTTTCATCATATATTTATTAATGCTCTAATTTTAAGATTATTAAAACTCAAAAATGGCAATATCACACACTGGTTTTGACTACATCAAATAGAAAAACAGGGAAGGTTGACAGAGGTATGACCAATATTAAGCAAATGTGAACTACCAGTATTGTAAGAAACAGGGGCTTTTTGTGCAGAATACAAGCAAAAACACTCTCCATCAGCAAATCCAGATAAAGCGTATTGAACAGGAAAGAAATATATTGTACTACAACGAGAAGACGCAAAGGGAAAGAGGCGTATTTTTCTAGCAATATTCTAAAAACGAAGAATAAAGTCGGTGAGATTATCGTGACGTTGCAAGCCCAGTTTTTTACGTAACCGGTATCGACTAATTTCAACTCCCCTGACGGAAATATTCATCAAGGCGGCAATTTCCTTGCTGGAAACATTCATCCGCAGATAAGCACATAATTTAAGCTCTTTAGGAGAAAGCTCAGGAAATTGCTCTTTTATCCGCGTCAGGAAATCTTCATGGACAGTTTCGAAATGCGTTTCAAACACCTGCCATTGCTTTTCGTTGTCTACCTGGCGGTCGATGCGTCTCAAAATACTCCTTAGCCGGGCCTGTAGATTTTCATCTATTACATTCTCCGTCGCATTCTTGAGATCGTTTTTGATTTTGATGAGCATCTTGTTCTTCTGAATCATCTCCATTGAAGCATTTGCCAACTCTTTTTCTTTATGAACCATTTCATTGCGCAACTTATCGTTCCGTAACCGGATGATTTCTTTATCAGCTTCCAACTGTTTTCGTCCCAGTTCTTCCTCCCGCCGGGCATAAAGTTCCCGTTGCCGTTTAGCCTCTTTCTCTTTAGAACGTTTCATTTTCAATCGAACAACATGATAAACGCCCCAAACAAGCAGCAAAAACAAGAAACCGTAGACAAGATAAGCCCACACACTTCGGTGCCACGGAGGTAATATCGTAAAGCGATACGTAGCCGGATCACTCTCAACTCCGTAACGGTTGATCCCCCGTACCATGAAAGTGTAGTCTCCCTCCGGCAGGTTGGTGTAATCGCGCATGGTACGCCCCGACCAATTATTCCAGTCATCATCAAATCCCTCTAACTTCAATTGGTAAGTCACATGCCCGATGTTTTCCATGTCGGCAGCTGCGAAATAAAAACGAAGGTCATTTTCCCGGTAGGGAATAGATGGGACCTGCTTTTGCGCCCCGTTACCGTAAAAAATCACCGAATCGGTTTTAATAACCGACACTTTACTAATCAACGTATAAAACTTGTTGTTCCACGATTTAATGAAACTTGGGTCGTAATGAGCAACGCCGTCGTCATAGCCAATAAAAACATCCTGCTCATCGACCGGCAAAACAAATTCGAAAGTAGGAAGAAACCTTCCCGACAAACTCCGAAAAGGCATTTCAACACTACGGTAAGTTCCGTCAGGCTGCTTCTGCATCACACCCGCCTGATTATTCCGGAAATACCAGATGTTACCACGTTTGTCTTCCCGGATGTAGCTTAATCCGGTTAATTTCCCAAATAACCCGGAATAGGTTTGACTTTTACGAAAGCTGTTCGTACCGGGAAAATATTGATATACGCCATCGGTAGTCAGGAAAACCAAGCTCCCTTTCAACCGATAAATTCCCACGTTGGTGGCTTGAGGCAGTCCCTCTTTCTTTCCATACAACTCAGTACGAATGACATGTGTATAATCATCGCTGATTTCTATCCGGAAAACCCCCCGATAACCGTGTTCCATCCAGATATTTCCCTTGTCATCAAACTCGAACTGCCGTGATGACTCTTTGAAACCCTCAATTTCGTTTACGTATTTCCAGCCTTGCCGACCTTTCTTAAAAAGCGACAAACCATTATAATGCCCCCCGATCAGCAGCTCAGGATGCCCCGGGACTTGCTTAAACCCCCAATATCCGATAACAGACGAAATCTGTTGCGGCTTTCCGTTCGTTATTTGAAACGCTCCAGCATTGTGCCCAACTAGCAAAATGTTGTCGAATACGCCCAACGACCAAGCCTGGCCACGGGTTGCATTCATCATGGCAAATCGTCCCAAACGCTTAATTTTCTCATTCGAATCCCAGCCGTGGTACACCACTCCCTGATTAGTCGCCAGAAATATTTTACCCTTATAAATTGCTGCAGAATAAGTCGCACCGACACCGTTGTTAAAACCGATGAGCGAAAGCGGAGAGTTAATTTTTATCTGGGAAATACCATTATCGAGCCCAAGCCAGAGATTGTGATCGTTATCGACGAAAGCAGAGAGAACCGTATTGTTTTGTAATCCCTCCTCCCGACTAATATCCTGAATAATATTCCCTTTCGAATCGGTAATAAGTACTCCATGAGAAATGGTCCCAAAAGCATAGTGGCCGCCGTCAATTTGGGCTATCCCCATTACACGGTTTGCCTTCAAAAGCTTGTCAGCAGGAGTATTCCAAGGCATCATCTCTTTGCCGTTATACAAAAAAACGCCTTTATTCTGTGTCGCAACCATATACCGGTTTCCAGAAAACGGTAATATTCCCCAGATTTCCTGACCAATTATTTTTTCCATCCCGGGAAGCGTAACCAGCCGTCCGTTAACCAGCTCCTGTAATCCCTTTGCTCGATTGTCGATCCAAAATCGGTCATTCACTTTAAAAGAAAAATGGAACAGCTCATCGTTCCCCGCATGCAAAATCCGGAACGCTTTGCCATCCCAAATCATAAGGCTGGTATATGACTGAAAAACCAATTGGCCTTTATATTTGTATATACGCCAAACCTCGCCGAAGTTTTTTTCGTTATCCGGAAGATGAAAAGACATAGAATGATAAGTCATGCATCCCTGCTGGTCAGGATGAAAATAACCAAATTCGTTGAAGCCGCCGACGTAAACCCGGTTTTCATCGCCAATCAACAACGAGCGTACAATGGATGAATTGGGTAAGGGATAGGTGTTCCAATTGACGCCATCGAACTGTAAAAGCCCGTTATTATTGGCAAAATAAAGCTTACCGTCCCTCCCCTGGGCGATAGCCCAGCTTTGCGTGCCGGCGTTATATTCCTGCTTGGTGAAATTTTTAATAACGGGCAGACCAATACTCTTTATCGCTCCCTGAAGCGATTCACCAAAAAATAAAAGCAATACGAAAAAAACGGATATTATCCTTTTATCCATCATAAGCCTCCCATTATTCCCGGTCTTTATATCCGGGTATATCAAATCACTTATTCGAAAAGGCCTTCGTCTCTCACCAACATCAGAATCGCTGAGTGCGGGAGAATAACATACTTTTCCTGGTTAAATTCGATTTCGTAACCCGATTGACTAAGATAGATGGCTAAATCACCAGCTTGCGCCTGAAGAGGAACATATTTTACCTCTTCTTTTTTATCCTTCCACGGCTCATCTTCGTCGGCCATAGCCGGAATAGGAAATCCCGGACCAACTTTAATGATGTAACCGGTTTGTACTTTTTCTTTCTCTACAGCAGTAGGGGGAAGATATAACCCGGATTTTGTCTGCGTATTCGGATTCTTTGGCTTTACCAATACCCGATCTCCTACCAGGATAAATTTCGCAATATCCTTCTTATCAATATCCAGCGTCATGTCAGCTAAATCGTTTGTTGGCACAAATATACTATTTTGTCAGGAACTAACTTCTGAGGTCCAGTATAGATACCTGGGCCATAAAATACAGGGTGAATTTAGATGAAGGGCAATGGAAAAACAAAAAGCCCCGCATCAATGCGAGGCCCAACTCAGAAATAAATGCGGAGAGTGAGGGATTCGAACCCCCGGTACCCCGAAGGGTACAACAGATTTCGAGTCTGCCCCGTTCGACCACTCCGGCAACTCTCCAAAAGCGGTGACAAAGTTAAGAATATTCGACAATATCAAACAATCTCGTCTCAAAAAAGCCAGTAATAGAGACAAGCATAACCCATCTTTTAAAAAACGTTGAAATCAGTAGAAACCTGAAAACGGAAAGCTCATAAAAAAACAAGTAATTTTCATCACTGCTACGTGGAAAGACCGTTATTTCACAACAAATATCACCGCTAACGGAATCCATCAAAGAAATTTTCCGAACTGGTAATGGCCCCTCGTCCAGTCATACGATGGGACCAAAAAAAGCCGCCAAACGTTTTCTGTCCAAAACACCTGGCGCCTCAAGTTATCAGGTTACGTTATACGGAAGCCTGGCTGCCACTGGCAGGGGCCACCCAACCGATGTGCCATACAGAAAGCGTTGGGTGCTGACAGAATAACCATTCTGTGGAAACCGGGAGCATTTTTAAAACGTCATCCTAACGCACTAAAGCCGTACGTTTCACATACCAAAACGAATCAAACAACAGCTAGAACAATCACGGGCCGGAATCTATGACAGGAATTCCGGCTCTTTTTTTATCTCTTCTAAACTCGTATCAATCAATAAATTTGGCCTCCACCAGTACGGGAAGATGATCAGACGGATAGCGTTGCTCCTTTGAATCGGAGAGAACGCCATAACGCAACACCCTCACCTTATCGGTGACAAAAATATAGTCGATCCGGTCCTTCAACGGTGAGTTGAAATCAAATCCCTCGAACGTGCCAACCGGACCGTAAGGTGGCGAAAGTGTCGCCAGGCGCGAGTCTTTCCACTGACTGCGAATTAAGCCAATCGCATTGGCTTCGGGGGCCAGGTTAAAATCTCCGGTCAGAAAAACCGGTAACCGGCCGCCTCCAAGTTCCTGCACTTTTTTGTAAATCAGTTTCGCCGATTCTTCCCGGGCTTTTCCCCCGACATGATCGAAATGAGTGGTAAAAACGAAAAAGGACTGGTTGTTCTCCTGATCCCTCAGCTTGGCCCAGGAACAAATCCTTACGCACGCTGCATCCCATCCCAATCCAGGCTTATCGGGAGTTTCCGACAACCAAAAGTGTCCCTGCTCCTGCAACCGGTAACGGCGGGTATCGTAAAAAATTGCTGAATATTCGCCGGCTTCTTTGCCATCATCACGACCAACACCCACGTAATCAAAAGTCTGCATGCCCTTTTTCAAATCGACAATCTGATCGTGCAAAGCCTCCTGCACACAAAAAACGTCTGCTTTATGAAATTTAAAAAGAGCAATAACATCCGCTTTCCGGTTGGGCCAGGCATTCACTCCGTCATCGGGATTATTATACCGGATATTGTAAGTGATGATGTTCATTGTTTCCTGCCCAAAAACCGGTATGGTCAGAAAAAGAAAAAGAAAGTAAGTCAGGAGTTTTCGCATGATAAAATGGATTTTTGTTAGGATACCATACAATGATCGCTGTTTTTCTCCATTTTTCATAATGCTTTAAGGACTAAAATCAATATTGATCTCCCCATAAAAAGAGGCTGTCTCCGTTTCCGGGAAACTGCCTCTTGCCTGTTTTGATGCTTTTCTACTTAGTTGTCGCAAAAATCGTAAAGGGAACCGCCTTTTTTGTAGTTCGGACTCTTGTCGATGGTATGAATCTGCGCCTTTTTATCCCAAATGATGTAGTTGTAAGCAAAATCGACAATGTCACCCACCGATTGGGTCATAGGCAATCCCGACATTTCGTGGCCTGCGCCGCAGCGGGTTTCCAGCCAGTAAGTTTTCCCCAGTTTACGCAAGCGGTTGGCAATGGTATACGAACCATCCAGCATCATGTAACCCGGGCTGTCGACGCTACAGTAGTGATGCGGTGCGGTAGTATAAGGCACGAGCTTATCAGCCGTTCCGTGAAACATCATTGTTGGAATGGCTGTTTCGTCCGTAATGTTGGCAGCATTCACCATAGCGCCTGCAAAAGAAATCACTCCCGCATAACGGAATCCGGTAGGCAATTCCTGTTTCCCTTCCACCCATTGCGTAACCGGACGGTATGCAGCATTCAAAACGGTTTCGGCACCCGCACTACTTCCCGAAATAATAATGCGGCTGGTATCGATACCGAATTTTGCGTTATTCTTCAGCATAAAAGCCGTAGCGCTGCGCAAATCACTCACCGCCTTCCGGAAGGTTTCCATCTTTTTATCGGCCGGGACTTCGCAACCAAAACCGTCTTGCTTCCGGGTTAACCGGTACGAAATAGAGGCGGTTACATACCCCTTCTTTGCCAAATGGGTGCAAAGATTCACATCGCTTTTGCCATCGCGGCTTCCGCCGGAAAATCCGCCGCCATGAACATGGATCCAGGCCGCCCGGTCAGTCGTTTTATCCCCTTCCGGGAAATAGATATCCATTTTCAATTCCTGGCCGTCTTTCACGGCATAGGTGTACGTTTGCCTGGTGTAATTCGTTGCAATTTCATCTTTGTAGCGGGTTTGCGCCGATACAACGACCGCGACGAACAACGCCAGCAAGGTCAGTATTCTTTTTTCCATGCTTTAATAATTTATCTGATTTATGATTGGATTCAACGTTTCTCAATGCGGATACCGCTTAACACCGGTTTTCCCTGCACGGGATGAAATTCGGCCGAAAGGCCTTTTTTTGTATCGACTACAAAAGTCTTCTTTACTGCCCTCAAAGCGCCATAATCGCGGGCCATGTTAAAATGGCTGAGTTGCTTCTCTCCGTTTATCGAAATGCCAAAACTCCGTGCATCGGCATTGATTTGCTCCTTCTCATTCGTCAGGTTATAAATCAACTGAGGCTGACCGGCATTGGAATTAGGTTCGGCAAATAATAATGTTACCCGGTAACAACCTTCCGCCACATCGAACCGATAGCTCTTCAATCCTTCGCGCATGGTTTGATAAAGCGGATCATCGTCCGTCCCTTTGATATTCGATTGTGTACTTAACGCCTTCCAGGAAACGGAATGATAAACATCGCCCCCCACATAACCAAAACTGCCCGGTTGATAGGGCTGGTCAGGAACCCAGTTCTCACCGGTCAACTCATCACGAAAATTGCAATTGCTGCCCACATTCACCCGAATGGTGTGGAACTCGCCCGCTGTCAGCTTGTGCGGAATCATACGAACGTTCACAATAAGCGAATCCTCCGCCATATCGGTTACAGCCAAAAGCTTATTCGGACCTGAAACAAACGGAACGTCCATCTTCACAATACCGTCGACCGGTTTCTGTGAATTGATCCACTCTCCGTTTCGGTACAGTGTTACCTGACCGGAATTGGTAAACATCCAAACCTGATGCATCGACTTTCCGTTTTCATCGGCCACATTAGTCCGGCTGGCATAATTGGTTCCGGCAATAGCTACCCGCGGCAACCTATCGTTCATCACCTGATAATAGTGATACACATCTTTCGGAGTACGGTTATATGTCGCCAGGCCTTTCTGGTTGACGTGCGGAATGGCATCGGCGCGTCCTTCGGAGCCAAAATCGGCAAAAATCCAGGCAGCCATGCCCATCACAAACGGTCGTTCATCCACCTGGAAACGGTAACTGGCATGTGACAGAAACTGATACTCTTCCGAGTAATCCCAGACCTCCGGATGATCGGCATGCAGCCGGGCATCGCTTCCGGGGCCATATTCCGAAAGCATAATACAGCGTTTGGGATGTTCAGCATGCTGTTTATCCAGAAAAGCGCCTAAATCGGCGTACTTGCCGCCATACCAGCCCATGTACAGGTTCCAGCCAATCACCTGCGGAATATCGGCAATTCCCGATTCATTGTAAATCAGATGCTGGTGCAAGGCCATTACGGTTAACCGCCCGGACGCTTCTTTTCGGGTCAGCGAATCGAGCTGACGGGCCAGCTTTACTGTATTTTCAATCATCCGGTTACGAACACTGTCTGAAAGTTGCTTCGCATATGCCAACTTAATCAGCACTTCATTCATATAACCATACATCACCACCGAAGGATGATTGTAGGTTTGATGAATGTGTTCCCGTTGCATATTCAGACAGTTCTCCCTGAACTCCTTCGATTCAGTAATTTCATTCACTACCGGAATTTCACTCCAAACCAAAATACCTAATCTATCGCATTCGCGATACACTTCCGGCGCCTGCGGATAGTGAGCCAACCGAACGAAGTTGGCCCCCATTTCCTTTATCAGTTCAAAATCTTTTTTGTGCAAATCATTGGGTAAGGCATTTCCCAATCCCGGATAATCCTGGTGGCGGTTCAATCCATGCAGTTTTAAAGGTTTCCCGTTCAGGAAAAAGCCTAAATCCGGATCGGCCCTGAACCAACGGAAACCCAGCGGACTCTCCGCCCGGTCGAGCACATCATCGCTCCGGTAAAACTGCAACGTGGTTTTTACCGTGTATAAGTTCGGTTCGTCGGGCGACCAAAGCTGCGGCTGGTCCAGCGGTTTCGACAGCATTTCAAAATCGCGGTCGCTGTTCCGCCTCACCGTAAAAACCTTGTTCAGCACTTCCACGCGCTTCCCTTCCGGGGAAAAAATCTCGGAACGGACCAACAGTCGATTGGTTTTTCCTGTCTCGTTTCGAACGGTTCCCCGGACCTTCACCTGAGCCGATTCAGCAGAAACCTGCGGCGTACTCACATAAACCGCAGGAGTCGCGTATTTCGCGAAAGCAAAATGAACCGGGTTTTCCACTTTGAGCCACACATCACGGTAAATGCCACCGTAAAAGGTAAAATCGGCGCTCAGCGGCGGAATCTCCGGATCGGGTGCATTGCTCACTTCCACGCGCAAATCATTTTCCGAACCGTAGTGCACATACGGTGAAATATCGAAGCTGAAAGCTGTGTAACCACCCTTATGTTCGCCAACTTTCTTTCCGTTCAAATAGACAGTCGCTATTTTGTTTACGCCTTCGAAATCAAGGAAAAGCTTCTGTCCTTTCCAACCGGCATCCACATAGAGGTTGCGCCGGTACCAGCCGGTTCCCCGGTAATAGCCCTGTTCATCGTCAAACGCATCTTTCGCGTTCCAGGAATGCGGAATATCGGCCGCTTTCCATTGTGTACTGTCGGGATGATCGGCTCGCTGAAAAAACCAGCCGTTGTTTAAGCTTGTTTTGATGATGGGGGCGGCCCAAACAGAGGCGGTCAGAAACAGGAAAAAAGTTAGACCTAGCAATCGTCGGCTCATAATTTACGGCAATTTTATTGAAGGTTTGAATTTAGCAAGAACAGGTTTTCCCAGCAAGATAATTTAACCGTAATGATTACGGTAAATCCTGCACAGCAAGAAATACCCAACCCATCAGATAAACTATATGAAAATAAATGTACTATGTAAGTGTCCGAACTTTATTTATCGTTTGTGAAAGTAACCTCGGTGAAAACCGGAAAATGGTCGGATGGAAACCGTTGAAGGTAGCATCAGGACCAAACGGGTTGGTTTCGCTTAGTGCTTTGGATTAGTTAAAGTTCTTGTCTATTTCCTGAATGACACCACTTCCCGGAAGTGAATTTAAATCGCCCATGAAAATAACCGGCAGGTTAGCGCTGTTGATTTCGTCCATCTTTTTCAACAATAATGCTACGCCATATTTACGAGCCAGCTCGCCTTTGTTATCCAAATGGGTATTGAAACCCCAGAACGATCCGTGTGTCAGCTTGTCGTAGAAAAGGCCATACGTGCAAATCCGCAGGTATGCTGCATCCCAGCCTTTCGATACTTTGCCGGGTGTATCCGACAACCAGAAAGTATGATGAACCAAGACTTTAAATCGGTTAGCGTTGTAAAAAACCGCTGTATGTTCTCCTTTATTGCCACCTTCACGTCCCTGCCCAATCGACTGGTAACCTTTCAGTTCCTCATTCAAATATTCAATCTGACCGGGCAATCCTTCCTGCGTGCCGAAAATATCGGGTGCATAGAAATTGAGCTGGTCGACCATAAAATTCTTCCGGTTTTCCCACGAATTCGGCCCGTCAGAAGCCAGGGCCAACCGAAGATTATAGGTCATCAATTTAAGGTTCTGGGCCTGTGTTGCCTGAATAAAACAGAAAGCCAGAATCAGAAAAAACAGCTTCTTCATGCTTATATCTTATTGTTTATTAATCGATTCAAAATACTCCTTCTTCTGGATATCATTTCTGATACACTTTTACCCAATCAACAACCATGTCAGTTGGGAAACACTGGTTGTCAACTTTGGGACCTCCCATGTTGCCACCGATAGCAATATTAAAAATCAGAAAGAAAGGTTTGTCGAACGGCCAGTTCTTTATGTTTTTATCTTTCGGCTGGTAGTGATAGACTTTTTTACCATCCACATAAAAGGTTATAAAATCTTTTGTCCATTCCATACTGTAAATATGAAATTGGGTGTAAGGATCTTGTATTTCCACGATTCCCGTGTAAGGTGTTGCTCCATAACCCGAAGGATTATGGATAGATGAATGGATATAGCCGGGCTTTTTACCAACATGCTCCATGATATCCAGCTCTCCGCAAGCCGGCCAACCTACTACTTTAATGTCCGCTCCCAGCATCCATAATGCAGGCCACGTGCCCACACCCGCCGGCAATTTAGCTCTCATCTTCACAATTCCATAAGTGAATGTGTGTTTGCCTTTTGTATTGATTCGTCCGGAAGTATATTCATTATTTTCATGCCGGGCTTCGATGAAAAGTTTTCCATCTTTCACCTCCACATTTTTACCGTCTGTATAACGCTGCAGTTCGTTGTTCACCGTTCCCGGTTTCATTACCCGGTTATTCCACGAAGTTGTGTCAAGCGAGTTTCCGTCGAAATTGTCTTGCCAACCCAATTTGTAACCTTCAGTAGATTGAGAAAATGCACTGAAAGAAACAAGACTAAAAATGACTGAAAAGAATATTATTTTATGTTTCATGGTGTTTGGTGTTTCTTTTTACTCGATTTACCGGAGTGTTATCCGAACAATATTATACATGCCTTTAAAAAAAGGGGAGGCTTAGCTCTCCCCTTTGATTCACATTTTTACTAATCAAATTCACCCTTTACTTCAAATACCAGGGAACCTGGTTGATTCCGTCGTAACCATTATACTGCTCATCAATGGCTTTTTGATAATTGACCGGATTTTTAGTTTGTTCATCCGTTGGGTACATCCAGCGTTTAGGATATACGGTCGGGTCATCCGGATCCAGGCTTGTTGAAGGATTCAGCGGGTAGACCGGGTAACCTGTACGCAGGAATTGCGGGTAGTTTCCTCCGTTGCCCTGGAAGAAATCAATCAACCAGCGTTGTGTCCAGATTTGATGCAAGCGATCCTCTTTGGTTCCGCCGGTAGCATAAGCTGCCGCACCGGTAAAATAGTTATCGATATAGTTCTGATCGATAGCCATTCCGTGCACATACCCCTCTGTATGAGGAAGGTTCATGTAATACTCCAACTGGGCTTTGACCCCGTTTTCATAATACTGCTGTGCATCACCCGACACCCAGCCTTCTTCGATAGCCTCCGCAATGATGAAGCACTGCTCTGAATAAGTAAAGTAGAGCATCGGGTCGTTATCCATGAAAGCAACATAGCGTTTATTCACCAGGGAATAATCACCATCGGCATTGTTCAGTGCCAGCTGGTCAGCTGACATGGAAGAAGGGGCTCCTACATAAGCATCCCAATCTGACGCGGTCAGGCCGACGTCAATTTGTGCCTGTGCCGGTTCGGCAAAATAGAACAAGCGGCGATCGTTCAAATTTTTCAGTGAATTAACCACCAGCTGGGTAACACCTGTGTATTTCCGGCGCTCCTCCCCATTATACATCGGGTAGGTTGCATTTGGGTTGTCAGAGTAAACCAGTTTAAAGTCATCGTCATTACCGGTCATCAAGTTTCCGGCATTGACAATTGCGGCAAAACGCGCTTTTTGTGCGGAAGTCCCTTGCTTACTCATGGTTTGAATGACCTTTAGCTGCATGGCATTACAGAGCTTCCGCCATTTGGTCACATCACCACCGTACATAATATCACCATCGAAGTTGGATCCCCGGGCAAAGTCAGCCTCCGCGCTTTGGAGATCTGTCAGGATTTCGGCAAATACATCCGCCTGTTTGTCATATTTAGGCAGGGTGATCCCCCCAGTCGCCATTCCGGCTTCCGAGTAAGGAACATCTCCCATGTCCAGGGTCGCCCGGAATCCAAACCAGGCTTTCATGAAAAGCTGCAATCCTTTATATGAAGATTCAAATTTTGAACCTTGGGCATATTGTGCCATAAATTGCAGATCCGTCAGCCGGGAATACGCTCCGAAACTACCGTAAGGATAATAAGAGTAATAATATTGATACGGATTCGGGTTGGTCTCCAGCATGGCAATGTGTTTGTTAAACAGGTTGCCGGAGGTAAAATCCGATGGGTTGGGGTTCCAAAACCGGTATGTATCTTTCAAAACCTGCGTGGCAAGCATGGAAGATGTAACCTTATTTGTTTTATTTGGATCCGTATTGATCTCCTCAAAATTACTGCACGAAGCCATAACGAAAAAAGCTATCAATACCAAAATATATGTTATATTCTTCATAGCGCTACTTAATTAAAATGTTAGTTTAATATTAGCTCCCAGATATCGTACTGATGGGTCAGCAAAATCTTCATTACCACCATCCGGATCAGAATATTTGAAATCCTTGGCCCAGAACAATACATTCTGTCCGACAAAGGCAATAGATGCACCCTTAATCACGCCGCGCCCCCAGTTATTCAGGATGCGATCCGGAACGGTATAGGTCAGGTTAACTTCTCTGAGCTTCAGGAATGTTCTGGAGTAAACATCATTAGGATTAGCACTTCCTCCCCATGCACTGGAGTTGTGGAAATCGATAACCGACTGTTTATAGGTCTCCGCCACATCGTTAGGTTTGTACTGACGGGTATCGGTAAGAATATTACCGTTGGTATCAAAGGTCACCGTACCGGAGGTAACCTGTACACCCTTACCAACGTAGTGGGGAGTACTCGGATCCTCGACATCCTGTTTACGTGCTTCGGTAACCGATGCCGGATGGACACCTGTTTGCCACATGTAACTTTCAGTACGGGTAGGCATTAAACCACCAACCACACCATCAAACGACATGTAGAGGCTGAAGTTTTTATACCGCAGGGTTGAATTCAGGCCCCAGATCCAATCCGGATTGCTATACCCGTAAAGCGTATAATAACTGCTCCTCATCACCCGCCCACTGGTATTGTAAATCAGCTGTCCGGCGTACTCGCCGTCAGGGACGCGCAGATATTTCTGGAGTGTAAAAGCGTCCGTACGGTTGCCAACTTCCACCCAGGGTTTTCCAAAGTTGGATGTATAGGTTGAATCGAGTTTGGTATACACTTGCTTGTAGGTCGACCAGTTCACACCGATATCCCACTGCCAATCCGTTTTCTTCAGCGGAGTAGTTGTTACGGCCACTTCCCATCCGCGGTTCGAGCGTTGTTCATCCGTATTCAGATAGATACCGGTATATCCGGTAGCAGATGACAATGGCCCCAGTTTCAGGATATCAAAAATATGCTTGGCATAATAGGTCACATCCACGGTAAAGCGCTTCTTAAAGGTCATCGCCTGAAAACCCACCTCAGTGGTGGTGTACGAGTTCGGACTGTAGGTATTCAGGTAAAGCGCTGATGGTGCGGTAGCTCCGTTCAGGGCATTCCAGGTACCCGGGTTCACACTGAATACACTGTTAATGGCATACGGATCTGGCGGCGTTTTAGCCCGTGTCCACGAACCTCTCACCTTCATCATATCCAACCAGTTATGGGTCAATGGCATCAGCTCGGAAATCACAAAACTACCCGATACCGATGGATAGAAATAGGAACGGTTGGCTTTGGGCACATTCGGATTGGCCAGCATGGAAACCCAGTCATTACGTCCGGTAAAATCCACGAAGAGCATCTTCTTCCACGAAAGTGCGACCCGGCCAAACAAGGAATTAACCTGCCGTCGGTTGGTACTTTCCCCTACAGCTGCCGGATTGACCGATGCATTCAGTGAGAAATACTCCGGGATTGAGATACCGCCGACGGTCTCAGCGTTAATGTTATCGCTGCGGTCGTAGAACATGGTTCCCCCAGCCAGATAATCCACATCAAAATCATCGAGGAAAGTCCGGCTACCAGTCAACAGGAAATCACTGTTAATACTGTATCCCTGCGTCCTACCAGTCAAATACGCCCCGGTCCGGCTACCATTCCAGGTATAAGGATTTCCGGGAATACCCGTGTTACCTGAAGAAGTGTATGAACCCTCTGATATCCTCAATTGTCCCCGATTGATAAAGAAATCGAGTCCCCCGCGGAGGGTAGCAGTCAACCAGGGAGCAATATCATAACTGGTGGTCAAATCGGCATTGAAAATATCACGCGATTGCTCGTTGGTACGTTGATACCGATCGAAATACGGATCGTTTTGATTCTTACCACTGTAGGTATTGGTGGCAAAATCGTATCCGAACTGGTTGTTCTGCAGCTGGCCGGGTATCAGCCAGTAGTTGTTTTTGTAATCGAGAATGTTGAAGTCAGCCGATGAATAGATCAACAATGTGTACATCGGGTCATACGAAGTATAACCGTTGGAACTCATGTTCGGGGTTTCCCGTTTGGTATACGACATGTTCGATGAGAACTTGAACTTATCCAGGGTGATATCGCCACCCAGGGTATAAGTGTACTTATTCAACCAGGAATTCGGATACTGCCCTTTATTCTGGATCCAGTTCAGTGAGCTCCTCAGGGCAATTTTGTCCGTCTTAAAAGCGACACTGACGTTGTTGTTGGTTATGTAACCCGGCTCCAGGAAGTTTTTAAAGTTGTTTTTACCTACCGGGAGGTAAGGATAATCCCGGAACTCCTTAGCGATCGGATCCCATTGGGTTCTGACCGTTCCATCCATGAAGGTACCCCAGGACTGATCGGAGTTGATATCATAGATATCGGCGGTACCACGACCATACACACTCTGCTTCTCGGGAATGGCCAGGAATCCGGCACTAAACATGGTGTTCGAACTCAGATCAACGGATACTCCCAATTGACTGGTACTACCGTTTTTGGTCGTAATCAGGATGGCGCCATTTTCCCCGCGGAAACCGTAAAGAGCAGAAGCAGTTGCCCCTTTCAGAACACTCATTGACTGAATATCATCTGCAGCGATATCATTCAGGGATTTATTGGCGTAAGCGACGCCATCAATCACAATCAACGGACTTTCACCTCGGACCGAGATGGTAGGTGCTACGTTAAAATCAGTTGAGTTTTGAACCAAAACTCCGGCTACTTTACCGGTCAACGATGTTCCTACATCAATGCCGGAAACTTTTTGTAAGCTCTGGCCCTGAACAGTTTGGACAGAATAACCCAGCGCTTTCTCTTCTCGCTTGATACCGAGTGCTGTTACAACGACTTCCCCCACACCAATTGTTTCCTCCTCCATCTGAACATCGATGGTATTTCTGCTTTCCACAGCAATTTCCTTTGATTTCATACCTACGAAGGAAAAAACAAGCGTGGCATTAGACGGAACACCGTCCATCTCATAGTTACCGTTCGTATCGGTTATGGTACCCTTTGACGTTCCTTTAATAACGATTGTCACACCGGGTAGCGGCCCGCCGGATTTGTCCGTTACATGGCCTTTTACACCTATCTGCTGCTGAGTTTCTGCATCCGGAGTTAGCACGATGTGCCGATCTTTAATAATAAAATTGATGTTTTCCCCATCAAATAATTGGTGCAGAATTTGGTCTACACGTTCATTTTTTGCTGAGACACTTACCGTTCTGTCAACATCAATCAAGTCACTGTTATACAGAAAATAAAACTCACTTTGTGACTCAATCTGAGATAAGACTTGCTTTACAGTAGTATTAGTCAGATTGAGTGACAAGCGGGTTGACTGTGCATAACTTTTAACGGCAAAAGTCTGCAATGTCGATATTAGAAGTATCACCGCTGTTAGTCTCATAATAACAAGAAGTTTTTTGCAGCTGTGATACCACAACGGCAAATAGTTAGCTTTTTTTTTCATAGATTTGAATGCTTTTAATTATTACTTTAATAATTAAACCCTTAATGGGTTTCGAAAGGGAGTGTTGGCGCACTTCCTTTCTTTTTTACAACTTGTTTCTCATTGGCAAAATCTATTTAGTTTTCTTTTTGATATAAACGATTGATTTTGTGTATGATTTTTCTCCACGGTCATAGTGGGCATTCTGATAATCAATGTCGATAGGAGAAGACAGTTTTAGCAATTCAAGTACCTGGTAAAGCGATTCGTTCTCGAACGTGGTGGAAAAATGGTAATTGAGAATCTCCGGGTCTTTGATAATAACCTTTATTCCATACCATAATTCCAGTTGTCTGGCCACCTCTTTCATAGGCGTTTCATCAAATACCAAACGACCGTTATGCCAGGCAATGTATTTGTTAATATCCCCTTTCGAAAGTTGAACTTCACCCGACTGACGACCGACAACAGCTCGCTCCCCCGGATGCAGAATTACCGACTTCGACGAAGTATGATCTTGATTTTGTGTTGTCAGGCTGATTTTTCCCCTGGCCAATACTACTCCCACCTTGGTCATATCCGGATACGCATTTACATCAAATTCGGTTCCCAACACTTTCACCTGAACGTTATCAGCCTTGACAATAAAAGGGACTTCCGGAGTTTTTTGCACACTGAAAAAAGCTTGTCCGACCAGTGAAACATTCCGTGTTTTTCTGGAAAAAGGTATAGGAAAGCGAATGGTACTCTCAGCGTTAAGCCACACTTTACTGCCGTCGGGGAGAACGATTTGAGAACGGGTCCCCGGCGGACTGGATATCTGTTGCATCGCAATGTGGTCACCGGAAATATCTCCATGCGGGAAGTAATATTGCCAAATGGCGAACAGTAGTATAGGAAGGAATAAAATCGCAGCCACATTGCTTAAACGCCGAAGATAAAATCTCCATTTATCGTCTCCCGGTAAACGATTGCTGACCTTGAAAAAAGCACCGGGGACATCTACGTGATCAATCAAGTCGATTACATTCACCGCTTCGGATACCTGCTCCTGCGTATCCATGCACTCTCGTCTTTCAACAAAGGCAGCAATCTCTCTATTTTTATCTTCTTTTTGCATACTGTGGTGCACTTCCCTCTTCTCGTGTTGTTTTACATCAAATACAATCAACTTTGGGGTCACACGTAAACAAAAACAAAAAATTGTTTAAGAAAGTTAATGAGGTCACAATCTAAACCCAAGAAGTATGAGTAACGGCAGGTAATCCTTGAGCTTTACCCGTAGTATTTTTAATGCATGACTGATGTGTGTCTCAACGGTCCTTTTCGAGAGATTCAGTTTTTCGGCAATCTCGTCATTTTTCATTTGCTCCAGGCGGCTCATGACAAAGACTTCGCGGCACCGTTCAGGTAGTTCGTCAATAGCCTGACGAATAATCTCCTGAAGTTCCGAGGCAATGTAAAGGTTGGGTTGGTAAAGCAGGTTTTTCTCCGACATATCATATAGCTGCCCGATGTATTTACTCTTGACCTGTTGATGTTTCAGCGAATTCAGACAACTATTCCGAACCGATGTAAAAAAGTAGCTTTTCAGCGAGTCAACCAACTTCACACGCTGCCGCTTCTCCCAAAGCTTGATAAACATATTCTGCACGATATCTTCGGCCTGCAACTCATCAACAGCAAATTGAGTGGCATATATCACCAGGCCCGGATAATAAAATTGGAACAACAGCTCAAAAGCGGTTCGGTCTCCGCTCCTCAACCGCTCGATAATATTCCTCTCCTGTATGCCCTTTATCAGCTGCATATAAGCAAAAATATCATTTTAGAAATTGAAAATCTTTAGCGCTGCAGAATAAAAAAATCGCAACTTTCATGCTACCCCAAAAATCGATTGAATTTTAGCAAAAGTAACTTATTACTCACTCTTTTTGTGATACAGTTAATTTTCAATGTTGTAAAACATAAAGTCTGACAAAATACATTTAACCAAAAAGCCCGCCGGAAAAATCAGCGGGCTCATTTATTATTATCAGGAATTCGTTTACCAGATTTTCACACGCAAACTGTCGGGCCGCCACATGCCATCGCCCTTTTTCACGCCGAATGTTTTGTAGAAAGCCGTCATGTCCGACAGCGGGCCGTTCACCCTGAATTTAGCCGGAGAGTGTACATCGCTACGCACCTGGTTGGCAATAGCTTCCGGACGCATGTTCAACATCCAGGCCATGGCGTACCCCAGGAAGAAACGTTGGTTCGGCGTTAAGCCGGCAATCATTTCATGGTCCTGGTACTGTTTGGTTTGCTGAAAGGCCTGGTATCCCATCATAATACCGCCCAGGTCGGCAATATTCTCGCCCTGTGTCATCGAACCATTGACGTGCAGGCTGTCAACTGCCACATAACCGTCGAACTGCTTCACAATCATCCGGGTTTTAGCGTAGAATTTAGCGCTGTCCTGCGGCGTCCACCAGTTGTTCAGGTTTCCCTGCTCATCGTACTTGCTACCCTGGTCGTCGAAACCATGCGTCATCTCGTGCCCAAACGTCGAACCACCAATGATAGCGTAAAGAATAGCATCGTCGGCCATCTTACGCTCGTACCCCGGAACCATGATGTTACAGCCCGGTACCACAATCTCGTTGTTCGATGGATTGTAATACGCATTATAGGTTTGCGGCTCCATGCCCCATTCCGTGCGATCGACCGGCTTTCCATATTTCGAGATCATGTAATTAGTGTACCACTTGTTGGCGTTGATCACATTCTGCACGTAGGAAGCGCGGTCGACATGCAATGCGCTCAGGTCTTTCCACTTATCAGGATACCCCACCTTCATTATCATCACATCCAGCTTGTGCAGCGCTTTCTTCTTGGTACCTTCGGTCATCCAGTCCAGATTTTTGATGCGCTCGGCATACACCTTACTTAATAGCATGACCAATCTCCAGCAGTTTCTCTTTGGTACCGGCCGGCAGGTAATCCTTCACGTACACCTGACCAACCAGGTCGCCCAATGCACGATTGGTAAGACCAACCACCCGCTTCCAGCGCGGACGCGGCTCCTGTATTCCCCGCAGGGTTTTCGAGTAAAAGTTGAAAGCCGTCATATAAGTATGGTCATCCAGATAGGAAGCCAGGCCATTCAGTAAGTGGAATTTCAGGTAATCTTTCCAAACGCTCATCGGGAAAGTTTTCAGGTAGCCATTAAGCGCGGTAAGAAATTCGGGCTGACCCACAATCACCGAGTCCACCTGTGCCAATCCCATGCCTTCAGTGAAAACGTTCCAGTCAATATTGGGTGTATCCTGATTCAGTTGGGCAAAAGACATTTTATTATAATTCTTCAACGGGTCGCGCGTATCTTCACGCTTCCGCGAAGATCTTGCCAGCGCCGTTTCCAACTTCATGGTATTGTCAGCAGCCTTTGTAGCTTCTGCTTTATCGTACCCCATAATGGTGTACATGCTGTCGAGATAGGCCACAAATTTCGTCCGAATCATTTTGGCGCGGTCATCGGTAGCAAAATAGTAGTCGCGGTCGGGCAAACTCAATCCGCCCTGCGAAACAAACACCGCATTTTTACTACTGTTTTTATCGTCCTGGCCCACATAGAAACCAAACATCGGCGAACCGGCCACCGTTTGGATGTAAGCCAGTTCCTGAAACAAATCTTTGTTGTTCCGAATATTATCAATGCGCCCGAAATCGGCTTTCAGCGGCGTGATTCCATTCTTGTTCAGCGACACACTGTCCATTCCCGGGTAAAAAAAGTCGCCAATTTTTTGCCGGTTACTCCCTTTTTCGGCGTTGGCCATGGCTGCCGACGATTCGCAGATGTCACGAACCTGGGTGTTAACCGTATCCTGAATAATCTGGAAGATGCCATTGGATTGCTCGCTGGCCGGAATGGGGTGTTCCTTGAACCATTTTCCGTTGGCAAACATAAAAAAGTCATCGCCCGGCTTCACAGTCGAGTCAATGTGCGACACCAGGGCATCGCTTTCGGATGACGATACGTTGGGCTGACACGATGCCAACCCCATAGCCATCACTCCGACAAACATGTAAGCAAGATTGCGTTTTTTCATATATGATAAGCAGATTAATAGATTTTCGTGGAATACCCGATAGGTCGGTTACCGGTTAATAAAATTACAAGTTTTGCCCGGTTTTTCTCCCTTCCAGTAGAAGAACCCCCTTTCCTGACGCCGGTAAATGAACACAAACCACATTTTTTGAACACCTTCACCGACATTCGTTGAATGCGCTTTGACAGTCGTTAAATGAGCATTAACACTAAAAAAACCGGCCGGCATAACGCCAACCGGTTCGGTGTTTAGTAGTCTATGATATTAAATCCAACCTATTTCACCAACGTAAATGCTGCTTCCTTTACATCATCCGATGCGCCCCCGACAAATACCTTGAAATCGCCGGGCTCGGCGCCCCAGGTCATATCCTTACGGTAGAAGGAAAGATCGTTCATGGTCAAATCGAAGCTGACGGTTTTGCTTTCACCCTTTTTCAGGAATATTCGGCGGAAGCCTTTCAGTTCTTTCACCGGACGGGTGACACTGCCCACCATGTCGCGGATGTACAGCTGGGCCACCTCGGTCCCGTCGTAGTTACCGGTGTTGGTAATGGTGGCACTAACGTGAAGTGTGTCGCCCATGGCCAGTTTTGCCGTGCTCAATTTCGGTCCGGTATAACTGAAAGTCGTATAACTCAATCCATGACCGAAGGCAAACTCCGGTGTATTCGGTGTAAACAGGTAGCGCGAACGGTATTTCTGTTCTTTTCCGGTTTTGGAGTAGGGACGGCCTGTATTTTTCGCACTGTAATAAATCGGAATCTGACCGGTAATCCGCGGGAAGGTCATCGGCAGCTTCCCCGACGGGTTGTATTTTCCCGAAAGGACATCAGCCAGCGCCGGCGCTCCCTCCGTTCCGGGGAACCACGCTTCGAGCAGCGCATCGGTCATCGGCACTTCCTTTTGCAGCGCCAGCGGGCGACCACTCATCAGTACCACAACCACCGGCTTCCCGGTTTTGTGAACGGCTTTCAGTAATTCCGACTGAACTTCTGGTAAATTGATGTGCGCACGGCTGGCAGCTTCGCCGCTCCATTCAGCCGATTCGCCCAACACCATCACCACCACGTCCGAACGACGGGCAGCCGAAACTGCCGCAGCAAATCCGGAACGATTATTCCCCTGAAGGTCGCATCCCTTGGCATACTGAACATTTTTTCTTCCAAACTGGTCTTCCATGGCTTCCTTCACCGTCTTGTTGATTTTCCAGTCGCCGGCAGCATGCCACGAACCTAACAAATCGCGCTGCGAACCGGCCAACGGGCCAATCAACGCAATCCGCTGTCCCTTCTTCAACGGCAGTGTTTCCTTATCATTCTTCAGCAACACCATCGACTCACGCGCCATCTGGCGGGCCAGGGCCAGGTGATACTTCGAATACGTCAGTTTTTTGTCGCGCTCGTTATTGAAGTATTTATACGGGTTGGCAAACAATCCCAACCGGAATTTAATCCGCAACACGCGACGCACGGCGTTGTCAATTTCGTCCTTACTGACACGGCCTTCCTTCAGCAACTCTTTCAGGTATTTGGAATACGTTCCGCCCTGCATGTCCATGTCTACGCCGGCATTCATCGCCAGTGCAGCGGCATCTTTCTCATCTTTGGCAATGCCGTGAGGCACCAGTTCGTTAATGGCAGTATAATCCGTTACCACGAAACCGTTAAAGCCCCACTCGTTTCGCAGGACGTCGGTCATTAGAAAATGATTGGCCGTTGCCGGAACACCGTTCAAATCGTTGAACGAAGTCATCACCGTTCCTGCCCCGGCATCGACAGCCGCTTTGTAAGGAGGCAGGTAAACGCCGCGAAGTTTCCGCATCGACATATCGACGGTGTTGTAATCACGGCCGGCTTCGGGGGCGCCATAAGCAGCAAAGTGTTTCACGCAAGCCACAACGGTTGTATCCGAGGCCAAATCGGTTCCCTGGAAACCGTGTACCCGGGCCGCAGCAATCTTACTTCCGAGGTACGGATCTTCACCGGCGCCTTCGGTTACGCGTCCCCATCGAGGGTCACGGGAGATGTCGCACATCGGGGCATACGTCCACTGAATACCGGCGGCAGCGGCTTCGGCAGCAGCGGCAGAGGCAGTCTTCTGAATGGTGTTCAAATCCCACGAAGCCGCTTCGCCCAACGGAATGGGGAAGATGGTTTTCTGTCCGTGAATGACGTCATAACCAAACAGCAACGGAATTTTCATCCGGGTCTGTTCCACGGCAATGTTCTGCAATTTCCGGTTGTAATCCGGCGTAAATGCATTGAAGATATTTCCACACCGTCCGGCTTTTATGTCGTTGATGTAATTCTCGTTCATACTCGGGCCGGTTTTATCCCAGCCGCTGGAATACAGCACCAGCTGCCCGATCTTTTCGTCCAGGGTCATCATCGAAAGCACAGAGTCGACCTTGTGTGTAACCACCGGATCGTTAAAATACTTCGATGCCTCACGTTTTGTTGCCACCTTTTTCGAGGCAGGCTGCTGACAGGACGACAGGAGCAAAACCGCTCCGGCAGTCAGCAACATCGTCAGTCTTTGTGTCATCTTTTTCACTACTAATCTAATTTCAGGTTCACAATGTATTGTTGTCTTCTTACCAGGGATATCAAGGTTTATTCAATGTAAAGCCGGCAGAGATGGTCATTCCGGAACTGCTTCCCACCATCACATCGAAAGTGCCGGGTTCGGCCTTCCATTGTATGTCCTGGTTCAGAATGGCCAAATCTTTTCGCGTTAGCGGAAAGGTAATTTCCTTCACCTCGCCGGGAGCCAGCCGTACCCGTCTGAACGCCCTCAGTTTCTTCACCGGCGGACTCACGCTGGCCACCTGCTGATGGGTATACAACTGCAACACTTCCGTTCCTGCCCGTTTGCCGGTATTGACGACCGAAACCGATACGTTCAGCGTATCGTTCCAACTCATATTCTGCATGCTCAGTTTCACCGGAGAAATCGAAAAGGCGGTGTAACTCAACCCATAGCCAAACGGGTAGAGCGGCGTATTGGGCATATCCACATAACGCGTCGTGTATTTGTTGTCCGGGTCAAACGTCCGTCCGGTATTCAGGTGACTGTAAAAGATGGTCACCTGTCCCACACTTCGCGGGAAGGTAACGGGCAGCTTCCCCGACGGGTTGTAATCGCCGAACAGCACATCGGCAATGGCATTTCCTCCTTCCGTACCCGGAAACCACGTTTCCAAAATACCCGGCACGTGGTTGTTCAGCCAATTTACTGCCAGCGGCCGGCCATTCACCAAAACGGCCACCACCGGTTTGCCGGTTTTCACCACCGCTTTCACCAGGTCGAGCTGGTTACCGGGCAGTTGTAACGAAGCGCGGCTGTCGCCTTCTCCGCACATGCCGTTATTTTCGCCGAGCACCATCACGGCCACATCAGCGTTCCGGGCTGCCCGGACCGCTTCCGGGAAACCACTTTCCGAATCCATATCATAACCGGTTCCTTCGGCATAACTTACCTTCGTCCATGGTGAAACGGCGTTTTTAATTCCCTGCAACACGGTCACCACGTCTTCCGTCCGGGCCAGTGCATGAACAGGTCCCAGCAAATTCAACTGGTTGTCGGCTGCAGGCCCAATTACCGCGATGGAGTGAAGTTTTTTGCCCAGCGGCAAAATATTTTTCTCGTTTTTCAGTAATACGAATGTTTCACGGGCGGCTTTCCTGGCCGCTTCCCGGTGCCCTGCCGGAAGGATATAATTGACGACCAATGTGGAATCGCTGTAGCGAAAGGGATTATCGAACAATCCCAATTCAAACTTCATGGTCAGCACTTTTCGCACTGCATCATCCACCACCGATTCCGGTATTTTCCCCTCCTTAACCAGCTTTGGCAAATTCTGCAGGTACGAGCCGCTGTGCAAATCGATATCCACACCCGCCTTCATGGCCAACACATCGGCCTGCGCCGAAGATGCAGCCACCCCATGTTCCTCCAGTTCGGGCACCGCGTCGTAATCCGACACCACAATGCCGTTAAACCCTAACTCCTTACGGAGAATATCGTGAAGCAAAAAACGATTAGCGGTCACCGGGACGCCATTAAACGCCACAAAGGCAGGCATCACGGCCCCGATTCCGGCTTTAACTGCTGCTTTGAAAGGGGGCAGATACACTTCCCTCAGTTCCCGCTCCGGCATATTCACGGTGTTGTAATCGCGGCCGGCCTGCACGGCACCATAACCCACAAAATGTTTCGCGGTAGCCATCATGGTATGCGGAGAGGCCAGACTTTCACCCTGATATCCTCTTACAGCAGCCGCAGCCATCAACGAACCGAGGTACGGATCTTCGCCGGCGCCTTCCACGATACGTCCCCAACGCGGATCGCGGGCAATATCAATCATCGGGTTAAACGTCCAGCTAACACCGGAGGCTGTCGCCTCAACAGCCGATATGCTATCGGCCTTTCGGACTAACCCGGGGTCCCACGAAGCCGCTAACGCCAACGGAACCGGAAATGCGGTTTGAAAACCGTGAATCACATCGCCCATGAACAGCAGCGGAATTTTCAAATGCGACTGCATCGCCAACTTTTGCATTTGGCGCGTATAGCGGGCCACATTCCTATCGGGAAGAACACCGTTGGTCCCTCCAAGTTTGCCTTCCTTAACCAGCTGTTCCAGGTGTGGATGGCCGGCTCCCATAATACAAAGCTGACCAGCCTTTTCTTCCAGTGTCATCAACGATAACACCGAATCCACTTTGTGTGCTATCACCGGATCGGTGAAGTACCGGCTCCCCGGATGTGCCGCCGTAGACTTTTTTTTACCGGAAGGCTGGCACCCCGACATGGCCAATATAACAACCGCAAAAGCAGTAATCGCCCGCACTCCGGTTTTTCGCCGCTTCCCCGGCTTATTTGGTTTCATCTACCTGAATAGGTTTATCGTCAATCGTAAAACCCAATCGTTTCAATCCCTCCAGTACGTCTTCATTTTTCATGAAGGATTTCCACACCAGGCCGGAGCGGTAATTTTCAATCATCACTACAATCGGTCCCTGATCGATGGCCAGGTAAGTTTTGCGCACCTGTTCTTCGGGTTTGTCGGCTACCGAAAGGTTGATTCCGTCGTAAAAGCCGAACGGGCCAAACAGGTATTTACCGTAATTCCGGTAAAGGTTCTTCAGCACTTTCATCGATTCTTCCGGGGTGTACGGCATCGACGACAGCGCAGCGGTCGGCGTAATCGTTCCCAAATCGCGCTGAAAGCCCGGGGCATGCGCCGTATATCCATCCGGAACCATATCGCCGGCGGTGAGCCCCCAGAAACCGGGGCCATAGCCTTTCCAGCCGTAAGGATTATCGATGCAGTAGGCACGGTTAATCAATGTTTGCCGTTTGTTTTGCTGCCAGTAATTGGCATATCGGTCGCGCAGGCCTTTCGGATCGAGCCCCATGTAAGAGTAATGCGCAAAAAACAACGGACCGCCCATCCATTTCCGGTTTCCCAGCGGCAGCATTATGCCGTAATACGTGGAATTATTGGCGAATGTATCCCAGTTGTTTCCGGCCCAACCTTTGTGGTACACTTCCGGTGAAATAGCATGACCGGGCGAAGAGGCTGCGAGGATGTAGGTAATCAAACACTCGTTGTACCCATGAATAGCATGGTTCATTTTCCATCCGAAATTGGGAGACCAGTGCCAGTACAAAACCTCCTGCCCGCGGGTATAGAAGTTCCAGTCCATCGATTTCCACAGGTCGGTAATTTGCCGTTGCAGAAATTTTTCTTTAGGCGTCGGGCGGTTGAAAAACTGACGGGCTGCCAGTAAACCTTCCATCATGAAGGAAGATTCGACAATATCACCGCCATCATCGTATTTACTGAAGTGATAAGACTTTTGCGTATTCGCGTCGTACCAGTGCGCCCACATTCCGTGAAAACGGTCGGCGGCACTCAAAAATTTCGTGAGGTTCAATAAGCGGCCAACGGCTTGTTCGCGGGTAATCCAGCCATGCTTCACACCCACCATCAAGGCCATTACCCCAAATCCGGAGCCACCAATGGTGACAATATCACCATCCGAATGGTTATCCCGTTCACGGGCCATGCCCAAATCGGCCCGTCCAAAGTCCCAGAAATAACGGAAGGTGTACTTTTGCACCATGTTCATGAGCTCCTCATTAGTGAAGTCATGAATCGCGGTATTGGCCTCCACCGCTTCGGAAGTCAGCTCTCTTCCCTTCCGGTTTACCGGAACAAGTTTGTATTTTAGGGAGATGTTTCGCCCCAGGTCGGTCACAAAATCGAGGTAGTAGTTATTCTTCGTTTCAGTCCGCAACTGATAATTGTTGCCGGTTGCTGCATACAAACGATAGGACACAGCATTTTTCAAATCGGGCCAGCGCAATTCCACGTGGCTGTCATATCCTTTGGCTGTAAAATGTTCAGGTTTGGTGAGGTATTGGTTGAGATGATCCTGGGCTGAAACACCTTTCACCAGCAGGAGAATGATTATGACACTGAAGAATTTTTTCATTAGATGATTACTTTTTTTGCCCGAAAGGCAATCATTTCAACGGTAAAAAAGCCGGATTCCGGCGAAAAATCTTGTTGATTATTTTTAATTGTTTGTCTTCTCAAAACCCAGCTTACTAAACATCGTCTGCACATCAGGATCCTGCATAAAGCTGTTCCACAAAATTCCGCTGCGGTAATTCTCAATCATCGCAATAATGGGGCCCTGGTCTATCGCCAGGTAAGAAGCGGCATACCAGTTTTCATGAATATTAAAAGCATCTTTGAAACCATACTTTCCCCAAAGACCTTTCGAACCGTAATATTCGTAGAAGTAACGCATGGCCGCCAGCGATTCGGTGGGCGTATAAACAATCGACGAAATGGCTGCCGTGGGTGTAATGGTCCCGTTATCATTGGCCGTTGTAGGTTCATGAGCCATGTAGCCGTTTACCGGATCATCAGACGCTGTTAGTCCCCAGCAATTCTCGTTGTAGTAAGAATAAGTTGCAGCCCGGCCGATGCACCATTCCCGGTTCAACAGGGTTTGTTCCTTGTTCCGGACGAAATAGGAAGCGAAGTTACTGGCGCTAATGTATTGGTCTGAAAAGTGCGGATCCATTCCCAAATACGAATAATGCACAAAGAATAACGGTCCACCGTAATAACCATACTTGTCAACAATTAAGGTCCGGTTGTAATTATCGCCAGCCCAACCGGCATCATACAGCGACGGTTCGATTGGATGTGTGGGAGAAGCGACGGCCAGCAAATAAGTGATCATCGTTTCATTGAATCCCCGGATGGGCATATTCATGTCCCATGCGTAATTGGGTGACCAGTGCCAATAGAGGTAATTCTGTCCGTTGGTGTACCATTTCCAATCCACATCGTGCCACAGCCCGGTAATCATACCCCGCAACTGTGTTTCATCATCTGACGAACCATTGAAGAATTGCCTTGCAGTGAGTAAGCCCTGAATCATGTAAGCCGTTTCGACCAAATCGCCGCCATCATCCTTTTGCGAGAAAGGAATAGTTGCGCCGGTGGCACCATTTATCCAGTGCGACCAGGCACCATGATAACGGGTCGTTTTATCACGCAAAAAGGTGACCATCTTCAACAACCGCGCAACGGCTTCCGGACGGTTAATGTAACCACGTTTCACACCGACAATAATCGCCATAACGCCAAAACCGGAGCCTCCGGTGGTGACAATGTCATCGTTGCCATTGCTTCGTTCGCGGATAAGGCCGGAGACCGGATGGGCAAAGTCCCAAAAATACCGAAAGGTGGCTTGCTGAACGGTATCCATCAGTTCCGCATCCGTAAGCCGAACGGGTGGCTCAGGTACGGTTCCTCCACCTGAAACAGACTCCTTCTTTGAACAGGAAGCCATGGCAAAAGCCATCCAGATTGATATGAAGAACAGGTATTTGTACATTCGGATAATGTGAGCCTAACAAACAGGAAGAAACTTCCCGGAAGGTAAATTTACACCTTCCGGGAAGTTCATCCTAACTTCTATGAAAAATTTTAGTATCCGGGATTTTGCGTTAATAAACCGCCACTCAGCTCAATCTGCCGTTGCGGAATGGGGAACAATTCGTTCTTACCAGCCACAAATCCCTCTTTGGCCAGTACCGTTGCTGCCCGTCCCTCACGAATCAGGTCAAAGGTACGGTCGCTTTCGAATGCCAGTTCCACACGGCGCTCGTGATAAATCTTCATCCGGAGGTTATCCTGATTGCTATCAGTGTAATCGGGTAAACCTACCCGTTCACGAACCTGGTTTAACGCTGCCAGCGCCGTAGCCGGATCACCGGTTTCATTAGCTGCTTCAGCTTTCATCAACAACACTTCGGCGTAACGGAAGATCCGGACATTCTTACTTGACTCCCAGGAGTTTCCGTTATACGTTTCCTGTGTACGGCTCAGGTACGCTTTCTGGTTGTACATCGGGTTCGGGGTATCGGAATTAATCACCACACCGTCCCACATGGTTTCCCCGGGGTAGATAATCGTTGCATCTTTCCGGAGGTCACCTGCTTCATAAGTATCGGCCAAATCCTGCGATGGTACATTGAAGCCCCATCCAAACTGACCTCTGACACTTTGAACATCGACATATCCCTGAACCCCTTTGTTAGGTGTCTGACCACGTCCCTGGATTTCGAAAATAGATTCAGAGTTGTTCTCTCCAATTTCACGCCAGATGGTTGAGTAATCGCTTACCAGTGAATATTCGCCGGAGTTGATCACCACGTTAGTCAGCGTCAATACTTCCGACCAGTTCTTTTGATACAGATTGACCTTGGCCAGGAAGGTTTGTGCAGCCCCCTTGGTTGCACGCCCCAAATCGGCGGCAGCATATTCGCTTTTCAGCGGAAGGTTTGCAACAGCATACTGCAAATCGGTTTTTATGAATGCGTAAATCGAATCTTTCGAAACGCGGGTATTTCCCATGGCAATGTCCGCGGCATTGGTTGGGTCTGGCACCCGATCGATGAGTGGAACGTCTCCAAAACAACGTACCAGGTTCCAATAGAAATAAGCGCGAAGGAAACGAGTTTCTCCTTGCAGGCGATTTCTCAGCGTATCGCTGATGGTCACTTCGCCGAGCACTTTTAATGCCTGGTTGGCACGGGCAACTCCTTCATAGTTTCCCTGCCACACATCGTTAAATGACAAGGCATCGGCTCCAAACGTGAAGTTATCCAGCAAATTTTTGTCCGTTCCGGTATCGCCCGGATCGCTACCTTTATCAGCATCGTCGGAAGTAATACTGGAAACGCCAAGCCATGAGAAGGAACTTTCGTTCCAGTCGAGCAGTTTATTGTAAACTGCATTCACTACTTCAGTAGGATGATCAGAATAATAGTCTGCCGGAGTCATATTTCCCTCCGGCGGAACATCCAGGTAATTGCCCGAACATCCCGAGAAGGTCAGCAGGGCTGCAGCGATTGCAGCTCCCATATATAATAATTTCATCTTTCTGTTTTTCATATCCAATATAAATTAGAAAGTTATGTTGAGCCCCAAGAGGTAAGAAGCCGTTTCAGGGTAAGAGCTCAGTTCAATTCCGGAATTTAGACTTCCGGAGTTGGTTGTGTTAGATCCGATGTCTGAGTTTCCTGAGTTACGTGATATCAGTCCCGGTAACTCCGGATTATAACCACTGTAGCCCGTCAGCGTAATAGCATTCTGTGCAGCCACATAGAAACGACAACGGCTTATTGACAGTTTCTCAGTCAATGCTTTGGGAAGCGTATATCCCAAAGTTATGTTATTGACGCGGAAAAAGTCGCCCGATTCCAGATAGTAATCGGAAGCCACCGGTACGGCATTGGAAGCCCTTGGAATATTGGTGTTATGGTTGTCGGGTGTCCAGCGATTAGCCAACGATGCTTCAATGTTTTCGCCGCCCCAACGTTGTGCTTTTTTACCGTTATAGATTTTACCGCCAAAGTTACCATACGCATCGATCGATAAATCCCAGCTCTTATAGTTCAGTCCGAGATTCAGGCCAACCATCAGTTTCGGGTTATATGAACCGGCATAATAACGGTCATTATCGTCGATAACCCCATCATGATTCCGGTCGACCAGTTTCAAGTCACCCGGCTGAGCATTCGGCATCAGCGGATCGCCATTGCTGTTCACATAAGCGTCCAGCTGCGACTGGTTATGGAAAATACCATCGGTTTGGTACACCCAAAAGGCACCAATCGGCTCGCCTTCTTTGGTACGGGTTGTCACCTGGCCATTGTTTAAGCTACCACTGGTGATTGGCAATCCGCCGCCCACTTTCTCTATGCGGTTTTTGTTAGTTGTCAAATTGAAACCGATATTATAACTGAAATCAGAGTTGATTTTATCCCGCCAGTTCGCCGAGAATTCAAATCCGGTATTCCGGATATCGGCCTTATTGGTCAGGAACTGTCCGTCTTTGTCACCAAATGTCCCGGCAATCGGAGCATAAATCAACGCATCTGAAGTCAATTTATTATAGTAATCAATCTCACCGGAAAGACGGTTGTCAAACAATCCGTATTCCAGTCCAAGGTCGGTTTCAGTGGTTACCTCCCACTTCAAATTCGGGTCTTTGATATCCGTAATCGTTCCACCATTAATATAAGCCTGATCGGGGCCCAAAACATACGCCAAATCAGAATTGATAAGATAAGTAAATGCATCTGCAGGTATATTATCGTTACCAATTTTACCCCAGCTGGCGCGCAATTTCAGGTTGCTCAACCATGCATTGTCTTTCAGGAAATTCTCCTGGGTAAGTACCCAACCAAGCCCAACAGATGGGAATGTTGCCCAACGATTATTGGAAGGAAACATGGAAGAACCGTCGTAACGAATGGTACCGGTAAACAGGTATTTATTGGCAAAACTATAATTGACACGTCCCAAATAAGAGTTACGGGTATTTTTTGTGCCGTTACTACCATTGGTTGCCGAAGCAGCATCCCCCAAATCAAGGTACCAGTAATTCTTCTGTGCCGGCACATTCTGGCGGGAAGCATTCATAAATCTTGTCCGGTACTTTTCAGCGGTCGTACCTCCCATCAGCTTCAACCGATGATTTCCCCAACGGTTGTTGTAAGTGAAATAGTTGTCCCATACCCAGTGCTCATTAGTACTTTGATTCAGGGTCAACTTGGAAATTTCATTCTTTTGGGTAGCGGATACGGTATAAACCGGATTGTAAATACGGCCGTGGCCTTCTGAAAAATCAACACCCATGTTGGATTTAAACTGGAGATGTTTAGTGAAATCAACTTTGGCATACACCGATCCCTGGATGCGGGTTCCCCAGCTTTGATTATTGGTATAATCAAGCGTCGCACGCGGGTTACCCACATTGTTAATGTCAGTATAACCATAGTTGCCGTCTGCGTCTTTCACCGGTACAGTTGGAGCCTGGCGATAAGCTGCTGTAAAAGCGGAGTAAGGCTTGTTGTCGGAATTGTAACGCGACAGGCCAATATTATTCCCAATCTCGAGGAAGTCGGTCACCTTGTAAGTATTGTTTGAACGCAATGTCAGACGGTCGTAGTTGTTTCCGTCCAGGATTCCTTGATCGCTTTTATATCCCATACTGAAGTAGTACGTTGCCTTATCAGTTCCACCACTTACCGAAAGGTTGTGGTTCTGGCTAATCCCTGTCCGGGTAATCGCATCGAACCAGTCGGTATTATATGGAGGCAGGTTATTCAGATCGAAAGCCGGGGCTTTTCCGTCGTAGCCTAATGCCTCATTGGTATAAGCTGCATACAATTTCGAATCTGCCATTTTCACCTTGTGGGCTGCTACATTAGCACTGACATAGCCGTCGTACGAAATCTTCATTTTTCCTCTTTCTCCGGCACGGGTGGTAATAATAATCACACCGTTTGCACCACGCACACCGTAGATAGCGGCAGCCGAAGCATCTTTCAGCACATCTACCGAGACAATATCGGAGTTATTGATATTGCGAATATCGTCGGTAATTACACCGTCAACAACATAAAGCGGATTGGCCCCCCCCAGAATGGTTCCTGTTCCCCGGATACGAACCTGCGGATCGGCCCCCGGAGCTCCGGAGTTAACAATTTGGACACCGGCTACTTTACCCTGGATAGCCTGGGTTGCTGTTAAAGCCGGTTGTTTTACCAAATCGGCTCCCTGCACTCCGGCAATGGAACCGGTGATGTCCTGCTTACGCTGAACACCATAACCCACCACACGGACCTCACTCAGATCCGTGGTAGAAGTGGTAAGGGTTACATTAATTTTTTTCTGCCCGTTAACAGGCCTAACGACATTCTTCATTCCTAAAAATGAGAATACCAGTGTACCGTCAGACGGAACGCTTAACGAATAGTTACCGTCAAAATCGGTAATGGTACCAGTTGTGGTACCTTTCACTAAAATACTGGCTCCCGGAATGGGCTTTCCATCGTCCGCGCCAGTTACCTTCCCGGTTACTGTGATGTTCTGTGCCATCACGGTATATCCAAGGAAGACGACCAAAAAGGTTAATAAACTCTTTTTCATTCGCTCAGTCTTTTTTGACAATTTGAATACATAGCAAAAGAACCCCCTCGCAGAGTAAAAAGGAAGAAAGCTACCCCTACCTCCCTACGTCATGTTAAAAAACATGCAAATTTCGGCTTTCACATCACTACATCAATACACAGCTCAATCCACACATCCATCTAATTATCAATATATATGAATGCATCCAATTTCTATAATTAAGATTAAATAAATGCTAAATCAGACTAAGGAATGAAAAGATTATACAAAGAATGTTTAACGTTCAATGCATGCAAATACCGTTCACATATTAAGTTTTGGGCCAAAAAGACGTTTGACTGGAATCAAGAAATGTCATAAATCTGCAATGGGAGCCGAAAATGTTTGTCAAAACTCTATCATGAACTCCACCAGATTTTTTTCCTGGGGCAACTCCAGTTTTTTCCGCAAACGGTAACGGCGTATTTCCACGCCACGTACTGAAATATTCAGTAGGGGTGCAATTTCTTTGGTGGCCAGGTTCAGCCTTAAATAAGCACAGAGCTTTAAATCACTAGGGGTTAACACGGGATATTCACTTTTCAGTCGCCGGAAGAAATTCTCATGGGCCTGGTCAAAATGAGATTCAAATACCAACCAGTCATCTTCATTGGTCAGGTTCTTGTCGACCAAACCCACTAATTTTTCGTACATGTTCCTGGGATAACGCGTTCCCAACTGTTTCTTTTGCCGCTCAATCTCATTCTTTATCTCAATGAGCGACTCGTTTTTACGGATAATAGACATGGTTGAGTTGGCCAGTTCCACGTCTTTATGAGAGAGTTCTGCCTGCAGTTTTTCGTTTCGCAGTTTGATAATTTCATTTTCTGCATGTTCACGCTCTTCTTCTCTTCGTCTTTCCAGCCCCATCTGCCTTTCATGGCGAACTCTCTCTTCACGTCGTTTAAAACGTCGATACAAAACCAGCTGAGAAATGATAATAATGAGGATGCCAATGATGACATAAAAGAAGTAAGCCATGGATGATGCGTACCAGTATGGCCTGATAATAAATGGATACGATATTTCAGAAATGGTATGGACAAATGCGTCGACATTCCGAACATGAAAAACATAACTTCCGGCCGCTAGCCGCTCATAGGCCGCCTCACCTTCGGGAAAAGTAGATTTCCAGTGCTCATCAGGCTTCAAACCTTTCAAATAATACTGGTAGGACTCCCCATCGGGTGTGTAACGCAAAGAGGCAAACCGAAATTTGATATTCCGTTCCCAGGGTTGTAATTGAATTATTGCAGGTGAGCCGACAGGTGAAATAGTCAACCGCCTGCTTTTACCCTTACTATCAGACACGATCGCATCTCTGAAAAATAATTGCTGCCCGGACGTGTCATTTACCTTATTGTTCAAATCAACAAGAGCATAGCCTTCATCAAGGCATACCATCTGAATATGTTTGTTGAGCGGCACAATATTTTCGTATCGTTCCACCATGGAAAAACCATAAAGATCGGGATTCATTTTCCGTATCAGCATCGCCCCACTATCGCGAATATCCACCAACCCAAGCATATCACGACTAATCAACCAATATCGGTTATCGCCGACATGAATAATGCGGTGCGCAGAAGAAAGTTCACCCAGCTGACGATTCAAATCATCCATCGGAACAACCTTCTCATGCAGGTCATCGTACGTATAAAGTCCTTCCGGAGAAGTCAGAACAATCCGGTTCGAAACCTTGAAAACATGAACATTGAAATCGCCAGGCAAACCGGAAACACGTCCGAAATAACGAGTATCAAGAACTTTTTGATAATTGGCATCCAGCTTCAACCGGTACACGCCTTTCTGCTGATGGCTCACCCATACATACCCAAACGGCCCAATTTCGACAAACCGGCAAGGTTCGTTAAATCCGGTAACCTGATGATCGAACTGCCAGCTACCATTTACCAGCCGATAAATGGCCAAGCGGGTATAAGTGCTCTGAATCATGTATTTATTTCCGCCGCGCTCGTAAGGTTTCACCATATAGCCGCCGGAAACATTGCTAATTTGGCGGAGCCGACCATTTTTATATGTGAATGTGCCACGGTTGTGCCCAATAATCAGTGAGCCGGAATGTACCTGCAAATCCCACACCTGTCCTTGTGTCCCATCCAGGAATTGAAAATTACCAAGCGGTTGCCGGGGATCTCCATCAACTAAATTGCGATAATAAACACCCCGGTTTGAACCAACAAACAGTTTTCCCTCAAATAGAACGGCTGAAGTCAGAGCTCCTATTCGTTGATCCTTATCGCGATAAACCGATAGCGGCGAATTGATTTCCACATAGTCAATCCCCTTGTTCATCGCTACCCACAAACCACCCTTCTTATCTTCTTTCAACGCCAGGACCGTATTATTCTGAAGTCCGCTTTCCGTGTTAATCCGGGTTTTAATATTTCCCTTCCGGCCGGTAATCACCACTCCGTTCAAAATGGTCCCGAAAGCGTATCCGTTTTTCAGCGGAATAGCCACATTCAATTCGTTGTGCTTCGTGAATTCCTGGATATCGCCCCCCCATAGAGAGAATTTTCCGGAAGCGAGCTGGTAAATCCCTCTCGATGAAGTGCAAACGAGCAATGTATCCTTTCCTCCGGGAATAATACTTTTCACTTGCGTGGATGACAGAAAATCCGAACCGGGAATATGAACCGGCTGATCATTTATCAGCTCCATCAATCCACCTCCATCTTCCTGGGTAATCAACCGATTCCCAACCTGCGACATCAAAATGACATTGGAAGGAAGAGGAATTTTTCGAACAGTATCGCCATCGAAGGAAAAAAGCGCCCCGAACGATTGAAAATAAGCTTTGTCGTGCGAAAACAGGATACGCCAGAACTCCCAATTATGCAACTTTAGGTTGGGATACGAATGCGAAATCGAAGTATATTTCAGCTGCCCCGTTTTATCGGGCTGCCAGTAACCAAATTCTTCGAAGGCACCGGTATATATTTTTCCATCCGGACCTACGGCCACGGAGCGGACAATACTTCGATCGGGAAGCGGGTAAAGCTTCCAGTTGGTACCATCAAACTGAAGAAGCCCATCGTTATTTCCGACATACATCAAGCCTTGCTTGTCCTGCGCAATCGACCAGTTTTGATTCCCTCCCCCGTAAACATCTTTCGAATAATGAATCACCAGTGGCTGGGCGATGGCCAGGGCCGGCAAAAAAAACACTAACACCAATACCCTTTTCAGGATCTTCATTACCCCTCTAACATTTTTCATATACCAACCGAATATTGGGCCATAAAGATACGTATACAAGGAGTATAAAAAAAGGGAGACAACAGCCTCCCCTTCATTAGCATCCTATTACAGTGCTTATTTTATCAATTCAATACTACGTTTAACAAACTTGTTCAAATCACTACCCCGCAGCATATTGTTGGCCAACAGGGCGAGATCCACCAATTGATTTGCCAACTGGTTTCCTCGTCCAAAGGCTTCGAGTTTCGAGCGTTTGTCGGCTTCAAGAGAAGTAATTTTGTCATCCAGTTCCTTCATTTTGTCTTTTTCTTCCTGAGGAACCTCTTCATCTTTCTTACCCTCCTTCAACTTGTTCAGCGCCTCTTTCTCATGCTGCTGTTTGGCAATCTCCCGATTAATTTTTTCCAGCTCAGCATTGAGCGAAGCATCTTTGTCTGCCAACACTTGTTTCACCAATGGATGACCAATATTCACCACCAGGTTGTAGCTGTCGGGCAAGTCCCCGTACATACTCATTCCCGCCTGAAGTTGGGACATATCCTTCATCCGGCGCATGAATTCATTCTGGGTAATGACCATCGGATTAGCAGACTCGCCCAAATCCTCAAAGTCGACAATAAAATTGCCTTTCCCGTTAGGAACAATCGCCTGGAAAACCGGGCTCAGTTCGTTTTTCTCTTCCAACGAGAGCTTCTCTTTATCTTCATCTCCTTTAGGAATCAGTTTTTCCACCACATCGGCGTCCACACGAACGAAGCGTTTCTCAGGATATTTCTGCTCCAACAAGTTCAACAGGTGCGTTGACAGCGGATCTTCCATCAACAATACGTCATATCCTTTTTCCTTCGCAGTTTCAATAAAACTGTATTGATCTTCGTGGTGGTTAGCATAGAGGTAAACCAGTTTATTGTCTTTATCGGTCTGGTTTTCCTTGATGAGGTTTTCATACTCTTCCCACGTAAATTTCTTACCCTCGGTATTTCCTAACAGGAAGAATTTCAGCGCACGCTCATAGAACTTCTCGTCGGTCAACATTCCGTACTCAATGAAGAGCTTTAAATCATCCCATTTTTTCTCAAAGTCTTCCCGTTTTTCCTTGAATATTTCCTCCAGACGATCAGCCACTTTCTTGGTAATGTGGCTGCTGATTTTCTTCACATTCGAATCGCTTTGCAAGTACGAACGGGAAACATTCAACGGAATATCCGGTGAATCGAGTACACCATGCAACAGCGTCAGGAATTCGGGAACGATGCCTTCAACCGAATCGGTTACAAACACCTGGTTGCTGTAGAGCTGAATCTTATTCTTCTGTACTTCAATGGTATTCTTTATTTTCGGGAAATACAGGATACCGGTAAGATTAAATGGATAATCGACGTTCAGATGAATATTAAACAACGGTTCATCGGCCATCGGGTAAAGCTGATGATAGAATTTATCGTAATCCTCATCCGTCAGATCAACCGGTTTGCGCGTCCAGGCAGGAGCCACATCATTGATTTGATTATCCTCATCCGTATCGACATATTCTTCGCCCTTCCACTCTTTCTTTTTACCGAACAAAACAGGAACGGGAAGGAACTTACAGTATTTGTTTAACAATTCGGAAATACGGTTTTCCTCCAAAAATTCTTTGGAATCGTCGTTGATATACATTACGATGTCGGTTCCGACCTCTTCTTTATCAACTTCTTCCATGGTGTATTCCGGACTACCATTACAGCTCCATTTCACTGCTTTGGCTCCATCCTGGTATGATTTCGTGATAATGTCCACTTTGTCCGATACCATAAATGAGGAATAGAATCCCAATCCGAAGTGACCGATAATGGCATTTGCATCATTCTTGTATTTTTCCAGGAATTCGTTCGCCCCGGAGAAGGCAATCTGATTGATGTATTTATTTACCTCCTCTTCGGTCATACCGATACCATTATCCGAAACGGTAACCGTGCCGGCCTCTTTATCAAGTTTCACCCGGATCCTTTGGTCTTCAACGTTACCGTTGTAACTGCCAACCGAGGCTAATGTTTTGAGCTTTTGACTTGCATCAACAGCATTCGACACGATTTCCCGAAGAAAAATGTCATGATCGGAATAGAGAAATTTCTTAATAATCGGAAACAGGTTTTCACTGGTAACACCAATTCTTCCTTCCATTGTAATATTATTTTAAGTTGATAATTTTTCGATATACCGCGAACCGGAAATTCAAAGGTTGTGCCAGATAGAATTGGCTGACGAATTGACAGCATGAAGCCATTCGAAATGACAAACCAGGAAGGAATTCTGACGGATGTTTTTAAAAAGAGGCCAGTACATCGGCAATGTGCACTACTTTTACAGGAAGTGACTGACGTTTAATATAGCCGGAAATGTTCATCAAACAGGAAGCCTCGGTCGAGACGATATATTCAGCTCCGGTCTTCAGGGCATTTTCCACCTTGTTTTGTGTCATCACCGTCGAGATAGCTTTGTGCTTTACGGCAAACGTACCTCCAAACCCGCAACATTCGGACGTTTCCTCCATCTCGACAAGTTCCAGTCCATCGACATGTTGTAAAAGCTGACGCGGCTCATCACGTATTCCATATCCGCGCAAAGCGGAACAAGCATCGTGGTAAGTTATTTTATGAGGGAAGGAAGCTCCAAGATTGGTAACGCCCAAATGATTGACCAGAAAATCGGTCAACTCAATCACCTTTTCCTTGCGGTGAATATATTCCTGAAATTCCCCGGATGTTTCATCAAACAGATCAGCAAATCCGTCGCGGACATAGCCCGAACAAGAAGCTCCGGGACTAACAATAGGACGTTTTCCACGAAAATCTTTCAGAAATTTGACTGCCAAAGTTCTTGCTTCATCAAAATATCCACTGTTATAAGCCGGCTGCCCGCAACAGGTTTGTTCCGGATTATAATGCACTTTGCATCCGGCCCGCTCCAAAACACGCAAAGTATTCCAGGCGGTCTTCGGATATAACTGATCGATGAAACAAGGAATAAACAAGTCGACTTCCATGTAAAAAATATTTTGCACAAATATACCGATTATATACACGAAGCGATTTTAAATGCGCATAAGAATATTAGGCCTTGCTCATTAACCAAAACAAAAACCGCAACAAGCAAAAATCTGCAACAAACATCGAATCAAGAAGTAAGCAGACTAAAAACAAAAGCCGGCTCAAAAATGAGCCGGCTTTTTGCACGGGAGGAGCGGCTCGAACGCCCGACACCTGGTTTTGGAGACCAGTGCTCTACCAACTGAGCTACACCCGTAAGTGCGGAGAGAGAGGGATTCGAACCCCCGGTACCTCGCGGCACAACGGTTTTCAAGACCGCCGCATTCGACCACTCTGCCATCTCTCCGAGCGAATGCAAAAGTAGAAGTTTTTTCTGTCTGTCAAAAGTTTCTATCCAAAAAATTAAGAGCATTATTAAGAAAAAAAGATAAAAAAAATTTTGTTTTTCGTTTCAATCTTTTCAATTTAGTGAAATCAAAATAATTAAGCTTGCACAAGCTGATTTTACTGGTATTTGAGACAAATTTGCAGGAAATCATATGTTAAACAACACATTTCGTATGGTTTGCTGTGAAAAATAATTAAAACTCTTTATATTAGGCACTAGCGTTAAAAAAAGTATTAAACGAATTTTATTTAACCTGTTGTTTCTAAACTTTCTGTACTATGAACAAAGCTCAATTAATTGATGCCATTGCTGCTGAAGCCGGACTGACTAAAGCGGACACAAAGAAAGCTCTTGACGCTTTCGTAAAAACCACAACTGATGCACTGAAAAAAAGTGATCGCGTTGCTTTAATCGGATTTGGTTCGTTTGCAACTACCGAACGTCCTGCTCGTCAGGGCCGTAACCCACAAACGGGTGCTACGATTAACATTCCTGCCAAGAAGATTGTTAAGTTCAAAGCTGGTAGCGAATTGACTGACAGTGTTCAGTAAACAATGGCAAAAAAGATTTCAAAGGGAGCCAAGGCTCCCTTTTTTATTGATACCCATGGGCAAAGAATTAATAAATTATCTTTCTGAATACATCACACCGGAACGGAAAGAACTTTTTGAAAAAGTATTGAGTTCGAGAACACGTTACCTGACCGTTGTTCTGGAGGATATTTATCAATCCCAAAATGCCAGCGCCGTCATGCGTTCCTGTGATTGTTTCGGGATTCAGGACGTACATATTATAGAAAATCAAAACCAGTTTAAAGTGAACCCCGAAGTGACATTAGGTTCAACCAAATGGCTAAACCTGCATCACTACCGTGAAAAAGAGCAAAATACCATGGATTGCATTCATCACTTGCGCAATCAGGGCTACCGAATTGTAGCCACATCGCCCCACGCGAACGATACCAACCTGGAAGATTTCGATTTAAGAAAGGGCAAAGCAGCCTTAATTTTCGGAACCGAATTAACCGGAATTTCAGAGATCGTTGAAAATAACGCCGATGAATTTCTCAAAATCCCCATGCTCGGTTTTACCGAAAGTTTTAACATATCTGTTTCAGCTGCCATCACTCTCCACCACCTTAATTTACGCCTTCGGCAGAGTAATATTGATTACCTTCTTAACGATGACGAAAAAGATGATATCCATCTCGCCTGGTTACGGAAAACCATCAAAAGAGCAGGGCTTATCGAAAAGAAATTTCATGAAGACAACATGAAAGCGATATAACCCACTGATTAAATAGTTTTCAGTTTTTGATATTCAATCCGAATTCAATTACCCTGATTTTTCTATCTTTGAAACAAGATTAATGGGCTTATGAACTGCTTAATCGTTGATGACGACCGGGTTTGCAGGACAGTATTGGAGAAATACATCGATCGGACAAAACTTTTTGAAAAATATTTTTCGTTGGAAAGTGCCGTAGGCGCACTGAAACTCCTGCAAGAAGGGAAAACCAAAATTGATATTCTTTTTCTCGACATTGAAATGCCGGAGATGAATGGTATGGAATTACTGAGTGTGATGGATAATTCACCTCAGGTTATCATCGTCTCCTCCCGTGAAAAATATGCTTTAACGGCATTTGAATATGATGTCACCGATTACCTTCTAAAGCCAGTGACTTTTCCTCGTTTTATTCGTTCTGTCAACCGGGGCATTGCGAACATTCATAAAGATACAAAGGCTAAGATGGAAGAGCATGAAGATATTTTTTCAGATGACAAATGGGGAAAAAAAACGTTATGGATCAAAAACAACTCAAAGCTCGATCCGGTCAATCCCGAGGACATTATTTACATCGAATCCTTAGAGAACTATGCACAATTTGTCACGTTTGGTGAGAAATACATCACGCATTATCCACTTAAACTCATCGATGAAAAACTCCCGGAAAACCTTTTTATCCGGATTCACCGTTCTTACATTGTCAATATCAGGAAAATTAAACGCATTCTTGGAAACACACTCGAAGTAGAAACAGAAGATGGTACCCACTCACTGCCATTTAGTAAATCACACCGCGAACTGTTAATTAACCAACTTCACGTACTCGGGCAATAGGAGATATGGAAAGTTCCGTAAATTAGCTTATTGCACTCGGGGAAAACAATTTGCATTACCAGATGTTTTCCTTGCATAAATACCCCATTAACAGGATATCATTCAAGTTCTAACAGAAATTTTATATTCATGACTGACGATTTCACGTTTTTCTGCGAGAAGTTTGCTGATTTAAAAATCCTTCGCTATCAGGTCGATGGATTTGAGCAACTTAGCCTGAAACAGAAAAAACTAATATATTACCTAAGTCGTGCAGCATTGGCTGGCCGCGATATTTTATGGGATCAAAACAACGGGTACAATCTGCGCCTACGTAAAATACTAGAAACCATCTACCTCACATTCGACGGAGACCGTAAGACTAAAGAGTACAAGCAATTTGAAGTCTATCTGAAGCGTATTTGGTTTTCCAACGGGATGCACCATCATTATTCGATGGATAAAATCAATCCTGAGTTTTCCCAAAAGTATTTCCTACACCTCATTGGGCACTCCAACTGGTCCGATTTTGAGCATCCACAGAAACTGATACACGAGTTACTCCCGGTAATTTTCGATCCGGCACACCACAGCAAGAGAGTTTCCCTCGATTCAACAAAAGATTTACTACTCGAATCGGCTAATAACTTTTACAGCGATGTGACACAGACCGAAGCTGAGCTATTTTACACTCAGCTAAACAGTAACGCTGGTAAAAATCCGCCTTCATTCGGATTAAACTCGAAACTCACCAAGGAGAATGGTGAACTCGTTGAAAAGAAGTGGAAAGAAAATGGTTTGTATTCGGAAGCTATCGAGGAAATTGTCAAGTGGTTGAAGAAAGCACAGGAAGTAGCTGAGTCACCGACCCAACAGCGAAGTATTGCCAAACTCATCATCTTTTACCAAACCGGTGATTTAAAGAGTTTCGACGAACACAGCATTGAATGGGTGAAAGATATCGAGAGTAAAGTTGACTTTGTAAATGGCTTCATTGAAGTGTATGGCGACGCACTGGGAATCAAAGGCAGCTGGGAATCTATCGTCAATTTTAAAAACGACGAAGCGACTAAACGCACCGAAATCATCAGCAACAATGCTCAGTGGTTTGAAGAACATTCACCAGTTTCGCCCGAATTCAAAAAAGAAAAAGTCACCGGAGTTTCAGCAAAAGTAATTACGGTAGCCATGTTGGGCGGTGATTGCCATCCGGCGACACCTATCGGGATTAACCTCCCAAATGCTGAGTGGATTAGGGAACAATACGGTTCCAAATCCGTAACCATCGAAAATATCACTTACGCATACCATCAGGCTTCGCTGGGTGACGGCATGTTGGAAGAGTTTTGCTGGGATAAAGAGGAAATAGAGCGCACACGAAAACACGGATACCTGGGGAATAACCTGCACACCGATTTGCACGAATGCCTCGGGCACGGTTCCGGCAGGATGAAAAAAGGAGTAACCGTTGACGCGTTAAAAAACTACTACTCAACACTGGAAGAAACCAGGGCCGATTTGTTTGCTCTCTATTTCATTATGGATCCAAAATTAATTGAACTCGGCCTTACGGAGTCTGACGAAACCGCCAAAGCAGAATACGACGCCTACATCCGCAACGGACTCTTAACCCAGTTGGTCCGAATTGAACCGGGAAAAGATTTGGAAGAGTCGCACATGCGTAACCGCCAATTGATTGCCCGCTGGGTTTACGATAAAGGAAGTACGGAAAATGTGATCGAACGAAAAGAGCGAAACGATAAAACCTTCTTCGTCATCAATGACTACCAGCGCTTACGCGAACTGTTTGGTGAACTGCTGAAAGAAGTTCAGCGCATTAAATCGGAAGGCGATTACGAAGCCGGGAAAGCATTGGTCGAAAACTATGGTGTAAAAGTGATTCGTGATTTACACGACGAAGTGTCGGAGCGCTACAAGAAGCTCAACTTAGCTCCCTATGCCGGTTTCCTGAATCCCAATTACGAAGTGACTGAGGAAGATGGTGAAATAACAGACATCACAATTTCGTACCCGGAAAACTTTGCCGAGCAAATGCTCGATTATTCAAAGAATCACAGCTTTCTGCCCATTGTGAATTAATCAGACCGAACTTCAGAAACAATCACAATCATAAAAAGAAGCCGCATAACCCGGAAGTTGTGCGGCTTCTTTTTTAATCTCCTAATTATTAAAAGTTCTGCATGCCATGCAGCTTTTTATAAATACCATCTTTGGCAATCAATTCGTCATGCGTACCGCGTTCCACAATCTCGCCATTCTGGAACACACAAATTAAATCGGCATTCTTGATGGTTGATAACCTATGGGCAACAACGATGGAAGTCCGGTTTTTCATCAGGTTATCCAATGCCTCCTGCACCAGTTTCTCCGATTCGGTATCCAGCGCCGATGTAGCTTCGTCCAGGATCATAATCGGCGGGTTCTTCAGAACAGCACGGGCAATGGAAATGCGCTGACGTTGTCCTCCCGAGAGTTTTCCTCCCCGGTCGCCAATATTCGATTGATAACCGTCAGGAGTATTCATAATAAACTCGTGAGCATTTGCCACCCTGGCAGCATTCATCACATCTTCTTCGGTCACGTTTTCAACACCAAAAGCAATGTTATTGAAGAAACTATCATTAAACAGGATAGGTTCCTGGTTCACGTTTCCCATCAAACTTCGTAAATCAGTAATATTCAAATCCCGAATATCCACTCCATCTACCTTAATCTGTCCCTCTTTTACATCGTAAAAACGTGGCAGGAGATCGACAAAGGTCGATTTTCCGGATCCCGATTGTCCAACCAATGCAACTGTTTTTCCTTTTTCAATTTCGAGATTCACCTTCTTCAGCACATTATCTTCGTTGTACCGAAAAGTAACATCCTGATAATTAATCCGATCTTTAAATTCAGAAACCCGCTTCGCACCTTCCCGGTTACGGATATTACTCTGCGCATTCAATACCATATCCACCCGTTCCATCGAAGCGAGACCTTTTTGTACGGAATAGAGTGCCGTTGAAAAGGCTTTCGCCGGATTGATAATGCTGTAAAAGAAAACCAGATAGGTGATAAATCCCTGTGCACTTAATCCTCCCTGATGATGAAGGACTAACCTGCCGCCGTACCACAGAACAATAACAATGACGAACGTCCCCAGGAATTCACTCATGGGATGGGCAAGGTAACGACGCCACATCAGCTTGTTCATGATGTTGTAATACTGTTGGTTTTCACTTTCAAAACGCTGGGTTACTTTCTTTTCGGCGTTAAAAGCTTTGATTATGCGTAGTCCGGAAAGCGATTCCTCAATGGTTGACAGGAGTTCGCCCATTTTATTCTGGCCACTCATCGACGGTTTTTTCAGGCTCTTCCCCACCTTACCGATAAAATATCCAACTATCGGCAACAGCACGAAGACGAAAATTGTCAACGACCACGACATGGTTATCATCACCACCAATGAGATGATAATCAGGATGGGGTTCTTGAACATCATCTCCAACGAGTTCATGATGGAATTCTCAATCTCCTGAACATCGCCGGTCATGCGGGCAATAATATCTCCCTTGCGCTCTTCTGTAAAGAAGCCAATAGGAAGAGAAAGTATTTTGTGATAAATCCGGTTCCTGATATCACGAACAACGCCGTTACGGATGGGTACCATCATGAAACTGGCCAGGTACGTAAAGCCTACCTTCAGCAACACTGCAATTACCATGAATCCGCCAATGTAAACCAGTGCCGATTCCTTTCCGTGCAATTCGATAACATGACTGATATGATAAAAGAAGTTGTGCTTGATGCTATCCAGCGTGAGCGCCCACTCTACCGGTTGGTCCACCATCTTCTGGGTACCAAACAATACGCCAAGTACCGGACTAATGGCAGCAAAAGAAAATGCTCCGAAGATTGCTCCCAACAGGTTAAAAACCACATTCAAAATAACATAATTCTTGTAAGGAGGAATATATCTACGAAGAAGTTTGAAAAGACCTTTCATCATAACTTGATTTCAGTTCCAAAACGGAGCGATGTATTTTCACGATTCCACGAACCATTCGTTTTGCCATACATCCGGATCCATTTCCAATACATTCATAAAACCGCCGTCTGCCTGTAATAATCTCAGACTTTGCGCTCCAAAAGTAGCAAAACTTTCAGGAACAGAAATCCTGAATAAAATTTAAGAAAGGATACCTGTAGAGGCATCCATTTTTTCAACCGCATAAAATTTTATTAGATGAGAATTCCGGTATAATTTTGTGGTGTAATCCGCTTAAGTTCAGCCTTCACCTTCTCATCCACATGTAAGGTCTCAATAAATCCGTGAATCGATTCGCGGTTGATCTTTTGATTTACGCGAGTCAATTCCCTTAAAGTTTCATAAGGATTCTGATACCCCTCGCGTCGCAGAATTGTCTGGATTGCCTCGGCAACAACAGCCCAGTTTTCTTCCAGGTCCTCCTCAATCGCTTCTATATTGATCAGTAATTTACCCAATCCTTTCAGTGTCGATTTCAGGGCAATAACCGTATGAGCAATCGGAACACCAATATTACGCAGTACCGTCGAATCAGTCAGGTCACGCTGCAACCGCGAAACCGGTAATTTAGCCGATAAGTGTTCGAAAACTGCATTGGCAATTCCCAGGTTCCCTTCTGAATTCTCAAAATCAATGGGATTTACTTTGTGTGGCATAGCCGAAGAACCAACTTCCCCCTCCTTAATTTTCTGCTTGAAATAATTCATGGAAATGTAAGTCCACATGTCGCGGTCCAAATCCAGAATAATGGTATTGATGCGTTTCAGGTTGTCGAAAATCGCCCCGTAATTATCGTAGTGGGCAACCTGGGTTGTTACCTGCGAACGCTCTAGTCCGAGCGAATTTTGTACAAAATTATTGGCAAAACTGACCCAGTCAATTTTCGGGTAAGCAACAAAATGGGCATTAAAATTACCAGTTGCACCGCCGAACTTGGCATAGCAGGGAATCACTTTCAACAACTCCACCTGCACATTTAACCGCTCGATGAAAACTTTCAGTTCTTTTCCCAAACGGGTAGGCGATGCCGGTTGTCCATGTGTACGGGCCAACATCGGGATTTCTTCCCAGGCCAACGATAGTTCGTCCAGTTTGGCGACCAATTCATCAAACAAAGGAATGTACACATTCTGAATGGCATCGCGGATGGAACACGGTACAGCGGTATTATTGATGTCCTGCGAAGTAAGTCCGAAATGAATGAACTCCTTGAATTTCTCCAGGCCAAGTGCATCAAATTTCTCTTTCACAAAATACTCCACCGCTTTTACATCGTGATTGGTCACCTTCTCAATATCCTTAATATGCTGCGCCTCCTCCAGAGTGAAATCTTCATAGATGGCCCGTAATTTTTCTTTCAGCGAACCGTCGAAAGATTTCAATTGGGGTAACGGTATCCCGGTCAGCGAAATAAAATATTCAACTTCCACAAAAACCCGGTACTTTATCAAAGCAAACTCCGAGAAATATTCACCCAGTTCATCTACTTTTTCACGGTAACGACCGTCAACGGGCGAAATGGCAGTAAGTATTTGAAGATCCATAAAGCGATTTAAATTCAGATTAATAACCGCTGCAAAATTAATAAATTCCGCTTTAGCCTGATGAAAACGACCAAGTTAACCTGCCCCACAACCCAAATTAATTCTCACACTTCTACTAAAAAAAGGTGAACAATTATCCAAACACCAATATCACAGATGGCTGACTCATTGAAATAGGTAAAACAAGTAGCATTAAATTTGAGTTAATGATAAAGCGACCTTCCGAAATAAATCAGACAATCTTATCCGGAATGGTAAAATATCAGGTATCGCACCCAATATTTTTTATACTTTTAGCAGCAATTTTGGAGTATTACGACAATGAAAAAAGTTAAAATATCAGCCGTTTCCTACCTAAATACTAAACCATTTATTTACGGACTTGAACACTCGGGATTTGTCAATGAAATTGAGCTCTCGCTGGACATGCCTTCGCTTTGTGCGGCCAAGCTCATCGAGGATGAAGTGGATGTAGGGCTGGTCCCGGTTGCCGTTATTCCTCAAATTCCCGGAGCTGAAATTATTTCCAACTATTGTATCGGAGCGTGTGGACCGGTCCGGACGGTTGTCCTGGTAAGCGAAGTTCCGCTGGAACAGGTTGACACCATTATTCTCGATTACCAATCGAGAACCTCGGTCATGCTGGCACGTGTACTGGCCCGGTTCTTCTGGAAAAAAGAGGTGAAATGGTTGAAAAGTGAACCGGGATATCACATCCGCGATATCAGAGGAAAAACAGCCGGCGTGGTCATTGGCGATCGGGTTTTTGAAATTGACGGGCACTATCCGCATGTTTACGATTTAAGCCAGGAATGGGCCAACTACACCGGATTGGATTTTGTTTTCGCCTGCTGGACAGCCAATAAACCGTTGCCTGAAGAATTCAAGAAAGCCCTCAACGAGGCGCTTGCAGTAGGCATCGACAATATGTCCGACGTTATTAAAGAAATTGCACCACAATATCCTGCTTATAACCTGGAAAAATATTACAGCCGCGACATCAGTTACCCGTTGGATGGCTCCAAACGAAAGGGGTTGAAATTATTTTGGAATTACGCCAAAAAATTGGAATCTTAGGTAAACGAATTTCCGACATATCCTGACATAAAAAGATAAGAAGGCTAAGCGGTTTTCGTGTTAACTAATGAACACTGCAGATGAAAATCAGACTCCTTACCTTACTGATATTGTTCCTGGCTTATTTTCCGTCGAAGGCTGACGATGCTGGCTCACTATCAACAGCCAACAGTCCCAAAGTGGTACTACGGTTTAACATCAATGAGAATATAGCTCCGGCAGTCTGGCGTAAAACCAAACAGGCTTTCGCCGAAGCTGATTCACTTCATGCCAGTTTAATTGTCATCCACCTGAATACCTATGGGGGAACCGTTTTAGATGCCGATTCCATCCGGACGAAAATCCTGAATTCACCAATACCGGTTTATGCCTTTATTGATAACAACGCCGCCTCTGCCGGCGCACTTATAGCACTTTCGTGCGACAGTATTTACATGCGCGAAGGAGCGAATATGGGAGCGGCTACTGTCGTCAACCAAACCGGCCAGGCCATGCCCGACAAGTATCAGAGCTACATGCGCTCCATTATGCGGGCTACCGCCGAGGCGCAAGGAAAAGATACCATTGTCAGTGGACAGGATACCACCATCAAGTGGCGGCGTAATCCGAAAATTGCCGAGGCTATGGTTGACCAAAGTCTGTATATTCCCGGAATTATCGATACCGGGAAAGTATTGACCATGACACCGACCGAAGCAATTAAATATGGCTTTTGCGAGGGCATGGTAAGCAATATTCAGCAGGTAATTGATAAGGCTGGTCTGGAAAACTATGTTGTCAAACAATATAAACCTACCATCCTGGAACAGTTTATCGGTTTTCTGGTACACCCGATGGTTTCCGGAATATTAATTCTGGCAATTCTTGGAGGAATCTATTTTGAGTTACAAACGCCAGGAATCGGTTTCCCGTTGGGAGTGGCTATTTTTGCAGCCTCATTGTACTTCGCTCCACTCTACTTAGAAGGTCTGGCGGCTAATTGGGAGATCCTCCTTTTTGTTGTCGGATTAATACTCATTGCCGTCGAAATATTTGTCATACCCGGTTTTGGCTTTGCCGGAATAGCCGGAATTATTTTAACCATGTCCGGCTTAATATTAAGCATGGTAGGTAACGATAATTTCAATTTCGACAATGTTCCCGCAAAAGCACTTAGCCGGGCAATCGTGACAGTTTTAGGAGCTTTCATCATTGTATTTTTCTTCGCGCTATATGCTACCAAGCTCATATTCGCTTCGCATGGTGGACCATTCCGGAATCTTGCCCTTAACACAGCGGAGAATAAAGAAGATGGCTTTATAGGAGTTGATGCCGGGACCAGCCAGATGATTGGCAAATCCGGTGTGGCGGTTACTGTTTTACGTCCTGCCGGAAAGGTACAGGTAGAAGATGACATCTACGATGCCCGGGCTGAATCCGGATTCATCGAGCGAGGAGAAGAGATCGAAGTTATCCAGTATCAAGCGGGACAATTACACGTTACCCGGAAAAAATAAGATGATATGATAAACGCGCAATCTCTTTCCAGGAAGGAAAAATGATTGCGCTTTTCATATTTCAGCTAAAATATTCTTATTCTGTTTGAACCGGAATAAAACTGACGCGCTCAATATGCGCCGGATCACTATAGTCATACTGACTAAAGCCATCTTCTCCTGTCACAAACAGATACCCGTTCACTGGAATAGCATCCCGTGCCTGAATATCTTTGAAGTGTCCTAATTGGTGTAAAGCAATATGTTTTTTATCAGCTGCATCATAAATTTTCAAACCGTCCGAACCATCGCATATAAACAACATATCATCATCAATCCCCAAACCGTAAGGTTCAGTCATAGGGACAATTGATATTCTTACAGGCTGAGTAATATCTGAAATATCCAACACATCGAGTTCGTTCACTGTACTCCCGCATCGGGTTCCTCCACGTAGCGTATAAAAAGCATAATCTCCCTGGATAACCACCGGATCGCAGCTGGAGATATGCTCAAATAACCCCTTCGCTTCCAGGTCACCTGTTTCGCCTATCTGATAAATGGATACACTGCTGTTTCCTCCAATAAAAAGTAAATTATTGTATATACTAACGGTTTCCGGATCAGGAATTGAGTAAGAGCCCAGATCTTCTATAGCTGTATCATCTGACACATCAAATCGTTTCAATGAATAATTGGAAAGTGCAAACAGATAATTATTATACAGTCCAAAACGAGCGAGTGAGCCTGCCACGCCGAATGTAGCCGCTCCCGTAGCTTCCCCACCTGATATTCCACCACCAGAAGTAGTCGCATAATCGCCATTAGAAAGATCATTCCATGATGGGTGGACCGGATAATAGTTTGAGGTTTCCGGAATCTCTTCATGGATGGTTTTCTTCTTCCAATCGATCACCACTCCTTTGGTTTGATCAATTGCACCTAATCTCGCCCCGACCTCATAAGAAGGCACCGTATAAGGGAAAACAGCTTCAAGCCGGCTAACTTCTTTCACATTTTGCAGATCAGAAATATCGATAGCCACCAGGTCAATATAACTATCGGCAAATAATGTCTGATTCCGAACGGCCATATCGATGTTTCCGGGAATGTCAATAAAAGTAATTTCTTCCGGATTAGCGGGATCACTGTTATCAAAAACATGAATTCCCTCCATGTATTCATTCACAAAAATGTAGTTATCCTTAAAATAAATTTTCCCGGGGTGTTTCAGCCGAACAGGACCCTCGTTGACAATTGCCGAACGCAGATCTTCATAAGACATATATACCGGCTCCAATGCGGTGTATTCTACAGCGAACTTATCCTTACAACTACCTGAAATCAAACTTAACAGGATGAGTAAAGGAAATAATAGTTTTCTCATAGCGGTCAGGTTTTAGTTCGTTTGAAAGATGCAGAAAACAAATTTTCGGTTGCGTCAAAAAATGATACGCAACCTTCATATGGATCGGCTTCGTCTATCAAATGAACTAAAACCCGAACTAACAATGAAAAGAATTTGCCTCTTAGTATTCACTTGCGTTTTTATCTCTCACCTGTCAGCGCAAAATGTAAAAATCATTTCCGAAGGAATCACGCTCGACACTCTGAACGGAAGGGTTATGAGGGTAAGAAAAGGTCGCGTATTACGGATCGTCGACGGAGAGAATAAATTTTATCTGATTTCAAGAGACGGGAAATCATGGCTCCCCGGTGGCAGCGTGCTATTAACCAACAAACAGGGTCCACACATCGGGATAGCAGCAGTCAGCCGTCCGGAGATATCCAGTTATCAGAAAGGATACTTTGGAACGGTACAGGCTGGAATCTTGCTGGGAAACCGAAGTGAAAAAAACGATGCTCCCTTTAGCTTTAGTATTTTACAGGGATACCGTTTGAATGCATGGTTTGCCCCGGGATTTGAGACAGGAATCGATTTCTTCGACGACGGTGTTATGCCCCTGCATGCAACAGCCAGCTTCTTTTTCTCAACCGGACAGTTTACCCCCATCCTTAGCGTAAAAGGAGGTTGGAGTATACCGCTGGCGCGTGAAAAAGCTGTCAACACTTATTATTCCGACTTTTATTATAATAATTCTTACTACGGTGGACTGAAGCTGGAAACAAAAGGGGGAACCAGTTTGAATCCTGAGTTTTCCATCATGCGCATGATGAACAATGACGTGGGCTGGATTTTCAGTTGTGGCTATCGCTTTCAACGACTGACCTACCAACAGGGAGAAAAAGGCGACACCAATTATTACAAGAAAGAAAGGGATATCAACAGGTTATCGTTACGGGTTGGCCTGCTCTTCCGCTAACCATAAAAAGCCGGAATCAACTTGAATTCCGGCTCTTTTTGTACTGCCAAAGCAGTTATTTTATCTGGAAATCGAACATCTGCTTGTCACCGATAAAACCTTCCAATCGATCACCAATGGCCACCGCCCCAACGCCAGCAGGTGTTCCGGTATAAATCAGGTCACCCATTTTCAGCGTCATAAACCGGGAAACATAAGCGATAACCGTATCGATACTGAAAAGCATGTCCGATGAATTTCCATCCTGGACCACTTCGCCGTTCTTCTTCATCGAAAATGCAATGTTATTCACATCCCCTAATTCCGATTTGGGTAAAAATTCATTGCTTAGCACCGCCGATGAATCAAATCCTTTTGCCTTTTCCCATGGCAAACCTTTCGCCTTGCATTCACGCTGAATATCACGAGCCGTAAAATCTACACCCAATCCAATTTCATCGTAATACCGGTGGGCAAATTTTCCCTGGATGTTCTTCCCCAAACGCCCTATTTTTACCACAAGTTCCACTTCGTGGTGTATTTCATTGGAAAAATCAGGAATGTAAAAAGGACGGTTCCTCAACAAAAGTGCCGAGTCCGGCTTCATGAAGTAGACCGGTTCGGTAGGAACTTCATTCTTCAGTTCCTTAGTGTGTTCCGAGTAATTCCGCCCGATGCAAATGATTTTCATATGTTTTGTCGATTTAGCTAAAATTATCTGAATCAGCCATTGTTACTAAACGCCCGCAACCGAATAGCTGTCAACACTTTCTTCGTATACAACGGAAACTCTCCGTTCAACATCCATCCATAATAACCGGGTTCTTCCCTCAGCACCTGTTCGACGGGTTTCCCTTTGTGTTTTCCGAAATTGAAAACCTCAACGCCATCACTATTATACACAATGCGTCCGGCAAAATCTACATTCCTATCGAACGACGAAAACTCCGACAATTTATCCACATCATTTACCAGCGGACTAAACTTCTTGCCCCTGGCTTCTGCTTCTGCCGCCGAATAATGGTCAAGTTGTGATTTCAACACTTCGTATGTAGCAACGGTATCAACCATAGCACTGTGCGCATTTTCCAGCTCCTTGTTGCAATAAAACTCATATGCTGCACCCAGCGTACGTTTTTCCATTTTATGGAAGATAGTCTGAACATCAATGAATTTCCGTTTTTTTAAATCAATATCCACTTCTGCCCGAAGAAACTCTTCCGAAAGCAGCGGAATGTCAAAACGGTTAGAATTGAATCCGGCCAGGTCGCAGCCTTCTACAAATTTTGCCAGGATCTTGGCCACTTCCTTAAACGTCGGTGCATCTTTCACATCTTCATCTTTGATTCCGTGAATCGCGGATGACTGGGCCGGAATAGGCATTTCCGGATTAATCAACATCAATTTCTCCGCCTGTTTCCCGTCGGGAAGTATTTTAAGCAAGGCAATTTCGACAATCCGGTCGGTGACAATATTGATACCAGTGGTCTCCAGGTCGAGAAATACCAGCGGATTTTTCAAATTCAGTTCCATAAAACTACGTGTAACAAAAAACCTAACAGAAGCGGATTCTGCCAGGTTTATCTATGATTATTTCAACAAAAATCCCGTTTACGCATTGATCATCATCGGCATCAGAAGCATAAGCACATCTTCTTCTTCGATTTCTTTCTCTGCAGGCAGTAAAATTCCGGCTCTTGTCGGGTCAGAAAGTTCAACCTGAACTTCTGTAGAAGACAAATTGGAAAGAATTTCAAGAAGGAAAGTCGACTTAAAACCAATTTCCATTTCCTGGCCTTCGTACTGGCATTTGATTCGCTCAACAGCAGAAATTGCAAAATCAACGTCTTGTGCCGACACAACCATCTCAGTAGGCGTGAGGGCCAGTTTCACCAGGTTACTTGCCTGGTTCGAGAAAACCGATACACGCTTCAGTGTATTGTAAAACTCTACCCGGTCAACCGTCAGTTTGTTCGGATTATTCACCGGGATAACTGAATTGTAGGCCGGATAATTTCCTTCCACCAGACGGCAAACTACTTTGAACCCAGTCAGGCTGAAAAATGCATTCTTATCATCAAACGCGAGCGTTACATCAAAATCTTCGCGTGGCAGCAAATTCTTTAACAATGAAGCCGGTTTCTTAGGGAGAATGAAGGATGACTGAACATCGGCCCGGGCATCGCTCCGTTTGTAACGAACCAGTTTGTGTGCATCGGATGCTACAAATGTCAAATCATCTTCCGATAACTCAATGTAAATACCATTCATCACCGGACGCAACTCATCGTCTGCAGTAGCAAACAGGGCCTTATTAATTCCACTCAACAGCACATCATGCGGCATGTTTAGGCTGGTTGCCCCATCTCCAAGCTCCGGCAACTGCGGAAAATCGGTACCGTTTTGCCCGACAATCGAGAATTTACCGTTTTCGGAAAGAATCTCCACCGCCATGGTATCCATGTTAATATTAAAAGTCAGTGGCTGTTCGGGAAACTCTTTCAGGGTATCAATTAAAATCTTAGCCTGGATGGCAATATTTCCATCTCCCTCAGTATTTCCCAGCGAAAGTGTGGTAATAAGCGTTGTTTCCAAATCGGAAGCAGTAACCGTTAGGGTATTGCCCGCGAGTTGAAACAGGAAATTATCGAGGATAGGCAAGGTATTTTTATTGCTGATGACCCTGCTGATTGCATTAAGATGCCTCAGTAATTCGGTACTCGAAACGACAAATCTCATGGGTATTTATTCTTAGTTTTTAAACGATTCTCAATTACTTACCTTTCATTTGCGGCAGTCGATCCAGACAAAACTCATACATTACGAAGATACAAACATTCGCCTGCTTTGCCTACCTCGCAATATACGTTTTTCTTTCAATTTATTAACTTAATGTGCATAACGTTTTCGTCTGATAAAGTTGAAAACAACACCAAACAATAAGATAAACAGCACCGGCACAAGGAGGTTCAGTAATTGCCATTTCAATTTTTCTTCGCGTAGTTTCACCTTGTCCAACAGGCGCAGTTTTACCGTTCGGGTACGTAATTCCATCAGTCCCGAATCGTCGCATAAATACTGTACCGCATTCACAAAAAAAGCTTTATTTCCAAAAGTTTGTTTCGCATAACGATCGTATCCCAATGGTAAAATCTGAACACCCTTTGGCGTTTCATGCACCTTATTCGCAATCAGATGTCCATCCGAAAAAACCATCATCTTCGTCTGCGGACTTTCATATCGAGGTTTCAGTCCGGCCGGCAAATGCAATTCGCTTAACATCCGGTTTTTGAATACGGATGAAAACTTTCCTTCGACCAAAACACCTACCGGGATGTAATGCTGCGTGAAAAGTTCACGGGCCGGCGGTTGATTAATCATATCCAGGCTCACTTCCATAGGTGTTTCCGTTGTTCGGGCATACGCCGAAGAAGTCAGCAGCACTGTCTTTTTCACATCCTGGTTTTCACTAACCAGTTCGAGTGAGCTGACAAAATCCGCTATCAAACGATTCAGGTTTTTCCCTACCGGTGAATTCTGAGATGGCATCAGCAGTGGCGAGAAATACCAGGGCGCCGGTGTAAATTTGGGAGGTTGTCCGGTCAAAGCGGTATTCACCGGAATCATCCGGCACTGCACATCCTGCATCAAATCGTGATTGAGCCGAACACCGTAATGAAACAATTGATCCTGCAAATTCAGGTTTCGTGAAAACGCCAGCGTCATCATGCCCTCGGATAGACTATCCATGCTTACCTGCACCGGATCGATAAGCCACATCAACCGGCCACCTTTCATGGCGTATTGATCGAGAACAAATTTGTCCCTTTCAGGGAAAGCTTTTCCCGGGCCGGCAACAATCACTGCACGGAAACTATCCGGTGCCGCCAGCAAGTCATCGGGTGTGATTCGGACGACATCGTAATTCTCACTCAATGCATTGGAGAAATCCTTTACCTGCCATTTACTCAGTTCATGATGGCCGGTCAGGAAAGCCACTTTTTGCTTTTTGTGCTGCATCAGCACGCGGAAAGCACGGGCAAATTGGTACTCCAGTAGTTCAGTTGAGCGATTCAGGTTTTCCTCAGCCGGCAACGAAGGATCATTCTGCAGAAAATTTACCACCACTTCACGCCCATGAAGCCGGATAACTGCCGATGGAAAAATAAGCCGGGTAGAAGTTCCCTGATCGGTTTTAATGCGCAAGTCTGTCGGTTTCAGACCTTCATCAATCAATGAATCAAAATATCCTTTGCGTTGCGAAGGTTTCACATCCTGGTAAGGATCGATGAACTGAACGTGGACCGGAACCCCGGCATACACCTTCATATCGAGCAATTTTTCCTTCACGGCCCCAGCGAGCTTCCGAAACCCTGCCGGCAACATATCTCCCTTTAGATAAACATTCACAATAGCTGGTTGGTCAACCTCTTCCATGATTTCACGGGTCTGCTCAGCCAGGGTGAAACGCTTCTCCGCAGTAAAGTCAATACGGAAAAAATGATTCGTCATCAGTATGGCTGCAAATGTGGCCGCCACAACGTAAATTCCCAAACGGGAAATGGCTTGCTTTTTCGAATAACGCTTCCAAAAGAGCGAAATCTGCGTTAGCAATAAAAACAAGCCAACCATCACCAGGAAATAATACAAATCGCGGGAATCGAGGACACCACGGCTCACCGACTCGTAATGTCGATTAATCCCCAACGACGAAAGGGTTTCGGCAACCCCGGAAGGGATGGGCAAACCTGCCACAAAATCAAATCCGGTGTACCAGAAAAATGACAAAAACAACGACAGGATAAAAGCCACAATCTGGTTATCTGTCAGAGAGGAGGCAAAAAGCCCGATGGAAAGATAAATAGCCGCCAAAAAGAAAAGCCCCAGGTAACTTCCCCAGGTGGCACCGGTATCGATGCTTCCTACAGGATTTCCTAATTGGTATACCGAGAAAAAATAGAGCAGGGTAGGCAATAACGAAAGAGCAACGACGACCAACGCTGCCAAATACTTCGCCCCAACTAACTGAAATGAAGAAAGCGGTCGGGTGAGCAATAGCTGCAAGGTCCCCGTGCGCTTTTCATCGGCAAACATCCGCATGGTAACCGCCGGAATCAGGAACAAATACACCCACGGAGCCATGGAAAAAAGTCCATCCAACGTGGCATAACCACTATCCGGAATGTTGTAATTCCCATTGAAGGCCCAAAGAAATAAACCAGTGGAAAGCAGAAAAACGGCAATCACCAGGTAACCGATCAGCGAACCGAAAAACTGGTTGATTTCCTTTCTGAACAGACTGTACATATATGGCAATATTTTTCGAATGAATTATTTCAACAGCTCAACTATCTGTTTGGCAGCCCGCGCAGCACATCCGGGTTCTCCTAAACGTTGGCGCATTTCATCATAACCAGCCAACATTTTATCCCGGTAAGGTTTGTTGTCAAGAATTTGCTTCAATTCCGTGCTTACCGTATCGACGGTACAATGGTCCTGGAACAACTCCGTCACAATTTCCTGTCCCACAATCAGGTTGACCAACGAAAAATAAGGAATCTTCAGCAAAAACGGCCTTCCCCAGCGGGCAATTTTCCCCATCTCCATTTTATAACAAACCACCTGGGGAATATTCAAGATTGCTGTCTCAAGGGTCGCCGTTCCAGAGGTCACTAACGCCGCCGCTGACTGTTGCAGCAATTCGTAGGTTTGATTGAAGACAACCGGTATATCTCTGCCCTTCAAAACCTGACGGTAGAATTCCTCCGTCTGCGAAGGCGCACCGGCCAGCACAAATTCGTATTCAGGAAAACGGGCAGCGGCATCCGTCATCACCGGGAGAATATTGTTGATTTCCTGTTTCCTGCTTCCGGCAAGCAACGCTATTAACGGTTTCCCGGAAAGATGATTTCGTGAAACAAAAGCGTCAAATGGCTCATCCTGGTTGGGACGCACGGCCAGTTCGTCAACCGTGGGGTTGCCCACATACCGGACCGGATAGTCATATTGGGCATAGAACTCTGTTTCGAAAGGAAAGATCGTAAACATCTCATCGATGAACTTCTTCACCTTCTTAACACGTTTGGTCTTCCACGCCCATATTTTAGGAGAGATATAATAGTAGGTACGAATACTGTGCTTTTTGGCAAATTTAGCCATACGCAGATTAAAACCCGGGTAATCGACTAAAATCAATACATCGGGTTTCCAGGCCAGCAACTCTTTTTCAGCCAACTGGAAGTTTGCTTTAACCTTATCCAGATTTCTCACTACCGTGATGAACCCCATGTAAGCCATTTCACTATAGTGTTTCAACAACCTGCCACCTTCGGCTTCCATCAAATCGCCACCGAAATAGCGGAATTCAGCTTGCGAATCCTCATTTTTCAGTTCACGCATCAGATGCGAGGCATGTAAATCGCCCGATGCTTCACCGGCAATGAAAAAATACTTCACGCGTAGGAAAATTTATAGTTAGGGCAATCGAATTAAATTCCGAATGAATATTCGATAAAATCGTTTATAACAGCTTGACGATAAATGCTACGACCACATATATAATGGTTGCTAATAATACGCCACGTCCCGAACGTAAACGATTTCCCCGGACAAACAACATGAAGAGTCCCATGTTGGGAAAAACGGCCAGGCTCAACACATGAATAATCGTATCCGCCACCAACAAATGGCGGATAAATGTGGAAAAGGGCATATAGCCAAACCGAAATAAATAGTAAAGCATAAAAAACACTAAAGGCATCAGCGCGCCAGCCAGCGTGCCCAACCAAATGTTATTCTGCTTCTTCGGCTGCTTTTGTTGTTCCTGATTTTCCATGATTAAAATTTCCAGGTTTTCATATGCTGAAAGGCCTGATAAGCCGTCAAATCGATAGTAACCGGTACCACCGAAACATATCCGTTTTTCAGGGCAAAATCGTCTGTGTCGCGAGCTTCCGCCTCAGCGTTATTGAAATAACCAGTCAGCCAGTAGTAGCTTCGTCCATGCGGATCGGTTCTGTGTTCGAACTCCTCTTCCCATTTACCCCGCGTTTGACGGCAAAAATTAATGCCTTTCACGTCGCCTTTCGGGATGTTCACATTCAGGCAAACGCCATCGGGCAGGCCATGCTCAACCACCACCTGAAAGATGCGGGCAACGGCCATTTTAGAGCGGCCAAAATCAGCATCTGTATCGTAGTCATTTAGCGAAAAGCCGATAGATGGAATTCCATGAATGCAACCTTCGATAGCGCCGCCCATCGTTCCCGAATAAAGAATAGAAACCGAGCTGTTGGCGCCATGGTTAATACCGGAAATAACAAAATCGGGTAAACGATCGAGCAACTGGTTACAGGCCAGTTTCACGCAATCAACCGGCGTTCCGGTACATGAATAGATGGTTAAACCGTCTTCTTCCTCAAGCTTATTCACACGCAAAGGCCGATCCACCGTAATGGCATGCGACATTCCGGATCGAGGACTGTCGGGGGCCACGACAACAATATCGCCGAAAAGGCGCATTACTTCAGTAACCTCCTTTAAACCTTTGGCATAAACACCATCATCATTAGTGAGTAATATCAGTGGTCGTTCGTTCATTTTCCGAATTTTTCCATTTTTCAACAAGAAAACAAAGATAATCGTTCACGGCTAACAACTACCATCCGACCGAAAAAGTTACGTGATTTCTTATGCAGTTAACTTCAGATAAACTTCAGCCCGTTAGGTATGATTCTCGGGAATTATCGGTTGAATCTTATTTCTGTTTTGGCATCATGCTGAAAATCGTACTTTTGTTTGTAAATTTTCATGTGTTGAAGAAAAAAGTCGTCATTATCGGAACCGCATGGCCGTTCAGAGGCGGACTGGCCGCATACAACGAGCGTCTTGCCCGTGAATTTCAGTCCGCTGGATACGAGGTTCGCATCGAAACGTTTACCCTGCAGTATCCCAACTTTCTTTTCCCTGGGAAAACTCAATATGCAGATTGGGAAGCACCGGCAGATATCAATATCCAGGCCACGGTTAATTCCATTAATCCGCTCAACTGGTTAAAAGTAGGCAACCGCATCCGGAAAGAAGCTCCCGACATTGTTATTTTTAAGTACTGGCTGCCCTTTATGGCGCCCTGCTTTGGCACCATTGGCCGGAGAGTTCGGAAGAACAAAAAAACAAAGGTAATTGCAATTGCCGACAATATCATTCCGCACGAACCACGTCCGGGAGATAAACCATTCACGCATTTCTTCACCAAGGCAGTTGATGGATTTGTGGCCATGTCGAAGAGTGTTTTCAACGACATTGCAAAATTCGACCGGAACAAACCCCGGGGCCTTTGCCCTCATCCGCTTTTCGATAATTTCGGAGCTCCGCTTTCGCGGGAAGAAGCCATCAAATCGCTGGAGTTGGATCCTAATTTTCGATACCTTCTTTTCTTTGGCTTTATTCGTGATTACAAAGGACTCGACTGGCTATTGGAAGCTTTTGCAGATGAAAGGCTACGAAAATTCCCGGTCAGACTACTGGTTGCCGGAGAATTTTACTCTCCCCCTGATAGTTATCTAAAGCTTATTGAAAAACTTCAACTGAATGAAAATCTCATTCTTCATACGGATTTCATCGCTGACAGTGAAGTTGCAAAATATTTTAGCGTGGCAGATATGATCGTTCAACCGTACAAGTCGGCTACGCAAAGTGGCGTGACACAAATCGGCTACCACTTCGAGAAGCCCATGCTGGTAACCGATGTGGGGGGTTTGTCCGAAATTATTCCTGACCAAAAAGTGGGCTACGTGGTGCAACCAAATGTGAAAGCCATTGCCGATGCGCTGGTTGATTTTTATGAAAATAGCCGTCAGTCAGAATTTGAAGAACAAGTTAAAGAAGAGAAGAAAAAATATTCATGGAAGCGGATGGTGGGAATCATCAGCGAAGTTTATCAACAAATCGTTTAGCGTATGATCATCCGAAGTAAAGCCCCGTTGCGTATTGGGCTGGCCGGTGGCGGCTCCGATGTTTCGCCTTACTCCGACCTGTACGGCGGCGCCATCCTGAATGCCACCATCAGCATGTACGCCTATGCCACCATCGAACCCCGGAACGACGGGAAGATTGTTCTGAATGCTATCGATAAAGGTGAATATCTCACCTTAACTTCTATAAAGCAATTGAGCATCGATGGCCGGCTCGATTTGCTGAAAGGCATTTACAACCGGGTCGTGCGCGACTTCAGCAAAGAGCCACTATCATTTACCCTCACCACTTTCGTGGATGCACCTCCCGGTTCAGGTTTGGGCTCCTCTTCAACATTGGTAGCAGCCGTTCTCGGGGCTTTCACCGAATGGTTAAAACTTCCGCTTGGCGAATACGACATTGCCCAACTGGCCTATGCCATCGAACGTGTCGACTTAAATCAGGCGGGAGGAAAGCAGGACCAGTATGCCGCAACCTTTGGCGGGGTAAACTTTATGGAGTTTTACAAAGAAGACAAGGTCATTGTCAATCCATTGCGTATCAGTCAGCGGGTATTGGACGAACTGGCTTTCAATCTTGTCCTTTACTATACCGAAACAAGTCGCTTATCTTCGACCATCATCGAGCAGCAGCGGGAAAATGTAACCAAAAACAATATCTCTTCCATCGAAGCCATGCACAACATTAAGCGACAGGCCATTTTGATGAAGGAAGCGTTATTGAAAAGCAATTTGGATCAGGTGGGTAAGATTCTCGATTTTGGATGGCAGAACAAGAAAAAAATGGCGGAAGGGATTTCCAATCCGCAAATTGACGAAATTTACGCCACTGCATTAAAGGCAGGAGCTACCGGGGGAAAAATCTCGGGAGCCGGTGGTGGTGGATTTATGTTTTTTTATTGTCCGGGAAACACACGCTACCAGGTAGTGGAGCGCCTGCTTAAATTTGGTGGACAGGTAAAACGGTATGGTTTTACCAAACACGGCCTGAGTACCTGGACCAGTTAAACAGTACGCAATTTAAATCATGATACGAAAACGCATAACCGAAGCATTAGAAGTAAAACAGCGCATCCTGAAAAATGATCAGCTGCTTGCCAAAATAGAACTGGCTGCTGCGTTGATTACCCGTACCTACCGGGAAGGAGGAAAAGTTCTTTTCTGTGGAAACGGCGGAAGCGCTGCCGATGCGCAACACCTGGCTGCCGAACTCTCCGGCCGGTTTTATCTCGACCGCGAACCACTCGATGCAGAAGCCTGCCATGTGAATACGTCGTTTTTAACAGCTGTCGCCAATGATTACGATTTTGCATCAAGCTATGCCCGATACGTTAAAGCAAGCGGGAGAAAAGGCGATGTGCTGGTAGGCATTTCCACCAGTGGGAACTCGGAAAATATCGTGAAGGCGATGGAAACTGCGCAAAGCAAAAGTATGCACACCATAGCGATGACGGGCGAAAACGGCGGAAAACTGAAAGCGCTGGCTAATATCTTACTCAATGTTCCTTCAACCGATACGCCACGCATTCAGGAAGCCCACATACTGATGGGACATATTTTCTGCGAAATCGTAGAAAATAACCTGTTTGGTCAACCAGGTAATTAATTCGTATGTTATGCGTTATATCAATGTATAACCGTAACACCAGGCAAAGAAATGAAAACCGTTGAAGCCATTATATTAGCCGGCGGGTTGGGTACCCGCCTTCAGGATGTTGTTTACGATATGCCCAAACCCATGGCCGCGATAAACGGCAAACCGTTCCTCTCCTATCTTCTGAATGAACTGTCATTACAGGGGGTTGAGCGAGCCATTTTGTCGGTAGGATACAAATACAAAATGATTGAAGCCTATTTCGGACACCGTTATGCCGGAATGGAACTAAAATATGCCATCGAGCCCGAACCGCTTGGAACCGGTGGCGGAATAAAACTGGCAATGAACCACGTGAAAGGAGAACGGGTCTTTCTTCTCAACGGAGATACGTTTTTCAAAGTACCGCTGTCTGAATTGGAAACTTTTCACCTGAACGGCAACTTTGCTTTAACGTTGGCAGTGAAAGAATTGATCGATTTTGATCGGTACGGATGCGTGGAAATCAGTGGTGGGAAAATTCGGGCATTCCACGAAAAACAAAAGGTAGAGCAGGGCTTTATTAATGGCGGCGTTTACCTGATGGAAAAAGATATCCTGCTGAAAGGAAATTATCCGAACAAATTTTCATTTGAAAAGGACTTCCTGGAAAAACAGATTCAGCCTGGACAAATTTCCTGCGGAGCTTTTCCGGCCAACGGGTATTTTCTGGATATCGGTATCCCGGAAACCTACGAGCAGGCGCAAAATGACTTTCGCCGGCTGGACAGTGGCGAATAGATGAAAATTCACCATCCCGCAACATTGATCCTGAAACAAAACAAACTTTCGCGCTGTTTCACCGAGAAACAACCTTTCGGCAATCACCCGGAATTACATTTTGGCAAAAATTTGCAGGATTTCTGATCCATATATTCGCTTCACGCGAAGCGAAGAGTAAATTATAATCTGCAGGAATGAAATATTTAACCGGTAAAAATTTATTTTTACCAATTCGAAATAGCTGGCCATAAAAATTTTTAAACAGCGAATGAATGGGTTTACAGACCGAAGCCGAAAAACGATACATCCAGGATCTCTTCGACGATTTGTTAAAATCGTTCAACCGTCCAATGACCGACGAGGCAAAGGCTCTTATTATTAAGGCCTTTAACTTCGCGAACAAGGCTCATATGGGTGTACGCCGGAAGTCGGGGGAGCCCTATATTCTCCATCCCATCGCGGTAGCTAAAATAGTAACCAGTGAAATTGGCCTTGGAGCCAAATCCGCAACAGCCGCCATCCTGCACGACGTCGTAGAAGATACCGACTACTCGCTTCAGGACATCGAAAATATGTTCGGTACGAAAGTAGCCAACCTGGTAGATGGATTGACCAAGCTTTCGGGAACCTTCGATTCCAAACAGGCGGTCAATTTCCGGAAAATGCTGCTCACATTGTCAGACGACGTACGCGTGATTCTAATCAAACTGGCCGATCGGTTGCACAATATGCGTACCCTCGATTCGATGCCCCGGAACAAACAGCTGAAAATTGCCGGTGAAACCTTGTACGTATTTGCCCCGCTGGCTCATCGTTTGGGACTTTACTCCATCAAAACAGAGCTGGAAGATCTGAGCCTTCGATACAAACATCCGGAAGCTTACCAGCAGATTGACCTGCAGCTGCACAACCAGGAAGAGCGCATCAATTATTTGGTGCATGTATTTGCCAAGCCCATCCAAAAGAAACTATACGAGGAGAAATTTGATTTCACCATTAGCGGGCGGCCGAAATCCATCTATTCCATCTGGAATAAGATGCAAACCAAGAAAGTCTCCTTCTCCGAAATTTATGACCTCCTCGCCATACGCATCGTATTTAAACCCAAACCCGGCCTTTCCGAAAAACGACAATGTTTCGATATCCTCTCCCTCATTACCGATATTTACAAACCAAAACCCGACCGAATTCGTGACTGGATTACCATTCCCAAGGCAAATGGTTACGAAGCGCTACACGTTACCGTGATGGGGCCGGAAGGGCAATGGGTAGAAGTGCAGATTCGGACCGAACGGATGGACGAAATTGCCGAACGTGGTTTTGCAGCCCACTACAAATACAAAGGCGATAATACTGCAGAAAGCGAAATTGACCGCTGGCTGGAAAAAATTCGGGAACTATTACAAAATCCGGAATCGGATGCGCTCGATTTTCTCGATGAGTTTAAACTCAATCTTTATTCTCAGGAGATCATCATCTTCACGCCGAAAGGCGATATGAAAATGATGCCCAAGGATACAACCGTTCTCGATTTTGCTTACGATATCCATACCGAACTGGGAAACAAATGCATCGGGGCCAAGGTAAATCACCAATTGGTACCCATGAGCCATGTGCTCAGCAGTGGCGATCAGGTAGAAATCCTCACGTCCGACAAACAGCACCCCAAACCGTCGTGGCTGGAAATTGCCGTCACTGCGCGCGCCAAATCCAAAATCAAGGATTCATTCAAACAAGAGCAAAAAAAACACATCGAAAACGGACAGGGAATTTTACGCGACGAACTGGGAAAACTAAACGTGCTTCCATCGGCCAATACCTTGAAAAAGCTCATTAACCACTTTGGTTTACACACCAAGGAACAGCTATATGCCGAGATTGGGATGGGGCTTTTGAAACTGGATAAACTGGAAGAGATTCTGCAAAAAAAGTCGGAAAACAAGTTTGTCAAATTCTGGAAATTAACCTTTTCGTCTAAGAAAAAATCAACCGGTCCGGTGATCGACAAGAAGAAACCCTTCCTTCTGGAGGAAGATCCGGAACAGAATAACTATATACTAGCAACCGACTGCAATCCGATCCCTGGCGATGATGTGGTTGGCTACATAGCCGACAGCGGAAATATTTTAATCCACAAAAAAACCTGCCCGGAGGCTATCAAACTCATGTCGAGCCAGGGGGACAACATTCTTGAGGCTAAATGGACCCGTTTTAAAGTGCTCTCCTATCTTTCCCATATTTACATCAGGGGATTTGACCGACAGGGAATGGTCAACCAGATTACCAATGTGATTTCCAATGAATATGGGATCAATATGCGTTCCATAAATTTTGACACACACGATGGTGTTTTCGAAGGGAACCTCTATCTTTACGTCCATCATACAGAAGACCTGGAAAACCTGCTTTCGAAGCTAAAAGAGATTAAGGGAATTGACTCGGTTGAACGAAAAGAGCTTTAATTTTAAAAATAGGCTCCTAAAATTTATACTTGTTTGAATTAAATTTTATATTTTTACCCCTCTATTTAAACTTGGTTTAAGTATGAATAATCCACAGAAAACCAAAGAAACAGTAAAAAATATTTTTACGGAGTACCTTGAAAAAAAAGGTCACCGTAAAACACCTGAGAGGTTTGCCATTCTGGATGAAATTTATTCCCGGGAAGGACATTTCGACATTGAGTCACTATACATCTCGATGAAGAATAAAAACTATCGGGTGAGCCGTGCTACGCTCTATAATACGATCGAATTACTTCTCGATTGCAAACTAGTTGTTAAGCATCAGTTTGGAAAGAACATTGCGCAATTCGAGAAAACATTCGCATCCTCGCAGCACGATCATCTGATTGACCTTAAAACAGGGGAAGTAATGGAATTTTACGACCCGCGGATTCGTGAAATAATTGAAGAAGCTTGCAAAACGCACAATTTCAAGTTGTCTCACCACTCGCTTTACCTGTATGGTGAGCGCACTGATAACGATTGATTTTATTGACGCAAATAGTTTCATTATCAATACCAGGTCCCGCCATTGAGCGGGATTTTTTATGTCCCCTCGGAAAAAAGTTGTAATTTTAGCTGTAATTTTCCAGCCGTCGATGTGCCTACCGGCCAGCTACAGTCTAAGTAGCAAATGGTTCTGAGTTAATTACATATCAAATTAAATCAAAACCGGTTCCGCTAATCAGAGCCTGAATACTTAACATTTTGCAGATGAAAGCAGACGTACTTCTAGGCCTTCAATGGGGTGACGAAGGTAAAGGAAAAGTTGTGGATGTACTCACCCCCCGCTACGACGTAATTACTCGTTTCCAGGGAGGTCCCAACGCAGGTCATACCCTTGAATTTAATGACATCAAACACGTACTTCACACCATTCCATCCGGGATTTTTCGTGGCGACAAAATCAACATCATCGGTAATGGAGTAGTCATTGACCCCTGTATTTTTAAGAAAGAAATCGACTCGCTTAAGAAAATAGGATTCGATATCACCGAAAATTTATTCATTTCCAAAAAGGCGCATCTGATCCTGCCAACCCATCGGCTCTTAGATGCGGCATCAGAGGCAGCCAAAGGAGAAGGAAAAATCGGTTCCACGTTGAAAGGAATCGGTCCAACCTACCGCGATAAAATTGGCCGCGAAGGGCTCCGTGTTGGTGATATTCTCAGCAATTTCAAACAGAAATACAACGATCGCGTCAAACAGCATGCCGATCAGTTAAAGAACTACTACCACTACGATTACGAAGCGGAACTCGCAGAATACGAAAAAGAATGGTTTGCTGGCATCGAAACCTTGAAACAGTTTCAACTGATTGACAGCGAGAACTACATCAACAATCTGCTGGCCGCCGGTAAAACGGTAATTGCCGAAGGAGCCCAGGGAACGCTGCTGGATATTGATTTTGGCTCTTATCCGTTTGTTACCTCTTCAAATACAGTTTGTGCCGGGGCTTGTACCGGACTGGGAATCGCCCCCAACAGGATTGGTGAAGTATTCGGAATTTTTAAAGCGTACTGCACTCGCGTTGGAATGGGGCCTTTTCCGACAGAGCTTTTCAACGACGAAGGCCAGAAACTTCGGGACAAAGGAAACGAATACGGTTCAACAACCGGCCGTCCCCGTCGCTGTGGCTGGCTCGACCTGGTCGCGTTAAAATATGCCATCATGATTAACGGTGTAACCGAACTGATCATGATGAAAGCGGATGTTCTGGACGAATTCGAAACCATTAAAATTTGTACCGCTTACCGTATTGACGGAAAAGAGACGGATGAATTCCCGTACGAGCTGGACGAGCATGTTGAACCGGTTTATACCGAATTGCCCGGATGGCACACCAATATCAGTCATTTTACTCATGAGGGGGAATTTCCAAAAGCGTTAAGCTCTTACATTCGTTTTATTGAGAAACAAGTGGGCGTGCCCATTCACATTGTGTCAGTTGGCCCCAACCGAGCTGCAACCATTGTCCGCGAAAATGCTTAACACCCGATAAACGCAGAAATCCCGGTTCCCAAAAACCGGGATTTTTTATTTTGTTATTCCATTCCCAACGCACACTCAGTCGCATTTATCGTAAAATTATAATTATTACCTTTCTGCAAATTTGCCTAATGAAACGAACATGAACTTTTTTAATCAAAAGTTCGCCAAAGGCAATGATTAAAAAAAGTTCATGTGAGAGCGAAGCGGTTCCATACGTTCTCAAATTTAGGATTAAATTATGGACCATAATTATAAATTTTAAACGTATGAAACCTTTGCATCTCTATCATACGAAAAAATCAAGGCAGATAGCTGGTTTCGTCAATTTATCAGTATATTTAACCATTATCATACTTCGTGACCTATTATGCAAACTTTGAACGACCAATTGGGATTATATACAGACTTTTACGAACTCACCATGGCCCAGGGATATTTTCTATCCGGGAAAAAAGACGAGCAAGTTACATTTGATTATTTCTTCCGGACCAACCCTTACGATGGAGGTTATCTGGTGTTTGCCGGCTTGGGTGAAGTTTTACGATTGTTGGAATATTTCAATTATTCCGATTCAGATATTGAATACCTGGAAAAAACAGGACTTCATCCTGATTTTATCAAGTATTTACGTCACTTCCGCTTTCGCGGAAAAATCATATCCATGCGGGAAGGCGAGATTGTTTTCCCGGGAGAACCAATTCTTCGCATTGAAGGCAATATCATTGAGGCGCAGCTGATTGAGACCATGCTGTTGAATTTGCTCAATTTCCAATCATTGGTGGCCACCAAAGCTTTCCGGATAAAACTGGTAAGCAAAGCCAAAACCTTTATCGATTTTGGCTTACGTCGTGCACATGGTTTGGGTGGAATTCATGCATCGAGGGCGGCTGTTATTGGGGGCGCATCTGCCACCTCAAATGTGCTGGCTGCAAAAATATTTGACATTCCCGTTTCCGGAACGCTTGCGCATAGCTGGATTCAGAGTTTCGACGATGAACTGGAAGCATTCCGGACATTTGCCGAAATCCACCCCGACAACACGATCCTGCTGGTTGATACATATGATACCCTGAAAAGCGGCGTTCCCAATGCCATAAAGATTGCAAAGGAAATGGAACCGAAGGGTCAAAAAATGATTGGCATTCGGCTCGACAGTGGCGACCTGGCGTACTTCAGCAAACGGGCCCGTAAACAGTTGGATGCAGCCGGTTTGGATTATGTAAAAATATTTGCCTCCAACCAGCTCAACGAACATGTGGTGAAAAGTCTTGACGAACAGGAAGCTCCTATCGACGCATTCGGCATTGGTACCGAAATGGTTACCGGCAAGCCCGAAGCAGCTCTCGACGGGGTATACAAACTGGCCGAATGTAATGGGACTCCCCGAATGAAAATTTCGGAGAATATTGAAAAAGTTACCCTTCCGGGAAAGAAAGAGGTCTATCGCTATTACGATGAAGAAGGCTTTTTCTACCGGGATGGAATTCTTCTGGCAAATGAAAATCCTGATGAAGCTGAATACATTTATCATCCGCATCATCCCGAAAAATATACCAGGGTGTCCCATCTGAAAAAGGAAAAGCTGTTGCATTTGGTTTACGAAGATGGCCAGTCAACCGAAAAACAACCATCGCTTACCGAAATACACAACTACCTGATGTCGCGTTCAGCCTTATTACCTTCCGAACATAAACGTTTTATCAAAGCTCACATCTATAAAGTTGGAATTTCGAAAAACTTATATAATTTACGATGTGAGTTAATGAAGAAAGTGAATAGCAAACTCTGTCAGACCGAAATAAAACCGAATTAATGGAAATCATTCGCCCGACATTAGTACTTGATAAGCAGAAATGTCTGTCGAACATTGAGCTCATGGCCAACAAGGCCAAAGCTAATAAACTCCGTTTCAGGCCACATTTTAAAACCCATGTGTCAGCCAAGGTGGGCTCTTGGTTTCGCGATTATGGAGTCACTGCCATTACGGTATCGTCCGTGCAAATGGCCGAATATTTTGCCGAAAATGGATGGGATGACATTACCATTGCCTTTCCGGTCAATCCGCTTGAGATGGGGAACATCAACGCTTTGGCAGCGAAGATTAAACTGAATCTTGTTGTTGAAACACACGAGATCCTAAAAATTTTGAATAGCAAGCTAACATCGCCTGTCGAGTTTTATGTGAAAATTGATACGGGTCACGGGCGGACCGGAATTGAAGCTGACCGGGAACGACAAATCGAAAGTTTGCTGGAATATGCGTTGATTTATAAGGAGAATATGAAATTCAAAGGATTTCTCTCCCACTCAGGTCATACGTACCACACGAAAGCCCGTCATACCATTTACAATATCCACTTCGATGAGCTGATGAAACTAAACCGGCTGAAGACAAAATTTTCCCCGATATTCCCCGACCTGGAAATCTCGATAGGCGATACCCCTTCCTGCAGCATCAGCGATGATTTCCGGGGAGTTGACGAAATCCGGCCCGGTAACTTTGTATTCTACGATTTAATGCAACAGCAGCTTAGCGCCTGCAAATATGATCAGATTGCCATTCGGATGGTTTGCCCGGTTGTTTCCAAGAATCAATCAAGAAATGAAGTAGTCATCCATGGCGGTTCCGTGCATTTCTCGAAAGATTATATCATGAACATTGATGGGAAAAAGTTGTACGGACGCATCGTCAGAAGGGACGGAAATAAACGTATTCTTCTAAACGAAATGAATTACCTGCACAACCTCTCGCAGGAACATGGCATATTAAAGGTTTCGCCACAAGAGTTTAATAAATTTAAAATTGGCGATTTGGTCGAAATTTTCCCGGTTCACGCCTGCCTGACAGCGCATGCAATGGGATGGTATCTCACTGACGAAGGAGAAATCATTGACACCATGCCCCGATACTGAAAATATTCAAAACCTGCGATATTAAAAAAGCTTTCCCAAAAAGAGGAAAGCTTTTATTTTAGTCAGATCAGGAATCAATTCCTATTTTTCTTCCACACTTTTCAAGGTTTCCACCAGGAAGTCCCAGAACTTTTTCACTGATTCGATGTATACTTTTTCGTCAGGTGAGTGAGGAGAACGGATGGTCGGACCAAACGAAATCATGTCCCAGTTAGGATAGACGGCTCCCAACAGGCCACACTCCAGCCCGGCATGGATCGCCTTAATTTCGGGCACCTTACCAAACTTATCATTGTAAATCTGCTGCATTTGCTTCAAAATCGGGGAAGCCATATTAGGTTTCCATCCGGGGTATCCACCGGCAAATACAACCGTTGCTCCTGCCAGCGAGAACACACTGTCGATGCGCTCGGAAAGATATTGTTTGGCCGAATCAACCGAACTACGCAGCAGGCACTGAATGCTTACTGTTCCGTTTTCCGATTTTATCGAAGCCAGGTTCGTTGATGTCTCCACCAAACCGGGTACATCATCACTCATGCGGATAACTCCATTCGGGCAGGCGTTCACGGAGTCAATCAAACCGTCCTGAACAGCTTCGTCAATCAGCGATTTCGGCATATCTGCCTCTTTTGCGACAAAGCTCAGGTTCGGTTCACGACTGCTCAGCTCAGTTTTATAAATAGCTTCATATTCGGCTACTGCCTTTTTCAGCGCATCTACATTTTCTTCAGGGACAACTACCCTGACCGAACCTTCGCGGGGAATCGCATTGCGCAGCCCTCCGGCATTGATTTCGGCTAAACGAACATCCAGTTCGGTAACCGCATGTTTCAGGAAACGAACCAGTAACTTGTTGGCATTTCCCAAACCCAGAATGATATCCATTCCTGAGTGGCCCCCCTTCAGTCCGGAAACAACTAAATCAAAAGCTTTCACGCCGGACGGAACAACCACCTGGTCGAACTCGAACTTGATATTGGCGTCAACACCACCGGCGCAACCCACATACAGTTCACCTTCATCTTCCGAATCCATATTCAAAAGAATATCCCCCTTCAGGACATCGCCCTTCAACCCGAAAGCACCTGTCATACCAGTCTCTTCATCGCAGGTAAAGAGCGCTTCAATCGGGCCGTGTTGCATTGTTTTATCAGCCAGAACGGTCATAGCTGCTGCCACACCAATTCCATTGTCAGCTCCTAACGTAGTACCCTTAGCTGTTACCCAATCGCCATCGATGTAAGCATCAATCGGATCGTTCTCAAAATCGTGCCTGGTGTCGTTATTCTTCTGCGGCACCATGTCGAGGTGACCTTGCAGCACAACGCCTTTCCGGTTTTCCATTCCGGGTGTAGCCGGTTTCCGGATAATAATATTTCCGGTTGCATCTTTGATTGTTTCCAGTCCGAGCGACTTTCCGAAGTTCATCATGAACTCCTGAATTCTTGCCTCCTTTTTGGATGGTCTTGGTATTTGAGTCAATTGGTAAAAATGTTCCCAGAGTGCTTTGGGCTCCAGATTGGTAATCTCTTTACTCATAATTTTTGATTATTATAATGTTTAAAACAGATTTTCTACTGTCCTGAACAGCGAATGAATATAGGAAGTTTCTTTTTAATCCTTAAAAATAACAAATCGGTTTCACGTTGGGCCTGTCAAAACTCATGATTTTGCCGAAAGGGAACACCCAAAAAAGGCCAACCGAAAAACGGTCAGCCCTTTGGATTTATTAATATGCTGAGGTATTAACTCTCGATATTTGGTTTCTCGAGTCCGTAACCTTTTATGCGATCTTCCCTTTTCAGCAAGAAGGCAAATAACAAGGCCAGAACCCCCAGCAGGGTAAACATGAGGATATCATATTGATAATTGTACCGGATATTCAGCTTCTCGTTGGTCACAACTTCAAAAGTAGCCTTTTTGAACGTGGAGCCCATTTTATCCAGTACTTTCTCCTGGGTTACTCCTAATTCAGGACTGCCAAGTTTATTGAGGTTGTTGGCAACAATTGTATTTTCGACTTTCTCCGGATTGATTTCACTTTGCGGAGCAGGAACGTAGGAAACTGACTCAACAATTGAATCGACAACACCACTGGTTGTTTTCTCAATCGCAATATTCAGCGCTTTTGCATCCAGTGTAATGTTTTGTTCCTGCAGCGCTTTGGTGTAACTCATCTCAACGGCTTTTCGAATAACTGTTTTATTCGGTGAAACGCTGGGATTGGTTGAATTCAACACGATTCCGAGCAGAAGCGGAATAGCCATCAGGCCAATATTCTGAATGTAGAAGATAACGGCATAAGCAGTACCCAGCTGTTTTTCGGGAATGATTTTCGGTACTGAAGGCCACATAGCCGAAGGTACCAGAGAGAATGCAATACCCAGGATAACGATCATGAAGGCGGCAAATATCCAGTTATCGAGGGTCGGAATAGCCAGGAATCCGTGAACAACAATCAGCATAATGGAGCCGATAATCATAATGGTTGCCCCTTTCCCCTTTTTATCATAAAGGCCACCAAAGAAAGGAGTCAGGAAAATAGTCCCGAACGGCAGCAGGCTTGGAATTAAACCGGCCAACGATGGTGATACATGATATTTGTTAATGATAAAGTCAGTAGCATAGAACAAAAATGGGAAAACCGCACCATAAAAGAGTACACAAAGAATGGCAATATACCAGAAAGCTTTGTTTGAGATGATCATCACAATATCTCTCAAACGGAAAGGTTCCTCGTCTTCCACTTCAATGTGTGCTTCCGATTTATCGAGTTTTATATCCAATACGACGTATGTAATAAAAGCGATTACACCGACAAGCATCAGAATGAATGCAAACAAAACAGGAGCACGGTAAGTAAAATGAATAGCCAAGGGCAGGGAAATGGCCAAAGCTAATGCCGTTCCCAAACGCGCAATTGACATCTGCAATCCCATCGCCAGCGCCATCTCTTTCCCTTTGAACCATTTCACAATCGCTTTAGAAACCGTGATTCCGGTCGCCTCGCTACCTACACCAAAAACGGCAAATCCGATGGATGAAAGAAATACGTCAGTTTTGATACTACCAATTAAAGGAAGAGTAACCTGAGCGCCGACAGGGAAAGGTGCCGTAATGGCCCAATAGTTTACACCCGTACCCAGCACCATTAAAACGGTTGCACCTAAACCTGTAATCTTAATTCCCAACCGGTCGAGAATGATACCGCTGAAAATCAACATAAAAAAATACACATTGAACCAGGCATAGGCAGAGGTGTACACACCAAAATCAGAACTTGTCCACCCCAAAGCACTTTCCAAAATTGGCTTCACAGGCGACAAAGCATAGTTAAAGTAATATGCACCAAACATGGAAAGAGAAACGACTACCATGGCCGTCCATCTCGCTTTTGGTGATTCCCTTAACGATTTACGAATTTCTTCAGTCATAATTATCTATTTACTTACTTATAATATTTTCCTATTGGCAGCCCAAAATACAATAAAAACCGGAAGATATTCTGCTCAATAAAGGCGGCTTACGTCATATTTTGACAAAAAAAACGTGACCCTAAAAACGTAAGCTCCTAAAACCCCATGGCTTATAAAAAAATCCACATTCCAACAAAGTGTTGGGAAACATCAAAAAAATGGTACAAGGGCAAAAAAAGCGGACGATTGTCCGCATTCGATATCTTACTGTTCCTCTTTATTCTTTTCCATTATTTTTTTTATTCTCTGAATTGCCCCGGTAGCCGGGTGCAGTCGGATGGCATAACTTCCGTTGAGCAGTCCTTCAGGAATCGGGACTACTTTGCCAAACTGCCCAAGCGTCAGATGTGATTCCAGCAAAATATGGGTTCCATCCAAAAGACGTACGCCGGCATTTCCCGGAATCCGGTAGAACAAACCACTGTTACTTGTTCCGGGTGTAGCCGTTTGCTGCCCCGCTATCTGACCGTTACTTTTTTCTAAACCGATATTTCGATCAATTTCCAACATCACCGGTTTTCCCGAGAGGTCGGTGGTAGGAACCACCCCTTTGGATGTTGAAAACCTAAAAACAATGGCACTTTTACCATTCTTTGCATCGGGTACGACGTTGAAAACATAGGTGTGTTTTGCTTTATACGACTTTCCGATAAAGAGCCCGACATATTCTTTTTCCAACTTGTCCAGTTGAGCCACCATCGTATTGTAGGCCTCACCATCAGGTAAAGCTTTGTCGTATCCAAAAGCGAGTGATTTGAATTCCCGTTTCCGGATTTTGGTAATATCATGAGCGGTTTCCAGCGCTTTTTGCTGCAATGTTTTGGATGTGAACATTTCTGGTCGAATCGTATCCACTTTGTTCAAAAATGAGTGCATTGAACGATCGGGCCAGGGCTCCGCCGGCACCTCAACATCAGGTGTGTAAACCGAACTAGCGACAGAATCCTTTCCGGATTTCACATCGCTATTAATGCCAATCAAAACACCATCTTCCGTCAGGCTTAAAGCCGAAGCAAATGGGCCCGATGCAGTATGGATTTCTGTGGGGTCAGGTTCTCCGTAAGTACTCAAACGCACATTCGTAATTTTCCAGCTTTCCCTGTCAGCTGAAGGTGCATTCGGAATACCCAGGTACTTCTCTGCATACTGGTAATACGGGCCATGAACAAATTTCACTTGCTCCGCTTCAACGGTTACCCGTATCCCCGTTTCCGGTAACGAATATACAACGCCCCCTGTAAAAGGAACTGGTTTTTCATCTTTGGGTGATGCCATTACCTGTCCGGCAACAAACAGCAAACCCAATAACGTAAGATATATGCTTTTCATTTTATTTAAATTATTCATTAAACCACATAGAATCTGCAGTTTATTGTAAATTCCCAACCGGGGAAACACAAAATTCTGCTTTGTCTTTTCATTTTAGGGGCATTCGTTTCCGACATCAAAAACACCAGCAAATCAATTTTCAGTTTTTCATCCTGAAAAAGAGAGATTATCAGAAACAAATATCCCCAAATTTGATAGTTTTTTTTGCTTTCACAAAATCTTTAAGAATCTTTAAGTGTGGCAAATGCCAATCCCAGGTGTTGAGTGATATCTCCTGCCAGTAATGCTTCCTGAGAACTCTCTTTCACAGCTAAATCAGCCGCCATCCCATGAAGATAAACGCCCAGAATGGCTGCATCTTTGGCTGCATATCCCTGCGCCAGCAACCCGAGCAGAATTCCCGTCAGGACGTCGCCGCTGCCGGCTGTAGCCATTCCCGGATTACCGGTACTGTTGAACCAACAGGTTCCGTCGGGGCAAGTAATGGCTGTATGTGCCCCTTTCAATACCAATACGACGCCGTTCTCCCGGGCATAGTCCATGGCCAGCTGTAGACGCTCGTACCCACATTTCACCGGATGGGTAAGACGGGCAAATTCGCCGGGGTGCGGTGTGAGAATCGTTTCCGGGGGAAGCATCTTCAACGACTCCGGATTTTTCGCCAACAAATTCAATCCATCCGCATCGATCACCATGGGCTTCTTCGGCCCTTCTTCCAGCATACGCTGAAAACCACGCCCGGTATTGCACTTCGTATCCAAACCGGGCCCAATGCCAATCACATCGAAAGGGGCCAAATCGGGATGCTGGGTGAACATCAAATCCGACTGGTCGATGCTGGCCATGGCCTCCGGTATGCTATTTTGCAAGATGCTATATCCCAAGCGTGGAACATGGGCCGTGAGTAAACCGACTCCCGAACGAAGGCATCCCCGCGATGCCAGGACAGCTGCTCCCATCTTCCCGTAACTGCCGGCAATCAACAATGCGTGTCCAAAATTTCCTTTATGGGCAAAAGTTCTCCGGTCCTTTAAAAGTTTTCGGGCTACCTGATGGTCTGTATAGAAAAAGGGGGTCTTTGTTTTCTCAATTGCATCGGGGTGCAAACCAATATCCTGCACAAGCCAGCTCCCGGTAAACAGAGCATTTTCCGGTAGGAGAAAACTTATTTTTGGAAACTGGAAAGTAAGCGTCACATCAGCCCGAATAATCGAATCCCGATCGTTTTCACGATTGTCTTCGCCCATCAGGCCCGACGGGATATCGATGGCAACCACCATGGCGCCGGAAGCATTGATGTGTTTGACAATTTTCGATGGCAATCCGTTCAGCGGGCGTGACAGGCCCGAACCAAACAATCCGTCAATCACCCAGTCGGTTGCTTTGATTTCCGGAATCGGTGTATCAGCGTCCAGATACACGATTTGTGTGCGGTCCTGCTGCTGTAAACGCTCGAGGTTGGTGTTGGCCGATTCGGACATTCTTTTTCCCAAATCCATCACATACACATCGATACCGGGAAGGGCCCATGCCAGCATCCGGGCGGCAGCCAGGGCATCGCCGCCATTATTACCTGGCCCCACAAAAAATACCATATGTTGGTCAGGATGGGCATGGTGCAAAATCCAATCAACCAACGTGGATGCAGCCCGTTCCATCAAATCGATATCAGAAATGGGTTCATGCTCAATCGTATACTTATCAATGCCGGCAATCTGGCTGGTCGCAAAAAGTTTCATAACAAGTAATTTTATCTTCGGAAGTCTATGTAACAATCATCCGTCCGTGTAATCCATGTTGAACGAATTTACAAAATCGGCGGCGTTTTTCCATATGGCTAAAGGCCGATGCTGCTCATTTTCTTTCTAACAACATGTTCATGTATGACATGGCTCTCTTTTATGGAAAAAAAAGTTAATTATATTTGTCTGATTGCAAATTTTCGAACTAATCTATCAAAATCATACGTTTATGCTTAAAGGACATCCGAAAGGACTATATGTAGCGTTTTTTGCCAACATGGGGGAACGCTTCGGGTATTATACCATGCTCGCCATTTTCACCCTCTACCTCCAGGCAAAATTCGGCTTCTCAACAACTACAGCAGGGCACTACTACGGTGGTTTCCTGTTTGGAATTTATTTCCTCCCCCTCATTGGTGGTATTATGGCCGACAAGGTGTGGGGCTACGGGAAAACCATTACCATTGGAACCGTGGTTATGTTCCTCGGCTATTTGTTGCTCGCCATTCCCGGACAAGGGCTAATACTGATGGTCAGTGCCCTTGCTGTTATTTCTTTAGGAACAGGATTCTTTAAAGGAAACCTGCAGGCCCTGGTCGGAAATATGTACGACGACCCGAAATACAGTGCCAACCGCGATAACGCCTTCAACATTTTTTACATGGGAATCAATATTGGTGCGTTCTTTGCTCCCTCTGCAGCCACCGGTATCAGCAACCTGATTCTGAAGAAAAGTGGTTTGTTTTATAACACCCAGATTCCAAACATGGCCCATCTGTATCTCGATGGTAAATTAAAAGATACCGCTGAATTACTGAAGCTGGCACACCAGCAACTGGGTGATAAATTCACCGATTTAACCCAGTTCAGCCATTTATATCTCGATACGCTTTCCAAATCATACAATGCAGGATTTGCATTGGCCGCCATTAGTATGGTCGTCTCATTGCTTATTTTCATCGGATTCCGTAAATACTACAAAACGGCGGATGTGACAGAGAAGCAAAAATCGATGGATGTGAACATGAAGGACAAAATGGTTCACATGACGCCCGAGGCAACCCGCAAACGTCTGGTTGCACTGTTGCTGGTATTCTTTGTAGTCATGTTCTTCTGGATGGCTTTCCATCAGAACGGATTTACCATGACTGTATTTGCCCGTGACTACACGCAAAGCCTGGTTAGCCGATTCACTTACATGTTCTTCGACTTAAGTGCGTTCCTGCCGTTGCTGTTTGCTATCATCGGATTGATTATGACGTTTAGCCGGAAACTGGCATCCAAATTCCGTTTGATCGGTTTCGGAGTCTTCGTTGTAGGTTCAATTATTACCGGAATGGTTTACAACAGTTACGATGACACCATGAAGATCTCGCCGCAGTTGTTCCAGCACTTCAACCCGATTTTCATCGTCTTCCTGACACCGTTGATTGTGGGATTCTTTACCATGCTGCGTAAAATGGGCAAAGAACCTTCGTCACCGAAGAAGATTGGTATAGGGATGATCCTGACAGCGCTTGGTTTCACCTTGCTTATTCTGGCATCGCGCAACCTGATGTCGCCCGGAGCGTTGCACGGAAACGTTTCTGATTCACTGGTATCGCCGTACTGGTTAATCAGCACCTACTTCACGCTCACCATTGCCGAGTTGTTCCTGAGCCCTATCGGTATTTCGTTTGTATCGAAAGTGGCGCCACCCAAATACAAAGGTTTGGCACAAGGAGGCTGGCTGGGAGCGACTGCCATTGGTAACCTGATGGCCGGATTGATTGGTAAATTCTGGGATACCCTGGAATTGTGGCAATTCTTCCTCATCCTGGTGGTGATGTGTTTGGTTTCAGCTGCCTTTATTTTCATGATTCTGAAAAGGCTGGAAAGAGCATCGGAAGCTTAATCTATATTATTATATTTTTATTGAAAGAGAGGTTGCCCGACAGGTAGCCTCTTTTTGTTTGAACTAACGGTGGGTTTTATTTTGGGCTAAAGTCCATTGTTTACACAGCATTTATCCCCATGGGGAAGGAAAATGAAATGACTTATTAAAATGGATTACCGGACGCACTAATTGTATGGAAATAAAGCAGATTAAATTGGAGAGTATGTCTAAAATAAACTATATCATCAAATCCGCCACCCTATTATTATTTATGATAATAAATTCGTTCCAAAATAGAATGAATTCTATTTCCTCGAATTTCTAGAATAATATCACTATATATGAGATGAAGAACCCCGAACAATACTATCAACACATAAATAATCGCCTTCGGTTGATGACGCTCACTAATAGCTACTACAAAGAAAAAAATAGTTCCCAAAATTGAACTATACTGATTTATGGACTTCAGCTTTCTTATTGAGTAATATTCTTCTTGAAAATCAATTTTCAATTTACCAGCTTTACTTTTCACAATCAACACATTAGCTTGTTGCTGAAAAGAAAATTCTTCATGCTGAAGATGTTTTTTAAACTGCTCAATCTTTTCCATTATGGGATCTATTCAAAAAGAAGCTGTTCAAGAATATGAATCAGCTTCTTTTATTTTCGTATCGTAAAAATAATTCTTCTCCCAAATATACCAAATTTTAATATGGCATACTTTGATATTTAGCATCTGTTTCTGCATGATAAACGAGCTGATCGAGAGTCCAATGTGCTACATAACCGATCAACTTAGCAAATCTACTACCACCTCCATTCACCATCTTACATTCAACTTTTGATAATTCTAATATTTTAGTTTTCATAGTTTTTTCCTTTATAGCTTGTTTTACATATGCTGTGCATCATAAGAATTCCATCCTTCAGATACATCGTCCCAGTTATCCCACAAATAAAAAGCTGCTGCAGCCCCCCAACCGACGGGGCCCGGGACTTTTTTTAGCACCTGACGAATAACAGTTCCAATACCTCCTCCATCAATTTTCCTAAGCTCATTTTTGCTTAATTCTTTCATAACATAAAAGGTTTAATCGCTCTCCTACTCTATACAGGCTTTTCGGATTCCGCCTGAGCTTTGTGCACGTAACTCACATACTAAATTATCCGGGGAGCGTGCACAAAAAAAGCACTGTGGAAAATTAATTTTAGAGAATCGCCTTTTATTCATACATCGTCAGCTTCGTCCCCAACAATTTTTGGATATTGGAATTCAATGGTGGGACTGTTTTTCCCAACTGGGTCCAATATTCACTTGTATAGAAGTGTGACTCTTTTAATCCAAATCCAGAAGTAGGTTCTCGTTCATTCATCACAGATTTGGGCAAATAATAACTCTTCAACACATAAAATTCGCTCGATATTTGAATATTCTTGTACCTCTTTTCCTTTTTGTGTTTAAAAAAATATTGGTAATATCTTCGCCAACATTCCAAATTGGCTTTTGAGACCATTGATTGCCCCTTCGCTCGATATGTTTCATAAATATCGTTATGACTCAACTTAATCTCATATCCAAACAGGTTTCTTTCTTCGGCCTTTGCAGGAGCAATCCAATCGATATTAATCTGGATCTGCTTCTGGGCTTCATTCATTCGGATATGCCCAACTACTGAATTTTCTCTTAAAATCACCTGTTCCCCAATACTATCTTTAAATACATAATGAGTATTTAGTTGCTTTAAAATTGACGTTGGTTCTATGTATGGAATAGCAGGTGCTCCCTCTGTCAAAGTAATTGAACGCTTTTTTATTTTGTCTAGTATTTCTTGATTGCGAAATAGGCGATAGGCCTCCACTTTATTTTTGAACCGCTTACCATCGTTCCAGATGTAATATTTAACCAAACCGTCGGCATAATATTCCGGGACACTATCTTTTAACTGGTAACACCGGAAATAACCTTCCAGTACCAACACCATCTTCTCTTTTTTATTGGTTACAGTTATTTCAGGAATAACAACCTTTCTGGGAACCAATCGAATTATACCGTTCTGTTTTATATCTTTCCATTTCATCGCTTGATTTTCATAACTGATATGTTGCACCTCCAACGTATCACTACTTTTAACAAAACGATCAACTAATGCCGTATCTATCTTTCCTCCCATATCGGAACTGCCGACCAACCGGCCGTCGGGGGCAATCAACTGAGCAAAAGGGATAGAAGAAAAAGTAACCTTGTCTTCAATACGGATTTGAGCAAACGAGGTTGAAGATAAAAGCAAGAAAGCAATAGAAATGATGAACTTTAATTGTCGACAATCCATTTTTGAGGTATTAATTTCCAATTCTCGTTACTATTAAAAAAGACTATATAGGTATACTTTTTTCAGGTTCAGAAGGAACAAATACATTCCTTCTGAACCATCTCAATTATGGTTCCCAAGACCAATGCCCACGAGTATTACCCTTCACTCCATCCAAGACCCCCTCTATATAATAAATTCCAAACAGGTTTAGTCTAAAACCGCCATCAACTTTTTTCAATTCTTTTTTACTTAATTCTTTCATAACATAAAAGATTTAATCGCTCTTCTACTCTATTTCAGGCTTTTCGGATTCCGCCTAAGTTTTGTGCACGTTACTCATCTACTAAATTAACCGGGGAGCGTGCACAAAAAAAGCACTGCCCAAGTACAAAGGTTTGGCCCAGGGAGGATGGCTCGGAGCGACTGCCATTGGTAACCTGATGGCCGGATTGATTAGTAAATTCTGGGATACCCTGGAACTTTGGCAGTCCTTCCTCATCCTGGTGGTGATGTGCCTGGTCTCCGCAGCCTTTATTTTCATGATCCTGAAAAGACTGGAAACAGCTTCGGAAACTTAATCTATGCTATTATATTTTGACTGAAAGAGCGGCCGCCAGGGATACTGTCCACTTCTTTTTTAATTTCTTTCTTTACATATCTCCGTTAATATCATTCAGGTCTAGGCCAATCTCTTTTAATAATAAGCTTGCATTGAAATTATTACAAATTCCATCCTTAAGCTTATAGTCAAAAAACATACTATTGTCTTCAATTTTAATATCGAAATGCATATTCTTTACCTTCTTTGGATATTGCAGCTCAATCGTCGCAAGATTGAGATCATGAGTAGATACAATTGAAAATACCTTATCTTGAATAAGTTTACTTACGATAGCTTTACTCCCTAATTCTCTATCTTTGGTGTTGGTACCTCTTAACAATTCATCAAGTAGCACGAAAACATTTTCTTTTTCTTTAATTGCCTCTAAAACATGTCTAATCTTTATCAATTCAGCCTGAAAAGTAGAAATATTATCATCAAGAGAATCGCTGATTACCATATACGTCATAAGAACAAAATTCCCAATAGAAAACTTTTGAGCGCAAGCAGGTGCTCCAGCTAAAGCAAGTACCATATTTATCCCAATACTTCTCAATAACGTACTTTTGCCTGACATATTAGAACCTGTAATAACAATTAGCCTTCCTTCCGCGTCCATGCTTACTGAGTTGAGAACACGCTGATTGGGTGATATCAGAGGATGTCCAAAATTTTCAGCGTCAAGTTGAAGTTTATTTTCATCGACAATCGGAAAACACCAATTATTATTAAATTGTAGTACCCCTAAACTAATAAGCGCTTCAAGTTTAGCAATAGCAGAGAACCACAAACTAAATCTTTTATTGTACTTCTCTCTTGCAGCGTAAAAACTATAAAAGAACCAAATATCCGTGTGCAGCCATGAATTGACCATCAACTGAATCACTAAGTTCAATCTGATATCATTCCGCTCCAGTGCTTTTCTAATCATTTTAATAACTGCTGCGCCTCCCGTCCCACCCAAAGAAAACTGAGAAGATAATCCAGTTAAAAGCTTTGAATGAAATTCCCTCTTTTCAAAAACGAGTATAAATTGCTCGAAAAAAAGAAGTTGATTTGAAAGTTTTGCTGTTTCGTTTAATTCACTGTTCAAATATCTGTCAGCAATAACATGTATGAGAAAATAAGTTACCGGTATAATAATTAACGGGAAAATAAAACTAGCATAGCCAATAATCCATAAAACGAACACCCCCACATTAATAGAACTCAGAAAAAAAGACAAGAATCTCACATATTTCAATTTCCTTAAAATTACAGATGAAGAGCATGTTTCTAATATTTCCAATGATTCTGTAACCTGATACTCCTTATTTAGTTCTGACAATGCCAAAATATTCAGCAAAAAGTCTGGCAACGAAGCTAACTCTCTTACTGCATTCTGTCTATCAACGATTTCTGTGTCAGAAGCGGCAGACGACAACCATTTTGCTAACTTCCTCTGGCCTCTCAAAGTAAATGTTCTATTCAAAAAGTGGAACAAAGAGTTTTCACCAAAAACATGAAGGTCTGAAGTATATGGATGACTATTAGACTTAAAACACTCGCCATTGAAACCAGAATATTTTTGACTTTCCAATGACGCAATTTCATTATTGACAGCCCTTATAGCCGCCTGGACATTTTCTAAGTTTATCCCAAGTAAATAGTCTTTTCTTACAAAATAGAAAAAGACCATCAAGCCAATAGGTAACAACAGCAAAATGGATTCTCCCACCCAATAAAACAGTCCCAAAATAATGAAAGAACAAAAAAAGGAAATTACTCTATTAACTACCAAAATCTTCCTTTTCTTCTGAAGTTTACCTTCCAATAAGACTAATTCATGCTCTTTCTTTTTGTAATACTCTAACGCATTCATCCGTCAATTATCTCCTTGCACATATTATTCATATAATTGTCTACAATCTTGGCTGTTGCTCTACATCTTACTGATAATTCTTCATTTGACAAGATACAATTTTCATTGCAGACCGGAAAGAATTTGCAATCATTACAGATGGGATTATCCAGAAAGTCATCTTTTTTCAGAAATTTCATGAGAACATCTTCATCTTTCAACCAATCTTCATTATTTATATCACCGATCATCTGATTCTTATCGCCAACAACAGCCATACATTTATATATGTGACCGTGAGGATCAAACACAAAACTGTTTATATGTCTTGCGATACATCCTTCTGAAACTGCTTTGGGTATGAGTGTCGGATGTTGAGAGCCCTCTTGTTGAAAATTATCAATTAAAAAATCAATTTTTTCTTCAGTGTTTATGTAACATGTGCTTCCGGTAGCACAGCCTTCAGAAAATGAGGTAACAAATCCAGGAATTATTTTAACTCTTTGTGAAGGGAAAAGACCTTCCACCTCCTCCTTAAATCGTTTAATATCCGAGCTATTACTCTCGTCAACATTAACACGAACAATTATTTCCACATCATTATTGCACTCTATAATTTTCTGCAAATTTAGAATAATTTTGGAATATGTATCCTTATCATAACTATGTTGACGTCTTTTGTTATGTGTATCTTTTCCCCCATCAATCGTTACTTGTATAACCTTAATTTTTAAATCTTTAATCTTATCCGGCACTAATCGATCAATCAAATACCCATTGGTTATTAATATCGCATAAAAATTTTTCTTCAGCTTTTCAATTTTTCTAGTAATCTCTTCCATCTGGTCTATAGCCAAAGTCGGTTCACCACCATACCATCTTATACACAAATCTTCAACAGCTGTAAACTTTTTTATAAATTCTATAATTTTATCAATCGTAGATTTGGCGATAACAGCACTATCTCTAATTGATTTTTCAAAGCAATAATCACATGTAAAATTACAGAGATAAGTCGGTAAAATTGTTAAATCTAAAAACCTTTGCTCAAATCGAGCCTTAAGTATATTGATTTTCACTTTTTGTTTTTCAACCTCATCATCGTTCACAAGTATTTTATACCGAATCAATTCATTATCAACATCCTTATCCTTACTGCGACCAATATTTTTAAGGCTCTGAACAGTGCTTTTATCTAAAACAACCAGCAATTGAGACAAGGTATTAAAGACCAATATCTTACCCCCATCAACAATCTCTCGTTCAACATTATAATATGACCATTTCATATACCGAAATTTTGAATGTCATTATAAAAAAGGAGCAGCATGGCTTATGTTTTTGCAACTGCCATGCATACTCTCATAAATATCTATGCATACTGTGTCCCCGATGGAAGAGGATCTTTCTCAGATTCAATAAGTAAAGCAAGAGCAGGACACATCCACGAAAAAGTTGGCAAACTACCTCCTGATGTTTCCTTTTGTTCAACTTTACTCATGGAATACAGCTTATCTGAAAACTTTAAAGGTTGTTTACCTATAACAATCGTATTCTTTTTCATAATTCTCATAATTAAATTGTTTTTCCTACTCTATGTAAGGCTTTTCGGATTCCGCCTGAGTTGTGTGCACGTAACTCACTGCCAAATTAACCGGGGAGCGTGCACAAAAAAAGCACCGCCCAAGTACAAAGGTTTGGCCAGGGAGGTTGGCTCGGAGCTACTGCCATTGGTAACCTGATGGCCGGATTGATTAGTAAATTCTGGGATACCCTGGAACTTTGGCAGTCCTTCCTCATCCTGGTGGTAATGTGCCTGGTTTCGGCCGCCTTCATCTTCATGATCCTGAAAAGGCTGGAAAGAGCATCCGAAGCTTAATCTATATGATTATATTATTGAAAGAGAGGTCTCATGAACTGTCAGAGTGCCTCTCTTTTGCCTAAACAGGAATAATACCTGACTAAATTACCATGGGCTAAAGCCAAAGGTATGCTGCATTTAACCCCCATCGAAAGCACCACACAGCCCTGAGATGGTTTGATTTTTCACTATGATTTATTCATATCAAGGGCCGAATCTGCATAAAACTCCTCCAAGTAATACTATTAGTTCCTTATATAAAAAGTCAACATCATATAAATCAGCCCAAAATAGTTGACTCAACAATGCTGCAAATGTCAAAACAACAATATTCTTTATCTTTTCACCTAGTAGCCCCGTCCCAACACTGAAGTAATACAATATTGGAACCAACGTGATTAATGGCAAAAAAGAAGTAAAACTTACATTACTGAAAAAATTTATATGGACAATGATAAATTTTAAAAGTACCGCAGTAATGACATATAATCCCGCAATTAGCAAATATCTTTTTCTTGTGTTTTGGCCCTTCATCTCTTCAATTTTAGATTGATAGTTGATTTTTTTATACTAATACTCAAGTCTCAAGATTAGGTGTCATTATATTTTCATTATTGATTTTTCAAATGCCCTTGGAACGGAGCCCAAGGGCATTTAACCAGATAGTTTATAGGCATTTCTCAATTGTATCCCTAAACATCCGCTCACTAATAAGCAGCAACTGATGTCGGAGGTGCCTCCCAATCGGTACTAGCCATCATATCACTAAGTCGATGTAAATTCTGCCCCAGCCAAAACCACCAAGTTTTACCTCCAACAATATGAACTAATTCGACCTTAGCTAATTCACAAAACGACGAATGATTGTTGTATTTTTCCATAGCAACTACATTTTTTGATTAATAATTATTCCAGCCATCCTTAAATTCGGCAATACATTTTGATGGACCATCAAGAATTACCTCTCCAACTAATCCGGACAAAACCACTCCTGCGAAAAATGCAGCAATAGGCCCTAAATATCCTCCGGAAACATTTTTCAATTCTACTTTAGTTAGTTCTTTCATAACATAAAAGGTTTAATTACAATTCCTACTCTATCCAGGCTTTTCAGATTCCGCCTGAGTTGTGTGCACGTAACTCACTGCCAAATTAACCGGGGAGCGTGCACAAAAAAAGCACCGCCCAAATACAAAGGTTTGGCACAGGAAGGTTGGCTCGAAGCTACCGCCATTGGTAACCTGATGGCCGGATTGACTGGAAAATTATAGGATACCCTGGAATTGTGGCAGTTCTTCCTCATCCTGGTGGTGATGTGTCTGGTTTCAGCCGCCTTTATTTTCATGATTCTGAAAAGGCTGGAAAGAGCATCCGAAGCTTAATCTACATTATTATATTTTTACTGAAAGAGAGGCCGCCCGGCAAAAGGGTGGCCTCTTTTTGTTTGAACTAACCGTGAGTTTTATTTTGGGCTAAAGCCCAGCGTTTACACAGCATTTCCACCCCACGGCTATCCCGATTTCTCGGGACATGGGCAATTGTAAATTCCAGCACAATGAGGTGGGGCTACTATAATTCATCATTTCGATTGCCCCCGACTTCAGTAGGGGGATTAAATCGTAGGGAGTGTATTGGCTTTAGCCAAATTCCGTAGACAATTTTTCTCCTTGCTTCTCAAGTTTCACTCAGTTTCGTTTGTTCTTCTCTTTACCAGGCACCTACTCATTGTTAAAAAGCGGTTCTTTCTTCAATGTGATGGGCGCATTGTGTCCGGCGACTTTCAATTGGATGGATGTGACATCTTTGAATTGCTCATACACATTGCACGGATCGGTCTGCAAAAGCTTCTTTACGGCGATGTTATTTATCGCCTCAATTTTATCTCCCAATTTCAACCCGGCCCGTTGCGCAGACGAATTGTTCCATAAAAACCTAATTCGCAACTCATTGCCTTCCCGTTCATATTTAAATCCAAACGTTTTAAATCCCTTGTTGATATATTCGTCTGCAATGTTTAGCGAGTAGATTTTTTTCCCCGGAAAATCCAGTATCATCTGATAGTAATTTAAGATACCTGCCCCAATGGCATCAACTGCAAAGAGTGGATTATCATCTGTATAAACCACCACATTTTTAACGGTTTTTCCTCCGAACTCAAAGCCCGGTACTTCCAATAATTTCGTTACCGACTGGGCATCTTTACTACCATGACCAGAACCGACCATCGTCAGATAGGGTTGTCCAACGCCTGTTACTACTTTTTTCTGTCGGATATATTTCAGCCTTGACGTCGCAGCTTCAACCGTTCCATCATCGCCAAGATCCAGGAACATGGTAGCACGGTAGCCATTCTCAAAGCCGGCAACAACCAATGGACCATAGGTAAGTTTGCCTTGGTAATATGAACTAATGTCGCGAAAGCTCTTTTTATTATCTGTAATAATCGTTTGACCGATTCCCAACTTCCAAACACAGGTTCGCATCACATTGTAACCAATAATTCCGTCGATATCGCACCATGGGCCCGTTTTACTAGCCTCAATACCAAAGCCTACATTGTGGAATGAGACGTTTCCGAGGTAGACATTTAGCATCCCAAGCTTAAGTGACTCTCTCTCATTACCATCATTAACAGCGACACCATTAGTTGGCTTAAAACCAATTTCATCAGCAATGTCTTTCGATAACATAGAATAGCTGGTGCCACTGTCAAGAATAAATCGAAGAGGACGATCTACTCCATCAATTCGCACGTTTGAAATAATGATGACGTTATTGAAATCAGTCGGCAATTCTTCCACAAAATGGGATGATGCAAGGCTACATTTCTGAAATTTTTTTACCGATTGGGCAAACGTTGAATTCAAAAGCATGATGTAGCAAAGGAATAGATAGATAGTTTTTCTCATCATATGAATTTATTGATAGGATACAAAACTTCTGCCACTGTTCGTTATAGTTGGGCAATGTAAATTATTGAGAGGTATAGATTAGGAGGAATCAATCCTCCTAATCTATTTTATGCCACTAAAGCGCAGCGTCTCTTAATTTAATCGTATACGTTCCATCGTTATGGTATATGTATTTCGCATCCCATGATCCATCACCATCAAGATCAATTTTCACAACATAACGACCACCATCAATTTTTTTCAATTCATTTTTATTTAATTCTTTCATAACATAAAAGATTTAATCGCTCTCCTACTCTATTTCAGGCTTTTCGGATTCTGCCTAAGTTTTGTGCACATAACTCACGCCCAAATTAACCGGGGAGCGTGCACAAAAAAAGCACTGTGGAGATTTAGTTTCCAAAAACCGCCTTCTACTTTACTTATGTCCTCTTTCGACAACACCTTGACAGAATAATCCAGCTCCAACTCGTGCCCGTTGCTGAAATAATAACTCCTTTTGATTTTTGAATACCCGACCTCAACTCCCAGTGATTTAATTTCATCGAGGTAGTTAAACAATTGCCTGCGACTGATTCGTAGGTCTCGGGCAAACTCATCGGGTGCCCCTGTCCGTTCCCGTTTGATCAACTGGTTCATTCGCTTTAGCCGTTCCATCTGTTCAAATGCTTTCATAGCTATATGGATTTTAATTTTTTGAATTAGGCATTTAAATAATTTGACCATCTCCCGTTTTTAGTTTTCAAAATTTAGTAAAAGGCTTAACTGTCCGTCATTAGGAGATGGATCTGATTGAGGAAGGAAAGCCCTTGGTGTCATATTGGCCAGCAATACTTTTATTATCGTGCTGATTTTGTAATAGATAAAATTGCGTAGTTCGTACATACGTTCTTTGTTTAGTGTTTTTACCCCACTTTCAAGCAACAGCCTTGTGTGCAGGGATGAAAGCGATGAGTATATGATGCTCATGGCTATTGTCAGTATTGCCAGCATGCTTTGTAAGCCTTCGAATGTTTTGATTTGTATGTCTTCCAGGTTGTAACATTCCTTGATATGTCGGTGGTACTCCTCTATTTTCCACCTAAAACCATAGGCTGTAAATGCTTCTTTGATTACTTCAACAATACTGTCTTTTGGAGAACGTGTCAGTAGCCAGCAATATCCGCCATTGGCCCTTTTGGTTACAACAAGCCAAAGATCATGCATCTTGCCCTTGATTTGATACTGGACCTTTATCGCCCCGCATTCATAGACCAACTGGCGCTTCTTGCTTTTCTGTATCCTTGTAGCCGTTAATTTCATGAACAACGGCACTTTCTGGCTTATTTTGTTCACTGCCATTTCTTCGCCTTTGTACATCAGCTTTGTGGTTTTCTTCAGGCGCAGGTTAAAGTTGCCTTCATTGGCAATAATGAAATCCCTGCAAATGGGACGGTCCATTCCCCGGTCGAATATTGTTGTGACATCTTTGTTAATGATTGCCCCTACTTCGCCCATTGCTTCAAGAACCTCCTTGTTTTCACTTTTTGCGCCATGGTCAAAACTGTAAAGCTTATTGTACAGGGGAGTCATTTCCTGGTCTTTGCTAAAGTGGACAACATTCATCAGCCAATACCCAAGGCCAATGGTTCCTTTATCGCCATCTTTCACATAGTCCAGCCCATCCATCATCTTGGCATATTTCTTTTGGATATCAGAGCCATCGAACAGGATGTAGTCCCCATGACAGATTTTGCTTTTTACACTGTTCATATGTCCCCGGAATAACTTCATGAAAAAATCTTTCTTGTTATAATGGTTCCTAAAGCGCTTGGTCGTCTGGCTCAACGAGATCGTATCGCAAATGCCTGTGGCTATCTTATTGACCAATACTGTACCTGTCTTGAGTATCCCGGTGGTCATTTCCCTGATACATCGGGCTTCCGGTTTTGTTAATTGACCCTCAAGCTTAAGAAAATAGCGACTGATCTTGTTCTGTACCTGTTTTGTTAATACTTTTGACATGAGCTGGTTTTTAGAGATTATTTGCTTTTGTTTGCACAATAAAAATAACCTTTTTAAACCAGCTTTCCTCATATATAAACATCTTTAAACCCCTGATATGACTGGATTGTAGGGCTTGATCAATCCATTTTTCGGGAGATGGTCAAGCATTTAAATAATACTTTGTTTATAAGGGAAGGGCTCTGCATTAACCATTCTGGTTAAAAGGCTATCGAAGATTCTTTCCTTCATATTACTTCGGTTAAACCGGTAGCAGTATTCATCAATATAGGCTTGCAAATTTTCGACTTGGTGGTGCATGCCCCGGAGCCAGCCTTTGAAGCCCATAATACACCTGTGCAAGTCAGGGAAGTTGCCGCCCTTTTTCCCTGAATCAACCTGCACAAGATTACTGAAGTCTTTTACCAAAGGGGAATATCCTCGCCATTTATCTGTCTTTATTTGTGCACTTGTCTCAATGGTCATTTTCATAAACCCACCAAGTTCCTTCGAACTGCTCTGCTTGATGACCTTTCCGTACATACGGCTAACTCCTTTGCCGTTTCTCTCAATGGCAAATACAACCAACTTCTTTTTGCCGTTTTTTCTCCCCACAACCCCTTCTTCCTGGCCGCCGACAACTGTTTCATCAACTTCGGCCTTGCCATCGATTTTATGGTTGCCACTGCTTTCCATGGCTTTCATTACCTTGCCTTTGAACTTCCAGCAGGTCTTTTGTCTTAACCCAAGCTTTCTGCTTAGTTCCGTACTGCTGATCCCTTTTTTACTCGTACTTACATAATAAACAATGTAAAAGGCCTTTAATACCGAGAACTTTAACTGGTGAAACAATGTCCCGCTCGTTGGGGAGGAGATTCGGTGGCAACTGGTACACTGTCTGTCGAATAGGCGCTTTCCGTTACAATAATTGGTGTGTCCACAATTGGGGCAAACAAAGCCAGTCCCCCATTTTAGTTCAGTCAAATATTGATAACAAGAATCTTCGTCAGGGAAACGTTCCTGAAACTCAAAAATAGTAAGGCTTCTGAATTTGTTCTCCATTTTTATAATATTTCCCCCTAAAGTAGACATTTCTATTGTATTTACAAAGAGCCTAATTCAATTAATTTTTTAACTGACTTTCAATTGCCCGACTAGCGGCATTTGCCGCTTCCACATGTGATAGTAGTAGCCTTCCCTTTTGTAAAGGGTTGTATGATCTCCTTTTTCGATGATTTGCCCTTCTCTCAATACGATAATTTCATCGGCATCCACTACTGTACTTAACCGGTGTGCAATCAATATGACCGTCTTGCCATCCGCAATTAACTCATGGATTGTTTCCTGCACGACTTGTTCCGACTCCGAATCGAGGTTAGAGGTGGCTTCATCCATTATCAGGATGTGAGGCTGACGGTATAGTGCACGGGCAATGGCCAGTCGTTGCTTTTGTCCGCCAGATAAGGTAGCGCCGTTCTCTCCCAGGTAGGTTTGAAATCCGTTAGGCAGTTTTTCAATAAAATCTATAATGGCCAACTGCTTACACACTTTCACCAGCCTCTCCATATCAGGAGCTACTTCGCCAACGGCAATATTCTCGACCACATTCCCGGCAAACAGTTGAAGATTTTGCGGAACAATTCCTACCATATTCCGGAGGCTTTCGGAACTGGCATAACGAATATTTACATCTCCGATGAATATCTGCCCGCTGTTTAATGGATAAAGTCCCTGGATTAAAGAAGCAATCGTGCTCTTCCCCGAACCACTCTCGCCAATGATGGCAGTTAACTGCCCCTGCCTTAATCTCAGGTTAAATTCCTCGAAAACATCAGTACGGGTACCATAGCTGAATGAGACATTCTGAAAAACAATGTCGCCACGCATTTCTTCGGTTAGCTCAATGGCATTTTCCATCTCCCCGTCCCGTTCCAGGTCCATAATCTCAAACAAGCGGTCCGCTGCAATTTGGGCATTCTGTATTGTTTTGTTCATTCCAATCAATGAGCTTACCGGCCCGGTGAAATACCCGATGATGGCGTAAAACGACATCAGTTCTCCCGGAGTAATGGTATGGTCAATTACCAGGTAACTGCCGGCCCATAACAGGACAATGGTAAAACTGCGGGTAAGAAATTGCGAGGCATTGCCCGTGAATATGCTGTTCAAACCCGATTTGTATGTACTGTCGAGTAACCGGATAAAACGGGTTTCCGTTTTCAGGTTGTTAAATTCTTCCAGGTTTAACTGCTTTATCGTTTTGACGGAATTGAGCGACTCTACAAGTTGTGTTTCCAGTTCCGCCGCATTTTCCATGATTTTCCGCTCCCGCTTTTTGTTAAGCACATTGGTTCCCCAGTACACCAACGCATAAAGCGGAATAACAATGGCCATAATCAATGCCAGCTTCATACTGTAAATGAACATCAGGGTAAATGAAAAAACGATAATAAAGATATTCACCAACATGGTAATCATGCTGTCGTTGATGAACGCCCGAATCTTGACGGCATCGTTAATACGTGAAATGATTTCACCAGTACGCATGGTATCGAAAAAGCGCTGAGGGAGCTTTAACAAGTGTTTATAATATCCCAGAATTAGACGGGCATCGATTAACTGACCGGTTTTAAGCACAAACACCGTCTGAATGGAACCGATGACAATTTGCAACAGTAAAATAATGACCATTCCCACACTCAGCAGATTGAGCAGATTTCGATTCCCATCCGGAAGAACAAAGTCGGTAATCTTTTGAATATAAATGGATGTCGACAATCCTAAAACCGTGTAAACGATGGCTCCTATCAATGCCTGGACCAAGACTTTCCGGTGCGGATGGAGTAAAAAACGAAAACGGGTGAAAACCGGAACCTTTTCATTCCGGGCAATAAATTCCTGGTTGGGTGACAAAAGGATCAGTACACCAGTCCACATTTCCCTGAATTCCTCATGTGATTTACGATGAATTTGCCCGTCTCCCGGATCCATATATTCTACATAATCTTTTGTGAATTTGTATATCACTACATAATGCTGCAGGACCTTTTTCACAACAACATGCGCAATGGCAGGCAGGGGCACTTCACTCAATGCTTCCACTTCGCCTTTCACCCCCTTGGCCGAAAATCCCAGCTTCTCTGCCGCTTTAATCAAGCCCCAGGCATTTGTTCCCTTTTTATCGGTTCCGGCCCACTGCCGGATTCGTGCTATGGGGATTTTCAATTTATAATGAGACGAAACGGATGCCAGGCAGGCAGCTCCGCAGTCGGTAATATCATGTTGTTTAATCTTCACACTCATATCTCTCTTCAGTTTTAGTTGTTAGCAGTAAGGATTTTAGGGTTCAACCAGTCATCGGCTTTGTCGAATAACATATCGTATAAACTCCGGCGGGTTACTTTAAAACGGGAGGTCAATGTCAGACCATTTTTTAATTCTCCCCGGTAACCAGATTTCAGAGAAAGATACTCCTGACTCAACCGGCACTTTACTTTGAAATAAACCGCATTCTCTTTCTGGTAAGGTTGGTTGGAAATATCAATGATTTTGCCGTGAGCGAGCCCCCACTGATTGTAATTATAAGCATCCACCTGAAAAGCTGCAGACATAGCAGTACGGAGATAACCAATATCTTCGGGCCCCACATAGCATTCCGCAATCAGACTATCGGTTGGTGTGATACTGGCAATGTTTTGATTTGTGAGGATAAAGCTACCTGTATGGATGCCCTGGAAATTGGAAATATATCCAGTTGCCGGGGCAAGTACCACATAAAACCGTTTTTCAAAAGCCAGCTGATCGCGATTATTACTGAGATTCTTTCTTTCAATTTTGTACTGAAAAAGCTTCTGCTGCCAGTCAGCTTTCTTCTGGCTAATGTAAAAATCACGCTCTTTCAGGAGCTGATTCAACTCCAGCTCCTTCTTTTCGAACTCAGCAGCCGCTATCAATTCCTTTTTATACAGCAACTGCGTTCGCTGAAAATCCTTTTTTGTCGTTTCCAGCCTAAGTTTATATCCCATTAATTTCTGCCCGTATTCCTGGTAACTGCTTCGCATCAGGTCGGTATGAAGTTGTGGTTTGCTTTTATGCAACAGGCTTTGAATGTCTTTGATGTAGCCGGAATACAGCTTTATCTTCTCTTCGAGTACCCGTAATTGGTCGGAGATTTTTTCAGGTGCCAGTCGAAGTATCGTGTCTCCTACTGCCACTTTCATATTTTCCATAATAAATACCTTCTCTACCTGCCCGGTTATGGGGGCCTGTATGGTGGTAACCTCCTCCCGTGAACGAATTACGCCCCTTGATTGAACGGTAACATCCACCATAATAAAAGGCAGTAGCACCAAACTGATGAATACCATTCCAACCAGTAGAATATAAATTGCTTTTGAATGCCTGGAAAACCGGAAATAGTGGTTTTCCAATGAGAATTGGATAATTTCTTTGGGAAAAATGTTTTGTTTCATAATCGGTTTACTGGCTTTTAGTTTATTCTTATTGTCCTGTCTTTGTTAGTTTCGGAAACGTCTGGAATCATCATCCTTACAACATCATTTGCTCCTGGCTCCAATAACCATAGCACCCTCTAACCGGAGTACTCCAGGCCACCAGGCAACAGCTCTTATCAGATTCCCATCCCCGAGCTGGAGAAAAATCCTGATAGGAATAGGAAGGTTGGAGCCAAAGGACAAATCAGAATTATGGTCTGCTTAATTGGGTTTAGACCAGGAATTGTTCCACATGATGTGAGCTCGCAACAGAAATTTAGGATTGAGACGTATGACGGAGTATAAATTTGCTGGATTTTCCCCCGGAAGAAGGACGTAAATAAATTTGGACAACAAAGTCCTTTGAGTAACAAAGGGCCTTTTTATGCCCGAAATTGCCCGTCCCCCCAGTGACGACTATCCACTTTGGAAAATTACTGTTATTGAATATTCTTCGCATGTAGTATATTTTTAAGATTACACTTCATTATTAACATCAGAAAAGAATCATGGCTGACATGCTTGTGAACCCCTTTATTAAGCTGTCAACCTTTTTCAAATCCTAAAAAAGCTTTCCCTTCAAAATACACATGCTATTCGGGAAAAATTGAAGTGGAGAACTCCTTAAACATCTATCTTCCCGTTGTGTATTAATACCTTTTTTCGGGAAAAGGTTACCCCATTTTTTCGAAAATATTTTGAGAATCACACAACCCACACAGCATAACCCCCAATAACATCCTATTATTCTGCATATTAACCCACAACAACAGGACAAACTACTTTTTAAGGGGCCAGGAACACCAGGGCCTCTTTTCTTATAGCCATCAGGTAAACTGCCATTGGTAACCTGATGGCCGGATTGATTGGGAAATTCTGGGATACCCTGGAACTTTGGCAGTCCTTCCTCATCCTCGTAGTGATGTGCCTGGTCTCCGCAGCCTTTATTTTCATGATCCTGAAAAGGCTGGAAAGAGCATCCGAAGCTTAATCTATATGATTATATTTTTACTGAAAAAGGTCGCTCTGAACCATCGAGCGACCTTTTTTTATTCTATTCAAGTACTAACATCTGTAATTGACTGCCCCAATCAGTTGACGGCCTTTTAAAAGATACACCTGTCCCGTCCTGATTAAATACGATTTTCATTCCCGGGAACTAATATAAAATCTCGTTGTTTTTGTTTCTGTTTTGTTCATATCAAGACCATAATTCCTTGATAGCACCTCCCGAAGTGCCATGATATCATTCTTTGGAATAATGAACGTATGCTCCTCCCTATTATTTGCCAGACTGGTAATCCTCACGTGATACAGCGACTCAATCTTTTCTGCCAAATCGCTTATTGTTGCATCTTTAACAGTAATATTACCTGACTTCGCTTTTATATTTCCCTTGTCAGGCAAACCAGGTATTATTTCTGAATACTGCTTGCAAGTTAATATCCAGTTCCCTGCAGGAATAATAAACAGTTCTCCTTTAAGATTGTATTTCTTAAGTAATCTCCCAATAAGAAAATGACGTGTTTTTGTGTAGCTCATGGGAGTACCTTGAGATTCATTGAGGAATTTTACATTCAAAATCTTTCTTCCTATGGCTGGCTCTTCAAAAAACACTTTTGCGCTATCTGCATTTGCTAACCGGGAAAAAACCGCTTTCATTTTCGTTCCCTCAAACAATATTTCTTCTGGAGATAACTTGTAAGTATTAAAAATACTCTCTCTACCCTCCTCTATTCTTAAATGATAAGCGACAGGAGCAGCTACCTCTGGCGGATATCCTAACACAAGAGCATTTTTATTGGAAGAGAAACCAAGTATCGCCGGATTAATCAATACAATAGGAATGACAGCAAAAACTATGTTGTGTACAATATGCAGTAGCAGGCCCCAACCAAATCCATAACGAACTCTTAAATAACCAATATTCACCCCTAAAAAGAGTTGAGGCGCAACAACAAGCGGAGAAAAAATTAAGAGGGATAGGGTTAGCTTGTAATTTAAAATATGAACTCCACCAAAAACCAAAGCCGTAATACAAAATACAATTAAATAGTTTTTATGCCATTGCTCCTCTATCATGCGATTAATTCTTCCCGAAAAAGCGAAGTATAAGACCAAAAGCAGAACTACCGATGCCCCAATAATGGTCATAAGCGCAGCTGAACAATTCTTTGGAAAGAAGTTTACAATGGGGTAGATAATAATGGCAACAACAGATATGCCTAAATTAACTTTCGTGGGTCGTAGATGTAATCTAAAAACTAACTCCTCAATTAAAGGGATGACTAGCGTAACAGACAACACCCATGAAACCAACATTATCATATTCGGAACATCAGGCTCATTATATAAATTAATATCAAGCCACCCAAAATATTTAACGCTATAGATGACTCCTAACAGTATAGCGACAATAACCACATCCAATCCCAACACAACTAAAAAATTCCAAAGCTTAATCCTGAATCGGAACGTATTCTGCTCCAGATTTGGTTGTAAAAGAAAATCCCAATAATTCTTTAAACTATTCATATGTATATTTCAAATGCTTTAATAGTTTTTCAAAGATAGGTATCCGCCCTTAAAAGAATACATACCCCTGTTACTATACTCATGATATCTGAAACGCCATCACTAAATATCTATTAAAAATAAGTAAATATTTGTAATAAGAAGGAGATCTCAAAATTTAAGAGGGTGTCCGAAAAGTCCAAAGAGCATTTTCAGAACTATCAAATTGTAAGTACAGCTTTAGTTATTTACCCCTAAATCCCCTGAAGGGGACTTTAAGCCTCACCTTTAGGGGAGGTTTGGAGGGGTAAATCCAAGATTGCTTTCAATTTGAAAGTAAACACTTTTCCAATTCAACTTTTCGGACACCCTCTTTTTTAACAATCAATAACCGTATTGCTGCATAATGTAGTCAGTAATTCCAGCTCCAACTGCAATGGTTACTCCTCCAATTATGGCTCCTCCGACTGCACCTCCGACTGTTCCTGCTGGTCCCATTGTGGAACCTGCAGCACCTCCATACATAGCTCCGCTTACTGCTCCACCAGCAGCACCTGCCGCCATTGCAGTGAAAAACTCGCCATAATCAAAAGATTGGTCCTGTCCGGTTACGGTAACCTCATCAAGTAAATAGGTGTATTGCCCATTCATCATAACCCATTGGCCTCCCCCCTTTGCGGCTAGCGCCTCAACGCTCGATAAGGGAGCAAAATCCACTTCAATTAACGATTTTAAACGTTTCATTTTGTTTAATTTAAGTTAAAGATTAATAAATAGTTCATCGATAAACCATATATGATAGACGTCATAATCAATATATTTCATATTGTAAATTATTCAATTGCTTCTTTATTAGCTTTAAATATGCGCTATTCTTTTTAATCAATTCGTCATGTGTTCCTACCTCAGATATCTCTCCATTATCCAACAAAATAATTTGATCCGCATTCTTTATGGTGCTCAATCTATGTGCAATTATTACGGTTGTTTTATTCTTGCAGAATTCATGAAGGTTATTCATAACAACGTATTCTCTGTTAGCATCTAAAGAATTTGTCGCTTCATCCAAGAATACAAAGTCAGGATTATTATAAAACAGTCTCGCAATAAGTATTCTCTGTTTTTGGCCCTGGCTGAGTCCCTGTCCACCAGCACCAATTAACGATTCGTATTTTAAAGGCAATGATTCAACCCACTCCAGTATATTTGCATTCTTTAGTGCTTCGAGAAAGCGATTAAAATCCACATTCTTATCCCAAGCAATACATTGTTTCTAATTGTATCAGAAAACAGGAATCCACTTTGCAAAACTGCCCCACAATATGCTCTCCATACTGAATTTTTAATGCTCGTGAAATGAGTATCCCCAACTTTAATGGAACCCGTTGTCGGTTCAATAAACTTAAGCAACAGCTTTACTAATGTTGTTTTTCCGCTCCCACTCTCTCCAACAATTGCAGTTACCTTATTCTTAGGAATCTCAAGACTAACATTTTTAAGAACGAATGGAGATTCCGGACCTTCGTACTGAAAACTAACATCTTTCAGATGTATCGAACTAGTTTTAATTTTCCAGTTAATGGAATTTGAACTTTTCTCCTCATCTTCAGTATCATGAACCTCACTCAATCGCTCTACACTTATCTTCGCATCTTGATGTGAATAGGCTAACGAAATAAAAGCTTTAATAGGACCTTGCAATTGTCCGATTATAAACTGAACTGACATCATCATCCCTAAACTCATCTCACCATCAATCACAGCCTTCGCCGAGATAAATGAAATCAGAACGTTCTTTAAGCTATTAATTAATAAAGAGCCGGATGATTGAATCTGCCCCCAAGTTAATATCTTTATCCCCAGTTTAAATTTTTTTGCTTGTATATTTTCCCATTCCCACCTTTTTACCTGCTCTATATTATTTAATTTTATTTCTTCAATCCCATTAAAAAGCTGAAGCAAAACATTCTTACTCTTTGAATTAAGATCAAATTTCTTAAAATCAAATTGTCTCCTCTTTTTCATAAAGATCAATATCCAGGCCACATATGATATATTGCCCAACAAGAAGACAGAGAACAAAACCACATTATAATAAAGCAATATAATGCTAAATATTATAAAATTAATAATAGAAATAACAATAGTAAATAACGAACCGGTAATATAAGATTGTATTCTGGAATTATCTCCCATTCGCTGAAGAATGTCTCCAACTGACTTTGTCTCAAAAAAAGAAAGTGGAAGCTTTAAAAGCTTTTGTAAAAAATCAGAGATAAACTCTATGCTGATTTTGGTTCCAACATGCAAACCGATCCAGCTTTGTATAAAACTGACAAATGCACCTCCAATAATAAGTAATATCTGAGATAGCAGAATCAGGTAAATAAATTCCATATTTTTACCACTAATTCCAACATCGACGAGTGATTGGGTAAAAAAAGGAGTGACTAAACTAACTAAACTGGAAAAAATTAGAGCAAAAAATATTTGATAGAGAAGTTTTCGATGAGGTTGTAAATACCTAAAAAAATAGGTCCAGCTTTTAGTCCCTGGTTCATCAATTTCATAAAAATGAGGAGTGGGCTCAGCAAACAGTACATATCCAACATCTGCACCATTAGGGAGCCATTTTCTTTTAAAATCATCAACACTATATGATAATCTTCCCTTCTTAGGATCAGCAACGAAAACTTTACCCTTTTTAATTTTATATACAATAACAAAGTGATTTTTCTCCCAGTGTACAATCACTGGTAGTGGAGCTCGAAGTACCAAGTCTTCAAATTGCATTTTTATAGCAAGTGTCCGAAACCCGATATCTTCAGCAGCCCTGGCAATATCAAACAGTGAAACACCTTCCCGTGTTATGTAACAGCGATCGCGCAGGTATTTTAATGAAAAGTTTTTTTGATGGTACCTTGATACAATTTTAAGACAAGCAGGGCCACAGTCCATTTGGTCATATTGTATATAGCTAGAAAATTTTATCATATTTTACAAAAAGATAATTCCATTTTTTATAATCCTGGGATTAGTAAATATTATCAAAAAGTGAATATCTATCATTTGGGATAAAAACCATAATCCATGTGTTGTTCTGATACAAAGCTCAACTAAGACATATGAAAACCAAGAACCGGTTAACGAATTAGGAAATCATCGCGATCTATAAGGATCGGTTATGTTGTTTCCGTTCTATCTTTTTCAACAAAAATATTCCAACAACTACCACAACAATAGCCAAACAGTAGGTAAGGATACTAATCGACAGCTTATCAAGAGAAACTGCAACAGGTTTGGAATCAACAATCATACTAAATAAATTCAACAATGAATGAATAATAATACAATTGAATTAGGCATTTAAATAATACTTTGTTTATAAGGGAAGGGCTCTGCATTAACCATTCTGGTTAAAAGGCTATCGAAGATTCTTTCCTTCATATTACTTCGGTTAAACCGGTAGCAGTATTCATCAATATAGGCTTGCAAATTTTCGACTTGGTGGTGCATGCCCCGGAGCCAGCCTTTGAAGCCCATAATACACCTGTGCAAGTCAGGGAAGTTGCCGCCCTTTTTCCCTGAATCAACCTGCACAAGATTACTGAAGTCTTTTACCAAAGGGGAATATCCTCGCCATTTATCTGTCTTTATTTGTGCACTTGTCTCAATGGTCATTTTCATAAACCCACCAAGTTCCTTCGAACTGCTCTGCTTGATGACCTTTCCGTACATACGGCTAACTCCTTTGCCGTTTCTCTCAATGGCAAATACAACCAACTTCTTTTTGCCGTTTTTTCTCCCCACAACCCCTTCTTCCTGGCCGCCGACAACTGTTTCATCAACTTCGGCCTTGCCATCGATTTTATGGTTGCCACTGCTTTCCATGGCTTTCATTACCTTGCCTTTGAACTTCCAGCAGGTCTTTTGTCTTAACCCAAGCTTTCTGCTTAGTTCCGTACTGCTGATCCCTTTTTTACTCGTACTTACATAATAAACAATGTAAAAGGCCTTTAATACCGAGAACTTTAACTGGTGAAACAATGTCCCGCTCGTTGGGGAGGAGATTCGGTGGCAACTGGTACACTGTCTGTCGAATAGGCGCTTTCCGTTACAATAATTGGTGTGTCCACAATTGGGGCAAACAAAGCCAGTCCCCCATTTTAGTTCAGTCAAATATTGATAACAAGAATCTTCGTCAGGGAAACGTTCCTGAAACTCAAAAATAGTAAGGCTTCTGAATTTGTTCTCCATTTTTATAATATTTCCCCCTAAAGTAGACATTTCTATTGTATTTACAAAGAGCCTAATTCAATAATACAAAATGATAATGACCTTAGTTTGAAATATAAGATGCCTAAAATTACTCCCCAAACAAAATACTCAAGAAAATGCTGAAGACTTATATGTCCTAATGCGAAAAAGAAGCTGGTTATTAAGATGGAAAAAGGAACCGAATATCTTTTCAAGAATTGTCTTAAAATAATTCCCCTCAACAAAGCTTCTTCAAATATTGGTGTAACCACTACCAAGCTTAAAAAACTAAATATAGAACTGGCGTCAACTGCTGGTCTCATGAGGGTAAAAACCCACAGTTTATTGACAAATAAAGATTTAAAAAAATATATAGGTTTCGCTAAGGGGTGAATGATTATTCCAATCGAAGCTGCAATAAGAAAAAGGAATATAAATTTTTGAAAGGAAATAGTTCTAAGGTCAATCATCTTCCAAACGTTGACCTTAGCCCGTTTCTGTCCGTATAAAATAAAGAAAAGTGGAATAAACGCAGCAATATTTTTAACGGTATTCATGTACAACAATGATACATCACAATCAAATAGCTTTGGAATGCCGGACGCTATCAGGAAAAAAATAAAGAAAGAAGAAACCAAGATTAAAAAAAGAAATAGAGCCTGTTTGAAATTGGGATATATTTGCTTTTCCATTTGAATTTAATAACATAATAAGGTTTGACAATAATATTGTTCATACGAGGTTGTCCAATAAATAGAACACTAGAAAAATTCAATTTATGAATTTAAAACTACCTAATGATTACTCTTACAAACCTCCACTATAATATTGTTTTAACCCATATTCATGGTTCCAAAACCTTGGTGTTGAGTAAAATTTAAGCAGCTTTCAATTTATCGTCTTGTCCTTTATGAACAACCTCGTTACAATGATTCACTAAGGATTAGTACTATACGTATAGTAGGTAGTACTCTGATTGTCATGTAAACCTAACATATGGAAAAACCTATTTCCCGCCTCATTGTACCACCCACCAGAGGTGAAACTCCCATAGTTATCGAAAGTTTCGCAAATCGTACAATGCTCTGTGGCCGTAATGGTTACTGTTCCAAAAACATACCCCATACCATCAACATAGCCACCTTCCCAGGTGCCATCATACAACATCTGCTCAAGTTGAGCAACAGTATATCCTCCTTTGATAGATTTTTGTTCTGCTTCACCGATAATTGTAAAATCTATCGTTTTGTTTATTCTCAACTTCTCAAGTCTATTGTTTTTCATTAGTTTAAATTTATAGGAAACCTACTCTTACCCTTTTTCGGCACACGGGGATTTCACGTAACGAAGGAAATTTCTAATACCCGGCTTCTTTGCTCACATGGCAGAAAGCTCACCATGGCTACTTGTAATACAAATCATTGTCTACTAGATAACTTATTGTCCATGTTCAAATGTTTGCCGGTAATTATTTAAATTGCAATTATTTTGTGCAGTTAAACCACGACAGATGGCCAGCCTGTCGTGGTTCTTTATCTCTTTTTGCTAATTCTCATTCTCAACGATAATGTTCAATTCCATAACTCCACCAAGCATTGAACTGCAGGCAAAGGCTAAATAGGTTTTCTGGTTTGAGGAAAGCAAAACGGAACCGTATAATCTATTAAGTATTTCAGATAGTGATAACCAACGCGTTTTCTCCAAGTCACTAATATCTGCCGTAATTTGATTAAGTTTAAATTGAGGTATTTGATTTCTTCGGAAAAAATCATCATTCAGAGTATCAAATATATCACGCATTAAGCTTAATGCCTTTGCCGTATAATCATCAATTAGCCTGTCATTCTCCTGATCTTCTTTCCAGTTTTTTAATATGCCAGAATAGTTTTCAACAAATGCTTCTTTCTGTTGACCATAGAGCTGTTTGTACTCTCCAATTTTGACGGCCTTGTCTTCTTCTAATTCTCTGAAACTCTTTCTATACTCTTTATCTAGCATAAAGGGGAGCCACAACTGGGTCAGATATTCATTGAATTGAATATAATTCTCAATAGAGAAACCTAATTTCATCCCAACATGGAAATGAAATTTCATTAGATAGGTTAACAATAAATTCTCATCATATTCACCGACATATTCATAGATCGAATTGAAATGCATTAATAGCGACTTAGTTAATTCATATGTTCCTTGATTGGTAAATAAAGAATGAGGTTCTAAATAATATGGCAACGATAAAACCATATCGTTTTTAGCAAGATGCTCCCCTCTACCCTTTATATAACTCACAATCAATGGCCTTACCACGAAATTCAGTATTTCTTCATCTCCATGAATGAAAATGAGGTAACTACTCTCATCACGAATATCTCCATCATTCCTCATATAAAACATTGCTAAAGAACAATCATACAGTGCTAGTTCCTTTTTTATTTCTTTCAAAAAAACTTCATAAACGTCTTTGTTTATCAATGTAGTTTTAATTGAAACGGTTAAAAAATCATTCCCTACCGTCAAAGAATTAAGTCGAGATGAAATATGCCTGGGCTTTGGTCCGAGCGCAGTAAGATTCTCTTTTGCCAACAGAAGAAAGTCTGTTTTATTTCTTTCTGCTACAAAAGAATTAAAGCTTTTTACAAGTTCTTCTGCATATTTCTTGTCATAGTTAACCAAATATCGATATTTCCATTTGCCGTGGGTCGTCCAATAATTATGTCGTACATTATTTAGAATAATTAGTTGATTGAATAAGTCAACTGCAATAAATAATAATTCTCCCCAATCCCTCTCATCTATTAAATCTTCATAAAGGTTATATGCATAAAACAACATCATCTTTTGATGAAACAAACTCACAGGCTTAGGGCCTTTTTTTCTTAATTCTATCGCATATTTTTTTAGCTCCTGTAGATATTGATTTGTATCTTTTATGACCGTCCCTTTATATAGCATATCTATATAGGTAATGCTATTTTTTTCACTTTCCTCTTTTAAAATATCTTTAATGGCAATCAATGGCATTACGATACAATCGATTTTACGCCCCCGATGAAAGAAGCTTTCAAAATAATCCCTTGAAATCACGCTATCAATGATTAAGATATCAATATCTGAATTCAAAGTCATATTCTCGACAGACGCGCTTCCTGTCACCATCGCTGAGTAACAATTCGGCGCATATTCTGCAATAAAGCTCAATGATATTTCTTCTATTTCTTCCTGCATTTCTATATGTTATTAAAATTATATTTAAATACTTCTTAACGCATACAAACTACCCTGTAAGAAACCTTACATCCTATTAGCTTATTATTCAAATACCATCATGTCTGTCATATAAGAACTATTGAATAACAATCTAGCAACTACACACAACTTCACTTACTACCGAAGCTAACCGCCCATTTGTCCACAGAATAAGTATAAAAATACCCCACCAGCAGCTTCAATGGGTAAACCGTCGTAAGTATTCTGTAAGCGTACATTATTCTATCGATAAGCGTAGGAGATTTCACGACAGGCGTACAACTGTCTCTCTAATATTGCGAAAAGAAACAGGCAATTTTGTACCGTCAAATAACTTAACCCAACGCTGCTTTACGTTGACTTCCGAAACTTTCTTCTCATTGACAATATAATTACGATGAACTCTTAGAAATTGCTGCGGTAAAATACCTTCAAAACCTCCTTTAGTGATTTCGAAAATGAAAATCGCTCCCCTTCTTCCAAGCAAAAAGTAGAACAATCTCCATCAACTGACACAAACAAGATCTTCCTTGTGTCCATTCTCTTTATAACATCTGAATTACGAACGACAATAAATGTATCACCCATCACATTATTAACTATCATACTTATCCTAATTTTTACAAAAACTCATTTATTAACTACTCATCTCTGCCTTCTTTGCATAGAAATCGTCAGATCCAAAAAACAACACAGCTATTACATAGCTCAAATATTCTAGTCCAAATTCCAACTAACTTGCCCAGAAAAGCAACTAAATATCCGGTACTTCTTGTTCAAATGAGTAACTATGTTACAGATACTGCCTTTTCAGGCCTTACTGGGGAATGTTGACCTCGTAGAGGACCACATAACCAACAATATGCTTAATGTCAGCCAGCGTTCACATCGTGAACTTCCATGTCGGTGCACCACTCTTCAGTGAGATTATGACGGAAAGTGATGACTAAATTGGCAGCCGAGATTGATAATTTCGGTAACTGCCCACAAATCGGCATAACCAAGTTCATCCAGCAGATCTTCCCCAGTAATCGAATTCGCGTGATAACCGCGCTCAATCTGTTTCTTTTCACTGAAATAAGAGAAGAGTGAATTGGTCCTTGATGTGTGTTCGACCATGAAAAATTCCTTTTCCGGCTCACGAGCTGTTCGTAATTGAGCAGCAATCAATATCGGCAAGTCATTGTAATTAAATTTTCGTTTCATCTTGTTTATTTTAAGATTACACTTCATTATTAACATCAGAAAAGAATCATGGCTGACATGCTTGTGAAGCCCTTTATTAAGCTGTCAACCTTCTTCAAATCCTAAAAAGCTTTCCCTTCTAAATACACATGCTATTCGGGAAAAATTGAAGTGGAGAACTCCTTAAACATCTATCTTCCCGTTGTGTATTAATACCTTTTTTCGGGAAAAGGTTACCCCATTCTTTCGAAAATATTTTGAGAATCACACAACCCACACAGTATAACCCCCACATAACAGCATATTATTCTGCATATTAACCCACAACAACAGAACAAACTACTTTTTAAGGGGACAGGAACACCAGGGCCTCTTTTCTTATAGCCATCAGGTAAACTGCAATTGGAAACCTGATGGCCGGATTGATTGGCAAATTCTGGGATACCCTGGAACTTTGGCAGTCCTTCCTCATCCTCGTAGTGATGTGCCTGGTCTCCGCAGCCTTTATTTTCATGATCCTGAAAAGGCTGGAAAGAGCATCCGAAGCTTAATCTATATGATTATATTATTGAAAGAGAGGTCTCATGAACTGTCAGAGTGCCTCTCTTTTGCCTAAACAGGAATAATACCTGACTAAATTACCATGGGCTAAAGCCAAAGGTATGCTGCATTTAACCCCCATCGAAAGCACCACACAGCCCTGAGATGGTTTGATTTTTCACTATGATTTATTCATATCAAGGGCCGAATCTGCATAAAACTCCTCCAAGTAATACTATTAGTTCCTTATATAAAAAGTCAACATCATATAAATCAGCCCAAAATAGTTGACTCAACAATGCTGCAAATGTCAAAACAACAACATTCTTTATCTTTTCACCTAGTAGCCCCGTCCCAACACTGAAGTAATACAATATTGGAACCAACGTGATTAATGGCAAAAAAGAAGTAAAACTTACATTACTGAAAAAATTTATATGGACAATGATAAATTTTAAAAGTACCGCAGTAATGACATATAATCCCGCAATTAGCAAATATCTTTTTCTTGTGTTTTGGCCCTTCATCTCTTCAATTTTAGATTGATAGTTGATTTTTTTATACTAATACTCAAGTCTCAAGATTAGGTGTCATTATATTTTCATTATTGATTTTTCAAATGCCCTTGGAACGGAGGCCAAGGGCATTTAACCAGATAGTTTATAGGCATTTCTCAATTGTATCCCTAAACATCCGCTCACTAATAAGCAGCAACTGATGTCGGAGGTGCCTCCCAATCGGTACTAGCCATCATATCACTAAGTCGATGTAAATTCTGCCCCAGCCAAAACCACCAAGTTTTACCTCCAATAATATGAACTAATTCGACCTTAGCTAATTCACAAAACGACGAATGATTGTTGTATTTTTCCATAGCAACTACATTTTTTGATTAATAATTATTCCAGCCATCCTTAAATTCGGCAATACATTTTGATGGACCATCAAGAATTACCTCTCCAACTAATCCGGACAAAACCACTCCTGCGAAAAATGCAGCAATAGGCCCTAAATATCCTCCGGAAACATTTTTCAATTCTACTTTAGTTAGTTCTTTCATAACATAAAAGGTTTAATTACAATTCCTACTCTATCCAGGCTTTTCAGATTCCGCCTGAGTTTTGTGCACGTTACTCATCTACTAAATTAACCGGGTAGCGTGCACAAAAAAAGCACTGTGGAAAATTATTTTTAGAGAATCACCTTTTATTCATACATCGTCAGCTTTCTACCAACATCTTGATGTTAAGATTCAAGGTGGGATTCGGACGAATTAAAGTCTATCCAACGCACTGACTTACCCTACTGGCGTATCAACACGTACTTTCCCTTCACCATGGCCGGGTTGTTCCTGGGGCCCTGTCGGCATTTCGTTTGTACCAAAAGAGGGTAAGCATTCGGCCAACCACGTCTTGTTTCAGAGTAGATACGGTTTAGATTAGTAGTTTCCCTAAAATGTTCAGGGGATTTTGAGCGATTTAAGCGTCGTTGTTAAGAGGCTCCCGGTGTGTGGCTTAAAATTGTGGGGAAGTAATTCTGCCAGGTCTTTGCTGTAACCGTTATCGTTAATGATGGGGACCGTTATTTCATCGCCCTGGATGGTTCACGTTCCAGTACTTCTGTAACTTCCGGGGGCAGTTCGGTGCTGTTTTCACGATCAATATTTTCCGGGTAGAGATGGACTTCTTCCCTGGGAAGACTTTCCGGCAGGGGCTTGCTCCAGGGTGTTTTTTTCTTTTACCTTTACACGAACTGTCTTGTAGCTTTCAATCCCGGCCCGGGCTGCTTCGGCCTGTTCTTTCTCTGCCGGCAATAAATCCAGTCCATCGAAATCGGACAATTGGCTTTTTAGCCTGGATGTCTCCCGGTAAAAAGCGTCACGTTCCTCTAATAATTGCTGTACAAAAAGTTCTTCTTTGGTAGTCTGGATACGTGTTGGTGCCAGGGTCAAAAACGGGCAGGTTAAAAGAGCCTGATTCCAGTTTCATGTGGTAGATGACCAACCCGTCACATTCCATATGCAGGATCTTCATGATGGTACATTTCCGGTTGATAAAAATAAAAATATTGAATTAGGCTCTTTGTAAATACAATAGAAATGTCTACTTTAGGGGGAAATATTATAAAAATGGAGAACAAATTCAGAAGCCTTACTATTTTTGAGTTTCAGGAACGTTTCCCTGACGAAGATTCTTGTTATCAATATTTGACTGAACTAAAATGGGGGACTGGCTTTGTTTGCCCCAATTGTGGACACACCAATTATTGTAACGGAAAGCGCCTATTCGACAGACAGTGTACCAGTTGCCACCGAATCTCCTCCCCAACGAGCGGGACATTGTTTCACCAGTTAAAGTTCTCGGTATTAAAGGCCTTTTACATTGTTTATTATGTAAGTACGAGTAAAAAAGGGATCAGCAGTACGGAACTAAGCAGAAAGCTTGGGTTAAGACAAAAGACCTGCTGGAAGTTCAAAGGCAAGGTAATGAAAGCCATGGAAAGCAGTGGCAACCATAAAATCGATGGCAAGGCCGAAGTTGATGAAACAGTTGTCGGCGGCCAGGAAGAAGGGGTTGTGGGGAGAAAAAACGGCAAAAAGAAGTTGGTTGTATTTGCCATTGAGAGAAACGGCAAAGGAGTTAGCCGTATGTACGGAAAGGTCATCAAGCAGAGCAGTTCGAAGGAACTTGGTGGGTTTATGAAAATGACCATTGAGACAAGTGCACAAATAAAGACAGATAAATGGCGAGGATATTCCCCTTTGGTAAAAGACTTCAGTAATCTTGTGCAGGTTGATTCAGGGAAAAAGGGCGGCAACTTCCCTGACTTGCACAGGTGTATTATGGGCTTCAAAGGCTGGCTCCGGGGCATGCACCACCAAGTCGAAAATTTGCAAGCCTATATTGATGAATACTGCTACCGGTTTAACCGAAGTAATATGAAGGAAAGAATCTTCGATAGCCTTTTAACCAGAATGGTTAATGCAGAGCCCTTCCCTTATAAACAAAGTATTATTTAAATGCCTAATTCAATAAAAATATTTGTATCCCAATCTACCACTCATCGTAATAACAGGTAACAAAGGAAGCCAACTGGCCTTAACGGCTGATGTGGTCCTGCCTATCGGAAATCCGGAAGCGCTTTGACCGTTAGGCCTTACTCCTTCGACTTCGACGACTGTCATGACAGTTATTGAAGACGCACTGGTAAACCTGATAATGCTTAGAACCGAATTTACGGCCGAAGAATATGCCAAGCGTCATCACGGAGGTTACTTAAGACACAAATCACGCTGGTTGTCCATCGGAATGGAACGGCTGGCAAACGAAAAATCATAAATCAACGAATCATGCGTATAACAAGAGAAAACACAACAGGGTTAATCATTGATATCCAGGAACGTTTGTTTCCGGTGATGAATAACAAAGAAACATTACTTAAAAACTCAAAAATACTTGTAAAAGGCTTACAGGTACTAGGAATTTCGACCGTTTTTACGCAGCAATACACAAGTGGCCTGGGAAAGACGTTGGATGAAATATCCAGTCTGGCGCCCGGATTTGCGTATTTCGAAAAATCGGACTTCAGCAGCTATAATGTGCCCGAATACCAACTCTTTCTGGAGCAGCAAAATTGTGAGAACGTCATCATCGCCGGAATCGAATCGCACGTATGCGTTCTTCAAACCGCAGTGGATCTGAAGCAATCAGGTTATAATTCTATCGTGGTAACGGATTGCACCGATTCACGGACCAATGCCACCAAACAACTGGCCATGGAGCGGTTCCGGCACGAAGGCATCATGATGACCTCTTATGAATCCATCCTGTTTGAACTAACTGCATCGGCCAAAGCTGCCGAATTTAAGACCATATCGAAATTGATTAAATAAAAATTATCTCCTCAGGTACTTTCGGTGTGCCGTGTCAAATGCTGATGCGGCATTTCTTTTATATACTCCTCTCCAAATCCATGTTACTTCATTCTCTCTATCGATTACTTTCGTTGAAGTGAGAGCAGTTTCCCCGATTTACTTTATCTTTATGAAAACAAAAGACACATCAAACGCCTGAATGACCGGAGTAATACCATATCTAACGGTTCTGTACTATTTAATCGTTATCGTTTTTTTCTTCTCTATCCTGCTGAGGAACAAGAACCCGCTCAAAACTCAGTCATACCTGCTATTGCTGGTTTTACTGCCCATATTAGGTATCATCATCTACCTGTTTTTTGGTGTTGATACCCGTAAACGAAAACTTTTCTCCCGAAAAGCTATCGCCGATCAGAGATTATTGAAAGAATGGAGCCGGTATTATACTGACTTTCTGTCGAAAAACAAATCAGACATGGTCGAGCTACTTCAGGATAAGTGGCGAATTCCATTTCTGTCGTGGCGAAATAGTTTTGCCCCGCTCTTTCTGCAGAATACGGTCACCATACTGAACAATGGCGAGGAAAAATATCCCGTACTATTTGAAAAATTACTGGCAGCCCGGCATCACATTCATATTGAATACTACATCATTACCGAAGGAAAAATATTTGACCGGATTTGTGAAATCCTGGAACAGAAAGCACGTGAAGGGGTGGAAGTCAGGTTGATTTATGACAGTTACGGCAGTCGAAAAGTAAAAAATAAGACACTCAGACGGCTGGAAAAGGCTGGAATACAAATGGGCGAATACAACCCGGTATTATTTCCACGCTTTGCCAATCGACTGAATTACAGGACACACAGAAAAATTGTCATCATTGATGGGGAAGTTGGATTCACTGGCGGCATCAATCTATCAGACAACTATGTGAACGGTAAACGAAAATGGCCCCAGCGTCCCAAGATGTGGCGCGATGTTCACTGCATGATTGAAGGTAACGCCTGCTATTCATTGCAGTTGCTTTTTTTCCTCGATTGGTATTTCGTCCGCAATATCGCGCTGAATATTGGCCCCCGTTATTTCCCGGTTGGAAACAGCGAGGGGACATCGCCAACGCTTATCGTGGGAAGCGAACCCGATTCTGACAGCCCTAACATTATGGAAACCTACTTCCAGTTAATCTCGCTTGCACAGAAGGAATTATTTATTGCTACGCCCTATTTCATCCCTAACGAAAGCATCATCACAGCGCTAAAAACCACTGCAAAATCGGGCATACGGGTAGTTCTTCTTCTTCCCCAGGAGAGTGATTCATTTTTTGTTTCGGCGGCAAGCTACACCTACCTGGGCGAGTTGATAAAAAGCGATGTGGAAATTCACCTTTACCAGAAAGGAATGCTTCACTCGAAAACAATTGTCGTTGACCAAGAAGTGGCTTCGATAGGAACGGCAAATATGGATTACCGCAGTTTCGATTCCAACGCGGAAGTAAATGCCATCATTATGGATGAGGAAGTAGCCGGAAAAATCAGAGCCGATTTTGAAAATGATTTGAGAGATTCCCATGAATTATCGCTTACCGAATGGGAAAACAGACCTGCCTTTCAGAAACTGATCGGCTCGGTTGCCCGCCTTATTGCTCCACTATTGTAATTGGGAAATAACTCATCGACAATAATAACACAATTGCTTACTCCAAAGCCATGCCAAGGCCACAACTGCCCGTCATTCCGGTTGAGCATCCGAATAAAAAGATAAGAAGTCGGTAACCAGAAAAACTCGTCGAAGGAAACCGGTTGAAACAACGCATTCAAACAAAAAAAGCTACCGGGGAGAGATATATAGATTCAATACCGCATCATATTGCGGGTGGATAAAATTAAAGCTTGTAACTAATTAGACAAATTATAAATAAAGAAGACGGAAATATGAGGCCCGTTTTAACAATTTCCTGGCATTTACCACGCCATCAATTGGTTCAATTGCTGATTCAATTCAACAAAACAATTATGGATTCAGATTGTATAAATAAGAAAGACTGCCGCTTTAACATTTTTGGCAAAAAATACTGCTGTTTATTTCCGTTTAATCCACAAATTAAAAAACATTCACCATTTCAATGAAAGAAATTCTAAAGTACTCAACATTTCTTTTAATATTACTAAACCCTTTTTGGGTAATTGTCTATTTAATAGACATCATGCGAAAACTTTCCTTTCCCCGCTTTCGGAATGTGTTAATCAGAGCAGGAATTATCGGCACATTGGTTTTCATACGTTTAAAAAAGGCATCAATTGCCTGGATGCATCATACCTAAGACATCTAAAAAAATAATCTTTCCCTGCACCAGCCGGACTAACCAGGGAAGGAAATTCATTATTAATCATTTAAATCAAAACATTATGAATATGAACCTGAATGCAATTGGACTAGAGGTAGAAAAAGCCGAAAACCTTTCGGCAAAATTGAACCAGCTTCTGGCAAACTACCAGGTATTTTACATCAATGTAAGAGGTTTTCACTGGAACATCAAAGGTGACAAGTTCTTCGAGCTGCACATCAAGTTTGAAGAGTTGTACAATGATTTGCAACTAAAAAATGATGAAATTGCCGAACGAATTCTGACACTTGGAAATACACCATTTCACAGTTATACCGATTACCTGAAGAATAGTAAAATAAAAGAGGTAACTGATATTTCGGATGGGAACCAAAGCGTTGCGGAAATTCTGAACGCCTTTAAGGTGATTATTAAATTACAACGGGAAATCCTGGCTGATTCGGACAAAGCCGCCGATGAAGGAACAAACGCCCTGATGAGCAATTACGTTCGCGAACAGGAAAAACTGGTTTGGATGTACTCTTCGTTCCTCGGTGACAAGATTTTGAGTTAATGGAAGCCATAAATTAGTAAAACAGAAAGGTGTCCGAAATCAGGGCACCTTTCTTAGGCTATTGACGTACCCGCATTTAGGAAACAGTATACCGCTAAGCCACACGTAGGCAATACTCCCGGTTAAGGCACTACCTTACGGAAGGAAAAGATATTAGTAAAATACTGTAAAACATTACCTTAATAAGCATTCGTTGACGGTAACCATTACAGCCCCCGGCTTTGTAGTTTTTGACAATTCATCCAACCGCGAAGGAAAGAGTTCGGACTCTCCCTGATTATAAGGCTTGAAGTTGATTCCTCTCATTCCCTAAGATACTAAATGTCAGACATGCAATCAAACAGACAGGAAGCTATATGACTGACTTTCAACAAATAAAAAGGAAGCCCGTTTTCGGACACCCTCCTTTAGTATTCGTAATAAACTCAATTAATACAGATTAAAGAACACACTCCAAAACCAATAAAACTGAATATTGAAATTTTATTCGCAGTAAAAAAATTAGAACAAATCTATTGCTAATTGTATTGATGCCTCATTTAAGGCAGCGTTAAACCCTAATTCTAAATACCTCTGAGTGGACGTTCCCACAACGCGGTCGTTCCCGTAAAGCACGGTTGACCAAGATAAACTCATAAATGGAAATTGATAAGCAGCTGTCAAATCCACGATATGATTGGTTTCCTTCGCCTTGTAGTTAAAATAGTCAACCTTAGGCAATCCGGAAAAATTGTCGATGTCAACCAGTGTCAAACTATAATTTTTATTTGTATATTTTGCTATACCTGTTACCTCAGTATAACTCCCGTCAATACTTAACCCGCCCCAACCATATAAAGAAAAATGGTTACTGAAGTATCCAACTGAGGTACCGGTCATTAAGCCATTGGTTACCTTGAGGCCGCGCCAGTAATGCATCGTTTTTACCTGAACGTGAACATTGAATCCATCCTGGCCTTTGCTCCAAGTGTCAAAAACAATAATAGAATGATGAACACTAATTGTTTTTTCTCTTTCATAATTCGCGGATTAGAGTTGAAGGAAAATTACAGCGGCTATTATTGCCCCTAGAATAGGACCAATAACAGGAATCCATGAATATCCCCAGTCTGCATCACGTTTTTCGTGGAATGGGAGAACGGCATAAGCAATCCGGGGCCCCAAATCTCGGGCCGGATTTATAGCATAACCAGTTGTCCCGCCTAAAGAAATACCGATACCCATAACAACGAGAGCTACGGGAAGCGCCCCGATAGAACCTAATCCGATAACAGCGCCTTTAATATTTGAGGCGGCAAAAGAAGGCCCTGCAATATAAAGTACGAGCAAGACCAAAACAAAAGTTCCGATAATCTCTGAAAACAGGTTCGAACGTGTCTTTCGGATAGCAGGACCTGTACAGAAAACCCCCAAATGAAGATTCAGATCTTCAGTCCTGTTAAAGTGTTGTTTGAAGAAAAGGTAGACAACCACGCCTCCGGTAAAACCTCCGAGAAGCTGTGCTGCGATATAACCAGGCACCATGCTCCATGGAAATAGTCCGGCAGTTGCCAATCCAATAGTAACAGCCGGATTGATGTGAGCGCCAGAATGAGGTCCGGCCACAATAACCCCCATAAATACGGCTAATCCCCATCCTATTGTAATGGTTAACCAACCGGCTCCTTCGCTTTTCGTGCCTCTGAGTACAGTATTGGCAACAACACCGTCACCAAGAAGGATGAGTATAAAAGTACCCAGAAATTCATATATATATGCGATATTCATAATTCCAATTGCTAAAAAATAAAATAAAAGAACTTAACAAACCCAAGATTTAGCTCTTGAAACAGCATCTTTCCATTTGGCGATCTGCTTTTCAGCTTTTACCTTATCCATTTCAGGAGTAAAGCGTTTGTCAATCTGCCACTGTTGCTTGATTTCATCAACATTTTCCCAGAAACCAGTAGCCAAACCAGCCAGATAGGCAGCACCTAAAGCAGTTGTCTCTGTAATCATAGGCCTTTCAACGGGCTTATCGAGGATATCCGACTGAAACTGCATGAGCAAATTATTATTCGAAGCTCCGCCATCCACTCTGATCTCAGTATAATCCATCGCGGTGTCTTTTCTCATAGCCTCTAACACGTCAAGGGTCTGGAAAGCAATACCTTCAAGCGCTGCACGTGCAATATGTCCTCGGTTGGTACCTCTACTGATACCCACCATCGTTCCCCTGGCGTATTGATCCCAGTGAGGGGCGCCCATGCCGGTAAACGCTGGCACGAAGAAAACATCACCATTGTCTTCCACCGTTTTCGCTAAAGCCTCAACGTCGGAAGAGGTATTAATAATGCGCAATCCGTCACGCAGCCATTGTACAACTGCGCCACCAATAAAAATACTACCCTCGAGTGCATACGTTACTTTCCCATTGATTTTCCAGGCAATGGTCGTGACGAGTTTATTTTTAGAATAGAACGGTTTATCGCCCGTATTGAGAAGGATAAAGCAACCGGTGCCGTAAGTGTTCTTTACCATACCTTCTTCGATACACATTTGTCCGAACATAGCAGCTTGCTGGTCTCCGGCAATACCGGCAATCGGCACCTTATGGGCAAAGAACGTAGTGTTTGAGTAATCATAAATTTCGCTGGAAGACTTAACCTCAGGGAGCATTGATTTGGGAATATTTAATAATTCCAATAACTCTTCATCCCACTCAAGTGTATTGATATTAAACAGCATTGTTCGACTGGCGTTCGTGACATCTGTAATATGTGTGCGTCCTTCAGTTAAGTTCCATACTAACCACGAATCAACAGTACCAAAAGCTAATTCTCCTTTTTCAGCCTTCTCTCTTACTCCATCTACGTTGTCAAGAATCCATTTTACTTTTGTCCCGCTAAAATAGGCATCCGGAATCAAACCCGTTTTTTCACGGATCATATCCGTAAGGCCTTTCTCTTTCAATTCATCACAAAACTTTGATGTTCTGCGATCCTGCCAAACGATAGCGTTATAGACGGCTGCACCTGTCTTTCGATCCCACACAATCGTCGTTTCCCGCTGATTGGTAATACCAATACCAGAAACAGCCTTGCCGTTTATGCCCAATTTTGACATGGCCTCGGCAGCAACTGACACTTGAGAAGACCAGATTTCCATCGGATCATGCTCAACCCATCCTGTTTCCGGAAAAATTTGTGCAAATTCCTTTTGCGCTGAAGATTTAATCTCTCCATTGTGATTAAATAATATGGCCCTGGAGCTTGTAGTCCCCTGATCTAAAGCCAAAATGTACGTTTCCATAGTTGTGATTTTTAGTAATATTGAAATTTAGTCGTATTGATATATAAGTCCGGTTGAAGAACTACATTAGTTTAAAATGTAGTTCTCGGTTGTTTTCTGATAGCTTTTTATCTGATCCTTCTGCCATTCCTCAGTTTTTCCCATCTCCCGGGCCATAATTCTGGCGACTTCCGGTGCAATCTTCAAACTTTCCCGGGCATCAAGAAGTTGCGCCCGTATTCTTCTTGCCAGAAAATCTTCAATGTTGCAAACCATTTCATTTCTAATGCTCCAAACTACCTGTGCCTTAAGAACATCCAATTTCCGGCTTAAAGGTTGGCTTAACGCTTCATCGCTGGCCGCAATAGACATAACACCATCTTTGTCTGTTCCATAAAAATATAGCGGATCGTTCAAATCAATATCCTTTTTATACCCGTGAATTTTGAGATATCTCGTTTTAGTTCCGATATGCTTCCATTTCTTTTCTTTTTCGGCGCGATCCACTAAATCTTCTCCCATTTTTCGATAAGTAGTCCATTTCCCACCAATAATTGTTAACAGACCGGATTCCGACACGAATATTTTGTGGCTTCTGGATATTTCTTTCGTTTTGCTGCCCTCTTTTTTTGGTGCAGCAAGCGGCCGCAATCCAGCGAAAACACTCAATACGTCCGAACGTTTGGGTGCCTTAACAAGATATCGTCCGGCGGTATTCAGAATAAAGTCAATCTCTTTATCCAGCGCTTTAGGCTCCAACGATGCTTCTTTGAGAGGAGTGTCGGTTGTTCCTACTACAATTTTTCCGTGCCAAGGCACTGCAAAAAGAACACGCCCGTCATCTGTCTTAGGGATCATGATGGCGTCATTCCCGGGAAGGAAAGACCTGTCAAGCATCAAATGCACCCCTTGACTCGGCACAACTGTTTTCCTACTTCCGGGCTTATCCATTTGCAAGATATCGTCAGCAAAAACACCGGTAGCATTAATGATATTCTTCCCTGAAACCTTAAATGTATCGAGTGTCTCTTCGTCCCTTACTTCAACACCGTTCAAATTTCCGTCCTGATCCTTCGTCAATCCCGTTACAGTGGTGTAATTCAACACAACAGCCCCATGCTCAACAGCTGTTTGCAATGAATTTATAGCCAGTCGCGAATCATCGAATTGTCCGTCATGATAAACAACACCAGCCGTCAACTTTACAGGATTAAACGTAGAAATCCGTTTTAATGCTTTCTTTTTCGAAATCCTTGTCGAACGACCAAGACTAAGACTCCCCGCCATCAGGTCATATAATATCAGACCAATAGTATACTGAATCTCGTCCCATAATCCGGCAGTTGGAATAATGAACGATTGGTTTTTAACAAGATGCGGCGCATTTTTTCTCAACAATCCACGCTCAATGCAAGCTTCACGCACAAGGGCCACATCCCCCTGCGCCAAATAACGAACACCTCCATGCACCAGTTTCGTACTTTTACTGGAAGTAGATTTGGTAAAATCCGACTGCTCAAAAAGAGCAACAGTATACCCTCTCGCCGAGGCTTCCAAGGCTATTCCTATTCCTGTTGCACCCCCTCCGACGACGATAAAATCATAGTCCTTATGATTTTTGTGAAGTGCTTCTATCATTTCGTTGCGTTTCATACCCACAGCTGATTTATAAGGTTTGATATATATTTCATTGAGACAATAATAAACGTTTTACGAAAGAATTCGATAGGTAACGAAACCATAATTTACATGTTTCAAAACACAAGCAGCCTACATATCTAGTATTTACGCGAAAAACAGCGGTTTTCTGACGTTCTACACCTTAACAATAAACATCATTTCGAAAGATAACGAAATCCACAATGAAATAATTTCGGACGAGACACTTTCGTCCATCTGAATATGATTCCGTATATTTGTTAATATTAAAATCAGGAAGAAATGGCCATAAGTATTGCTGAAAGACATCAGTATATCCTCAAGAAGCTAAACGAAAATGGCTTTGTTAATGTAATGGACTTAAGTAAAGAATTAGAAGTTTCGTTTGTTACCATTCGAAAAGATCTAAAAGCACTTGAAGAACGAAACTTACTTTTTCGAACGCATGGCAGTGCAACACTGATAAATCCATACATCAACGAAAAGCCGGTCAATGAAAAAGAGAAAATTCATGCAAACGAGAAACAAAAAATTGCCAAAGCAGCGATAACGTTAATCAACAACCTGGACACAATCATTATTGCGTCAGGAACAACTGTTATTGAGTTTGCACGTCAGATACTCAACCTACAATACGACCTTACAGTTCTGTCTGCCTCGCTGGATGCATCTCTTATTTTAGGTCATTATTCACAAATTGAAATAATTCAACTTGGAGGCAATATAAGAAAGAGTTCATCTTCCGTTATTGGCCCTTTTGCTGAAAAAATGCTTTCTGAATTTTCTTGCAACAAACTTTTTATGGGAGTTGATGGCATCGATTTATCACATGGATTTACGACGACATCTGCAATGGAGGCATCCCTGAATCAAAAAATGATAACAGCTGCACAAAAAATAATTGTACTGGCCGATTCGTCGAAATTTGGGCGCAGGGGTTTTGGGCGAATATGTGGTTTGGATAAAGTCGATATTGTAATCACGGATAAATCGGCTGATGAAAAATTCAAAAAAGGGCTTGAAGATCAAGGAATACAAGTATTGGCCGTTTAACAATTTAATCGCATCAATGCCTCGTCACCCTTCTTTCATCGAAAGTTGATTTTCATCAGGTAACGACTTGATTCAATACTAATTCCGGCTAACTTAATTCATCAGAATTGTAACTTTTCACCATATCGCGCATGTTGTAGGTCGAAGCCATCGATTCGCCGTAAGCCCCGGCGGAATGCAACGCGACCAAATCACCTCGTTTGGAATGAGGCAAAAAGGTTCCCCTGGAAAATGTGTCGGACGATTCGCAAACCGGGCCAACCACATCGTACTTCACCAGTTCCCCGCTAGAGGCCAGGTTAGTTGCCTTATGATTTGCTTTGTAAAGAGCCGGACGAATTAATTCCGTCATTCCGGCATCCAGAATCATGAATTGCGTTTCCAACCCCTGTTTCACGTAAAGTACGCGCGAAATCAGATGTCCGCATTGTGCCACCAGCGACCGGCCCAACTCGAAATGGAGTTGCTGTCCGGGCTGTAACTCCAGGTTATCGTGAAATGCCTTAAAGTAGGATTTGAAATCCGGAATTGGCTCCTTTTCAGGATTTTCATAATTAATGCCGAGCCCTCCTCCCATATTGATGTGCTGTAAGTGGAAGCCGTTTTCGACAAACCATTCCTGAATCTTGTTCACCTTCAGCGAAAGCTGCCCGAATACTGAGATATCAGTAATCTGCGAACCAATATGAAAGTGAATTCCGGTTAACCGGATATTTTTCAGCGAGCGCAGCCGACGTCCAACCTCATCAAAATCCCAGTGATTGATCCCGAACTTATTATCTTTTAATCCGGTTGTGATGTACTCATGCGTTTGCGGGTCCACATCGGGATTGATGCGGACAGCCACCGGCGCCACTTTACCAACTTCACCAGCCAGCTCGTCAATCACCTCGATTTCCGGAATTGATTCGCAATTAAAACTGAAAATATCGTTTTTGAGTGCCGTGCGAATCTCTTTATCGCTTTTACCAACGCCGGCAAAAGCTACTTTTTCACGCGGGATTCCGATTTCAATCGCTTTAGTCACCTCATTGCCACTCACACAGTCGGCCCCCATGCCGGCATCGCGGATTACTCCCAGCAAAGCATCATTAGCATTGGCCTTCATAGCGTAATGCACAATGTAACCATACTTAGTGCTTTCCTGTTTTACTTCGTCGAGGGTCCGGCGCAACAAATCAAAATCATAAAAATAGAAAGGCGTTTCGAGCGCCTTAAATTTTTCAATAAACCGGTTGTCTATCATCGAATATTATACGTTTAAAACTTTATCACTAAGTGCTTCCAGGGTCGCTTGTTTGTCGCGGGTATTTACGAGCACCGAAATATTGTGTCGGCTCCCTCCGTAGGAAATCATCCGGACGGAAATGCCTTCAAGTGCTTTAAACACGCGTGCCGCATAGCCTTTCTCGCCAGCCACAATGTCTCCAACAATACAAACAATGGTTTGTTTCTCGTCGACAATAACTTCGCCGTACTCCCTCAACTCCTTCAGAATTTCATGCAAATGATGGTCGTTATCGATGGTCAGCGAAACAGCCACCTCCGAGGTGGTGATCATATCGATGGGCGTTTTGAAAAACTCGAAGATTTCAAAAACATTTTTCAGAAAACCATAGGCATTCAGCATTCGTCCGGAGCGAATCTTAATCGCTGTAATACCGTCCTTAGCGGCCACAGCTTTAATTCCGGGGCCACTCGATTCAGCTGTAATCAGTGTTCCCTGGCTTTCAGGTGCCATGGTATTCTTCAGGCGAACCGGAATATTATTGATCATCGCAGGATGAATGGTCTGCGGATGCAAAATTTTTGCACCGAAATAGGCCAGCTCGGCGGCTTCGTTAAACGACAGAAAGTCTACCCGATGTGTATTTTCAACAAAACGCGGATCGTTATTGTGGAAGCCATCGATATCCGTCCAAATCTGAACCTCTTCACTCTTAATTGCAGCGCCAATCAGCGATGCTGAGTAGTCTGAACCTCCACGCTGCAAGTTGTCAATCTCTCCCTCCGGGTTCCGACAGATGAACCCTTGAGTTATATAGTAGTCAGCCTTGGGAGAATTTTCCATCAGCTCAGCGAGATGGGTTCGGATATAAGTTGTATCAGGGGATTTATCTTTATCAATTTTCATAAAATCGAGCGCCGGCAAACAACAGGCGTTGTACCCATTTTCCTGCATCAGAATAGTAAACAAATTAGTCGAAAGGAGCTCACCCTGAGCCAGAATCGTCCGTTCACCCACTTCGTTGAAATCGCCTAAGGTAAACGATTTTAGTTTTTCAAAATGCGTCTCAAGAATCTTTTTCCCTTTTTCCTTATTCTCATTCTTCCCGAACAGGTCATAAACAACGTTGTAATATTTCTTTTCGAGTCCGCTGATAACGCCCAACGCTGCCTCCTTATTCCGTTTATACAAATAGTCGGAAATTTCGACAAGAGTGTTGGTTGTTCCCGACATGGCCGACAAAACAACTACTTTGCGATCACCATCGGCGATAATCTTCATCACCGCCCGCATGTTTTCAACGGAACCTACCGAGGTTCCTCCAAATTTCAAGACTTTCATTGGTCAATCCTCTTTAACCGTTTAACCTGTTGCAATTTTAAAAAGCAAAACTACAAATTAATCAAAGGAAAAATGGATTAGAAAAAGGAGGTAACGAAAAATTCACTTACGAATCGTAAGTAAAAGCTGTTTTTCTCCGAAATATTTCAACTTCTCAGCTAAATAATTCAGAAATACCTACTAACGGAGCAGGCCGTGGAACAATTTCGCGAAGACGGACAATTGGTTTATGATGTCCCGATAGAATAAAACCAGGAGAAGCGGTTGGGTATTTCGCCCAGGGAATGAATGACAGTCGAGAACTTCATTTATTTCCGGTGGCATTTACAGTTTTCGTAATTAAAAACAGGAGCGGCATACAAGCTAAGCCAAAGCATTTTGGCCTCCTCCCGGACCTCATTAACAAGTTCGAGCCGTTCATGTATCAATTTGTTAAACTTTTCCAACTCCTCAACCGTGTACATGTCCGAATATTTTTTTGTTTTATAAAAAATATCATAGGCAATGTAATTGTTAGGCCACAATTTATAATTCCTGTAAATCTCACTATCAATGTATTCCGCAAGTTCATTCAACGACTGGTTAACATTTTCAGCCTTTGCAATGTCCTCAAGCAGTTCAGCAACCGGTTTTCCAAACTGAAGATGTATCCTCCCTTTTTGATTCTTCAACCCACTGACCATGCTCCATAAATCGTCTCTTTCGGTTTTTGTAAAAGTTGCATCAGATTGGCGTTTCAGTAATTCTGCTACTTTTTCGTTACCACAGGGTTCAATTTCATAAGAAATGGACAAAGGGACTAGGTTCAGTTCCCGGAAACCGGCATCAAAATCAGCCTGATTTGACATGTTCAGCATCTTCAAAACCGAGACCTGCGTTTGATCGTTCCCATCTTTGGTACGTCCTTCGCGCTGCGAAATCCAAACAGAGTCCCCCCGATGCTTTGCAAGATAACGTATGTATTCGGACAATCTCTGGGATTCATGCTGACGCTGCTTCAGTGTTGTATTCCGTGCAACAACAAAAGCACGATTCAATTTGAACATGTCAATTATCCATTGATAAATCAACAGATTGCTCCCAATCGCGATCTCCGTAGTATTTAACCCAACCCGCTTGATTTCAATATTCATTAAAGCCGCATCCAGGATGATGTCCCGGTGGTTGGAAATGAAGACATAACTCTGATCCGGTTCTATGTATTCCAGGCCTCCGATGGTTACACCATCAGTACTCTCACTAATAATTTGATTCAGATAAGGAACGACAAAGTTCGTCTGAAAATCATTAATGGTATTTGTTTTCAGGAGTGCAGCTTTAACCCTTTCAACGTACTCACGTTCTTTGTAAAGATTCATCAACACCTTATCAAATATGGGATCTTTCACTAGCCGCTTCATCACTTCAGCAACTTCTTCGTCGCGATAGGGCCTGATATCTTCAAATTTTTTTTCGAACTGCATTTGTGCAAGCATGTTAAATAAAAAGCAATTCAACAAAGGTAGGAATAATGTGCAAATATACCACACCAGGTCAATTGCCCGTACGATCAAGCCATCAAATGAATTGCCAGGCCGATTAAGTAAAGACGATCCCTTCCTATCCCTCTCACCCGTCCGTACCATAAAGAAATGAAGTACTTATCATCCTGATTGCAGTTGCAATAAGCAAATTATAAACGCTGTTTAGCATTCGGAATAAGAGATCATAGGCCATTCAGGCGCACTCGCAACAATGCACGCACATCAATCCGTGAGTTTCCCATGGTCATATCATTTCCCGAGCCCCATGTTTCTACTCCTGGCCGCAAACTGTAACCGCCTTTCAGGTAAAAAGTAAAAGTGCGCGAAGGTTCCCATTTCAGGTTCATGTATACACGGTGCCCCTTTCCGTAAAAAGCAGGAATGTAAAAATGATATAAAACATCATTTTCGTAGGCATAAATTCGCGAGTTATATCCATCAGTATGATACCATGCATAACGAATCCAGCACCCTGTTTTCAATTTACTCAAATGAAAAACCACATCAAGAAAAGCCAGCAAGCCTGTTTCCGTCTCATCTCCCTTTTTGTATCCCGCATATTCTATTCGATTTCTCAACGTAACCGATTCCGACAAATCCCAATCGGTATGCAATCGCAGCCGGGCGGTCGTTTCATCCGCATCGGTTGCAACGGTACCCTCGTTAGAAACTTTATCCGGCCGGGTTTCTGTTTTTCCACGCAGGTAGCATTCAAAATCAGGTAACGGCGACCAGGTGAGTTGTGAGAATAATTCCGTCCCAGGACCCGGCGACGAAGTGGACGAACGCAGCCAGGGAAAATGATACGAATCAGCATAAAAGTCGAGTTTTAATTTAGGTGCAAGAAGTATTTCTGTCCCAAAATAAAATCCAGATTCGTTTCTCACGCCCGAACTTTCGCCAAAAGCATTTCCATAAAATGAATGAAATGCCCGGGAGTAATTCCGGTAAACAGCAGATACCCCAATTTGCGGATGCGGATGCCATATGATTCCCTGAATTCCAGCCAATGCCTTGTTTTCGCTGGCAGCAACCCCGCCAAATAACTGGATGGACGGAAAGGCGACCTGATAATCAATTCCTGCCTGCTGATTGCTGTTACCCCGGAAATAATATTGTTTGTACAACTCATCACCCGGTTGAATTTCACCATCGAATTGCTGACGACTATAAGTAATGCCCGCACGAAAATGAGCGGTTTTCAGCTGCGCATATCCTCCATAAACCCGTTCATTCATGGCCAGTTTGTCAGCCCGTTCTCCTTCAGTTCGGTGCAATCCGGAAGTTTGAAGCGATGTAAACACCGGAGGTTCCTCCGAAATTTTGTTGCCATCACGGTCCTTATTCGAAAGGAACAGGAACATTTCAAACGGTCCGGTACCCAACGTCATGGCGGCGCCACGAAAAAAACGGTTTTCATCAGCCGATGTGTATGCCCGGATACCCTGACCGGATTTCATCACATTCAGTACATCAGCCGACTTGCCCGATCCCATTCCAGACCAATAGTTAAGCCCCTGCCCGGTCCGGATATAGTAATCTCCAATATTGATTTGCCTGATGACGCCCTTTCCGTAAACGGCAGCGAAAGCAGAATAAAAATCGAACCCGTTGGCATTGTCTTGCGTAAAAAATTCCTCTCCCGCGTCTTTTTCTGCTGTAAAGCCAGCCGCCCAGCTTTCCGGTTTTTCATAATGATAACGGGTATAAAATCGTTCCGGTGTCCCCTTATATTTAGGAGGCCCCGAACCTGATGCGCTTTTATATCCCCGACTTTCCGGGAAAAGTCGCTGCCCTTTTAAAAGCAAATAACTCCTTCCCTTCCGGGAATATTTTCGTCCACCAGACTGAGGCTGCGAAAACGAGATAAACGGACTTATCCTTTTTACGATATCCGGGGAAAACCCGGGCAAAGAGCTTAATTCCCAAGAAGACAAAATATCACCATGCTTTTCGCGATAGCTAACAATGGTGGCAATTTGCGAAAAATTCAGAAAATGCAGTTTTTCCAAATCGGCGCCCGATGCAGAATTGATATACAATGGTTGTTCCGCCAGGTGCGTCAGGTCTTCCAGGATCAAAGCCGATTCCGTTTCATCCTCGGCCGACTCCCGAATTGATTCAATGATTTGTTCAATCTCCTGATCGCGGGAGCGTTCCTGCCCAATCAAATCGATTGGAAATAAAGGGACGAAAAACAACAACAATACGATATGCCACCTATCCTTCACCATAAACAACTATAAATTAAAGGTTAGTGAAATCGACGGAGAATAGCCCAACACATCACGATGCAGCACGGCCAAACCGGTTTGCAGAAAATTCCAGCGGTAACCAATACCAACAGCATAGTTCAACGGTTTCCCGGAAATCCCACCTCTCAATGAAAAGTGCTCATGAGGCTGGAAATCGAAACCACCGTGCAACATCCAGTTGCCGCTCCAATCGCCGGAAGTTGCCACGAAGGTTTTTAGCTGCCCGCCTATCGGGAATTCTGCCCCAATTTTAAGCTCCGGCGGTATCGTGCGTTGATTAATATTGGATGTTATGTGGGAGTCAAACGGGTTAAACAGATGAACGCCCAGCGTTTGCTTCCCCGGGAATTCGTAACGAGCCCCCATTTCGAAGAGGACAACTCCCCGGGCGGTTCCGTTCTCGGGAAAATCCATCATGTAATAACTGAATTGCAATCCGCCCGATAAGCGTGGTCCCAGTTTCTTGGCAAACGCCAGCCCGAAACGATTTTGGTGGTAACCGGTAATTCCTGTTTGCCATACACTTAATGCAAAAGTTCCGGTTCTGAGGGGCAAACAAAATACGCCAGACATTTCCGCGAAATCGCTGGTCATATAACGTTGCTGATAATATACCGCAGCCGATAATTTTTCTAAACCGGCCAGGCCAGCCTGGTTATAAAACGCAGCGAATGGAGTTTGCAGAGTGACGGAAGCCCCGCCAACAGAAATGGAATAACTGTCTGATTCAGCGAAATCAGACTGAGCGAAGATTGACGTTGTCGGGAGGAGAAAGAAACAAATAAAAAGGTTAAATGTCAGGTTATTGGTTTGATGCATTCCAATTTCGTCAACTAAAATGGATAAAAAAGGCCGGTGGTTGCATAGCAACCATCGACCCCCTGAAAAACTATTGGTTAATTTACAAAAAATGAGGAGTGAAACCTAATGTTTAATTTGTTTTGTATTGGTATTTCACAGTCGCCAACTCCTCATTCGCTTTCATGATTTTTTTCTTCAAACCGCTTTTAAATGCTTTGAACTTTTCCATTAACTCCGCATCGCCTGTAGCCATAATCTGAACAGCCAGAATAGCCGCATTGCGCGCTCCGTTTACGGCAACCGTTGCTACAGGTATTCCGGGAGGCATCTGAACGATAGATAGGATAGAATCCCAACCATCCAGGCTGGCCTTAATGGGTACCCCGATAACCGGCAGTGGCGTCATGGCGGCAATTACGCCAGGCAAATGTGCGGCCATTCCTGCAGCTGCAATAATTACTTTTATTCCCCGATCAGCGGCATTTGTTGCAAATTTTTCCACCGCTTCCGGTGTCCGATGAGCTGAAAGGGCGTTCATTTCAAAAGGGATTCCGAACTCATCCAGAATCTTGGCAGCCCCCTCCATAACCGGTAAGTCAGAGGTACTACCCATAATGATACTAACCGTTGGTTCCATCATTTTTTGACTATTTATTGGTTGAATAATACAATTCATAAATTGACCGGATAAAAATAACACCAAAAAATAGAAATGCATTAAAAATCGCCCACTTACTCACAGCAATTATCTGTCACAAAAAAAAGAAATGCTTACCTTTGTCCGGAAATTTCAAGCTTGTATTAAGGAATTCTGACGTTTGTTTATCCAGCCCTGGCAATTGCCCGGGTTCTGTTTTTTCCGGTCGGTATCTTGAAAAATTGTTCGTTACACCTTTTTCAAATCCATCACAAAGACCGTCCAATCAACAATCCAAACGGGTTTTACAAAACTGAGGTTCCAATATCTTAAAAGGTTAACTGTAAGACGAATGAAACGGATTAAGCTCTGGGACAAAGAATTTGAAATTTCCATTTCTGAGGGGAAAATTCAACAGGCCATAAAAAAAATGGCCGATCAAATGCGAAGCGAACTTGAAGGGAAAGAAGTGATTTTCCTCTGTATTCTTAACGGTTCCTTTATTTTCTCGGCCGACCTGATGAAAGAATTAGAGTTGGCGGATGCTGAAATTACATTCCTGAAACTGGCTTCCTATTCAGGCACTCAATCTTCGGGCAATTTGAAAGAATTGATTGGGCTGAATGAAAATTTGCAGGGGCGCAACATCGTCATTCTTGAGGACATTGTTGACAGCGGATTTACCATTGCCGATGTCGTTCGGCAGGTAAAAGGAAAAGGTGCAGCTGATGTAAAAGTGGCAACACTGTTATTCAAACCAGATTCACTGAAGACAGAGGTAAGCCTGAATTACATAGGGTTGGAAATACCGAATGATTTCATTGTAGGTTACGGACTTGATTATAACGGGCGCGGCCGTAACTTAAAGGATATCTACACATTAGTACCTGACTAATAATAACTAATTTGCAAGCCTATCGACCTGATATCGGGAAACCAAAACATCAATTAGATAAAAAGGATATGCTTAACTTAGTTCTTTTTGGCCCCCCCGGAGCGGGAAAAGGTACGCAGGCTGAATTCCTGGGAAAAAACTTCAACCTGGTTCACATTTCCACCGGGGATCTGTTGCGCACTGAAATAGCTGCAAAAACCCATCTCGGCATTGAAGCAAAGAAAAACATCGACAAAGGAGAATTGGTACCCGATTCTGTGGTCGTCGACATGATTAAAGGTAAATTGAATGCCCATCCGACGGCAAACGGATTTATTTTCGATGGCTTTCCACGGACAGTTGCACAGGCTGAAGCCCTTGACCTCATTTTAGAACAAAACGGAATGGAAATATCCGGGATGCTTTGTCTCCAGGTAGAAAAACAGGAATTGATTAACCGATTACTGAACAGAGGGCTAACATCGGGCCGCAGCGACGACCGGGACCAATCGATCATCGAAAACCGGATTTCGGTATACGAGCGCAAAACCGCTCCATTAATCGAGTTCTACAAATCAAAAGGAAAATATATTCCCGTAGAAGGAATGGGGACAGTTGAGGAAATTGCCGATAAACTGGTCCAGTCGGTTAAGGCGCTTTAATCGCAGCGAAAACAAAATAGCAAGGCCGCTTTCGAGATGGAAGGCGGCCTTTTTTCTGTTTTGATGAGTCATTTTGCCGATATCGTCTCACAAAGCGTAAATGCTTTTCGCATTGTCAAATTAAGGGTGTAATTTTGTCCCCTTCAACAGAAATACAAAATGGCAGGATCGAACTTCGTAGACTACGTTAAAATATTTTGCCGCTCAGGAAAAGGCGGTGCTGGTTCAAGCCACATGCGGCGGGAGAAATATATCCCGAAAGGTGGTCCCGACGGAGGCGATGGTGGCCGTGGCGGCCATGTGATTGTGCGCGGCAACGCCCAGATGTGGACATTACTACACCTGAAATTCCAGAAACACATCTTCGCCGGGCACGGTGAACCGGGGGGAAAACAAACCAGTACCGGCAAAGATGGTGATGATGTCATCGTTGATGTGCCGCTGGGAACAATTGCGAAGGATGCCGAAACCGGCGAAACATTGTTTGAAATTACGAAAGATGGCGAGACGGGCTTCCTTGCAAAAGGTGGCCGTGGCGGGCAGGGGAACGTGCATTTTAAATCGGCAACCAACCAAACACCGAGGTATTCACAACCGGGAGAGGACTATGAAGAACACTGGCGCATCCTGGAACTAAAAGTCCTGGCCGATGTCGGGCTGGTAGGATTTCCCAGTTCCGGAAAGTCTACTTTGCTGTCGGTGGTTTCGGCTGCCAAGCCCGAAATTGCCGATTACCCGTTTACCACGCTGGTCCCCAACCTGGGTATTGTAGGCTACCGCGATAATCAGTCGTTTGTAATGGCTGATATACCCGGAATTATCGAAGGAGCACACGAAGGGAAAGGTCTGGGTTTGCGTTTTCTGCGACACATCGAGCGGAACTCCATGTTGTTGTTCATGGTTCCGGCCGACAGCGATGATCACCTGAAGGAATATGGCATTTTGCTGAACGAACTGGAAAAATACAATCCGGAACTTTTGGATAAAGAACGCTTTTTAGTCATCTCCAAGAGCGACATGCTCGACAAGCAATTGATGGAAGAGATTGGCCATGAGCTGGAGGGAATCCCGCACTTGTTTATCTCATCGGTTACCGGAATGGGCATTATGGAACTAAAAGACCAAATCTGGAAAACGCTGAACGGTTATTAAGCCTGAATAGAGGCATTGCAAAAACCGCGATTCTTCGTATTTTGGAGCAGGTTCAGATAACAAATCCCCCTTTATAACAAATGTTACAAAGAAATTGACATGGGCATTATCGAAACGCTTAACCAATGGGACACGGAGTTATTCCTCTACCTCAACAGCTTTCACAACAGCTTTTGGGATTACACCATGACCCTGTTTACCCGGACGGAAATGTGGCTGTTTTTTTACCTGGTCATATTCATCACCATTATCCGGAAATATAAAAGAAAATCGCTCCTGGTTTTTCTGGTCCTCGCATTGCTGATTTTATTTGCCGACCAGGGTTCCGGAATTCTGAAGCACGGTATCGAACGATTAAGGCCGTCACATGACCCCAATGTGGCACCGTTGGCCCACAATTTCTTTAAAAAGGGAGGTTTGTACGGATTTGTATCGGCGCATGCCGCTAATTCCTTTGGCTTCGCCATCTTCTCTATCCTGTTGTTCCGCAACCGGACCTTCACCGTTTTCATGATTGCGTGGTCACTCCTCATTGCTTCCACCCGTATTTACCTGGGCGTTCATTATCCAGGCGACATTTTGGGTGGCATGGCCCTCGGCAGCCTCATTGGCTGGGGAATGTACCGGTTACTGTTATTCCTGGAAGTATTTATGCGGCCGCGCAAACCGGAATTCATTATCCCCCTCGAAAACAAACGGGCGTACAACATCATCCTGGCTTCCTTTGTGGTGATAGGATTCTCGATGCTGGTCGTTAACTTTTTCCTCAAACACCAGATGTTCGCCTAATGAGCCAACCAGCCGAAAAGATTTACCAGGAAAGACAGCAAAAGTTTGAGCAGGAACTGACAGTGGCCCACAAATGGTTGCGGTTGTTGTCGTTTCTTCGTTTGATTGTTTTTATGGGTGGTTTGATCCTGCTCTACCAGCTCCGGATGGCGTCACCGTGGCTCATCGTCGGACTGGCCATCGTGTTCATCTCGTCCTTTCTTTTCCTGATGAAACGATACGCCACACTTTCGGAGGCCAGGCAAATGCAGGAGAATTATATCGAAGTCAACCGCAATGAACTAAAAGCGCTTGGTTTTGATTTTTCACCGTTCGGGCCGGGAAACGAGTACAAGCAATCCGGGCATCCCTACTCATTTGACCTGGACCTCTTCGGTGAATTTTCCCTTTTCCGGATGTTGAACCGGACCACCACATCCATCGGGAGCCGGCGGCTGGCCAAATGGTTGGAGGACATGATGCTTTCGCCGGAAAAAATCAAAGCCCGGCAGGACGCAGTAAAGGAACTGACAGAGAAACTACCGTGGCGACAGACCTTTTCGGCCAGCGCCATGCTTTATCACGAAGATGATGCGCACATTGAGACCATCAAAAACTGGAAGGATATCGACGTGAAGTTCCCGGGCGAAACATTTTTCCGGATAGCCGGCATCGTTGTTCCCATTCTCACCCTCATTGCAATTGGGCTGCTCATTGCCGGCGAAATTACTTTCGGCCAGTATATGATTACCTTTTTTGTGCAATGGTCCCTGTTTGGCGTTCGCCGAAAAGAGACATCCTTTTTCTTCGACAACTTTGGGAAAAACTCGGCGCTCTTAAATAAGTACCGGAAACTGTTCGATTTAGTTGAGAACGAAACATTCGCTGCAGGAGAAACACAGGCCATCCGCCAGCTGCTTATTTCGCCGCGGAAAGCAAGTAGTGAAATAAACAGCCTGAACAAAACGGTGAAGCTTTTCGAAGCACGGCTCAACATGATCACCTTGTTCCTGTTTAACTCCATTTTCATGTGGGACATCAACTGCAGCCTGGCGTTGTTGAAATGGCACCGGCGAAATGCTTCGCTGCTTCCGCAATGGTTCGAGGCAGCCGAGCAGTTCGACGCACTGAACAGCCTGGCGAATTTCGCGTATAACCGACCGGCGGCAGTTTTCCCTGTCCCGGAGAACGACGGGCGTGCATTGAATGCAACCTCAGTTGGCCATCCCTTGATTCCGGAAACGGAGCGGGTTAACAATGATTTTCAGATTGGCGGGAACGGCGAATTTGTCATCATTACCGGCGCCAACATGGCAGGCAAGAGCACGTTCCTGCGCACGGTGGGCGTGAACATGGCGCTGGCGATGGCCGGGGCGCCCGTTTGTGCAAAAGCGTTCCGCTTTACCCCCATGCCGCTTTACAGCCACATGCGCACCGACGATGACCTGGGAAGGCACGAGTCGTACTTTTTTGCTGAGCTGAAAAAACTAAAAGTTATTCTGGAAGCCCTGAAAGAGAAAGGGCGAATCTTCATTATCCTGGATGAAATACTGCGGGGGACCAATTCGGAAGATAAACTCAGCGGCTCCATTCAATACCTTGAACAGTTGATTGTAAACGGTGGCATGGGGATTATTGCCACCCACGATTTGAAGCTGACGGAACTGCACGAGAAGCACCCCAAAACGTTGCGCAACCAGTGCTTCGAGGTCGACCTTTCGGACGAAGGGCTCACCTTCGACTACAAGCTGTACGAGGGTGTGACCCGTACGATGAACGCCACGTTCCTGATGCGACAGATGGGGATTATTCCCGGAAACGGCCAGTCATAAACAGCGGCGACTACGCCTCGCCTTTCTCTATTTTCTCTTTGATCAGTTGCTCCACCTCGTCGAGTTGTTCGAGCGGGATGGAATTGAGCATCCGGGTGAGGTCGATGACTTTATCGGAGCGTTTTATTTTGTTGAGCGGATGCTCCTGATCGACCTGCGTGTTCTTGTCGGGCACCCACTCGTAGAAATCGTTAGGAGTGCAGCGCAGGAGCACGCAAAGCCGTTCGATTTCGCGAAGGTTGAGCCGGGCCACCCTGTTGTTTTTAACCCGTGTGGCAAAATTGTCGGAGAAACCCGCATTTTTCAGGTAAGTGAAAGGCCGGGCGATACCCCGGGCCTTAAAAATCCGGTCGAAGTTGTAGATTAGCATGGGTTTGGTTTTGAATGACCTATACAAATTAAACAATTTACCGCTTATTTAAAAAATAAAGCACTCCTTTCTGTTCTGCTACTTGCTTTTACTATTTTGCTACTTGTATGTTTTCTTTGATTTATCGTACTATTTACAATTTTTCCTTTGTGTGGCGTATTGCTACACGTGCGTATTTTATTGCTACTGGTTCTTATTGTTTATCTATCTGTTCATACAGATTCACTTACTCTCTTTATTGAAAAGTTTATCGTGTTTTTTTGGCTATCGGGATTGGATGGTGGATTTCCTGGCTGGGTCGGTGGTTTGAGTGGCGATTATCAAGAGGGAACAGTTTAATTATTTAGTAATTCACTCTATGCTTAAAAATTATGCGGCTTAGATCTGTCCGATTTTGTGAACATCTCCACCATTATCTACACGAAATCCGATACCTTTTAATTTTTCTTTAATAACCAATTCATTAGAAGGTAAAACAACTGCATCTGTATCCAACTGGAATAAGCCTCTATTGTCATTTGTCTGAATAATTATCTTTACATCAGAATGTTTAGTTTGTTTCGCATTATCCAATGCCCTGATAGTGTCATCTAAAGTTTCGTACTTCTTTTGAATTCTGATGGGAATAGGTTTTCCGTTAATTTGCTGTTGTAAAAACCCGTCAATTCCAACATTCCGTTGCACAGGGATTGCTCCAATAGATTTTAATAATGCCAGTTCTTTATCTGTTTTTCCAACATAGCTTTCAACCCCGTTTTTTACCAAATTAGATTCACTTACAACTAGTTCCTTTAGTCTGTTATTGGCTAGTTCAACAGCGTCTGTTGATAAATCAATCCCCATGTATACTCGATTAAGTAGCTTTGCTGCCACACAGGTTGTTCCACTACCACAGAAAGGGTCTAATACAACATCTTCTTCATTTGTGCAAAGTTTTATTATTTGTTGCAAGAGAGAAACTGGTTTTTGTGTAGGATAACCAACACGTTCTTTTGCTTTTGGATTCAAATATGGAATATCCCAGACATCTGACAGAGGAACTCCTTTTTTTCCCTTTGCCAATACAATATTTCCATCTTCATCCTTTTTATAAATAGATTTCCCGTTTTTGTCTCTTTCTCTTTCCTGTAATATTTGGTCAATATTTGTAGTTGGCGAATAATCTGTATAAATCTGGTTGAACTTGAAATCTGAAGTTTTTGAATAAAAATAGATTACCTGATGAGTATTAAGCAATCCTTTTTTTGAATTTGACCATCGTTTATAATTCCATACGATCTCGCTTTGGAAGTTATTCATCCCAAAAACCTTGTCTAACGCCACTCTAACATAATGAGATGCCGTTTTGTCACAATGTAAGAATATAGAACCTGTTTTTTTTTAAAATTCTTTTACATTCAATAATAGATTCTGATATAAGCCTAATGTATTCCTCAATAGAATCCCATTTATCATTAAACTTGTATTCCCTACTATTATCCCGTGTCTTTAAAGAATGCGTTTTTTGAGTAAAAAAAGGAGGATCAAGATATACCAAATCAACAGATTCAGGCTTTAACTCCTTTAGAATTACCCGGCAATCTCCTTTATATATTTTGTTGAAGTCCATTATTCCGATTTTGTTTTTTTGTCAGCAATTTGTGTTAGAATTCCTTTTAAATCAACTCCTGTATATCTTTCCATAAATTCCCATGCATCGTCACCGGCATAATATTCACCACTAACTCCCGCATATAAAGTCTTTAATGTTTCCTGTATTCTTATTGCCTGTGTTCGTTGTGGGTAATAGAACATCACACGAATTGGTTTAAAATCTCTATTCTTTATTGTCTTAACTCTTGAATGTTCCATCATACAAATTTACAAAATTCAAATTGTTGCTGAAGTATTGAACTTGTCGTACCCAACTACCACATTCCAGCCACTCCTGCTATACCTTACAATGAGAGACATAATGGAGAGATATTGTCTCCTGAGAAACAGTGTTCATTGTTGGTTTTTGGATTTCTCGGCGAACTAGTAACCCTTACGACTTTCACTATTGAAATTAGCGTTTTTTTATCGTTAATCAAAAAAGTGGGGATTTCGTGCCCCACTCCCAGGAGGGAGTCCGAAAAGTCCAAAGAGCATTTTCAGAACTATCAAATTGCAAGTACAGCTTTAGTTATTTACCCCTAAATCCCCTGAAGGGGACTTTAAGCCTCACCTTTAGGGAGTCCCGATGTCCATCGGGAGGAGGGGTAAATCCAAGATTGCTTTCAATTTGAAAGTAAACACTTTTCCAATTCAACTTTTCGGACACCCTCAGTTAGGCCGGAGCGTTAAATGAAGTTGGCGGCTTGAAAGGGGACTTTACGAGGGCGTCCAAATAGTAAGTTTTACATTTTTAAAAGCTAATAATATGTAAGTCACAATATCGCAACATCCCCTAAATCCTTAAAGCTATCGTAGATGGAGGAATAAGTCTCTGGCTTACTTGCGAATTGTGTTGTGATTTCTACGTAAGCCTTCCTGATGCGGCAGCTGGGAATTATTCCCGGAACGGGAAATTGAATTTATGCCAGCTCTATCACGGTAATTTCGGGGGGCATGCCAATTCGGCCCGAGAAGCCATGATAGCCCAATCCGCGGTTGACATACAGGTATTGTTCTTTCTCGTTATAGAGCCCGCCCCAGCGCGGGTACTTGTATTGTATGGGGCTCCATTTGATGCCCGCCCGCTCGATGCCGAACTGCATTCCGTGGGTATGTCCCGAGAATGTGATGTCGATATCGGTACCGGTCAGCACCTCTTCGTCCCAGTGTGAAGGGTCGTGGCTCAACAGCATTTTAAACTGTTCCGGAGCAACGTTCGCGAGGGCCTTGTTCAGATCGCCATGTTGGGGGAACGGAGGTTTGCCCCAGTTTTCGACCCCGACCAATGCGATTTCCTCGTCGTTGATGGTGAGGGTTTCCGATTCGTTCAGCAACAACCGAAAACCAATTTTCTTATGGAAATTCTTAATGGCGGTCAGGTTCTTCTCCTTGGCTGCGGGGGATTCCCATTCGGAATAGTCGCCGTAATCGTGGTTGCCCAAAATAGAAAACTTACCGTATTTGGCTTTCATTTTGGCCAGAACCGGCGCCCAGCCATCGGTTTCTTCGGCAAAGTTGTTGACCAAATCGCCTGTAAAGAAAATCAGATCGGGCCCCTGCTCATTGATCATTTCCACCGCCCTGGCAATTTGCTCATATTTCTGGCGGAAACTTCCCAGGTGCATATCCGATATCTGGACAATCTTCAATCCCCGAAACGGTTCCGGAAGATTTTTAAAACCAATTCTTTCATGTATAATCCGGTAGTTGAATTTTCCTTTTGTTACTCCGTAAAGAACGGACGCCACCGGAATGGCGGCTACAAAAAAACTCATTTGGTATAATAAAATCGATCCCTGCATTCCCTCTCCTCATTTCATTACATTGCGGTACGCACTTTGTCTCTCTTCCTGAACACCATACGACGCAAAATCTGCCAGCGAAAGTAAATGTTTCCGGCAAGTAAACGTGTTAAATTCCATTAAAATCTTAAAAACTTTCGGCCAGGCGTTTGAGGAGGGTGTCAGGTAGATATAAAAAATTGCCTGAGCCGGATTCAATTTTAAAGAGTTTAAATCGATGGTCAACTGGTTGAGATGAAAAGTGAGTGAAGTAGCTGAAGTTTCAATGCCTTCTGCCTACAAGTTAATTACAGGACTGGAAGGCTTAGGGGTGCTAAGAGAGATTACAGGAGGACAGCGAGGGAGGATGTATGTATTTGATAATTACTTGAGGTTGTTCAGATAAGAGGAGTTGGATTTCATTTAATTCCAGTCGTATTATTGAACAAGATGCCACCTTGGTTAGTTTTACTTAGTTGCAGGCTAAAAGGATAGAAATATCCTGCTGGGCCGGATAACCAGGCAGCTAACCCGCCGGTACGAATGAAAAAGATGATTGAATGACAAACGTTAAAAAACAAAGTGTTATGAGGAAGAAAATTTTCGTATGGAATGGTATGCTTGCAGCCATTTTACTGATTGTGACGCAGGCTTGTGCCCCTAAATCGGGGCAACAGAACAATGCAGGCATGGAAAAGATGGCAACACCCGAAGTGACTAAAGCAGTGTGTGTTCTTAAACCGACCGAAGGTAATGATGTGACCGGGACCGTTACCTTCACGAAAGTGGATGGCGGTATCGAGGTAGTAGCGGATGTGAAAGGCCTGACGCCTGGCAAACACGGTTTCCATGTGCATGAATATGGTGATATTTCAAGCCCGGACGGAAAATCGGCCGGAGGACACTTTAATCCGGAAAATGTAAACCACGGTGGCCCGGATGCCGCTGTTCGTCACGTTGGCGACCTGGGAAATATTGAAGTGGGCGCCGACAGTACCGGTCATTACCAGCGGGTGGACAAGATGGTGAAACTGAACGGGCCGCACTCGGTTATCGGCCGTGCCATCATTGTTCACTCCGGTGAAGATGATTTGACTTCCCAGCCAACAGGAGCAGCGGGCCCACGCGTTGCCGAAGGGGTGATTGGCATTGCCAGGCCTTAATGGAGTTATGTTGGTTTATTAGATAAAAAAAGGGACTTCGCCTGATGGGTGGAGTCCCTTTTTTGTTGTAATGAAAAGTTGTCTATCGGGTGTTTTGTAGGGGCACTACATACCCCCATAGGACTCTCACCACCAAGTTATTTACCATGCACGGCACACCAAAAAAAAAGCCGCCCCTAACGGAACGGCTTTTTGCCAGCATAACTATTTTATTCGCCCAAAATTTCTTTCAGCTTATCGTTCAAAGCCTGACCGCGAAGATTTTTGGCGATAACCTTACCATCTTTATCCAATAACAAAGAGTGCGGAATACTCGTTACACCATATTCTTTGGCTACTTTGTTGTTCCAAAATTGCAGGTCGGAAACATGATGCCATGCCAAATGATCGTCCTTAATGGCTTTCACCCATGCGTCGTGGTCGCGATCGAGTGATACGCCCAAAACCGTAAAGCCTTTATCCTTGTACTTGTTGTACACTCTCACCACGTTGGGATTTTCCTGACGACACGGCCCACACCATGATGCCCAGAAATCGAGCAGAACATATTTTCCGCGAAGCGATGACAACGTGAATGGTTGTCCGTCCGGATCGTTCATGGTAAAATCGGGGGCCACGGCGCCTATTCCGGTTCCCCGTCGCTGATCGGCCAGTTTCTGCAATTCTTTTATATAGATCGACTCCTTGATGGAAGGATCGAAGTAAGCAATCAACGTATCCAAATCCTGAGAACTGGCCTGTTGACCAAACTGCCACAAGGCGACGAACGGTGCAACCGTGCTTTTGTTGTGTTCCCGGATGAAATTCCTGGCGTATACTTTCTGGTTGTCAACCATCGCCTCGATGTCGATTTGCGCTTTTTTCACGCCATCTTCATCTCCGCTCATGCGGGCTTTCGCATATCGCTGTTGAATATTTTTAGCCTCACTGGAAAGACGTTTCATTTCATCAGTAAACTGAGAAAAAACGTCATTTGATTTTGGACCGGTAACGACCGTTTTATCGAGACTATCGGCGTAAGCCCTGACATTGATTTTTCCGTTTTCAGCGAAGAACTGAGAAACCAGTTTCTTCTGACCTAAGCGAATTACGCGTAATTCGGGTAAATCAGTTTTTCCTTTCAATACAAAATTACCATCATCCAATTTTGTGGTATCTTCCACGTCCCATTTGGTCCCGTCATATTTTAACAAAGCCACTTCACCAGAATCCTGGCCCTGGATATTTCCTTTAATAACAAATCCATCGGGTGATGATGAACACGCTGCCAAACCAAATAAGGCAAGCAGTAAAAAGAGGAATTTTTTCATTCGATTAATTTTTTCCATTGTGCTTGTATTAACTTCCTATCAGCTATTTTTCTTATTCTAACAAAACGATACTTTGACATATTCCAATGTGATAAGCAAAGTTATCAAAAGATCTGAATCAGGAAAACGGTTCTGAAATTCCCGTATTACATAACTTACACATCAAGAGCCCCCTTCCTTCTATGTGATGTACTATTGCGTCCAAGCCATGTTATCCCGGCTTTTTGTCTTTACTTTCAAAGGTTTTGAAGTAGATATCGAGCAGACGGCGGGCAGCTACAAACGAACTGATTTCGTCGTTCAGTACAGCTTTTTCCATCCCATTTAACCGCTCTTTTATTTTCGGATTATTGTAAAAGTCATTCCGGAGCGTTTCATTTACCGATTCGTACATCCAGTATTTTGCCTGTTCCCTGCGCCGGTAATTGAAGAATCCGTTCTTCCGGGTCCGATCGGCGTAATCATTCACGGTATCCCAAATTTCGGTAATGCCAGCGCCTACCAGCGATGAACAGGTCAGCACCTTCGGAATCCATCCCGACCCGGTAGGCGGGTAAAGATGCAATGCATTGCGAAACTGTGAAGCCGCCATGTTGGCTTTCTCCACATTGGTACCATCAGCCTTGTTAATCGCGATAGCATCGGACATTTCGATAATTCCTCGTTTGATGCCCTGCAGCTCATCGCCAGCTCCGGCAATCTGAATCAACAGGAAAAAGTCGACCATTGAGTGTACCGCTGTCTCGGATTGTCCCACCCCCACTGTTTCAATGAAAATGGTATCAAAACCAGCCGCTTCGCAAAGAACGATAGTCTCACGCGTTTTGCGGGCTACGCCTCCCAGTGAACCCGCCGCAGGACTGGGCCGGATGTAGGCATTGGGATCGCCCGACAGACTTTCCATGCGGGTTTTATCGCCGAGAATCGAACCTTTCGAACGCTCTGAACTCGGGTCGATAGCCAGGACAGCCAGTTTACCGCCATTTCCGGTGATTTGCTTACCAAGAGCCTCGATAAACGTGCTCTTTCCTGCTCCGGGCACGCCGGTAATTCCCAAACGAATAGATTTTCCGGCAAACGGCAAACATTTAATAATAATGTCCTGCGCCAGTTGCTGATGTTCGGGATTACTGCTTTCTATCAGGGTCACTGCCTGACTAAGCAGCGTAATATTCCCGTCAAGAATTCCTTTGACATACTCATCCGCCTGGAGCAGTTTGCGCTTACGCCTGGTCAAAAATCGTTTAACCGAATCTTCATTCACCGAATCAGGTTGCTCAATGCCTTTATTTACATTCAATCCACGGTAATTTGGGCCATTCTCAGGGTGGTCGTTATGATGATTATCCATGCTCATTTGTTCTTCACGTTTATGCGAAATTACAATTTTTACCCCGTTTACACGGAAAAATCAGGAGTATTCGGGCGTAAAAAAACCTCCATAAAAATAGAGGTTTTCAAGGTTTATATTTTCAAACCAAGTTATGATTTCACATTTCCGGTAATTCTCAAAATGGTGGTTGGCTGATCCGGATCATTAGTAATTACCGTGATCGATTTATTCTGACGGCCACGTTTTCCATGAGAATTAAAGACCACTTTCAAGTCGGTACTTTGGCCTGGTTTGATAACGGTTGTGGCCGGCGTAACAGCCGTACAACCACAAGATGCCCGGATACGGCGAATAACCAGGTCGCTTTTACCGGTATTCTTAATCTGGAAAACGTGATTTACTTTTTGGCCTTCGGCGATTTCACCAAAATTAAATACGCGTTCGTTAAAACCTACCTTAGGCGAATTGGCTAATTGCTGCGGAGTAAGTTTCGAGAAATCCTCGACAATCGTAGCACTGACACCGATGGAGTAATTATAATTCGATTCACCATTTTCGGTCAGATATACCCGGTCAATCACAAATCCATATTCTTTTCTTTTCGATGCATCGTAAGTCACCACAAAATGACCTTTCTTACCCGGCTGCACTGTTTTTGGAACAATGTCCACTTTCAGATAAGATGGTGCCTGCCTGACCCCAATCGTAACCGGCTTGTCTCCCAGGTTGACAAACGCAAGACTGTCAGTTCTTACCTCGTCATCTTTAATTTTAACAAAAGCCAGATGATTGGTGCGCATCCTGATAAGGCCTACCTCACGCGGATAAATCTCTTCCGGGGTTTTAACACGGGGAACCACCTTACCGCGGATTTTCAATACCACCATCGGATTCGTTGCATTTGAGGAGATACTAATGGTTTTAGTGAAATTTCCCGGACGGTTTTTCGGATTATACGTTACCCTGATATGTCCTTCGTCAGCTGGTGCAACAGGCTTCCGGGTCCATTCGGGGGTTGTACAACCACACGACGAGCGCACATAAGAAACAATCAAAGGCGCATTACCCGTATTCTTAAATTTGAAATCGTACGATACATTACCCTGTTCTTCGTTGAACGTACCAAAGTTATGTTCCAGGTCATCGAATTTTATGGTGGCCCGGTTTTGGGCTACCGCAAGATTCAATCCTGCCGCAAACAGAAATAATATTAAAACAGAAACAGTTCTCTTCATAATACAACATTTTATCCGAACAAATCTACTAAAATTATCATTCGCTTATTCAGGCCAACTTCAGATAATCGGCAGCAAAACCGCCAGTTTTAACATTCTTTAATTCTATTTATGAAGTTGGTACCCCCGGCACTTTACGTTATAATAACGTTGAACTTTGGGAAATTCGTATCTTCGACAAAAACTATGGTTTATGGAACTCTCGCAAGTTTTGTTACTGGTTCTGGTTGGATTAGCTGCCGGGATTGTTAGTGGAGCATTAGGTGTAGGCGGTGGTATTGTCCTGATTCCGGCATTGGTATATCTTTTTGGAATGGACCAACACACCGCACAAGGAACCAGTCTGGCTATTCTTCTACCGCCAACCGGAATACTGGCCGCCATGGCTTACCAAAAACAGGGATTTATTAACTGGAAATATGCCATTATTATTACCCTGATTTTTGTTTTGGGTGCCTGGATCGGAGCACAGTTTTCCATTTCGGTTCCCGAGAAACTGATGAAACGAACCTTTGCCTTGTTCCTGTTGGTTGTCGGAGCTAAAATGTTTTTTGGAAAATGATGGAATTGAAAAAAGAGATACAACAACTTGCACAACAATATTTCGACGACACCGTAGCGATTCGTCGTCACCTGCACCAATATCCCGAATTGTCATTTGAGGAGTTCGAGACTTCCGATTTCATCCAAAAGCAATTGGACGAAATCGGCGTATCCTACCGGGCCGGCATTGTAAAAACGGGTATTATTGCCCGGCTCGACGGGAAATTACCCGGAGGACGGACCATCGCATTGCGTGCCGACATGGATGCACTCCCAATTGTCGAAAATTCAGACCAAAGCTATTGCTCCCTCAACCGGGGAGTAATGCACGCCTGTGGTCACGATGCCCACACTGCCTCATTATTGGGGGTTATTCGAATTCTAAAAAAACTGGAACACAAACTTCAGGGTACCTTCCTGTTTATCTTCCAGCCGGGCGAAGAGCAATTCCCGGGAGGAGGAAAACTCCTCCTGGAATCGGGCGCGTTGAACGATCCGAAACCGGAACTGATTTTGGCACAACATGTACTCCCGGAAATGGAAGCCGGCCATGTTGGGTTCCGTCCCGGAATGTACATGGCTTCGGGTGACGAAATCTTTTTCACCGTTAAGGGGAAAGGCGGACACGGGGCTCTGCCGCACAAACTGACGGATACTGTATTGACAACAGCACACATTATTACCGCACTGCAACAGGTTGTCAGCCGCAATGCGCCAGCCGATGTTCCTTCGGTTCTTTCTTTCGGAAGGGTCATCGCTGAAGGGGCGACCAACATCATCCCCGATGAAGTAAATGTATCCGGAACTTTCCGTACCATGGACGAAACCTGGCGTGCTGAAGCGAAAGAACGAATTAAAAAAATTAGTGAGTCGATTGCGGAAGGCATGGGTGCCACCTGTGAATTTCAAATTAATCACGGATACCCGATGCTGATGAACGACCGTGAGGTCACCCAAATGGCCCGTGAGTTTGCCGTTGAGTATTTGGGTAAGGAAAAAGTGGAAGACATGGGACTGCGGATGACCTGCGAAGATTTTGCCTATTATTCGCAACAATTTCCGGTAGCCTTTTTCCGCTTTGGCGTGAAAACCCCGGGAAGCGCCGAAACAGCACCGCTTCACTCCCCTACTTTCGATATCGACGAAAAAGCGCTGGAAACTTCCGTTGGACACATGGCTTACCTGGCTGCCCGCTTTGCTTTGGAAGAAAAAGCATAGCCGGAATTGGCTAACTCTGGCAAAGCCATCAAATCAACTGTGGCTGCCCCGTCGAATAAAGGAGGAAGTTTGGCAATGGTTGCGTCAGGGTTTCCCGGGACCGGAGCAAACCGAACGGTGGCAATCTTCATTTCCATGAATGCATAAATTACTCGTCGCCAAACGAAACACCCAGGTTCCGTGCTTTGGTAATTAAAGCATCCCCCGGATCGACCAGGCGCAATTTTCCGCCAACTTCATCCAACGGCGCAGCTGTTAATTCGTTTCGACGCATGGCTACCATGTTGTTATAAGCTCCTTCAGCAATCAATTCAGTAGCAAAAGCTCCGTACTGAGTTGCCAAAATCCGATCCATTGGCGATGGCGTCCCTCCCCGTTGAATGTATCCCAAACGGGTTTCGCGGGCTTCGATACCGGTGTAAGTTTGAATATTTTCAACGACATAACGTGCAGCCGAAATCTTTTTGGGCTTGTCAATTCCTTCCGCCACCACAACAATCGAGTAAGGTTTTCCTTTGGCAAAACGTTCTTCGATGGTTTTACATACTTTACCGATATGGTATTCGATTTCGGGAATCAGGATGATATCGCCACCACCGGCCATTCCGGCATATAATGCAATCCATCCGGCATGGTGCCCCATCACTTCGATAACCATGGCACGCTGATGGGAGTTGGCTGTTGAGTGCAAACGATCGATTGCTTCCGTGGCAATTCCCACCGCTGAATCGAACCCGAAAGTAATATCCGTGCCGAAAACATCGTTATCAATTGTTTTGGGAATACCAACGACGTTCAATCCTTCCTTCGCCATCATACTGGCTGTCTTCATGGTTCCATTGCCACCAATGCAAACCACACAATCCAGTCCCAATTCTTCATAGGTTTGTCGGATTAAGTCGGGTTTATCGTTAAACTCCTCCCCTTTTTCCAGCTTGTACGGCTTTTCACGGGAGGTTCCTAAAATTGTCCCGCCAAGGGTAATGATCCCGGATACCTTCGGTTCGTCAAGCTTGAAGTATTCCCTATTGATTAATCCACTGTAACCGGCTGTGAATCCATAAACGTCCATACCATATGTCATAATGGCTGTTTTAGCGACACCGCGAATAGCAGCATTCAGACCGGGGCAATCGCCACCGGCTGTAAGAATTCCAATTTTTTTCCCTTTTTTACTCATGCTGGCCGGAGTTTAATCCCTATGATAGTAATTAAGAAATGTTCTGAATTGCAGTTTTAAGAACGATTTTGCCTGACAAATTAATAGAATTACAACGGGTATCGAAAATTTATCCATTCAATTTTTCTTATTTTTGTCAATGACTGCAAGTCCGGGCTTGTTAATCAACGACCAAACCAAACCTGATTCTATGCACTGCGAAACTCTCATCACGCACAATTGACAATTTGATTTACTTCAGGAAAGTGAACTTTAAACACTATAGCGTTTGCATAAAATTATCACCGATGATGAATTAACAAACTTTGGGACAAAAGTATCTGCGAATACCCACAGAAGTTTTTAATCTTCATCTATTTTATCAATTAATTTTTAAATTAGCGAAGAAACTGAAATCGTAACACGAACAAACAAAAGCATCTTCTCATGAAAAAAATTATTATGTTCCTGATGGTTGCTGCCATCGCATTTGCAGGTTGTAAAAATCAATCGAAAAAAGCTACCAAAGAAAACACCGCTGCAAAAAAAGTAGAAAAAAGCGTACCTGCCCCCCTCAACACATTAACTGACCAGGAAAAGAAAGACGGCTGGATCCTGTTGTTTGACGGCAAAACTTCCGACGGCTGGCGTGGTTATAAAAAAGATCACTTCCCGGCAGGTTGGGAAGTTGCTGACGGAACGTTGCACTGCCTTGGCTCCGGACGTGGAGAAGCCGGTTCTGTAGACGGTGGTGACATCATCTATGATAAAAAATACGGCAACTTCGACCTGAAACTGGATTGGAAAATTTCGGAAGGTGGAAACTCAGGTATCATGTATCTCGGACAGGAAACCAAAGATCATATCTGGGAAACTGCGCCCGAAATGCAAATTCTGGATAACGAGCGTCACCCGGATGCCAAATTGGGGAAAGACGGAAACCGCCAGGCAGGTTCGCTGTATGACCTCATCCCGGCAAAACCGCAAAATGCCAAGCCAGCCGGCGAATGGAATTCCATTGAAATTATCAGTTACAAGGGGACCATTGTACACAAACAAAACGGTGAAACCGTTGTTGAATACCACCTCTGGACTCCGGAATGGAACAAACTGGTTGCCGGCTCCAAATTCCCGGCACTGAACCCCGACTGGGCAAACGTTGCCACTGAAGGTTACATCGGACTGCAGGACCACGGAGACGATGTTTGGTTCCGCAACATTAAAATTAAAGAACTCTAAAAAGGATCTTCTAAAAAAAAAGGCCAGGAAAGTCCCGGGCCTTTTTTTTATCAATCAGGATTGTATCCCGAGCGGTTCAGAATTTCACTGTAATTGGTGTCTTTCATAAATGCTTCAAGGCTTACCCCCTTATTCTTTCTCATGTACTGCCGAACGATTTGCCACCCGAGCCAAACCCCTGTTCGCCCGGGAGATTCGGAAGTAAAACTACTGGTGTAAGGCGCCGGATTGATATAATGCAAAACTTCCAGGTGTTCGGTCGAGAAAAGCAACTTATGTCCCACCAGGTAAGTCCACATTGCCCCTTCATTCTTTTTACACCACTCCAGCTTTTTCGCAGGATATCCAATTTTCAGGCTGTCCTCCATTTCTGGAAACATGGCATCCAAAAAGTACATCAGCTTTCCCTGGTAAATCATATGTTGAATAAGTTTACTTCCGTTAAGGTTCCCGGGATATTCCGACATGGCCCAACCGCGCATGGCATCCGGGGCAATCATCTGCGGACGCATATTTTTCCTGCGGTAATCAGACAAAGCCAGTTCTTTGTAAAAAGCATTACCTGCTCCAAGGTAGTTGTCGAGACTAATTCCCAAAATTCCCTGAGCCATTACAACCGACTGATTGAAGCCCGAAATACAGGTATAAACCTTTGGGACCTCCATATCGGGAAAATAATATTTATAATGTTTGAACGCCTCCGTCAACTGCCCTTCCAGTCCCGATAAATCAGGATATACCGAATCAACTGCAGCCTTGGCCTTTTGAATCATCGGATCAGTTAAAAACTTCTGAAGATAATCTGGATATTGAATATCATCCGGATTTCCCAACCGAATCATCCGGTAATTATACAGATTGAAAAAATTGCCATACCCCTTTTTGAGCTGCGGCAGCATCGAATCCTCATTCAACGGCGTAACCTTAAATAAATCCTGGTCTAGCCGATTTATTTTTACAGAAACATCGATACCTGAAACATCTATTTTTAACGGATTCTGCCGGCAGGCTGTGAAACCAATTAACAGCGCCGGAATAAGCAGCAGGAAAATTTTCTTCATCTGGTTCAATTTAGAATTATCATTAATTTTGTTCAATTCACTTAAAAACCGGAGATTTGTGTCTTAACCAAAGTTTTAACGAAGCCTTGCAAACAAAGCGCTTTTTCATAAACTTCGTGTAAAAATAAAAAACCAGCAGTAAATTATTTGTGTAATCTTGATTATCGTAAAATGAAAAAACCTCTTGCACTCGCAGTTGTTCTAACGATGATGGCTTTCTCATCATACGCTCAGCGGCCATTTCGTCTAACATTTGTAGCCAGTCCGCAGTTTTCGTGGTTAACATCCGACTCGAAAAGCGTGAAAAACGACCAGTCTCATCTGGGTTTTGATTATGGTGTTGAAGCCGATATTTTTCTCGGAAGCGAAAGTTATGCCTTGACTACCGGTTTGACCATGAACCAAACGGGAGGGAACCTGATTTACCAAACCGGGCAGAATTTCACATTTGCCGGCGAATCGCTTCCTCCCGGAACGCAGATAGAATATCGACTGAAGTACCTGGAAGTGCCTCTCGCGATAAAACTTCGGTCAAAAGATTTTGGGCGAATGAATATTTATGCCCAGTTCGGATTGACCAATTATTTGAATATTAAATCTTCAGGAACGAGCAGTGATGGCACTCTGGACCATACCAATGTCAGTGATGAGGTGAAAATGTTTAATATGGGTTTGAATATTGGATTTGGATTGGAGCACGATTTGGGCGGAAACAATGCGTTGACTGCCGGTGTTACATACAACAACGGTTTCACCGATGTAACTTCGAATTCCTCCGTCAAGGATAACACCAATCTGAAAAGTCTGCGGTTTCGTCTCGGATTCATTTTTTAATTTAGTTAACTGTCACTCTAAGCATACGCTGAAACAATGAAAATTGCGCTGGCACAACTGAATTACCATATCGGTAATTTTCAGGATAACAAGGGAAAAATCATTCGCAACATCGGCAAGGCCCGTGAGGCGGGCGCCGAATTGGTCGTGTTTTCGGAGTTATCGGTCACCGGTTATTACCCGCACGATTTGCTCGAACGGAAAGAGTTTATTGAGCATTCGCAGAAAACCATCGAAGAGATTGCCCGCCACTGTACGGGCATCGCTGCCTTGGTGGGCGGACCAGGCATTAACCGCAGCCCGAAAGGAAAAATGCTGTACAACAGCGCTTTTTTCCTGAAGGATGGCAAGATTGAAAGTGTGCATCACAAAACGCTTTTGCCCACGTACGATGTGTTTGATGAGTACCGCCACTTTGAACCCAACCATAATTTCGAACTAATCGAATTAAACGGGAAAAAACTGGCCGTTACCATTTGTGAGGATTTGTGGTACAACCAACCGGTATTAAGCGCTTTCGGGAGGGAAAAATTGTATGCGGTTTCCCCAATGGAAGAATTCGCAAAGCAAAATCCCGATTTGGTTATTAACCTTTCAGCGTCGCCCTTTTCCTACAACCAGGAGAAGCTTCGCAAAGACATTTTGCTGAACAATGCCCACGATTTCAATATCCCGATTGTTTATGTAAACCAGGTAGGCGCACAAACTGAAATCATCTTCGATGGTGGTTCTCTTTTCATCGATGCCAATGGTGACGTGGTAGATGAGCTGGCCTATTTCGAAGAAGACTTCCGGATTATCGATACCGAAAACACCAAATCGAAAGGCATCTTGCGCGAATACGAGCCCATCGCGAAAATGTACGGCGCGCTGATTTTGGGTATCAAGGACTATTTCGGAAAAATGGATTTCAAACAAGCCACCTTAGGACTTTCAGGCGGAATCGATTCAGCGGTAACCGTCGTTTTGGCTGCCCGCGCACTTGGCCCCGAAAATGTTCGCGTGTTGTTAATGCCATCAAAATATTCGTCGGGACACTCCATTGCCGATGCCCGCGATCTGGCTGAGAACCTGGGAATACAATACGAAATAGTCAATATCCACGAAATGGTCGATGCTTTTGACCAGGCATTAGCCCCAATTTTCGAAGGTGTGAACCCGGATGTAACCGAAGAAAATATTCAGGCCCGCATCCGTGGGACATTGATGATGGCCATTTCCAACAAATTTGGCCATATTTTATTAAATACGTCTAATAAAAGCGAGGCTGCGGTCGGTTACGGTACGCTTTACGGTGACATGAACGGTGGCCTTTCGGTGCTGGGCGATGTCTATAAATCGGATGTATTTGCATTGGCGCGTTTCATCAACCGCGAGCACGAAGTGATTCCTGAAAATACCATCATCAAACCGCCGTCGGCCGAACTTCGTCCCGACCAAAAGGATTCTGACTCGTTACCTGATTATGATATTTTGGATAAAATTCTCTTCAACTATATCGAGCTGGCCAAAAGCCCTGACGAAATCATCCGGATGGGGTTTGACGAGGAGACGGTTCACATGGCCGTACGGAAAGTTAACATGAACGAATATAAGCGATTCCAAACACCGCCAATCCTTCGGATATCCTCGAAGGCATTCGGTTTCGGACGCAAAATGCCACTGGTTGCCAAGTACCCTTATTGACATTATTAAGGTTTTATTTACAGCATTTCCTCAGACCTCTTAAATCTGAGTTTACAATTCCTTCAAATTAATTTTATATTTGGATTAATTATTTAACTTTGATGCTGTATAACATAAATGCCCAAATTATATGTTTAGTTCAAACTTTGACCTCGAAGGTCAATTTGAAGACAACAAAACCATATTTTATCTCCTGACTCCCGGGGAGAAGGCAGAAGTAGAGAAATATCAGACCTTAACCTATTACAAGAAAAACGAATATATCTTCAAAGAGGGTGACAAACCTGCCGGGATGCAGTACCTGAGAGAAGGAAAGATTAAGATTTTCAAAGAAGGGGTTGGTGGTCGTGAGCAAATCATCCGGATGGTCAAGCAAAACGGTTTGATTGGTTACCGGTCGTTGCTTGCAGATGAGATGCATAACGGAACAGCTGTAGCCATTGAAGAATCGGCTATCATCACCATTCCGCCGGATATTCTCTACAACGTATTATTGCGTAATCACGATTTTTCGCTGGCACTGATGAAAGATTTAGCCCGTGAGCTTGGTTTTTCGAACCAACGAACGGTTAGCCTTACGCAAAAACATATCCGCGGACGTCTGGCCGAATCGTTGTTACTGCTCCGCAATCAATACGGTTTTGAAAATGATGGCATGACGCTGAAAGTTTACCTTTCGCGCGAAGACATTGCCAATCTCTCGAACATGACAACCTCCAACGCTATTCGCACGCTCTCGACCTTTGCCGGTGAAAAAGTGATTGCGATTGACGGAAGGAAAATTAAAATACTGGACCTGCAACAATTGCAGCGCATCAGTAAATTGGGTTAGCCAAAGTCAGTTTGATAAATAAGACACAAGTCCGGTATCAGTAAAAAAAGATTACCGGACTTGTTTATTCCTCAAAATACACGCGTTTTACCCTTTGTCCGACGGAAGTCAGCACTTCATAAGGAATGGTATGTAATTCTTCGGCCACTTCGCCTACCGGGATTTCTTCCCCAAACACAATCACCCTATCGCCTTCTTCCACATCTAAGCCGGTCACATCAACCATGCACATGTCCATGCAGATATTTCCCACTACCGGGACCTTCGTCCCTTTAACACTCACTTTTCCCACACCGTTACTCAGCAACCGGTTAAAACCGTCAGCATAACCAATGGGCAAAACGGCAATCTGCATATTTTCTTTGGCAACTCCTTTTCGCCCATAGCCGATAGTTTCACCAGCCTGAACGGTCCGAATCTGTGATATTGTCGTCCTCAGTGTCGCTACATTTTGCAGTTCATTCTGAACAAAGGAACTCACACCATACAAGCCAATCCCCAACCGGACCATATCATATTGCTTTCCGGGGAAACGCTCGATACCCGCTGAATTCAGAATGTGCTTCAGAATTTTATAGTCAAAGCCATCCGCGACAATTCGGCCCAACACCTCAAAACGCTCAAACTGCTTGTCGGTAAACGAGTCTTCAACCGGTTCATCCGAAACGGCCAGGTGCGAAAAAATCGACCGTATATAAATGGTATCGCGCGCCTGAACAAAAGCAACCAGCTCTTTCAAATGCTCCTCCGTTTCGAAGCCCAGCCGCTTCATTCCCGTGTCAAGTTTCACATGGATGGGAAAATTCCGCATCGCATTTCGGTGAAGTGCCGCTTCAAAACTCTTCAATAATTCGAGCCGGTAGATGTTGGGTTCCAGCCGGTTCCCTATCATTGCATCGAAACTGTGCTCTTCCGGGTTCATCACCACGATGGGTAACCCGATGCCTTCCCGGCGAAGTGCCACACCTTCGTCGGCAATGGCCACGGCCAGGTAGTCGGCTCGGTGAAATTGCAATACACGCGCCACTTCCGTGGAACCGGTCCCGTACGAAAACGCTTTTACCATGGCCATGATTTGGGTTTCCGGCTTCAGCTTCTGCCGGTAAATTTTCAGGTTATGCGCCAGTGCCGACATATTTATTTCCAATACCGTTTGGTGCACTTTCTCCTGCAACATACCCGATATTAAATCGAACCGGAACGTTCGCGCTCCCTTCAGCAAAATCACTTCATCATGGAAATTGCATCCGTTCAGATGTTGTAAGAAATCTTCGGTGGAATTATAAAATGCCTTGTCTCCTACCGGGAAAAGTTCCTGATAGCGGTTAATTTTGGGGCCAATCCCGACAAAACGATCAACCTTGCGTAACGCAAGATATTCCGCTACTTGTCCGTAAAGTTGTTCTTCGGGAATTCCGGATTGCAAAATATCCGACAAAATGACCGTACTGCGTTTGCCGCTGTTCCCCGCCTGCTGCCTCAAAAAATCAAGTGCATTGAGCAGTGAACCGGTGTCGGAATTATACGAGTCGTCGATGACAATGGCCCCATGTTGACCTTTCTTTAGCTCAAGCCTCATGGCAACCGGTGCTAACCGGGCAAAACGCCCTTCAAAACTCCCCGGTTTGTATCCCATCGCCAGCATCGTTGCCCAGCAATGAATACCATTCTCTACGTAAGCATCGTCGGTAAACGGAAGAAAAATTGTCATTTCACTTCCGTTAAAAATTCCGTCTATTTGCGAACCATCTTTTCTTCTTTTGTCTTCCCCGATGAATAAATCGGCACTTTCGTCTTCCCGCGACCAGCGAAAAAGATCGGCGCTCCAGCCTTCTGTCTTTTTCGTGGTAACCGCTTTTTGCAGTTCGTCAAAATCGGAACAGTAGACAAAATGTTTGCTATGATTGAAAAGCTGCAGTTTTTCTTTGACCAAATGACGCTGATTCCGAAAATTCTCGAGATGGGCCTGGCCAAGGTGCGTAAATACGCCCCATTCGGGATGTAACAGGTTCTCGAGCTTTTCCATTTCGCCCGGCATGGAAATACCAGCCTCAAATATGGCCAGATTGAATTGCTCATCCATCAACCAAACCGATAGCGGATTTCCAATCTGTGAATTGTAACTTCGCGGGCTGCGAATAATTTTGTGTTCCGGCGCCATCAACTCACTCAGCCACTCTTTCACAATGGTTTTCCCATTGCTACCGGTAATCCCGAGAACCGGATAACTAAACCGGTTTCGATGGTACGTTGCCAGTTTCTGAAGGGCCTCCAACGAATCGGGAACCTGGATAAAAGCAGCTTCTGTAAATTCTGATCCAGCCGGTATTTCTTCAACAACAAAAGCCCGGACACCGTGCAAATAAGCATCCCTTACGTATTGGTGGCCATCGCGCAGATTTCCGCGAAGTGCAAAAAACAACGTCTCCGGTCCGGCTAAAACGGTACGACTGTCGAACGATAAAAACCGGATGTGCACCCCGCCGTTATTTCCGTTCAAATTCCCGTTCGTAATCTCCGATACTTCCTTTAAGGGATAAGCTGTCATAAGTCGTTATTTGGTCGCTTCGCGGTAGCACGACCGGCAAAGCGGTTCATAAGCATCTTTTTCGCCCAGCAATACCAATTTATCGGCATCGCTCAACCGATGGCTGTAATGAGCTAAATTTCCGCAACGCATGCAAATGGCATGTACCTTCGTCACATATTCGGCACAAGCCATTAAACCCGGCATAGGACCAAACGGTTTGCCACGGAAATCCATGTCGAGGCCGGCCGCAATTACACGGACCCCTTGATCGGCCAGTTTCATGCACACATCCACAATCCCTACATCAAAAAACTGGGCCTCATCGATACCCACAACATCCACATTACTTGATAATAAAAGAATATTCGAGGAGTTTTCAACGGCCGTTGAACGAATGGCGTTTTCGTCGTGCGACACCACTTCGGTTTCCGAATACCGGACATCAACAGCGGGTTTAAATATTTCCACCTTCTGCCGGGCGATTTCGGCACGGCGCAACCGACGAATCAATTCTTCGGTTTTTCCTGAAAACATGGAACCTGCAATTACTTCGATGCAGCCATGTTTTGTTTTTGCATTTAGGTTCGTTTCGATAAACATGAGGTAAAAATAACCAAATTGTCTCCTTTCACAGAGATTCTTTTTCCACAATTGAACGAAATATGTATTCAATCATTTCTTAATCCCAGACCAGGCTAAATTAACCGTTTTTGATTAAGGATTAATAACGAACAAGATACACGCAGGACCTGACTTTTTTATACTTTTACTTCCACAAATACGAACCGCAAAACCATCATACATATGGAAGCCTCAATATTGTTGCAAATCATCAAAGATGACATCAAAATATTAAACAATCTGGCACTTGATTTAACAACCGATGCCGGACTCTCTTCCGATGAAGTGGAGATTGTCCTTACCCGTGCAAGGAATGTGGTAAAAGAGTTGGAATTGCTGGAATCAAAGGCTTCGGAAAAGGCTGGCCCCAATCAAGTGGCTACTTCCCTGCAGCCCCCAAAAAAGGTCGAAGAAAAGCCGGCGGAAACTGAGACAAGAGAGGACATAACTCCGAAGATCGCTAAGAAAGAAGAGATCAGCAATGAAAAGAAGCCGGAAGTGAAAGAACCGGAAATAAAAGAAGAACCAAACACGAATACAGAAGAAATTGCGGATGACCCCGATATGGAATTACTGGAGATAGGACAAGAGACGAAGCGTAAAACCCTGGGGGAATCAGTTTCTGCACAACGCTCTCTAAACGACTTGATTGGAGATGGCCACACTGAAGATGCTTACATGAACCGGCCACTGAAGAGTATTCGCGAAGGGATCAGCCTGAATGACCGGTATCTTTTTGTCAGGGAGCTTTTTGAAAACAGCAACGATAAGTTCAATGAAACGGTTGAAACACTGGATCGGGCAGAAAACATACAGGAAGCTGTTCATTTTCTGAAATCAAATTACAAATGGAATAAGTCAGAAACCAGTCAAAAGTTTTTGTCACTGGTTAAACGCCGCTTTTTAAATTAACATTATGGGAAAATTGTTTCTCATCCCTACCCCGATTGGGAACCTGGAAGATATAACATTCCGGGCCGTGAGGATTTTAAAGGAAGTCGATCTGATATTAGCGGAAGACACCCGGACCTCGGGAAAATTGCTAAAACACTATGAAATTGAAAATCGAGTAACAGCTCACCATAAGTTTAATGAACACAAAACAGCCGGCCGGTTTGCCGAACGAATTTTAGGTGGCGAAAGCATTGCACTCATTTCCGATGCCGGTACCCCGGGGATTTCCGATCCCGGCTTTCTTTTGATCCGAAGTTGCCTGGACATTGGTGCCGAAGTGGAATGCCTTCCCGGAGCAACCGCTTTTGTCCCCGCGCTTGTCAACTCCGGATTACCAGCTGATAAGTTCTGCTTCGAAGGGTTTCTTCCGCAAAAGAAGGGACGACAAAAACGGCTCACCGAGTTGGAATCGGAAGAGCGGACCATCATATTCTACGAGTCGCCACACCGGCTGCTGAAGATGCTGGAACAGTTCGCCGAGCATTTTGGCGAAGAAAGACAAATTTCCGTTTCCAGGGAACTTTCCAAGCTGCATGAAGAAAATGCGCGAGGTACCATTGCCGAAGTTTTAGAACACTTCACTGAAAAAGGAGTGAAGGGTGAAATCGTCGTCGTACTGGAAGGTTTGCAACATGCCCTCAAAAATAAAGACAAAAAGAGGCACGAAGGAGATGAGATGCCTTGAAGTATCCTCACTGACCAAATTTGTTTAGATGAAACATTACCGGCACCTGTTTTTTGATTTAGATAATACCCTCTGGGATTTTGAAACGAACTCGTATCATGCACTTGAAAGCGCTTTCCGACAATTAGGCTTACACGAAAAGCTAACCAGTTTTGGGGACTATTTCAAAATCTATTACCGCATCAATCATCATTTGTGGGAATTGTACCGAAACCGGGACATCACGAAGGAAAAACTGATTGTTAAACGATTTGAGGACTCTTTGCAGGAATACGGACTGCCCCAACCCGGAAAAGGGAGGGAGATCAACGAGGCATACTTATCTCAGATGCCATTAAAAACCCAATTAGTTGAAGGTGCCCGGGAAGTACTGGAGGCTTTGCATAAGAAATACAAGCTTTACATTATTACAAACGGTTTCCGGGAAGTTCAACACCAAAAACTGACCAACACTCAACTGGAGCATTTTTTCCATAAGGTATTTATATCGGAAGCTATCGGTGCACCCAAACCCAGTCGTGAAATATTTGAACATGCCCTGAAATCCAGCAATGCGCGTAAACTGGGGTCATTGATGATTGGTGATTCATGGGAAGCAGATATAAAAGGCGCCCTGGAATTTGGCATTGATCAGGTCTTCCTTTCGGATGATTTTTCAAACTACCTGTTACAAATAAAGGAAAAGCCAAATACCCATGAAATAGAAAATAAGAACGGAGATTACATCCAACTTACGAATGGCCAGTCCTCCACTTATTTTATTCATCGCCTATCGGAATTAATAAACATCCTTGATATAAACACCCCTAAATATCATATTCATTAATCGGAAACACCTATTCATATTCGATTCAGTCACGACGAACCGAATTCCCCAATTTAATCCTTAACGTCTCGGGACAAAGATCCTCTTTTTCGCGACCTTTCCACAGAAACTACACAAAAACCAGAAATACCCCCACCATACCACCATCGATACATTGTTTTTTATGTATTTTTTCAAATACACCCCCATAAAATATGGACGCATATGTTACCTAACAATTATCATTGCCAACAACCGTTATTTATATTCTGTCTAAATTAATATAGCCGTTTATGTTTTATAATGATTCTGTAAAACATGAAAAATCCTCACTTTCTGACAATTTCAAATTGTAAAAAGTAAAAAATGACTTCAATCATGGTTAAAAATCATTCTTAACGAACCTCTCGCAGACATCTATAAAGTTGCATATAAATTTCATTTGAATATATTTGCATTCAGTAACACTTTTTAACCAATACTTTACAATTAATTACGAATTGAAATGAATCAGTGTTATTAAGCAACCGACATGGCAGAGTCGGCCAAAACAAAAAATCAAATTTTGAATTGATATCCGGTCGTTGAACCGGATGAGGTGGGGTCATGGTCCTTAAACCATGTTAGGCCAGATAAGCAAATCCGGCGTGTGTGTATTTTTCTTATTCCGAATGCTTGTAATTTCTATAACCACCTGAAAATTGGGAATTAATGCTTACTGTTAAACGTTAAAACTATTTTTATGAAAAAATTTTCGCTGTTACTTGTTCTCCTTGGTTTTCTTGGATTGCAGGTCGCTTTTGCACAAACCAGGGACATTTCAGGCCTTGTGACCTCCGGCGAAGACGGAAGTACAATACCTGGGGCATCTGTCGTTGTTAAGGGTACCACGCTGGGTACAGTTACCGACATGGATGGTAAATTCACATTGAAGGTACCGGAAAATGCCGCTGCCTTAACGGTCACTTTTGTGGGAATGAAAACTAAGGAAGTTCCCCTTACTTCTCAAAGTGTTTACAACATTAAACTTGCACCGGAAAATATTGCGGTAGATGAGGTTGTTGTAACGGCACTTGGTGTCTCGCGTGAGAAAAAATCGTTGGGATACGCTGTTCAGCAAGTTAGCGGTGATGATCTGAACAAAGTGAAGACCGACAACTTTGCGAACCTTCTATCGGGTCGTGCTGCTGGTGTACAAATTAAAGCCAACGGTAACATGGGTGGTTCTACCAACGTAGTTATTCGTGGTAATGCTTCCTTAACCGGTAACAACCAGGCACTTTTTGTTGTGGATGGTATTCCGATTAACAACTCCACAACCAACAACTCGGGACAAACAACGGGTCGTAATGGTTATGACTACGGTAACGCTGCATCGGATATCAACCCCGATGATATTGCATCGATTAACGTACTGAAAGGTGCTGCTGCAACGGCCCTTTATGGTTCGCGTGCTGCAAACGGTGTAATCATGATTACCACCAAATCGGGTAAGAAAAACAAAAAAGGCGTAGGTGTAACGGTTAGCTCCAACATTACAGTTGGTACAATTGATAAGAGTACCTTTCCGAAATACCAGCACAATTATGGTGGTGGTTACGGTCCGTACTACAGTGGCGGAAATTATCCGGGGCTGTTCCAGTATGACGTAAACGGAGACGGAACACCGGACCTGGTTGTTCCGACGACGGAAGATGCCTCAATGGGTGAAAAATTCGACCCTGGTTTGATGGTTTATCAATACAATGCTTTCGTTCCGCAGTCGCCAAATTATGGAAATCCCACTCCATGGGTTGCTGCAAAAAACGGCCCGGATACTTTTTTTAACACGGCGCTCACCAAATCAAACAGTGTTGATATTAGCGGTGGTGGTGACAAATCAACCTTCCGCTTAAGTTATACCAATTTCGATCAAACCGGTGTTATGCCGAACAGTGAGTTAAAGAAAAACAACTTCAACTTCAATGCAACGTATAATATCCTTGATAACCTTAAGGTTACTGCCATGGCCAACTACATCAACACCGTAGGCCAGGGCCGTAACTCTACCGGTTATAGTGATAATATCCTTACTTCATTCCGTCAGTGGTTCCAAGTAAACGTTGACATAAAAGAACAGGAGAGACTGTTTAAGGAAACAGGTCAGAATATTTCCTGGAACCGCCACTCTCCATCTAGCGGAACTCCCGAATATTGGGATAACCCTTATTGGGTTCGATTTAAGAACTACGAGACCGACAGACGTAACCGGTTAATTGGTTACACCAAGTTGGACTGGACCGCTACTGATTGGGTGACCCTTACCGGACGCGTTTCTGTAGATACTTATGATGAGCTGCAGGAAGAAAGAAAAGCCACTGGTTCTGTCGCCGGAGAATTTGGAGTTGGCCGTCCGGATGTAACTTCGGGATATTCGAGATTGAACCGCTGGTTCATGGAAACGAATATCGACCTGATGGCCAACTTTAATAAAGACCTGACGGACAAATTGAATTTGACCGGTTTAATCGGTATGAACATCCGTAAGACCAAAATCGATCAAACTTATGCTTCTACCAATGGTGGTTTGAGTTTACCGGATGTATACGCATTAAGCAACAGTGCTTCTCCGATGCTTCCACCCGATGAACTTTACAGTATTGTAGCAGTAAACGGTTTTTTTGCACAGGCATCACTGGGTTATGACAATTACCTGTATCTTGACGGAGCTGTTCGCCGTGATCAATCATCGACATTACCTACGTCAAACAATGCTTATTACTATCCCTCTGTTTCGGGTAGTTTTGTTTTCTCCAATCTAATCCAGAACGACTGGCTGTCCCTTGGTAAGATTCGTTTGAACTACGCTGAGGTTGGTAACAGCGCTCCGTTTGCCAGTATCAAGGATACCTATGTACAGAGCTCCCCGTTCAATGGTAATCCGATGGTAACCGTTCCTGATACGAAAAACAATGCCGATCTGAAATCGGAGAGAACCAAGAGTTTGGAAGCCGGTCTGGAAATGAACTTCTGGAACAATCGTCTTGGATTCGACGTTGCTTATTACGATAACCGATCGGTTGACCAGATTATGCCTGTAGCTGTTTCCTATGCAACCGGATACTACGGTAAATATGTAAATGCCGGTGAAATACAAAACAAGGGTATTGAACTTCAGTTGAATGCTTCTCCCGTTGTTAGCAATAAATTCCGCTGGGATATCAACGTAAACTGGTCGAAGAACAACAACAAGGTAACTTCTCTTGCACAAGATATAAGAAACCTTCAGATCGCATCACTGCAAGGTGGTGTAACTATCAACGCCCGGGTTGGTGAACCTTATGGTGCCATTCAGGGAACTGACTATATTTACCAGGATGGACAGCGTGTTGTTGGAGCTAACGGTCATTACGAAGTGACTGCTACTTCAGACCAAATTATTGGTAACATTAACCCCGACTGGGTTGGTGGTGTTAGCAACACGCTTAACTACAAAAACTTTACACTGAGCTTCCTGATTGATGTACAACAAGGTGGTAGCGTATTCTCGCTCGACCAATGGTACGGTATGGCTACCGGTTTGTATGCTGAAACAGATTTCACTAACGACCTGGGAAACCCCGTACGTAATTCTATTTCCCAAGGAGGAGGTTACATTCTGCCGGGTGTTAAAGAAAATGGTACTCCAAACGACGTTCGTATCGCAGGAGATAATTATCACGCATTCGGATACACTGACAGCCCTAACGCCAGATTCGTTTATGACGCTTCGTACATAAAACTACGTTCAGCTTCATTGACCTACAACTTCCCGAAAACATTGCTCAGCAACACCTTCATCGCAGGCGCTTCTTTGAGTGTTGTAGGTTCGAACCTTTGGATTATTCATAAAAACCTGCCGTATGCCGATCCGGAAGCCAGCCAGGGTGCCGGTAATATTCAAGGATGGCAGAGTGGTGTAATGCCAACCACCCGGAATATTGGTTTTAGTGTAAAAGTTCAATTCTAAACATCGACACAACTATGAAAAACAGATATTGGTTATTATTGGTAGTGATTGCACTTCTCGCGTCATGTACCGATAAATTTGAAGAATACAACACCGACACGAAGAATCCGTCGGAAGTACCCGGAGAATCACTCTTCTCCAACGCGGAGAAGTCCCTCTCCGATCAGATTTCAAGCACGAATGTAAACCTAAATATATGGAAGCTTGTCTCACAGTATTGGACGGAAACAACCTATACGGATGAAGCCAACTACAATATCGTGAACCGGACCATTCCTGATCAGATCTTCCGCTACTATTATCGCGGCTTCCTGATGGACCTGAAGCGTGCCAGTGAGTTGATTAATGCACAAACGCCGGTAACCGATGCCGATAAAGTAGTACAACAAAACAAGCTGTACATCATCGATTTGCTGGAGGTATATTCCTATCAGCGGTTGGTGGATATATTTGGCGATGTTCCCTATTCCGAAGATCTGGATATCACGAACATCTCGCCCAAGTATGACGACGCGATGACCATATACAAAGACCTCATCAGCCGGGTAACTGCAGATATTGCAGGATTGGATAATTCAGAAGGTAGCTTTGGTCCGGCAGACTTCTACTATAGAGGTGATGTTGCATCCTGGAAAAAGTTCGCTTACACGTTGAAAGTGAAATTGGGAATCACCATTGCTGACGCTGACGAAACTTTGGCCCAGTCAACAGTTGAGAGTGCATATGCCAATGCCTTTTCTTCATCCAGCGATGATTGTTTGATGCCTTATTTAACAAACACTCCGAATACGAATACCTTGTATGAGGATCTCGTATTAAGTGGCCGTCATGACTTCGTGGCTGCAAATACCGTGGTTGATGTGATGAACGGGATGTCCGACCCGCGCCTGCCGCTGTATTTCACACAGGTTAATACTTCAACCGTTACTGGTGTTGAAAAACTCGCTTACGTTGGTGGTGTATACGGTGAAAATAGTCCTTTTGACAACTACTCTCACGTATCTGATCAATTGCTGCAACCTACCTTCCCGGGTATTTTGATAACTTATTCTGAATTGCAATTCTATCTTGCCGAGGCTGCTGCACGCGGTTGGAATGTAGGTCAGACTGCAGAAGCATACTACAACGAAGGAATTAAATCTTCCATCTTGTGGTGGGGAGGTACAGATGCTGAAGCCAATGGTTATTTGGCAAATCCATCGGTTAATTATACCTCAGCTGTAACCAATACCGGAAACTGGAAAGAAGTAATCGGTACGCAATCCTGGTTAGCATCCTATACCAGAGGTTTGGTCGGATATACAACATTCCGGCGTTTGGATTACCCTGCATTTAATATGCCTCCGACCCCACCGACAGGTGTAGCTTCAATACCAACTCGTTTCACTTATCCCGTTAACGAACAAACTTTGAACGAAGACAACTATAAAGCTGCTGCTACTGCCATTGGTGGAGACAAATTGACAACCAAAATCTTCTGGGATATTAACTAACAAAATTAATCAAGGATCATATGAAAAAATATATAATTTTCTCTGTAGGAATAGTCCTCTCTCTTTTTATGGCTTCTTGCCAGGACTATAATGCCGGTAACAAAGTAGATTTTTATGATCTCGGCACAGAGTTCTTCATTTCGAGCGATGGCTTAACAAGCCTCGACAATTCTGCTACGGTAAGCATTGACAACCAGCAGAAAAATCTTTCTTCCCTGAGTGTTATCCTATTGAGTAGCTCCGATGCGGATGGCAATGTCCTTTCTGATACCCAAAAAGATCTTGGGACAATTGATTTGACTGACGGAAGTGGCTCAATGACCCTCACCGATAGCCAATTAGGTATCTCAGACATCAACTACTCAGCAAGTCTGCAGTTTTCTGGTTCATACAACGGCAAAAACATAACACGATACAAAACAATTACCGTTGCTGACCCGATTTCAATTGAGGTTCCTGATGTGAATCACCGTATCGATACTGTTTTTCATGTAAAATTCAGTGTTGAACCAGTAACCGAAACATTGAGCAGCGTAACTGTTGAGACGAAGGTAGGAGTCGCTGGAACATATGTAGCAGAAGCTGGTCCTTTTAATGCAACCGATTCAATCGAGATAAAAGGTACCGACCACCAGGTTGGTGACACTGTTTTCGTTAAAGTGACCGGCACGGCCGGAACAAAATCAGCTACTTCTGTTGCTATAGTTCCGATTGCACCTTACAGTTTCAGCAATGTTGAAACATTCACACTGGACACTACCAGCAACCAGGCATACGACTTGATTGAAGCCAGGTATGTAAATACGACTACAGCCGGTGATAGTGCTGATGTGCAATTCACTGCTGCTTATCCTGTATTAGGCGGCCCTGTTGAGGTCGGTTTCAATGCCCTCAACAATGCTCAGCTGGTTAAAGGCACCGCTGATGACTACTCTAACACTGATATAGTAACCATCGAAGCGACTGATTTCTCAGGAGCAACGACATCTGTTCCCAATGCAGCTGCCGGTGATGTATATATCTTCCGTACCATGCGTGGTACCGGAGATTACATGTACGGCGTATTGAAAGTAACCGCTGTAAACAAACCTCAGGGTGTTTTGGAAGACTCATCAATTGAAATTGAGTACAAATACTAAAACACTGATATAAGAAGATACAGGAGCCCGTTTTAATACGACCTATACTTATAGATTAATTAGAGATACAACAATCACACACTCCTTCTCCGGGCTCCTGTTCTTTAAGCAAAATAAATTCCCCGCAAGGGGAATTTTAAGCTAAACCCAGGCTTTTAATTGACAGGTTGAATAGCAAAAGATTTTACTATTCCAGCTATTCCCAATTTATTCCCTGGTTTAGTTGAGCAGGAAGTCCCCGGATTTCCTGCTCTCTTTTTTTGCGTAAGAAAAAGGTCAACCCAAAACATGTTTTTGACACCGCCGGACAAAAAAGTATGTATGCTCAACATGTTTTGAGATACCATGGAGCAACCATTATGTTTTATGCTTCTTTTTACGTGCGGCAGGAAATAAAACATTATTTAAAATTAGCCTGTAGCCGGGAGAGTTGGGATGAAGGTTCAAATCAGTAGGCGGGTCGCCAACTAAATGGCGGTAATCTTCCGGATCGTGACCTCCATAAAACGAGAAAAAGCCTTTCCCAAAATCACCGTGAATATAGCGGGCCTCGTGAGCCGATTTATTCTCCCCCATAATCAGGATGTTTGCCTTCAACTTTTCTTCATTAAACGCGGTAGTCTGCCCCATAAAACCTTTAATAATCCGCACATGGTCCTGCGTAAGCATGGTCGGTACCGGGTCCCATTTGGCCGAAAAATCAAATAAGGTAAAATAATCTTCTTCGGGTTTCACTTTTCGGGTTTCCGTCGCATCAATGTCCGAGAATTCATAAGCATAAGGATCCTTGACAATGTGAAAATTCTGAAATGCCAGTGTATTGGCAAAATCCAGTTTGCTATCCATATCCGGATCTTCCGGGCCTCCGTCGTACATGGGGCCGCAAATATCGGTGTTGTGGGCAGCAAGGGCGATGTCGTAGGTGTCGGTTGCCGCACACATGGCAAACAAAAAGCCGCCGTTTTTGACAAAATTTTTAATAAGCCCGGCAACCTTGAGCTTTAACTGTGAAACTTTCTGAAACCCGTTTTTTTGCGCCAATTGACGGTTTATCCGAACTTCTTCCTGGTACCAGGGCATGTGTTGGTAATTGCGGAAGAATTTTCCAAATTGCCCGGTGAAATCTTCGTGATGCAAATGGAGCCAGTCGTAATTCTTCAACTTACCGTCGAGTATTCCCTGATCATAAATAACATCGTACGGGATTTCTGCATAGGTCAACACCAACGTGACTGCATCATCCCAGGGCTGCTTGTTAGGTGGCGAATAAACGGCTATTTCCGGCGCCTTTTGCATGGCCACCGCATCCATATTTACATCTTCGCGGGCAATATACTGCAAAATGGATGATGCCTTGGCATCCGGAACCAGATCAACACTCACGCCGCGGATAAGGCATTCATCATGGACATTTTTATCGGATTGCAATAAGAAACTACCGCCCCGGTAATTCAACAACCATTTAACTTCGATGTCCTTTTGAAGTGCCCAATAGACAATACCATAGGCTTTGAGATGATTCTTTTGCTGGTCATCCATCGGGATTAGCAAAAAAGCAGACTGGGCTTTAGTTGCCAGGACGATCAATAAAAGAAGCAAAGAGACTGTTCGTTTCATAATACCTGTTTTTGAGAGGCTTTTCTCAGAAAGGTGTATCATCGTCCAACCCGCCTCCGGTTGAGGGGAATCCGCGGGCGCCTAAACTGTGCTCGAATGAGGACTCCGTATCCTCATTCATCTTCGAACTGAAACGGGCACCAACCTGTCCATTTCCTAAATCTTCGGGCATGGTACCCAGGCTTTCTTCATCCGGATCGCTAAAGCGTGCTAAATGGCTCTTAAATGCCAAATGAACTTCCCCTACGGCACCGTTACGATGCTTGGCAATGATGATTTCGGCCATACCGATGAGCGAATTACCGCTTTCGTCTTCCGTAATACCATAATATTCCGGACGGTGAATAAACATAACCATGTCCGCATCCTGCTCAATCGCTCCGGATTCACGAAGGTCAGAAAGCTGCGGACGTTTTCCGTCGCGCGATTCAACCGAACGGTTCAGCTGCGATAATGCGATAATCGGTACATCCACCTCTTTGGCGATAGCTTTCAGGTTACGCGAAATTGTACTCACTTCCTGTTCACGACTTCCTCTCCCGTCTGATCCAGCTGTCATCAGCTGTAAATAGTCGACAATGATAATGCCGATGTTGTGTTGCATTTTTAAACGTCGCGCTTTGGCGCGGAATTCGAAAACGGAAAGTGCGGGTGTATCGTCAATGAAAAGAGGGGCTTCCTCTAAATTTTTAATTTTCCGGTTTAGTTGCTCCCATTCCCAGTTTTCCAAACGTCCGGTTTTCAGTTTCTCCGAACCAAGTTCCGTTTCAGCAGCAATTAAACGGTTGACCAACTGAATGGAGGACATTTCCAGTGAAAATACAGCCACCGGGACATGGTGATCGACTGCCATATTACGGGCCATCGATAAAACAAAGGCCGTTTTTCCCATTGCAGGACGGGCAGCAATAATCATCAAGTCCGTTTTTTGCCACCCCGAAGTAATCCGGTCTAAACGGGTAAACCCGGAAGGCACACCACTCAGTCCTTCTTTTTTCTTCGAGTTTTCTTCAATCCGCTCGATGGCTTCCCGCAAAATAGGTTTAATCGGCAGCGATTCTTTGGTAATACTGCCTTCGGTTACTTTGAATAAAGCCCCTTCTGCATAATCAATCAAATCCTCCAACTCCATGGTATCGTCGTAGGATTTGGTCTGGATTTCGGTAGAAATACGGATTAGTTCGCGCTGAATGTACTTTTGTGCTATGATGCGGGCATGAAATTCGATGTGCGCAGCTGAAGCAACTTTACTGGTGAGCTGGGTAATATACAGGGGGCCGCCAACTTCTTCCAACTCTTCCCGGTTCTTCAGCTCTTGCGTCACCATCAGCAAGTCCACCGGTTTTTCGTTGGCATTTAATTCCTGTATGGCCTTGAAAATCTTTTGATGCTCCTCCTTGTAGAAACTATCGGGCCTAAGAATATCCGCCACAACGATGTAAGCGTCCCGTTCGAGCATCAGTGCGCCCAACACAGCTTCCTCAACCTCTAATGCCTGGGGCGGAATTTTTCCATACTGCGCATTGATTTGATCCAGTGTTAGCTTACCCCTGTTTTTATTGCGGTTATTATAATTTTCGCCAGCCATTTAACTTAAAAATTAATGCATTGTTGGGTCTGCAAAGATCCAAAAATAACGATTCCGACCACGCCATGTGGTTTAATTTATCCACCATGAAGGTCCCAATACTGCTCAATCAGCACGTTACTAATTTACCGACAGGAAATCACCACCAACTTGAACATCTTGTACACACGCTTACCAACAGGATATAAACAATTCAGGTTGATAACTACGCATTAGCCTTATTTATTCCCTCTTCGATGATTTCTGTTAATAACTCTTTCAAATCGAGCCCCATGGCTTCTACCTGTTGCGGGATAAAGCTTGTTCCGGTCATACCGGGAATGGTATTCACCTCGAGGAAATAAAACCGGGCTTCGTGCCGGATGAAATCGATACGGACAATACCGTTGCAATCACACAAGTCGTAAATCCGTGATGACAGCGCCTGAATTTCCAACATCGCTTCTTCAGATATGCGGGCAGGAGTAATCTCTTCGGCCATGCCGGCCACGTATTTCGATTCGTAATTGAAGAATTCGTTTTTGGGAATGATTTCCGTTGCCGGGAAAACCAACTTCTTCCCGCCAATTTTCACCAACCCACAGGTGAACTCGGTTCCCGAAATAAATTCATCTACCAACACTTCGTCATCCTCTTCGAATGCCTTTTCGATGGCAGGTTTCAGCTCATCTGCCGTTTTCACTTTCGTGATACCAAAGCTCGAACCGCCTGAATTCGGTTTGACAAAAACAGGCAATCCCAAAACTGCCAGCATCGCATCAATATCATAGTCATCGCCTTTCACCAGGTGAAACGAACGTGCCATTTCAATTCCCAACGTCCGGAGAAAATTATTGCAGTAGAATTTGTTAAATGTCAATGCAGAGGACTCTGTATTGCTCGACGAATAAGGAACCCCAATCAAGTCGAAATAACCTTGCAGGATACCATTTTCGCCAGGCGAGCCATGAATGATGATATAGGCATATTCGAACCGGATACGTTTACCGTCAACCGTAAAAGAGAAATCCGATTTATCAACATCCGCAATTTTACTTTCACCGTCGGCCACTTCCCATACACCATTCCTCATTTTCACCATCCACGGTGTAAAATGCTCCCGATCGATTAATTTTATCACATTAGCGCCACTATTCATCGATACCACATATTCCGATGAATCGCCGCCAACCACTACTGCAATGTTTCTCGTTGTCATCCAGGATCAGATTAAAACTGGTTTCTGTTTGAAATATAGGTTCGCCACTTCCCGATCACCTGTGTCATATCTTCAGGTAACTCTGAATCGAAAATCATCTCCTCGCCGGTGCGGGGATGCACAAATCCAAGTAATTTGGCGTGTAACGCTTGCCGCGGAAGAATTTTAAAGCAGTTTTCCACAAACTGCTTGTATTTAGTAAAGGTCGTTCCTTTCAGAATTTTATCGCCGCCATAGTTGTCATCGTTAAACAACGGATGTCCGATGTAGCGCATATGCACCCGGATTTGATGCGTACGACCTGTTTCCAGCACACATTCCACCAGGTTGACATATCCAAGCTTTTCAATCACTTTGTAGTGCGTCACCGCCGGTTTACCATAATCCCCTTCCGGGAATACGGTAAAAACCTGCCGATTTTTCAAACTCCGCCCGATATTGCCTTCGATGGTCCCTTCGTCCTCCTTCAGGTTTCCCCAAACGATGGCATTGTATTTTCGTTTGGTCGTTTTGTTGAAAAATTGTGCTGCCAGATGATTCTTCGCCATTTCTGTTTTGGCTACGACCAACAGTCCGGTTGTATTTTTATCGATGCGGTGCACCAGCCCCGGACGCGGATCATCACCGCCATAAAGCGGTAAATCCCGGTAACGATAAGCCAGTGCATTGACCAGTGTCCCGGAATAATTACCGTGCCCCGGATGGACCACCAGACCTGCCGGTTTATTAATCACCAGCAAATCATCATCTTCGTAAACGATGTTCAGCGGAATATCTTCCGGAATGATTTTGAGCTCCCGGCGCGGATAATCCATGACAATGGAAATCTCGTCACCGGGCTTGACCTTGTAGTTGGCCTTTACCGAAACATTATTGACCAGGATACTTCCGGCCTCGGCGGCCGACTGAATGCGGCTGCGCGACGCGGTGTCAATCCGGTTTACCAGAAACTTGTCGATGCGCAAAGGTTTTTGACCGGGATCAACCGTGAGCCGGTAATGTTCAAACATTCCGTTTTCGTCATCCAGTTCATCCTGGTCATCAACCGGCAATTTCTTATCTGTCATCAAAAAGCTCCTTATTAATTATCGTTTCCTGAAAGGCTGTCAACCGGCAACTTCAGCCACAAATCGACTGAATGGCCAATTTCCACACCTTCGTGCCGGTTAAATTGCGGCGATTGCTGCCAAATAACCGCATTGGTCGAATCCTCTTCGGTTTTAACCTCTTTGCTGTAAATAACAGCGCCAACCGTTAGCGATACATCCTGAAGTATTTTTCTTCCCGCATCATAAGTATAACCGGTCAAATCGGGAACAATCGTCCGCTGGTTCTCCATCGTTTTGCCTACCACCAAATCAATTGGCGTTCCCCGGGGGACCAAAATTCCCGGGTCGGCACTGGAGCCATGCAACTTCTGAGCAAGCACCAAACTGTTATATTCCGATGGACGATATGTCACATCACCCGGTTTCAGGCCTTTCGATTCCAGCAAAACCCTTGCCTGACGCAATGACACATCCGTTAACTTCGGCAGTTGGACCATTTCCGGTTTAACCGCAGCAACCGTTACATAAATCGTTCGCCCGGCCTTGATGTAGTGCCCTGTTCGTGGCATTTGTTCAATAATAGAGCCGGGTGTATAATCAGTATTGTAAACCGAATCGCGAATAACCACATCAATCTGTTTGTCGTTGGCTATTTTTTCCCAGTCGGTCTGCCCAAGTCCCGTAAGATTCGGCGTTGGGAAGGCTTCGCCATGATGCGTGTATTTCGACAGTGCATACATGGTTAACCACAAGAAAATAATCGTAAGGACAACGGCCAGAATTACATTCAGCCAAAAAACCTTGCTTTTCAGAAATTTTCGGAATGACATATCTTCTTATCTAGGGTGAATATGACCTTGCAACAAAATTAATCCTAAACTCCAAAAGTAAAAATTAATCATACCGATTGCCCATAAAAAAACCGAAGGAGTAAATCTTCACCAACGGATGAAAATTTCACTCTTCCGGTTTTGTATGTTGTAACTAAAAAATACTTCCGTTCAATTAATCAAATCGGCGAACGATGTTATAGAGCGTATCGCGTTCAACCGGTACTTTACCGGCTGTTTTAATCATTTTAACCAGCTCATCAGTCGATGCAGATGGATTTTGCTCTTCGGCGCCTGCCATCGAGTAAATCTTCGTAGAATCATCAATGGTCCCATCCAGATCGTCTACTCCAAAGGCCAGCGACAACTGGGATACCGACTTACCAATCATTGGCCAGTAAGCCTTCAGGTGTGGAATGTTGTCGAGGAAAATCCGGGCAACTGCATAATTTTTCAGATCCTCCATCGTTGTCGATTCAGCAATATGCGAAAATGCATTGTTCGAATGACGGAATTTCAATGGGATGAAGGTGTTAAAACCATTGCTCCGGTCTTGCAAATCGCGCAAACGGTTCATGTGATCGATACGGTGCTCGTAAGTTTCAATCAATCCGTAAAGCATGGTCGCGTTACTCGGAATTCCCAGACGGTGCGCAGTTTCGTGAATTTTCAACCATCCGGCTGTATCGGTCTTATCAGGACAAATACGGGCACGTGTCTTTTCATCGAAAATTTCGGCACCCCCGCCAGGCATCGAATCCAACCCGGCTTTTTTCAGGGCCTGCAATCCTTCTTCCAGCGACAGTCCCGACTTCTTTATCATGGCATCGATCTCAACGGCCGTAAATCCCTTGATATGAATATCCGGCAACACCGATTTAACTGTTTTCACCAAATCGGCGTAATAGAAAAGGTCACGATCGGGATGCACCGCTCCAACGATGTGTACTTCCGTCAGCTCTTTACCAACATAACTTTCTGCCTTGCGGCGAATATCGTCCAAGCTGTGCTCCCAGCTTCCTTCTTCACCGGCATCGCGGCGATAGGAACAAAATGAGCAATGGCTTTCACAAATATTCGTAGGTTCGATATGAAAGTTACGGTTGAAATAAACATACTCATCATTGATACGCTGACGCACTGCATTGGACAACATCGACAAAAAGGGAATTTCCCCTTCACGATAAAGTGTTACTCCTTCGTCGAAGGAAATTCGCTCTCCATTGAGTGCTTTTTCTGCTATATCCAGTAATCTGCTGTCCGTTCCTGTGGCTTTCAGCAGAGAGAAAACATCACTGTTTTGCATATTCTCAGTTTTTTCTGAATTATACTTCCGGAGTTCCCGGAATGAGCGACTAAAGTACAAAAAAATACCTTAGAGCCCGATAGAAAGAAGGCTGCATCAGTCCTAAAATCGAGTAGGATGGAAGATAACCCGCCTTTGACAGACGTTCATTGGTTATGCTCCTGGTAACAATGAAACTATTCGATATGTGCCAATATCCGTTACGGGTATTAGCCCACTCCCATGACAGTCGGTACACATTTTGTCTGGAAAACTCATCCTACAGGATATGCCCGGTGCGGTTCGTATCCCCCTGGGGCAGAGGTTTGCTTCCGGCTTCCTTCAGGTTCCACCTCGCGATGGGCGCCCTTGCCTTAGGCTAATGGTTGGCGATTACAAACCCCCATAGTGGACTTACACCACCAAGCCTGCTGCCATGCACGGCACACCAAAAAAAAACCGGAGCATCACCTCCGGCTTCTCAAACCAAAAAATCAATTAACCTTTAAAACGTCTATCAACCTCGTCCCAGTTGATAACTTTCCAAAAAGCTTCGATGTACTCGGGACGCCGGTTCTGATAATTCAGATAATAAGCGTGTTCCCATACATCTATACCTAAAATGGGAGTTCCTTTCACATCTGAAACATCCATGAGCGGATTGTCCTGATTCGGTGTAGATTCCACCTTTAATGCGTTTCCATCTTTAATTAGCCATGCCCAGCCCGAACCAAATCTAGTAGCTGCGGCTTTTGAAAATAGATCCTTGAATGCGCCCAGCGAACCGAAAGTAGAACTAATTGCAGCTTCCAGTTCACCTTTAGGCCCTGAACTTCCACCCGGTTGCATTACATCCCAATACAGGTTGTGGTTATAAAAGCCACCTGCATTGTTACGTACAGCCGCCGGAAATTTTGATACTACCGATAAAACTTCTTCAATGGTTTTACCGTCCAATTCCGTACCTTCAATGGCCTTATTCAAGTTATTGGTGTAACCCGCATGGTGCTTCGTATAGTGAATTTCCATGGTACGGGCGTCAATGTATGGCTCAAGAGCCGTATAATCGTATTTTAATTTTGGTTGAATAAAACTCATATCACTAATGGTTTTTAGTAGTTCAATGTTTTCCAAAAGTAATCTTTATTTGGATTTGTTCCAAATAAAAATAAACCTTTTTTGTTCTTTTTTATGCATCTATTTTTGTCGCCTGAAAATGAATAATTAAGCAATAAACCAATCATACCTTGAACCGAAAAATTCTTGACCTCGCTGTCCCCAACATCATCAGTAATATTACAGTTCCGCTGTTGGGACTAGTCGATATGGCGCTGATGGGGCACTTAGGATCATCAGTATATATTGGCGCAATATCGCTTGGTGGTGTTATTTTCAACTTTCTTTACTGGATGTTTGCTTTCCTGAGAATGGGAACCAGCGGCTTTACCGCTCAGGCAACTGGAAGGAAAGATCGAAACGAAAGCGAACTGATATTAGGCCGCTCCTTTGTTTTGGCGCTATTTTTTGGTGTTTTACTCATCATACTTCAAATTCCAATTGAATGGATTAGTTTCCGTATTCTGGGCGGGAGTGAGGAGGTTAAGCAGCTGGCCAGCCAGTACTTCTTTATTCGTATTTGGGCCGCACCGGCCACTATCGGACTTTACAGTCTTACAGGCTGGTTCATCGGGATGCAAAACGCCCGTATTCCCATGATTGTTGCCATTATTATTAATATAGCCAATATCATCTTCAGCGTATTTTTCGTTTTCGTCTTGGGAATGAAATCGGCCGGTGTGGCCATGGGAACAGTTTTGTCGCAATACATGGGACTCCTTCTTTCCCTATGGTTCATCCATAAAAAATTCGGTTCTCCCTTTTCCTATCTTTCGCGAAAGCAGGTACTTGAAGTGAAAGCGTTACGAATTTTTATGCGGGTTAACCGCGACATCTTCATCCGGACGCTTTGCATTATCGGTGTGTTCACGTTTTTCACCTCAAAATCGGCCGCAATGAATAATACGGTCCTGGCTGTCAATTCGCTGTTGCTTCAGTTCTTCATGTTCTTCTCGTTCTTTATGGATGGCTTTGCTTATGCCGGTGAAGCCCTGGCCGGGAAATACTTTGGAGCCGGAAGTAAATCCAAACTAAAGAAAGTTAGTCGGTTACTCTTTCTTTGGGGAATCTCACTCGGCATCCTATTTTCACTTATCTATTTTCTTGCCGGGAATCAGATTATTGCCCTGTTGACTGACCAGGCCTCGCTCAGGGAAGCGGCCCGACCATTTATCTGGTGGACAGCGCTGGTTCCCATTAGCGGGTTTGCAGCTTTCATCTGGGACGGAATCTACATTGGGGCTACAGCTTCAAAAGGAATGCGCAACAGCATGCTGGCTGCCACTTTCTTACTCTTTATTCCTGTTTTCATTATTTTTCAACACCAACTGGGAAACAACGCACTTTGGCTGGCTATGATTTTATTTCTTTTTGGCCGCGGACTATTTCAAACCTTCCTTGCCCAGAGAGCGATTTTCAGCCGGATGGCATAAAAAAAAAGCCCGCCACCCGGCGAGCTTCTCCTCTATTTCAAATTCCTGTTTTTCAATAATTGAAACTACTCCCGCCTAAAAATTCGCGCAATACCGAAGTAGGCGGTATTTCCTGCGACGAAATCGGATAAAAGTAAGAAATGAATACCAGCAAGCGGACAGCTTCAGCATATTCCGGTGCATTTTCAGGGACCAGCTCGAGCAGATGTTCTGCAGGCCGTTTCAAAACACCTAATTCATAAATCAGGGCTGAATTGAACATGACATCCGCATTTTCCTGGCAAGGGAAAATATGTAAATCCTCTCCTCTCCGAACGCTCGGCCATCGTTGGATGGTTGTACACGCATCGTACCCGCGATATTTGCTATCGCGGATAATTCGCCTCAACAAACGGTTATCAGCCGTAGGAATATATGTGTGCTCGTCAATGGAAATCTGCGTCAGCGCCGAGATGAAGATCCTGAAGGTCCGTTCGCTATCAATTCCCGGAATCAAGTCAGGATTCAGGCCATGAATACCTTCAATAATGAGAATATTATTTTTCTCGAGTTTCATCATTTCGCCTTTAAACACCCGCTCTCCGCTGTGAAAATCAAACACCGGACGCTCAACTGCTTCACCATTCATCAACTTGGTCAGAAACTCATTGAAGTATTCGATATCGATGGCTTCCAATGCTTCAAAGTCATATTCACCCGATTCGTCACGTGGCGTATGTGCCCGATCCACAAAGAAATCATCCAATGAAATGGAGATTGGGCGCATTCCCACAACAGCCAGTTGAATTCCCAGCCGCTTGCTGAATGTTGTTTTACCCGAACTCGAAGGTCCAGCAATCAGCACCAGGTTAACCTTACCGCGTCGCGCATAAATCATGTTCGCAATTTCCACAATTTTCTTTTCGTGAAGCGCTTCCGATATCTTAATGATTTCGCCGGCCCGTTGTTGCCGGACCTGCTCATTCAAACCCGCAATATCCTCTATTTGAAGAATACCAGCCCATTCCTTGTGTTCCCGGAAAATTTCAAAAAGTTTTTCCTGGCGAATGACCGGCTCCAGTTCATTGGGTGAATCAGGATCAGGTACACGCAAAAGAAGACCGTCGTAATATTTTTCCAAACCGAAATGTTTCAGATAACCCGTGGAAGGCAAAACGTGACCATAGAAAAAATCACGCCTTTCGGCCAAACACAATATAGGCGCATAAATACGGCCATACTCTTTAAAAAGTTCCGCTTTGCGATACAAACCTTCCTGTCCAAAGATTTCAACAGCCTCTTCTGTTAGTACCCTTTTTCGGTATATAGGTAAATCTTTGTCTATCAACTCCCGCATTTCTTCGCGAAGTGTCCATACATCCTGGTCGATAAGTGGCCGTCCGAGATTCTCTATTTCACAGTAGTAACCTTTCGAAATAGCATGGTCGATTTTCAATCGTGCCTCGGGCCAGATATTCCGCATCGCCACGTACAACACAAACGAAAGCGAACGAAGATACATCCGTTGTCCATCGGTATTGCTATAATCGAAAAACTCAATCTTCTTGGGCTTCACCAGCTCAAAATCGAGCGGTTTCACGCGATGGTTCACATAAGCTCCCAGAATAGGAGATGGTAGCGATACTCCCATATCGCCGGCTATTTCGCCCAGCGTAGTTCCCAGCGGATATGTGCAGATTTTGCCGCTGTTCTCACATTGTAATTTTATATCTCGTACCATAAAAGGCTGTTTTCAGATGAATGCGTGCATCAAGTTAACACATTTTGTTCAATTGATGCAAAATGGTCAATGCTCTTTTTCAGGCGAAGCGCCTGCGTTTATTTTCTGTTCAACGCTTCCTTCAGGAAGCGTGCAGTATACGAATTTCGATGTTTAACCACTTGTTCCGGGGTACCTGCGCAAACCACCTTTCCGCCGGTCCGTCCTCCCTCGGGGCCAATGTCGATGATGTGATCGGCTACCTTGATAACGTCCATGTTGTGCTCGATAACAATTACCGTATTTCCCCTGTCAACTAACTTATTTAGTACATCGAGCAATACCCTGATGTCTTCGAAATGAAGACCGGTAGTGGGTTCATCGAGAATGTAAACCGTTTTGCCGGTGTCGCGCTTACTAAGTTCGGAAGCCAGTTTCACGCGCTGCGATTCACCTCCCGACAAAGTTGTTGATGACTGTCCTAACGTGATGTAACCAAGTCCAACTTCCTGTAAACTTTTCAGTTTGACTAAAATCGACGGGATATTTTCGAAAAATTCAACTCCCTGATTAATGGTCATATCGAGCACATCGCTGATGGATTTCCCTTTATGACGCACCTCCAGCGTTTCGCGGTTGTACCGTCGGCCATTACATTTATCGCAATGCACATATACATCGGGCAGGAAGTTCATCTCGATAACTTTCATCCCGGCTCCCTGGCACTCTTCACAACGACCGCCTTTCACGTTAAACGAAAACCGGCCGGGCTTGTACCCGCGAACTTTCGATTCGGGTAACATGGCAAAGAGGTTGCGGATCTCGGAAAACACCCCCGTATAAGTTGCCGGATTGGAACGCGGCGTACGTCCCAAGGGTGACTGGTCGACCTGTACCACCTTATCGATATGTTCCATTCCTTCTATTTTATCATAGGGCAACGGGTCTTTCACTGACTTATAGAAATGCTGGCTCAGGATCGGCTGCAACGTTTCGTTGACAAGCGTCGATTTCCCACTTCCCGACACACCGGTTACGCAAATAAATTTTCCTAACGGGAATTCAACATCTATTTTTTTCAGGTTGTTGCCACTTGCTCCTTTAATGCAAAGCACATCACCGTTCCCTTCCCTTCTCTTTTCCGGAATGGCAATTTTTTTAATTCCGTTCAGGTAAGCAGAAGTCAGCGTATTCAATTTTAATAATTCGTGCGGATCACCTGCAGCCACCACTTCACCACCATGGCGACCGGCAAACGGTCCCATATCCACTAAATAGTCAGCTTCCATAATCATATCCCGATCGTGTTCCACTACCACCACCGAATTTCCGGTATCCCGGAGTTGCTGCAACGAATTAATCAGGCGCAAATTGTCGCGGTGATGCAAACCGATGCTCGGTTCATCGAGTATATACAGGACATTGACAAGCTGCGAGCCAATTTGCGTTGCCAAACGGATACGCTGCGATTCTCCTCCGGAAAGGCTCCGGGCCGATCGATCGAGTGACAGGTATTCCAACCCAACATTGAGCAGGAAGCGCAACCGATCACGAATTTCTTTCAATACCTCTGCCCCAATCAGCCGTTGCCGTTCGGTTAACCGCGAATCGATGTTCTCAAGAAATACCGAAAGTTCGCCAATGTCCATCTGCGCCAGTTCAGCAATATTTCTGTCATCAATCTTAAAATGGAGTGCCTCCTTATTCAATCGTTGCCCGTTACAAACCGGACAAACATTGGTTTTGTGAAACTGATCGGCCCATTTTTGCGCCTTCTTCGACGGATTATCACTCTTCTGGCTAACAATATATTTCACCACTCCTTCGTAGCTCATCATGTAATTGACCGAGCTGCCCAGTGGCGTATTCTTTAGCTGAATTCTTTCACTTGTGCCAAAAAGAATGGCATCAATGGCCTCTTCCGGATAATTTCTCAACGGCGTTTTCAACGTCACTTCGTATTTCCCGGCCAGCGCTTCGATTTGCCAAAATATCAGCGAGTTTTTATAGGGACCCAACGGAGCAATTCCGCCTTTGGCAATACTCACCGATGGATCGGGAATAATCTTGTCAATGTCGATTTCGGTTACTTCTCCCAGTCCGTTACACTTCGGACAAGCTCCTTGCGGTGAGTTAAACGAAAAACTGTGCGGGGCCGGTTCATTGTATGAAATTCCGGTCGTGGGGCACATCAGGTGGCGGGAGTAATATCTCGCTTCACCACTCCCCTTTTCCTGAATCATGATGATTCCGCCCCCGTGTTTCATTGCTGTTTCAACCGAACCGCGCAGACGCTTCCTGTCAGCCAAATCCACCACCAGCTTATCAATCACAATTTCGATGTTGTGATTCTTGTACCTATCGACTTTTAACCCGTGCGACAATTCACGTATCTCGCCATCGATACGGGCATACAAAAATCCCTTTCGGCGAATTTGCTCGAACAATTCACGGTAGTGCCCTTTACGTCCTTTTACCACCGGAGCCAGAATGATGGTCGGTTTACCATCGAAGCGTTCCAAAATCAGATTAATAATCTGCTCGTCGGTGTACTTAACCATCTTCTCGCCAGTATTGTAAGAATAGGCAATACCAGCCCGGGCATAAAGCAGTCGCAGAAAATCATATATCTCTGTAACCGTTCCTACCGTTGAGCGGGGATTTTTGTTCGTCGTTTTTTGCTCGATCGAAATCACCGGGCTCAGTCCTGTGATCTCATCCACATCGGGGCGCTCCATGTTCCCCAGGAACGAACGTGCATACGCCGAAAAAGTCTCGATGTAGCGTCGTTGCCCTTCTGCGTAAATGGTATCGAATGCCAGTGACGATTTGCCGCTTCCGCTAAGGCCGGAAATCACCGTCAATTTGTTGCGTGGTATCTCAACATCAATGTTGCGGAGGTTGTGCACACGTGCGCCTCTCACAACAATTTTATCTTCGTTGCTCATTCAATCTACTTATTCGTCCTGATCGGAGATGGAATCCCGTTCTGCCTTTTTCACTTCCCCGTCATGGCGAAATGTACGGTATCCTTTTTCGGGTAACCTGATGACGTAGGTTTTTCCTGACGGATTGGACAAAGTTGTTTCCCTCAACCAGGGATTGAAATATTTCAATATTTTATAATTCACACCGTGCTCCCGGGCAAAGTCGGCAAAATCATCTACCGTCCCCTCAATTGTCACATTATAGGTCGGGATGACGGGGTAAATTTCATCTTCCGGAACATTAAATCCATATTTTTCCGGATCGCTGAGAATTAACTTCAGCGCCAGTATGCGATAAACATACCGTCCCGTTTCCTCACCTAATAACAAATCATAGTAATTGTGGCCCTTCTGTCGCGCTATCTGCCGGGCAACTCCATTTCGTCCGGCATTGTAGGCAGCTGCTACCAAGGTCCAGCTACCATATTTCTCATAATTATGTTTCAGGTATTTGCATGCTGCCTGCGTGGCTTTCACCAAATTATAGCGTTCATCCACTTCGTTGGTTACTTCCAGGCCATAATCACGAGCGGTAGGTTTCATAAACTGCCAGATGCCCACCGCCCCCGCCGGACTTACCGCACGGTCAAAAAAACTACTTTCGGCTAAAGCCAGGTACTTAAAATCCCCGGGAACACCCTGTTCCTTGAGGATGGGTTCAATTACGTGAAAATAGCGTGGCGCCTTCTTAATAAAGAGAAAGGTCTGCGAGTGGAAATAAGTATTTACCAACATTTCCCGATCGAGCGCTTCCTTTACATCAAAATTATGCAATGGAACCGGCTCGCCGGCAAAGTTAAGTGTATCGGGTAATTCAGGTGGGCTGAAAAAAACTTTCCCTGTATTATGATCCAGTGAATAAGGCGATTTTGTATTATCATCACTGGTGCTGTTGAAAAACAACCCGCCGATGATGACTCCAATGGCAATTACCGATAAAAATATGAAAATACTGTTCAGGCTCCCTCTCTCGCGTGATAAATTCCTCTCCTTCAATTTTCCAGGGTTTTAAATTCGAACCTCAAAGATAACCTTTTTGGTAACCGATTCAAACTTCGGGAGCGGATAGAAATTTAATTAAATGCGTAGGTTACACCCGTGTAAATTCCGAGTTGATAGGGACGATAATTGATATGATTGCTGGTGCTAATGGAATTGAGGTAATATTTCACCCGGGGTTCCAGCGTTACTGTTACCCGCTTACTTAAATCGTATCCCAAACCAAGGCCAACCGTTCCGGCATATACCAAATCACGCAACTGACTGGTTTCCCCCCCCTGGGTTTTTACTCCCCCTTCATACAGCGAAGCATTGTTGCCAACCAAGATGTTGGTACTCATTCCTCCCGTTAAATCAACATTCACCTTCCTGTCGATAAGGTGATAGGCCACCAAAACCGGAATTGCGATATATTCCAGGTTCTGCTTCAAATCGGCATTACTGGCGTAAGCCGTAGTACTGGAGAGCTCACTATTAGACATATTGACGGCTAAGTACGCTCCGTCTTTTATCGACCCGGGCGGCCTCCCAAATTTCACCAGACCAACTTCAGTATTAGCAGCATAAGTTGTCGATTTAGAATTAACCCCATAATCAGTTCCAGCAATGGCATATGTTGAATTATTTCCACCAAAAACCGAAACATGATTGGTGTTATGCCTGATTTTCGAGTAGACAATACCCGATTTAACCGATAATCGCTTGTTGAGTTTATATCCGAACATCACTCCTCCCGAAAGCGTTGGCTCAGTGGTAGTAGACGGTGCCGGGGAACTATTTGATAAAGCATTGGCTGCATACATATAATCGTTATGGTCGCCAGATGAAGAAACTCCGGAGAAGAGTGGCGACGCTTCCGCTGCCAGCTTCCAGCGTTTGACCGTTTTATCCTTCTTCGCATATTCCTGAATATTCGAGGCAATCATTCTCCGGTCTCTCAGTTCCTGCTCCGAAATCGTCAAATGCGGGGCATCATTGTTATTTAACCCTAAACATTTTGAGAGAAACCGGATCCAGTTTTCATTTTTCCCCGATAAACCCGGGTTATTAGCTGTATTTATCGATGGCAAACGGGCGCTTAACATCGACAATGTTTCGTCCTTCCTTCTTTCGGCTACCGCAAAAACAGCCGACTGGTTAACCTGTACCGTATTATCATTACCAATACCAGCCCGGTTACTCAGTTTGACTGGTTGCACCGATGCCACGCGGGCATTCATTTTCACGGGTACGTGATTTGCGTTTGCCCGGGATATGGAGGCATTAACATCAGAATTGATCTGTTCTTGCCGGATGCCTGAATCGTTTTGCGGCACAACAACCACTTCTTTTGTCACTTGCTCCTGATGTGGCTGTGTAAACATCCATCCGGCGACAAATGCGAGTACTACCGCAGCAGCAATCGACAACCCTTTTATTAAAGCCAGCCGGTGCGCCCTTTTCCGATTATTGAGCCCATCTTCGATATTTTTCCAAAGATATATGGGAGGATTCACTTCATAATCCTCCAGCCTGTCCTGGAAAAGTTGGTCTATATCGTGTTTTTCAGCTAACATATTGTACTATTGACTTTGCTCTTTTCGATACCAAATTTCTCATATACTTTCTTCTGCAATATCACCCTCGCCCTCGAAAGGTTCGATTTGGAGGTCCCCTCTGAAATTCCCATCTTGTCCCCAATTTCCTTATGGGAATATCCTTCAATGGCATACAGGTTAAACACCATGCGGTAATGCGCCGGCAGTTCCTGTACCACCTGGAGCAATTCATCGGCCGTAATCTGAGCCAATAAATCTTCACCCAGTTGTTTCCCTTCATACACGGTAATATTTTCTACCGGATACAGATTATTTTGCTTGCGGAATTTTTCAAGTGACGTATTTACCATGATTCGTCTCATCCACCCCTCGAATGAGCCCCTGAATCCAAATTGATCTATTTTGGTAAATACCCGGATAAAACCTTCCTGGAGATTATCTTCAGCTTCTGTGGCATCTTTCGAATACCGCAGACAAACCCCGTACATCTTGCCTGCGAAGCGCTGATATAACAAGGACTGCGATTTTCGGTCGCCAGCTGAGCATTTTTTTATAATATCATCCAGGTCGGTCACGCAGAATGTTTTAGTTCAGAATCTCAATCAAAAATCAGGCCCGAATTAAATTAATCTGCAACCTAAATAAATTCCTGCAATATAAGAACGCAATGCGCAAACTGTTTTGGTTAAAAAATATTGATAACCTCTCTGTATTTGGGGGTATACATCCATTCTCATTTCATTTAGATTGACCGGTACTTTTCTAAACTCAATGAATAGACGCGAACCTCATGACAAATGGTTGCGTCATCGTCCGAATTTTCATGTACGCAACCAATTACGTAATGTCTGCGTCTATTTTTAAAATATCAAACCATGAAGTTGACAAAGCTAGTTACCCTGATTTTGCTGCCGGGTACAATGACCGGATGTTCTTCGGGCCAGCATAATGATTCGCCCGGGACCGACATCAAACTCGATGAGAAATCAACGGAAATAGTAGACTCCGACAATCGGTTCGGATTTAATTTGTTTGGTTCGCTGGTGGAAAACAGCGAAGCGGGCGCCAACCTGATGATATCGCCGCTAAGTATTTCGAGTGCCCTGAGCATGGCCCTCAACGGAGCAAACAGCGACACCCGATCCGAGATGGAACAGGTATTATCGTCCAACGGATTTACGACCGATGACATCAATTCTGCCTATCAGAAACTCATTCCCGCTTTGCGAAACTGCGATACCAGCGTCGATCTCGATATTGCCAATTCCATCTGGATTCGGGAAAGTTTTCAAGTGCTCGATAAATTTACCGAAACCAACAATGATTATTACGATGCCGAAGTTACCCGGCTTCCCTTCGATAATAATGCAGTAAATCGCATCAACGATTGGGTGGGCCGGAAAACCCATGACAAGATTCAGAAAATGGTTACATCCATTGATCCAAATGATGTGATGTACCTGCTCAACGCGATTTATTTTAAAGGAAGCTGGGCCGAAAAGTTCGATTCAGATGCAACCCAAAGTAAACCATTTACTCTTTCGGATGGCAACACGGTCAACGTTCCGATGATGCGGAAAAACCAGAAACTGTCGTACCTGGCGACCAACAATTTCCGGATGGCGGCTTTTCCTTACGGAAGGGAAAAATTCAGAATGCTTGTGATACTGCCAAACGAGGGAGTGCCGACCACAGAAATTCTGCAATCGTTGGATAACGATTCATGGCAGACTTATCTGAAGGGAATGAGCCAACCGGTTGAGCTGGATGCTTGGTTGCCCAAGTTCACATTTTCATGGGAAACCAACCTGAACGATGTGTTAGCTTCACTGGGAATGCCGAAAGCCTTTTCAAAATCGGAAGCCGATTTTACCAATATCAATTCCAAAGGCGGATTATACATCAGCAAAGTAAAACATAAGACTTTTATCGAAGTAAATGAAGAGGGAACGGAAGCTGCAGGTGCGACATCCGTTGCAATAGGGGTAACGTCTGTCGGACCGGGTAATACACTGGTACTTTTTCATGCAGACCACCCATTCTTGTTTTTCATTACGGAAGAAGATACCGGCGCCATCCTGTTTATGGGACAAATGGCCAACCCGACAATAGAAAGTTAGGAGGACAGAAACCAAACAAACATCAATATTTTCTATTCATACCGCTGTGTTTTTTGAACACCAAAAAAGGGACGGCCCCGTTGGTCGTCCCTTTACTTTTTTTGATTCGTTGTGTGAAATGTCCTGCACTCGAAAAATCCAGCTTTTTTACCCTAAAGGGAAAGCTTGATTTTTCAGGACTCGCCCTTTAGGGCCGGGGTGAGGGGCCTGAAAAATCTTGACGAGCCAGATTCACACAACGAGTTTTCTTCATTTCTTATCAGAACATCGGATCCCACGGAGGAAGCATTTCCGCTTTTTCACCCCAAACTTTCAACGTTTTGGCATCGAGGTACTTTTTGTTAATCACAAACCGGAACATGTATTGATTGAACCAGTTGTCGGTAAAGGTCAGGTAACCGTGATAATCAGAATCCGGTCCCCAGCTGTTTTCGAACTGCCACTTCGTGGGTTTTCCCTGGTCGTTCACATCGACGGCAATCAGCGCCATTCCGTGTGAAGAACCACTTTCTCCAGTCAGGATGCGCTGCTTCTTGTCCATGCCGAATTTTACGCCGTAAACCGCTCCGTAATCATAATTCTCGGTAGACAACACGCCCGAACCTTTCACATAGAAGGCGCCTACATCGCAGGAAGCGTACATCGGCTCGTTGTTTTTAACCGACTCGATGGCAAACTGCTTGATGACATCATTCGGAAGGTTCACGTAGTTCCAGTTAATGCCTTCCTCGGTATTGCGGTAATTCGCTATTTCGTAGTGCTTGTAATACGGCCGGGCCGGGTCGTTCATCAGCATCACGTAATCCGACAGTTTAATATCACCCAATACCTCATCGCGGAACTGCTGCGGTGTGTAGGTTTTGTATTCCGACAGGTTCCCGCCTTTATCTTTGTATCTCCAACGGAACTGTTCCGGCGGATTTCCCAGGTTCAGGGCCAACATCCGGTAAACGTCTTTCAGCATTTCTACGCGGCGGCCCTCAATGTTGGCCTTCGACTTTTTGCCGGCTACCATCTGGCGCAGTTCTATCCCATCTTCCCGCAACTTGGTCACAATGAACTTCACCATTTTTCGCGTATTCTCACTCGAATGGGTTTCGGGCATGACACTCTTCGGCACTATACCGTATTTGTTCACCAGGTTGACAAACGAGTTCCAAACACCACCATCATCCACTGGCGATTTGAAATACCAGTTCACTTTTCGGCTGGTAAACGGAAGATCGGCGCTGGCAACCACATTGTTCAGAAACAGATTGGCCTTTTCGAAAATATCGTAGAAATAGAGGTAGTTCTCCGAGAACTCAAATTTATCGACGTTGAAATGCCTCATGCCCACCGGTCGCAAAATATTCAGCGATGTAAACATCCAGCAACGCCCCGAGCCCTTTTGGTCAGTAATTCCCGAAACATCAACTTTGTATTTAAAATGCTGGTCTACCTTTCCTACATTGTCACGGTTCAGCGCCAGCTTATTAATGTCGTTATTCGAAAGCGCGTTCTCCATCGCTTTGGTGTACGAATCTTCCTTGTACGATTGTCTGATTTCCTTTAGTTGGCCTGCTGTCAGCGCACCCGATTGCGCCCAAACGGCATTAGCAGTCCACAGTCCCACGAGAGCCAGCAGTGTTAGTTTCTTCATCATATTCAATTATCGTTTTATTTAAAGTTGAAGGGTAAATATAGCGATATGAAAAAACCTGCCGGGAAACTTTCGTCAGTTTTTAGCAGAAAGTGGCGGCTTCCAACGCCCAAATGCCCGGATTTTGAGTAACCCCCTTTTTACAGAAGTACCATTCTCATTGAAATGAAGTGCCTCAATTACGGCAGGTACTAAATCAGATTCGAATTTAGCCCCTCCGTTTCGGGAAGTATTAAATCAGATCCAGATTTAGCGCCTGAGTTTCGGGAGGTGCCTCATCCGCTTCCGAATTTAGCATCTGAGTCTCGGCAGGTACTTCACCAGATTCAAATTTAGTCCCTCTGTTTCGGGAAGTACTAAATCAGATTCAGATTTAGCCCATTCGTCTCGGGAAGTGCCTCATCCGGTTCTGAATTTTTAACACTGAATTTCGGCAGGTACTTCCCCAGATTCGAATTTAGTCCCTCAGTTCCGGGAAGTACTTCATCTTTTTCTGATGAAGTGCCTAATTTTCAGAAAGTGCTTTGTCTGCATCGAACAGGAATGTGAGCCCGACTCAGGCAAAAGCATAAAAAAACCCTCCGGTATGGCAGTAACCGGAGGGTTCGTATCCCGATAGAAAAAATCTCTTTTTACAGGTGAATCACCTCGTCGAAAGCGGCGGCTGCAGCTTCCATAACAGCTTCGCTCATGGTTGGGTGCGGGTGTACCGACTTAATGAGCTCGTGACCGGTAATTTCCAGCTTACGGGCAACCACCAGTTCGGCAATTATCTCCGTTACATTGGCACCAATCATATGAGCTCCGAGCAATTCTCCATACCTGGCATCGAAAACCAGTTTCACAAAGCCATCAGGAGCACCGGCCGATTTGGCCTTACCGGATGCGGTGAACGGGAATTTACCGACTTTCAGCTCGTAGCCGGCCTCTTTGGCCGCCTTTTCGGTCATACCTACCGAAGCAATTTCAGGCGAGGTGTACGTGTTGGCCGGAATATTTCCGTAATCGAGCGGCTGCGGATTTTCACCGGCAATCTTCTCAACACAGATGATACCTTCGGCGGAAGCCACGTGTGCCAATGCCGGTCCGTGAACGATATCACCGATGGCATAAACGCCTTCTACGTTCGTACGGTAATAATCGTCGACTTTGATTTTACCTTTTTCGGTAGCAATTTTCATCTCTTCGAGGCCAATGCCTTCGAGGTTCGGCTCGATACCAACTGCTGAAAGCACAATATCCGCTTCAATCTGCTCTTCGCCTTTCTTGGTCTTCACGGTTACTTTGCACTTCTTACCTGAAGTATCAACTTTCTCAACCGAAGAATTCACCATTACTTTCATACCCATTTTCTTGAACGAGCGCCCAAGCTGGGCAGCTACGTCAGCATCTTCGTTGGGAACCAGCGTTGGCATGAATTCGACCAACGTTACCTTGGTCCCGATAGCGGAATAGAAATAGGCAAACTCGCTACCGATAGCTCCTGAGCCCACAACCACCATGCTTTCGGGTTGTTTTTCGAGAGAAAGCGCCTGGCGGTAACCAATGATTTTTTTACCATCCTGCGGCAGGTTAGGCAACTGTTTTGAGTGAGCGCCCGTTGCCAGTAGGATGTGCCCGGCTGTATACTTTTCTTTTTTCCCTTTGCTGTCGGTTACTTCAATGGTGTTTTTGGCAACCAGCGTTCCAAAACCTTCAATCTTTTCAATTTTGTTCTTCTTGAAAAGATACTGAACACCGTTGCTCATACCTCCGGCAACATCGCGACTGCGTTTTACCATGCCGGTAAAGTCAGGTTTGATATCGCCATCAATAGTTACACCATAATCGGCTGCATGTTTGGTATACTCGAAAACCTGTGCGCTTTTCAGCAACGATTTGGTAGGAATACATCCCCAGTTCAGGCAAATTCCACCCAGGTTTTCCTTTTCAACTACAGCTACTTTTAAACCGAGCTGCGAGGCCCTGATAGCGGCAACATATCCGCCCGGACCACTTCCTATCACTAAAAGATCGTAATTCATTTTTTTATCAATCGTTTTCCGGAAAAAATTTTTCACTTCTTCCAACAAAGAAAGGTTCGTTATGTTCGGGGAAGCTGTAAGCAATCGAGCAGGGTAAAGATAGGATAATATTCGTTTCAAACACAAAAGCTGCCCGGTGAGAGCAGCTTTTGTGTTATGGCAAGCCTGTTATTCTAATTACAGGCGTGATTTGATCTTCCTGGTTTCCTCTTCAAAGCCGGGTTTCTCGAGCAGGGCAAACATGTTCTTTTTGTACGCCTCTACCCCGGGCTGATCGAACGGATTCACCCCGAGGGCGTAACCGCTCATTCCGCAGGCTATCTCAAAGAAATAAATCAACTGGCCGATGTTGTATTCGTCGAGTTTCGGAACTTCCACACGGATGTTCGGAACGCCGCCGTCCATGTGGGCCAGGGCGGTTCCCAGTTCAGCCATCTTATTCACTTCATCGGCACGTTTGCCAGCCAGGTAATTCAGTTTATCGAGGTTGTCCTTGTCTTCCGGGATACGAACTTCGTTATCGGGATTGGCGATCGAGATAACGGTTTCGAACAGGATGCGCTCACCTTCCTGGATGTACTGTCCCATAGAGTGCAGGTCGGAGGTAAAGTCAACGCTGGCCGGGTAAATTCCTTTGCCTTCTTTTCCTTCACTCTCGCCATACAACTGTTTCCACCATTCGGAGAAGTAGTGCAGTTTCGGGGTGAAATTCACCAGGATTTCGATTTTCTTACCTGCTTTGTACAGGCTGTTACGAACAGCGGCGTACTGCGCAGCCAGGTTGTTCTCGAACGGTACGTTCACATCGCTGGCTTTCTCCATGTCGCGGGCACCTTGTACAAGCGCACGAACATCGAACCCGGCAACGGCAATCGGTACCAGCCCCACCGGGGTCAGAACGGAGTAACGTCCACCGACATCATCCGGAATAACGTAGGTTTTGTAACCTTCCGCATCAGCGAGCGTACGCAGCGCACCTTTACTCTCGTCGGTAATGGCTACAATACGCTGACGGGCTTCTTCCACACCGTATTTATCTTCAATATCCTGACGAAGCAGGCGGAATGCCAATGCCGGTTCGGTGGTGGTTCCCGATTTGGAAATAACTGTCATGGCGTATTCTTTGCCTTTCAGCAGCTCGCGTAGTTCGTACAGGTAGTCTTCACCGATGTTCTGTCCGGCAAAGAGAATATGTGGGGCACCGCCTCCTTTGAGGTGAGCAAACGAATCGGACAGTGCATCAACCACAGCTTTAGCGCCCAGGTACGAACCACCGATTCCGATGACCACAAAAATGTCAAGTTTCTTACTTCTGAGACGGGCTGCTGTTTCTTCCACATCACTCAGGTGTTCTTCGGTGATGGCAGTTGGCAGGTTGGCCCAACCCAGAAAATCGTTTCCTTTTCCAGTCTTTTCGTGGAGAGATACGTTGTTCTTTTCCATGGTTTCCTTCCAGGCGAAAACTTCTTCGTGGGAAACAAAAGAAAAGGCTTTCTCCATATCCAGCTTAATATTGTTCATGACAGTGAGATTAAAATATGATTATCGAAGATGTTCTGTTAAGATTCTCAGCTCAATAGCGGGCGATATATTATCGTACAGTATATTGTAAACAGCGTCGGTGATGGGCATGTTCACGTTGTACCGGCTATTTATTTCGCGAATACACTTGGTGGCGAAGTAACCTTCTGCAATCATGTGCATTTCGAGCATGGCGGTACGTACCGTGTAACCTTTGCCAACCATGGCACCAAAGGTCCGGTTACGGGAGTATTGCGAATAGCCGGTTACCAGCAGGTCACCGAGGTATGCACTCGATTTGATATCGCGGGTAATGGGATGTACCGTATCCACAAACCGTTTGATCTCCTGGATGGCATTCGACATCAGGACAGCCTGGAAGTTGTCGCCATAGCGTAAACCGTGCGAAATACCTGCTGCAATGGCCATGATATTCTTGAGAACGGAAGAGTATTCGGTTCCCCAGATATCGTCGGAAATATGCGTCCGGATATAAGGACTTTCGAGAAGGAACGCGAACTGCCGCGCCCTTTTTACATCCGGACTGGCAATGGTGAGGTACGACAACAATTCCCGTGCTACCTCTTCAGCGTGGCACGGGCCGGCAATAACGCCGAACTGCTCGTAGGGCATGTTGTAGTACTCATGGAAAAATTGTCCCACCACCAGGTTATCATCGGGAACAATCCCTTTGATGGCAGATACCACAAACTTGTTCGTGATATCGACCGTCAGATCTTTTAAGGCATCCTTCAGAAAGGCCGAAGGAATAGCAAAGACCAGAATATCCGATTGCCCGGCAATTTCGTTGATGTCGGAATAGAAATGAACCCGTTTGACATCAAACTCAATCGACTGCAGGTAATTGGGATTGTGGTGGAATTTCCGGAACAAATCGATGGTTTCTGCCTTGCGGAAATACCAGTTGAGTTCCGGAACATTATTCATAAATATCTTGGCAAGAGCTGTGGCCCAGCTTCCGCTTCCGATGATGGCAATTCTTAATTTCTCGCTTATTTCAGACATTCAGTGAAAGTCTAGTTTACCCACTGCTTGACCTCATCCGCCGAGGGATTGGTCAAACCCAGTTTGTTTTTCTTGTTGTACCCGCAGAGGTCATTGAATAACTTGCCGGGTTTAATCTCTTTAAGTTGCTCTACTTTGGTGATGCCCATCTTCCGAATGACACCTGCCCAATCATTCGGAATGCCTAACTCTTCGAATTTCCCGTCGGTGTCACCTTCCGATTTCTTCTCCGGTTTCATTTGCGGGAAGAGGAGGACATCCTGAATAGAGAGATTGTTGGTCATCAACATGGTGAGACGGTCGATACCGATACCCATTCCTGATGTGGGAGGCATAGCATATTCCAGCGAACGCACGAAGTCCATATCGATGTACATAGCTTCATCATCTCCTTTTTCCGACAGATGAAGTTGTTCCTGGAAACGTTCCAACTGGTCGATGGGATCGTTTAGCTCAGAATAAGCGTTGCAGAGCTCTTTTCCGTTAACCATTAACTCAAAACGCTCAGTCAAATCAGGATTGTCGCGGTGCTTTTTACACAACGGCGACATCTCTTTCGGATAATCGATGATGAAAGTCGGCTGGACGTAATTGCCCTCGCATTTTTCGCCGAAAATCTCGTCGATGAGTTTGCCTTTTCCCATGGTCGGGGCAACCTCGATATCGAGGTTCTTACAAACACCGCGAAGCTGTTCTTCATCCATGCCGGAAATGTCGATGCCGGTGTGTTCCTTGATGGCATCGTACATAGGAACCCGTTTGAACGGGCGTTTGAAATCAATTTCCTTGTCGCCCAACTGCACTTTGGTGGTGCCATGAAGAGCTATGGCTACACGCTCAATCATCTCCTCCGTGAAGTCCATCATCCAGTGGTAGTCCTTGTAGGCTACATAGATTTCCATCACTGTGAATTCAGGATTGTGCGTACGGTCCATTCCCTCGTTACGGAAATCCTTGGAGAACTCGTACACACCGTCGAAACCGCCGACGATCAATCTTTTTAGGTAGAGCTCGTTGGCAATACGCAGATAGAGTGGCATGTTCAGCGCATTGTGGTGTGTGACGAACGGACGGGCAGCTGCTCCTCCCGGAATGGGTTGCAAAATGGGCGTTTCTACTTCGAGGTAGCCTTGCTCATTAAACAGCTCGCGCATGGTGTTGATGATTTTCGTACGGTTCACGAAAACGTCCTTCACCTGCGGGTTAACAATCAGGTCGACATACCGTTGACGGTAACGTTGTTCGGGATCGGTAAAAGCATCGAACACTTTACCGTCTTTTTCTTTCACTACCGGTAACGGGCGAATGGATTTGCTCAAAACGGTGAGCTCTTTCACATGAATGGATATTTCGCCCATTTGGGTGATAAACACAAAGCCTTTCACGCCAATGATGTCGCCAATATCAAGTAATTTCTTGAATACTTCGTTGTAGAGGGTTTTGTCTTCATCCGGACAAAGCTCGTCGCGGTTGACATATATCTGGATACGTCCGGTGCTGTCCTGTAATCCGGCAAACGAGGCTTTGCCCATGATGCGCCGGCTCATGATGCGACCGGCAAAAGTTACGTCCTGAAAATTCTCTTTTTCTGAATCGAACTGCTCCTTTATCTCCTTCGCGGTAGCGTTGACATTGTACATTTCGGCAGGATAGGGATTAATGCCCAGTTCCCGCAACCGATTCAGCGAATTACGGCGGATAATTTCCTGTTCACTCAGCTCTATGTTACTCATTTTTAAACGTTCTCCAGTTCTACGTTTGAGAAAATTATCTGCAAAGATAACAAAGAAATCTTATTTGTGGTTGGATGCCCCGGTCGACAAAGCATTTTATAACCAAAGGATTATATTTTTAAGTAGCCTGAAAAAAGAGGCAATGATCAGGGCGAAGGGGAAATAACCATACGGTGTTAATGACTTTATTTTCTTCTTAATGTTTTGTTAACAAAACTTGATGAATGTTAGATTTTTGTTTTTGCTCCCTGTCTGCATTTTGTATCTTTGGAAAATTTATAATTTGGAAAATTTATAAATAAAGCAGAAAAGCGAGTTAGGAGACTATAGGGTATGCAAAAAATCTGGAATTTAAAACAGCCAGCCGACATGAATGAGGTGAAGCACTTATCGGCAGCCTTGAATGTTGACATGGCGATTGCTAACCTACTGGTCCAGCGAGGCATCAAAACCTATCAGGATGCCCGTTCTTTTTTCCGCCCCCGGTTATCCGATTTACACGACCCCTTTTTGATGAAAGACATGGACAAGGCGGTAAAGCGTCTTGTTGAGGCCATTCAAAACGGTGAGAAAGTATTGGTATACGGTGATTACGATGTGGACGGAACCACTTCAGTCGCCCTGATGTATTCCTTCCTCCAAAACAAACTGACGAATGTCGATTACTACATTCCCGATAGGTATATGGAAGGGTATGGAATCTCGAAACAGGGAATTGAGTATGCGGCAAAGAATGGTTATTCGCTCGTCGTTGTGCTCGATTGTGGTATTAAAGCGGTTGATAAAATTGCCCAGGCCAAGGAGATGGGAGTTGAATTTATCATTTGTGACCACCATAATCCCGGTGATGAGATTCCCGATGCGGTGGCCGTCCTCGACCCCAAACAGCCCGGCTGTAACTACCCTTACAAAGAACTTTCAGGTTGTGGCGTTGGATTTAAATTTATACAGGCCTTTTGTCGTGACCAAGGCATTCCGGAGGATGTGATTTACGAGTTGCTCGACCTGGTTGTTGTTAGTATTGCGTCCGACATTGTTCCGCTCACCGGAGAGAACCGGGTGCTGGCATACTACGGCCTGCGGAAACTGAATTCCAATCCTTCCATCGGCTTGAAGACTCTTATTAAGTATGCCGGCATGCAGGGCGAAATTCGGGTGAACGACATTGTCTTCCGGATTGGGCCCCGCCTGAATGCTTCGGGCCGGATTGAACACGGAAAGAAGTCGGTGGCCATCTTGATGGCACAGGATGAAGAAGAAGCCGAAGCATTGGGTTCGGAAATCAACTCCTACAACGAAATACGTAAAACGCTCGACCAAAATATTACCCAGGAAGCCCTGAAAATGATTCAGCAAAACGACGGATGGGAGAACATGAATTCCACTGTTCTGTACAACCGCGACTGGCACAAAGGCGTGGTGGGGATTGTTGCCTCGAGACTGACTGAGCACTATTATCGTCCGACGGTGATACTGACCGAGTCGAACGGAATGGCTACCGGTTCGGCCCGATCTGTTGGAGAATTTGACCTCTACGAAGCTGTTGGGGCTTGTGCCGACTTGCTGGAATCTTACGGAGGCCATATGTACGCGGCAGGCATGTCGATGAAGATTGAAAATGTGCCGGAGTTCAGACGTCGCTTTGAGGAGATTGTGACGGAATCGGTCAAAAAAGTAAAACTGGTACCGACCATCGATATCGATGCGAAGGTGGGGCTTTCGGATTTGAATCCGAAATTTCTCCGGGTACTGAATCAGTTTGAACCTTTTGGTCCCCATAACATGATGCCGGTTTTTCTAACGGAGGATGTGATGGACTACGGAACAAGCAGGCTGGTAGGAAAAGGAAGCGAACACATCAAGCTCGATTTGATTGAGGCCAACCGGTCATCCTCCGTTTTCTCGGGAATCGCCTTTTCACAGGCACATCATTACGAGATGATCAAGCAGGCGCTGCCGTTCGATATTTGCTATTCGGTTACCGAGAATGAATACAGGGGAAAGGTATATATGCAGTTGAATGTGCGGGATATCCGATCCCGATTGTCGGAAAACTAATGACAACGCTTAATCTTAGATACTAAACACACAAACACCTTAATAATGGCTTCAAACAACTTAAACCAGCAGCTGACTGGGTGGAAAAGGACTGTGCTTGGGGTTCAGTTTCTTTTTGTTGCTTTTGGCGCCACCGTGCTGGTCCCACTTTTGGTGGGAATCGAGCCGGCAGTGGCACTTTTTACAGCAGGGGTGGGAACCCTGGTTTTTCATTTAATTACACGTGGAATTGTTCCGGTTTTTCTGGGTAGTAGCTTTGCATTTATTGCACCGATTATCGCCTCTTCCGAGATGTACGGCATGCCCGGGACACTTGGAGGGCTGATGGCTGTCGGATTGGTTTACGCCGGTATGTCCGCGCTGATAAAACTACGGGGCATTCGCTTCATCGAGCGTTTGTTTCCTTCAGTCGTTGTTGGCCCGGTTATCATTGTTATCGGGCTTTCTCTTGCTCCGGTGGCTATTAATATGGTACAATCGCCAAGTGCTGAGATTCTGCAAACGACCGGAATCGGCCTACGCTGGTTGGTAGCCGCTGTGGTCCTTGCCACGGCTATCGTAGTGGTTACGTTTGGAAAAGGCATGATGAAGTTGGTTCCGATTTTTATTGGAATGGCGGTGGGTTATATTCTCTCCGTATTGCTTGGCCTTGTTGATTACTCCGCGATTCTGGCGGCGGATTGGTTCTCTCTGCCGGAATTTACCCGTCCTGAATTTAGCTGGGGCGCTATCCTGTTTATGATACCTGTTGCCGTAGCTCCCATTATTGAGCACGTGGGGGACATGTATGCCATTGGTGGTGTAGTAGAAAAGAATTTTATCGAGGAGCCCGGTTTGCACCGTACCTTGCTTGGTGACGGAGTTGCGACTTTCTTCGCCGGGATTATGGGCGGACCGCCTAATACGACCTATTCGGAGGTGACCGGTGCGATTTCATTAACAAAGGTTGGCGATCCGAAAGTTCTTCGTATTGCGGCCGTTACCGCCATTGTTTTTTCATTGGTTGGAAAGATTTCCGGGTTCCTGAAAACCATTCCGGAACCTGTGCTTGGTGGCATCATGCTGTTGCTGTTCGGAATGATTGCCTCGGTTGGTATTAAGACATTAATCGACTCAAAGACCAACATGAATATCACCCGTAACCAGGTAATCGTTTCCGTAGTGCTTACGCTCGGCGTTGGTGGTGCTACGTTGCAATGGGGCAGCTTTTCGCTGGCAGGAATTGGACTGGCATCGGTAGTAGGGGTTGTATTGAATTTGATTTTACCCGGCCATTCATTACGTGTTTACGAAACGAAAGAAGATGATATTGTTATATAAGCTTTCGCTGAAAGGCAAACAAATAAGGAATGGGAAGCAGTGAATTTTATTCGTGTTTTCCCAAATGTGGCAAAATATCGTCTGCCTCCAGGTTGTGTTTGTCCCGAATTATTACCGATGCTTTTTCGTAAAACGGGGCTCTTTTTTGCAGATTTTCATCAATGAAGCAGATGAGCTCTTCCCGGGACTTTCCCTTGATCAACGGACGTTCGTTTTTCGATTTCAGTAACCGTTCGACCAATATCTCTACCGGAGGGGCAATGTAGAGCGTGACGCCGGTCCGGTTCATTAAATCCATGTTCCCAAAAAAGCAGGGGGCGCCGCCACCGGTGGCCACCACCAGGTTTTCAAAATCGGCAATCTCTTCCAGCGCTTTCTTTTCCCGCTCACGGAAACCCTCTTCACCTTCTTCGGAAAAAATAGCTGGGATGGTACGGAAATTTCGTTCTTCGATGTATTTATCCAAATCGATGAAGCAGAGATTCAAACGCCGGGCCAACTTCCGGCCCAGCGTCGATTTTCCGCATCCCATATATCCGATTAGGTAAATTTTCACAGGCAAATTCTGGTTTTCCGTATTATTAGTCGAATGATATTTCTATCTGGTTTTCGTCGTCCCCGTCGTCATCCGGGCGGTTGATTTCCAATGGAACATCATCCTCTTCTTCCTGTTCGTGTTCATCTTCATCTTTGATGACCGGTTCGAGCTCCTTAATATTCTTTATCGTGAAATTGGTCAGACGTTTTCCCTTGGCCTTGAACGATTTTACGCCAATGAATTCAGCTACTTCGATAATTTCGTCATCCCGTTCCTGACTTTCGCCGCCAAATTTCAGTTCCAGTCTCGGGTAAGTAACCCAGGTGATGCTGACCAACTTATTTTTCGGATTATCGCCAATGAAACGGCAGTTTTTGTTCGCACCATTGTCTATTTCGAACCGTTTCACATAGTAGAAATTTTGATCGGCATCCCAATAGACAACCGAAGCTACTTTCCCATTGTGGAATTTTTCGATGGAGAGAATATTGTTCTCGAAGTGGTTGGTTAAATCATATGAATAAAGCTGGAAACAACCATCTTTGGTAATAACCAGAATTTTGTCCTCGCCACTGAATTCTCCGAGGTATTTCCCTCTTCCGTCAGCATTCAGCCGAAGCACATCCGGATCGAACCAGATTTTTCGTCCGCCCAATGTTGAGGTCCCTTTTTCCTTCAGGCTAACCTTATGAATATCGTGCTTGGTGACCAGGTTTCCCATGGCGCTCCGCCCTTTGACGGCCAGTTCCCCCATGTCAATTTCAAGCGTTAGCTTTTTCAGACGAGGCCGGGGTTTCAGCATCACTTTCAATACTTCCGCTTCACCGTTCGGGTTGGCGCTGAAGTACAGAATCCTCGTCCCTGCCGTGCCTTTGGTCATGTTGTATTCTTTGTCGCGCGTTACGCCGGTAACAAAGAACCGTTTCATATAGGTGTTGCCGGCCCGTCCGTCACGATAAACCAGGTTATAAACCGTTCGTTTGTCGTTTTTCTTGAAGACGGCCAGGTGAAGAATGTCTTTCCCGATGAACGCTTTTTCCGGCACTTTCGTGATGTAATAGGAACCATCGCGCCTGAAAATAATGATGTCATCGATGTCGGAACAATCGCATACATATTCCGCTTTCTTCAGTCCGGTTCCCATAAAACCTTCCTCGCGGTCGATGTACAGTTTTTCGTTGGCGACAACCACTTTTGTAGCTTCAATATTTTCGAAACTGCGGATTTCGGTCCGGCGTTCCCGTCCTTTTCCGTACTTCGTTTTTAGCCGCTTAAACCAATCGATGGTATAATCGATGATGTTCTCGATGTTGTGAAGCACCCTGGCGATTTCCTCTTCGATGGAAAGCAAATTATTGTTGGCCTTATCGGAATTGAATTTCAGAATACGGGCCATCCGGATTTCCATCAGCTTGAGGATGTCGTCGCGGGTAATGTCTCTTCTTAGCTTAGGCTTCCATGGCTCCAGCCTTTTGTCGATATGCTTAACGGCCACATCCATCGACGAAGCTTCTTCAAACTCTTTATCCTTATAAATCCGCTCTTCAATGAAGATCTTTTCCAACGAGGCAAAGTGCCATTGCTCTTCCAGCTCACCCTTTTTGATTTCCAGCTCCTGTTTCAGTAACGAAACCGTTGAGTTGGCTGACCGCTGCAAGATGTCTGTTACCGTCAGGAATTGCGGCTTATCATTATGAATGATGCAGGCATTGGGTGAGATCGAAATCTCACAATCGGTAAAGGCATACAGCGCATCAATCGTTTTGTCGGAGCTGACACCGGCGGCCAGATGAACCAGGATTTCAACCCGATCGGAAGTGTTGTCGTCAATCTTTTTGATTTTGATCTTGCCCTTATCGTTGGCCTTGATAATGGACTCAATAACCGATGAGGTCGTTTTCCCGTAAGGAATTTCAGTGATGGCCAGTGTCCGGCTGTCCTGTTTTTCAATTTTTGCCCTTATCCGTACGGCTCCTCCGCGTAACCCGTCGTTGTAACGCGATGCATCCATGTAGCCACCCGAAGGGAAATCGGGATAGAGTTCGAACTCTTTTCCGCGCAGGTAAGCAATGGCCGCGTCAATTAATTCGAGGAAGTTGTGAGGAAGTATTTTGGATGCGAGCCCCACGGCAATTCCTTCCACGCCCTGTGCCAGCAACAGCGGGAATTTCACCGGAAGGGTGACAGGCTCACGGTTTCTGCCGTCGTACGATAATTGCCAGTTGGTGGTTTTGGGATTAAAAAGTACTTCCAGCGCAAATTTCGACAAACGTGCCTCGATGTAACGCGGAGCAGCGGCCCCATCACCGGTCAGTGTATTTCCCCAGTTTCCCTGGGTGTCAATCAGTAAATCTTTTTGCCCGAGCTGCACCAGGGCATCACCAATGGAGGCGTCCCCGTGTGGGTGGTACATCATAGTTTGCCCGATAATGTTGGCCACCTTGTTGTAACGGCCGTCATCCATTTGCCGCATGGCATGCAAAATACGTCGCTGTACAGGTTTCAGTCCGTCGTCGACATAAGGCACGGCCCGCTCTAAAATCACATAGGAAGCATAGTCGAGAAACCAGTTTTCGTACATTCCCGACAAATACTTTACCTGATGCAAATCTTTTTTGGATTCGTTTGCGCTGTCATCTTCCGGCTCACCAGTGGGCAACTTATCTTCCTCTATACTCATCTATGGTCTAAATCGTTTAGGGTTGACGTAAATTTCCGTTCTGCTTCTGAGTTAAACTACTTCCACCTCGTCTTTTTCAATATACAGGTTATCGATAATGAACTCCTGCCGCTCGGGTGTATTTTTCCCCATGTAGAATGTAAGCATGTCGGAAATCGATTCATGTTTGTTTAGTATCACCGGTTCGAGGCGGATATCCTCACCGATGAAGTTTTTAAATTCATCCGGCGAAATCTCACCTAAACCTTTGAAGCGGGTGATTTCCGCTGTATTCTTTAATTTTTTGATGGCGGTTTCTCTCTCCTGCTCCGAGTAACAATAGTAAGTTACTTTTTTATTCCGTACCCGGAAAAGCGGCGTTTGCAGAATATACAGATGGCCTTTCTTAATCAATTCGGGAAAGAACTGCAGGAAGAAGGTAATTAGCAACAACCGGATGTGCATTCCGTCCACATCGGCATCGGTTGCGATGATAACCTTGTTGTAGCGCAGTTCGTCAACTCCTTCTTCGATGTTTAGCGCGGCCTGCAGCAAATTGAACTCCTCGTTCTCATAAACCACTTTTTTGGTTAACCCGAATGAGTTAAGCGGCTTTCCGCGTAAGCTGAATACCGCCTGTGTATTTACATCGCGCGATTTTGTGATGGAACCACTGGCCGAATCACCCTCGGTGATGAAGATGCTGGTATCGTTCTTCCGATCGTCGTTGGAGTTATAATGAATACGGCAGTCGCGCAGCTTTTTGTTGTGCAGGCTGGCTTTCCTGGCCCTTTGCCTGGCCAGCTTTTTGACGCCCGAAATGGCTTTCCGCTCCCGTTCCGATTCCTGTATGCGGCGCAACAACACTTCCGATGTTTCGGAATTCTTGTGCAAGTAATTGTCCAGTTCCTTCTGAACGAAATTCATGATGAAATTCCGGACCGAAGGGCCATTGGGGCCAATGTCTTTCGAACCCAGCTTGGTCTTGGTCTGCGACTCAAAAACCGGCTCTTCCACTTTGATGCTGATGGCTGCTACAATGGAGGCGCGAATATCCGAGGAATCGAAATCCTTTTTGTAAAAGTCGCGTATCGTCTTCACTACGGTTTCCCGGAAAGCAGCCAGGTGCGTTCCGCCCTGTGTAGTGTGTTGTCCGTTGACAAACGAATAATAATCTTCGCCGTACTGGTTTCCATGTGTGATGGCCAGCTCGATATCTTCATCTTTCAAATGGATGATGGGATATAGCGGCGGCTGGTCGAGGTTTTCTTCCAGCAGGTCGAGCAATCCGTTTTTGGAAAGGTATTTCTCTCCGTTGAAATTGATGGTCAGTCCGGCGTTAAGAAAAACGTAGTTTTTGAGCATGCTCGCCACGAAATCCGCAATGAAATGGAATTCGTGGAAAATGGCCCCGTCGGGTACAAAAGTAATCAGCGTACCGTTGGATTCGTCGGTTTTTTCAATATCAACCTCTTTAATCAGTACTCCCTGGCGGAATTCAACGCGTTTCCCTTTTCCTTCCCTGAAGGCGCTGATGATGAAATTTGAAGATAGTGCATTGACAGCCTTGATGCCGACTCCGTTCAATCCGACCGATTTTTTGAAAACTTTGGAGTCGTACTTGGCACCTGTGTTCATGCGCGATGCAACCTCCACCAGTTTCCCCAGCGGAATTCCCCGTCCATAATCCCTTACCGACACGAGTTCGTCGCTCACTTCCACGTCGATTTTCTTTCCAAAACCCATCATGAACTCATCGATGGAGTTATCGATGACTTCCTTCAAAAGCACATAAATTCCGTCATCGGGAGAAGAGCCGTCGCCCAGCTTCCCGATGTACATCCCTGGTCGTTTCCGGATGTGCTCTTTCCAATCAAGTGTACGAATGGAATCTTCAGAATAAGTTGGTGTCATTTTCGATCGATTTTGCACAAATATAACGAAATTCAGGAGCGATAAAGAAACACCGATTCCCTTGAAATAAACAATCAGCGGTTAATAAACGATCCAGATCAATCCTTTGAATATTACCATGCAATTGCCCCTCAATATAATCAAGTTCTCTTTTATAGGATCCTGTTCGGATTTTTGAATTATGTGGATCATGTGATAAAAAACGGACATTTAGTTTATATATTGTTGAACTTAACCTCACTGGCGTTCGGTGGTTTTACAGGCCACCGAAAACCAGTATCTTTGAGGCATTTAATCATTTAAAATTAATTATTATGACAAATTTAAAAAAAGATTTGAACAGGAAGCGGTTTTACGGAATCTAAGTGAAAGGACCCGTAAAAGTTACTGGTGGCACATTGCCGATTACAGTAACTTTTGCAAAAAAGACCCGGAACACACGGGAGTAGAAGAACTCAGGGCCTATTTTCAAAGTATGCTCACCGATGGGAACCACAAACCGGGCAGTGTAAAAATGGGCTACTACGCCCTTCGGTTCCTCTTTACAAATATTTACCATAAGGAGTGGGCAAAAGAATACCTTCCAACGCCAAAGGTTGCCAAAACACTCCCGCTGGTTTTATCAAAAGACGAAGTGAGCGATGTACTCGGGGCTATTGACAACTTCAAGCACCGCGCTATCATCATGCTCATTTATTCCACCGGGGCCAGGGTATCAGAGAGTGTAAACATCAAACTTACCGACATTGACAGCCGACGGATGCAGGTAAACATCCAGGAAGGCAAAGGGCTGAAACAACGTAAAGTGCCGCTATCGCCGGTTTTACTTTCTGTTTTAAGGGATTATTACAAAAAGTACAAGCCGCAGCATTACCTTTTTGAAGGCGCGGGAGGAAAAGGTACCCACCTGGGCATTACAGCAGTACGGACTATTTGTATTAATGCACGGCACCGCACGCCACAGGTTAAAAAGCCTTACACGCCACACACTTTCCGGCATTGTTTTGCCACGCACCACCTCGAACAGGGCACCAACATTCTGGCCATACAGCGCCTGATGGGGCATTCCGATTTAAGCAACACGCTCAAATACCTCCACGTGCAGCAACTCAACACAAGCCAGGTGGTAAACCCGCTGGACACGCTGGAAGGACTGGAGGGGCTATGCAGGAACAAATAACTGTAGGAAGTTTACTGCGTGAATACGGGGGAAACTACATCAGCCAAAACAAGGTAACAAAAGGGCAGCAGAGCTTAATCCACCTGCTGTCGGCGTGCCGCACCGGGGGCCTTGGAAGCCATTTCGAGAAATGCGACCATTGCAGCTATACAGAGAAATCTTATAACTCCTGCCGCAACCGCCACTGCCCTGTGTGCCAGCAAAAAGAAAAACTGGAATGGCTGGACAAACGGATGAAAGAACTTCTCCCGGTGGGGTATTATCATTTGGTGTTCACCCTTCCGCATGAGTTAAACCCGCTATGCCTGCAAAATAAGAAGGCGATGTATGGTTTATTATTTAAAGCCGTTTCACAAACTATGCTTGAACTTACGCGCGATGTAAAGCACCTGGGTGCTGATATTGGCCTGGTTACCGTACTCCATACCTGGGGGCAGAACATGAAGGAACACCCACACCTGCATTGCATCATGCCCGCAGGGGGCCTGGGCTTCGACCGCGAACACTGGGTGCATGTACCGGCCAAAAACAACTTTTTCATCGCAGGCAAGATATTGGCAAAAAAGTTCAGGGGAAAGTTTCTGTATTTGCTAAAACAAGCCAAAGAAAAAGGGGAACTCGATTTTCACGGCAAACTGGCAGGCATAAAAGGGCCTGTGCAGTTTAACCGCTTCCTCACGCCTTTATACAAAAAGGACTGGGTGGTGAATGTGCAGGCACCCATGGGCAATCCTGAAAAAATACTGGAATACCTTTCGCGTTACGTGTTTCGTATTGCCATTACCGACCGGCGGATTTTGGAAGTGAAGAATGGCAAAGTGCGATTTTCGTGGAAAGATTACCGTACAGGCAGGTTCAGGGAAATGAAACTGGATGTGGATGAGTTTATCCGCCGGTTTTTGTTGCACATTTTGCCAAAGGGCTTTTTTAAAGTGCGGTACTATGGAATTTTATCGAGCCGTTACCGTAAACAAAACATCCTGGCGGCAAAACAACTGCTGGCACAAGAGGTCGAAAACCGGAAAGAAGAGGCACTGGAAGATGGCGGCCAGGTTTGGGAAAAACAGGATACGGTGTGGACTGAAATCCTGGAATGTATCCAAAACTTCCGGCAGCCTAACTGCCCGGTATGTAAAAAAGGGAGGTTGCGTTTTGCCGGTTTGGTGAAAGATGTTCCGTGGGAACCCGGATAGTGCCTACCCTGCAAATCGTTCTTTGAAAAATTGCACAACCGGTTTACCGGCTAAAACTTTTGGTTTTTGGCTGAACGGGAAAAGTATGTCCGGTGTGGAAACGAAAAACGTGCCCAATATCCGGGTCCCGGCCCCAAAACAGGTAAAATAGCAAAACCGGCGGCAGAAAAACAACGGAAAGGATGCAGAAAAACCATTCAATCCCCATAGTGTATAGCTTTGAACAGCAACGGTTAAGCCCAACACGAATTAAAACACAATTGGGCGTGCATTTTGAGCGCTGTTACCCTAAAAAAAGGCAGTAAGTATGCAAACCTACTGCCTTTTTTCAGGGCCCAACTGTGCCTTAATTCCTAAAATGTTACTGGCTATCGCTCGATTTTTTTTATGTTTGTTTGAAAGTATTTTTGAACAATGCATCATTTTACGGGTCATCATGGAACAAGTCATCGATCGGCAAAATTGATTATCAAATCTAATTTTGAACTCTCTATTGGTGATGATGAATGGCTTGGGAATGGAGTTTATTTTTTTATAAAAGGAATAAGTTCTAAACCAGATGAACAGGCAAAAAAGTGGGCCATAGCTCATGCTTGGGATAAAATTGAAAAAAGAATAAGTACAATAACTTTTGCGTAATTAAATCTGAAATTGAAGTTATTGATGAAAATTTTCTTGATTTAACAATAGAAGACGGAGTTGAGATCCTTGATTATTTAACCCATCGCTTTGAAAAAGCGATAAAAAAAACAGGGCGAAGACTTAAATTCTATGATGGATTACTTATTAATCTTGCCAGAGGTGAAGGTATTTTACCTATTGACATTGTGAAAGGAAATTTTTACATTAAATTTGCACGCGAAAGGATTAAAAAAATAGAATTAAGAACACCCAATTGTACAATTTGTACGGTTTTTGAACCGAATAAGAATATTAAAAGTAATACGATTCTTACAATGGGGGAAATTGAAAATGAAATTATCTAGTGACATAAAATCAAGAATTGACAATTTCTTTGAGAATATTACACCAGAAGAGTTGTACGAATTGTCTATCCATAAGTATGGATTTAAATCTATAGATGATTGGGATTTAGATAATCAATCATTTACGGTGATTGAAAAAATGTCTTACCCAGTTGTCTTATTTGATAATCCCACTTTAGATACAAATCAAGAAGACGATACAACTCCTTTAGCTGCATAGAATGAAAATACAATTAGAGAGTTGGAAAGTTCAAGATTTGAATCTTTCTATTCTCCAAGATGGGAGTAGAGAAAATAATTCGTTCGGCCTGAAAACTGCAAATTTCTTTCCCGAAGACAACAAAAAAAGCTTTGGTGTTAGTTTTAATGTGGATATTAAAGACAAACGTTTTGACTTAAATATTGAAGCTATATTTATTTTCACAGCGGAGGAGGAAGTAACCGAAGATTTTAAAGTCTCAAATTTCCCTAAAATCAACGCACCTGCAATTGCTTTTCCATTTCTAAGAGCCTACATCTCAAATCTAACTTTACAATCTGGTTTCGATCCCATTATGCTTCCATCAATCAACTTCGTTAATCTGGCAGAGAAGGACTAGAATAATTTAGTTCTTTGCGTTTTAAAATTAATCCAACCTATCATTATTCCTCTACTCTCATACAAAACGCTCCAAAACATTCCTCTTTTCACTGCTTTATCATATAATCCCGTCAAGCTCCGTTTTGAAGTCCATTGTACGCCCATCCAAGTCCACTGCAACCCGCCCCACTGTCATTGCAGCAGTCGTGACTGCCATTGCGTCAGTCGCGGAGTCCTTCGAACGGGGACGCGAGTGCTTTGCATGACCTTTGGAGCTGTTTGAACGGCAAGCCGGGTTCTTCGAACCACAGCCGGAGTAGTTTGAACGCCACACGGAGTAGTTTGAACCGCACGGCGAGTAGTTTGAACGCCCCGCGGAGTAGTTTGCATCGCCTGCCGACTAGTTCGAACGAGCCCGGTTGTTCTCTGCACCGCATTCTGACTAAAAAAACTCCGACACGTCTTTGCCGGAAACAGGACAAAGGGCGCCGGAGCTTTCATCCAAACCATTAAAAGCAAATTAATCAACAATCACCCGTGCCCGGGTATATTCTTCGTAAAAATCGCTATTAGTTGCACGATAACGCAGCATCAGTTTATCGAGCTGGTTGTTCAGCAGATCATCCGCCTTGTCGAACAAATCGGCCAGTACCGTTTTGGCCGCAAACGCCTTGTTCCGGATGGTGCGCGGCTGCCCAATCAGCGCCTTGAAGTTGTCGAGACTGGTTTCTATCTCCACCAGCATATCTTCGGTAACCTGGTAATCGGTAAGCGCCTCGATACGATTGCGGGCTTCGGTAATCACCGGGACCACCAGGGCCTCCAGGTCGGTTTCCCGGCAACGAGTCAGGTCTGATTTGTGCAGCGTTACTTTTTCGGCCAGTTCCAGATCGTTATTTACCGCGGCAAAAGCCTGCATGGTTCCCGACAACGAAACCGCCTTCTCGGTGAGGCCGTAACGAACCAGGTCCTTGCTCTCGGTGATGCCTTTGCTGGCCGGGTTCGTCTTCTCGTTTTGACCAATGATACGCTGAATCAGTTCATCGTATTGGTTTTTCGTGGCTACCATAATGGGCAGCGTGTTCCACTTGTTGGTGTTGTTGTCCAACGCAGTCTGCGTATTGAGGTACATCCGCAGGTGCTTGTTTTGGTTCGTGTTCATAGACTTAATTTTTTAACGTTTCCTGGTTATCTTTAATGGTTTGTTTTCTCTGGTCTTCTGTCAACCGACAATGAGCTACCTCACCTACTCAAAGCTACTGTCGTACGAACTAACCTAAAATTAGGCCTTTTGCAGAAAAAATCCTAAGACAGGCGGCTCGCTACCTGTTGATAACTTTGTTTACTTCGGTGTACGGTTTCGTACAATGTGTCATTCACCACAGATTTTTGCACGTTCACCATAAAAAATCGAATGTTCATCCCAACTACACATAATATTAAACAGTTGATAACTTTTTGAAAGAAGACTGATAGACAACAGATGATAGATATTCGGACAGAAAAGTGCCGTCTATTTCTTCGCCTTTGCCACAGTCTGCGCCTTACGTCATCTCCCACTATCACCGTCTGATGCCTGGAGTCTAACATCTAATGTCTCTTCGTCTTTTTTTAATTCAACATCCATCATTTAAAATTTACATTAGTCTATCTTTGCACCCAGATACCAACCGTATGACAACACAGGCTAACCGCCCGCGCGGGTACATTTACACGGTGCTGGCCACCATTTCGTTCAGCAACGTGTACATCTTCAGTAAAGCAGCCATGAACGACATGAGCATGTCGCAGTTCTGGTTTTACTGGTTCCTGGTTGCTTTCAGCCTGAACCTGGCGGTTGTGCTCTTTCGCGGCAAGTTGTCGGTATTACGGGCCCTTCCGAAAAAGTCGCGGTGGGTATTGCCCACGCTGGGCGCGATGGAGATAGCGACCACCACCCTGTTTTTCGCTTCCATCAAAGTCATCGAAAATCCGGCGGTGACGAGTTTCATGGGCAACCTGTTTCCGCTGTTTGTAACCTTGATGGGGGTTGTGCTGTTAAAAGAACGATTTACCCGCCTCGAAACCGTGGGCATTGTGGTTGTTTTGGTGGGAGCTTTCATCACCAGCTATTCCGGCTCGGCCAAACTCGCCGATTTCTTTATTCCGGGTACGGGACTTGTGGTGCTGAACGCCCTTTTTGCGGCAGCCACTACCATCCTGGTGAAAGTAAAAGTAAAGGATTTTCCGCCCGAGCTGCTCAATTTCAACCGCACCTTCTGGCTCTTCCTGTTTGCCATTGGCTGGATACTTGTTTCCGGCAACTCACTCAATGTTCCCGGAAGGGCAATGCTCAATACCGGACTGGGCGCTTTCTTCGGGCCTTTCCTGGCGGTGCTGCTCGTCTACAAGAGTTTCGAGCACATCGAAGCGTCGCGTTCGTCCATTATCCAGGCACTGAAAGGCTTGTTTGTGATGGGAGGCGTGTTGATTTACTTCGGGCAACTGCCGCAGGGATACCAGATATTTGGCGGGGTGCTCTCGGTTGCCGGCGTTATCTTAATAGCCGTAGCCAAGCTGCCGGAACAGTACCGGAATAAAAAAGCCCGGAAAAATAATTCCGGGAAACATTTGGACAACTATCAGAATGTGAATTCAAATTTGACTAACCCCTATTCCGAAACTTCGGAACCGTGGAGGGGACTTTAAGCCGCCCCTTTAGGAGAGCCCCGAGGCTTCGGGGGGAGGGGTGAAATTCAGCTTGCAGGAAAATTTGTAAGTCAGCTATTTTTCAATCCGCACATTCATACAGCCACAGAAGAACATATCAACTGTATAATTCATTTCATCTACTTAGACGTAATACTTTCGCATAAAAGCCATCACTTCCGACTCGCTGATGGGAACCGTAGCGCCGGACGTTGTGGCCGCCAACGCGCCCAATGCGTTACCGAAGTTCAGCGCATGGTGCACATCTCCGGTTTTCAGTAAAATGTGGAGAAATCCGGCTGAAAAGGCATCTCCCGAGCCCACCGTATCTTTCACCTTCACTTCGTACCCCGAATCGTAGAAAAACTCACCATCCTGCGTGATACACAAAGCGCCTTTTGGGCCCATGGTCACCAACAGGATACCCAGGTCGAAGCGCATCATCAAATCCTCGCCATAGCTGCGCGGGTCGGTCCCAATGAGCGTAAAAATTTTCCCGAGCTCCATAATCTCTTCATCGTTGATCTTCACCACATCGGCCCGCTGAAGTGATTCGTGCAGGATTTCGGGGGTATAACAGTCTTTTCGTAAATTGATATCGCAAAATTTCAACGCTTTGGGTGCCGCGTCAATCAGTTTAAAAAGCGATTCCCGGGATTTCTCCCCCCGCTGGACCAACGTTCCGTAATAAATGCAGTGTGCCTCGGAAGCAAGCTTCTTCATATCGGGGGTAAATGCAATTTCATCGAACGCTACGCCGGTATTGATGGTAAAATCGGGAATTCCCCGTTTATCCAGGAACACATCCACTGTCCCGGTAGGAACATGCTCGTCGACCTGCACATATCCGGTGGGCAAGCCAATTTCTATCACGCGTTCCATCGCCTCTTTCCCCAGCTTGTCGTTTCCCAGCCGGGTAATTAGTTTTCCATTATTTCCAAAGTGGTTCACCCGAAAAATGAAGTTCGCCGGAGCGCCTCCCAACGCCTTGCCTTCAGGCAACAAATCCCATAACAACTCCCCAAATGCGATGATATTATATGTCATGTACGAAGTAAAATTTTGGAGCAACCGTGTGTTGCCATCAAGTTTCACGTGAAGGTAATGTTTATATAAAATAAAAAAAAGCGGACGGAGCCGCTTTCCTGTTCTTATACCCTTCCGGGAAGATGTTTTTGAACGAATTCATCCAGTATACCCGCCAGTTTGGGCTCCCCTATTTCTTCCAAATCGTAATATACCCGGGTCGAAGGTTTTTTAATATTCACCACGCGGCGCAGGTCGATTGGCGTTCCCACAATCACGGTATCGCAATCCACCTTGTTGATGGTTTTCTCCAGGTCTTTCACCTGCTCATCGCCGTAGCCCATGGCCGGCAATAAGGTGCCAATGTCCGGATAAATGCGGAAAGTCTCTTCCAGTCGCCCGGTCAACCATGGACGCGGATCGACAATCTCAGTAGCTCCCAACTTCTGAGCAGCCACAATCGCCGCCCCGATTTTCATCTCACCATGCGTAAGTGTCGGACCATCTTCCACCGCCAGAATCCGCTTGCCGCGAATCAAGTCGGGATCGTCCACCCGTACGGGGGAAGCAGCCTCCACAATCACCGCTTTCGGGTTGATGCGGGCAATGTTGTTCCGTACCTCCTGAATTTGCCCGGGCCCCGACGTATCGATTTTGTTAATGACAACCACATCGGCCAGGCGTACATTCACTTCGCTCGGATAATAAGCGCCCTCGGCCCCGGCACGGTGCGGGTCTGCCACAACAATCGACAGATCGGATTGGTAAAACGACATATCATTGTTACCACCATCCCAAAGGATGACGTCGCAACCGTTCGGATCGTTCTCTGCAGCGCGGAGGATGGCTTCGTAGTCCACACCGGCATAAATAACGTTCCCGCGAACAATGTGCGGTTCATATTCTTCCATCTCCTCGATGGTACATTTGTGCTTTTTCAGGTCGGCAATCGCCGCAAATCGCTGCACTTTTTGCGCATTCAGGTCGCCATAAGGCATAGGATGCCGGATGGCCACCACTTTCAATCCCATTTGGGCCAGCAGTTCAATCACCTTCCGGGAAGTCTGGCTTTTTCCACACCCGGTACGCGTAGCGGTCACCGAGATGAGCGGTTTGGTGCTTCGCAGCATCGTTTCGCCCGGGCCCAGCAACATGAAATTGGCCCCGGCAGCCTGCACAACGGAAGCTAAACTCATCACTTTTTTGTATGCTACATCACTGTAAGAGAAAAAACAGTCCTGCACTTCCAGTTCCCGGATCAGTTGCGCCAAATCGTTTTGCTCGTATACCGGGATGCCATCCGGATAAAGATTGGCTCCGGCCAGTTCCGGCGGATACTTTCTCCCGTCGATGTCGGGAATTTGTGCAGCGGTAAATGCAACAACCCGGTAATCGGGATTGTCCCTGAAAAAGGTGTTAAAGTTGTGAAAATCGCGGCCAGCAGCCCCGATGATAAGAACATTACGACGTGCCATAGTTGAAATGATTTAGATGTGAGAGGTTTAAACGATTCTATTAAGTTAACCAAAACAATACGCCCAGAACATGAATTTTCTCATCTGATCAGCGGATGCAAACGTCCGATTTGGATATTACATGAATAAATGGCACTTTGCGTGCTGATTAGGAGGGATTGGATGAACTATCTTGCGCACATATACTTATCTGGGGAATCAGAGGAATTAATGATCGGAAACTTCATTGGCGATTACGTAAAGGGAAAGCAGCACCGTGATTTTCCGACCGAGGTGGAGCGGGGCATTTTACTGCATCGCAAAATCGATGAGTTTACCGACCATAACGAAGCAGTCCGTGCCTGTAATCAAATACTTCGTCCGGGTTACCGGAAATATGCCGGCGTGGTTACCGATATTTTCTTTGACCACTTTCTGGCCGCTAATTGGCAACGTTATTCAGCTCAGCCGTTGCAAGATGCCACCCGCCGTTTTCATGGTATCCTTCTATCCAATTACCGCATACTGCCGGCAAGGGCAAAACTGTTTGCACCGTTCCTCATTCAGCATAAACGATTGGAATCCTACGCCCGACTTGATGGGATTGAAGAATCGCTGAGCATTTTAAGCCGTCGCACTTCGCTACCAGAGGAAACGCCTTTTGCGATGAAAACATTGAAGGAAGAATATGCGCAGTTTGATGAAGCGTTTGCCCGCTTCTTTCCCGAAATCATTCAGTTCGCCATCGAAGTGGCCGGCGTAGAAATAAAAATGCCCCGGCTAAAGCGGGGCTAATTACTAATCACTCATCGAAACCAACTCCTCTTCGAAGAAAAACGCTTCCTCTCCGAAAGCCGGTTTTAAATCGCTTATCCAAATGGCATCCGGATCGTACCTGGCAAAAAATGGCCGGTTAGTCCAGTCAGGGTTTCGCCCCTGAATAAAGTTCAACACGAACACTTTCTCACCATTAATTTCCGACACGCCTACAATGCGTATTTTACCTGGCCCACTCGACACACTCGGTACACGAACGGTACGGCAGGCACCGCTCACCTGCTGATATGCCCGAAGTGGCCCCCAGTCAATCAGTTCGTCAATGACATAGCTGCTGGCCTTGAAAGGCAAAACCCTACCAACCACTTCGATGGTAAACATTTGTTCTTCAGAAAGTCGATCGATTTGCGGGACCGATCGAAAATTGGACAAAGAATAAGAACGATATTTTATCATACCCTGAAAAATTAAAAATAACCCCAAAATAAAATTTGGCGCTATCGTGCTATTATCTAAGTATTTCCATGCGACTGGCATCGAGACGCAAAAAGATAAACAACAGGAATGTGAACGACCACAGCGATGACCCACCGTAGCTAAAGAACGGAAGGGGTATGCCAATAACCGGCACCAATCCGATAGTCATACCGACATTGATGGCAAAGTGGAAAAACAGAATTCCAGCTACGCCGTAACCATATACACGACTAAAACGGGATCGTTGTCGTTCCGCCATGATTAGCAGGCGTATCAACAAAATCATGAATAGAATAACCACGGTAGAAGTTCCCAAAAACCCCCACTCTTCACCAACTGTACAAAAGATAAAGTCGGTACTCTGTTCCGGCACAAAGTTGAATTTCGTCTGGGTCCCTTTCAGAAAGCCTTTTCCTGTAATACCGCCGGAACCAATGGCAATTTTCGATTGATTCACGTTATAGCCTACTCCAAGTGGATCCGAGTGAATTCCCAACACCTCATCAATCCGGTCGCGTTGGTGTGCAACCAGTACGTTCTCATATGCAAAAAAAACCGAGCGGCTCAGGGCCAACGAACTGACAAAAAACAACACGACCCAAAAAACCGGGCGAATCCGCTTCCGGATACCGTAAATAATAAAAATAAAGATCGAAATTCCGGTTGTGATATATAAAATCATTGCCGTTGACAAGCCCAAATGTACCGTATAATTAATTAGATAAACGACACCCAAAAGGGCTGCAAAGATGCCAATCATCTTTACCACTTCTTTCATCCGTTGCCGGACAATTCCATAAGCTAATACCGATGTAAATATGAGAAAGCCAACCAGGCGAACTTCGTTCCAAATCAATGTCAATACAAACAGGAGCGAGGCGGCAAATCCCCAGAACAAAAACATGCCGGACAATCCCTCACGATAAAAAACCAGGATAAACACGGCGTAAACCAATGCAGAGCCGGTATCGTTCTGCGCAATAATCAATAAAGCAGGAACACCAATTAACATCCCTAAAACGGCAAGGGATTTAAACCGGTGCATCTTAAAATTGTACTGACTAATATATTTAGCCACAGCGAGGTTTGTAGCAAACTTTCCCAGCTCGGCAGGTTGCAGGGCAAAGCCACCAATCTCGAACCAGGCACGCGCACCATTGACTTCCCGGCCAAAAAACAGGACTGCAATTAGCAAAAGAATAACCACACCATAAAACACATAGGCAAATGCAACATAGAACTTACTGTCGATAATCAATACTATTATGGCAATAACCGAAGCCATTAAGATCCATAAAAGCTGCTTACCATAACGCTGTGTCATATCCAGAATACTCTGGTGATCTTCGTTGTAAACGGCAGCATAAATATTCAGCCACCCCAGAAACACCAGGATTATATAAAGAAAGACTGTGATCCAGTCAAGATTATACCATATGTTATTCCTGCGAATCAATGTATTGTATCCTTTCTAATCAGTGTGCTTCTTCTTATCGTTCCATTTTCTTTTGGCGTTGTATCCCGTTTAATGGTTGTAGTACTTTTAATTATTGTTTCCTTTTTAGGAGGTGCCTTCTTTTCGGGCTCCAGCAAATTCGCCTCCAACATCCGTTTTTCCAGCCATTTCCTTCCGGAAGAAATCGAATCTGTCAGGTACTTTTCTATCATCAGGCTGGCGATAGGCGCGGCATACCGGGCTCCCCAAACTCCATTTTCGACATAAACAGAAATGGCAATCGTTGGATGATCAGCCGGGGCAAATGCCATGAAAACGGAGTGATCGGCCCCATGTGGGTTTTGGGCCGTGCCGGTTTTCCCACAAACCAAAATTCCTGGAATATGCGACATGGCAGCCGTACCACCCGGTTCCATCACTTCTTCCATTCCCTCAATAATTTTCGGGAATTGCACCGTATCGATATCCGTATAATGCTTTTCGGTAAACCGCTTGGGAATATTCCCGTTCTGGATCTTCTTTACAATATGTGGAATGTAATAATACCCTCTGTTAGCCAACGTTGTTGCGTAATTAGCAAGCTGCAAGGGTGTTATTCCCAATTCGCCCTGACCAATGGCAAGAGAAATAATCGGCAATGCCCGCCAACGAGAGCCCTTAAACACGTACTTCTCATAAAAACCGGAAGAAGGAACAAACCCTTTCAACTCATTCGGGAAATCAGTCCCCAAGGTGCGTCCAAAGCCAAAACTCATCACATATTTCCGCCAGCTATCGTAAGCCTGACGAACATCGGGATATTTATGATTTTCCATAATGCTCCTAAATTCCTGCGCGTAGTAGGCATTACATGACTCAGCAATGGAGCCGGTTAACGTAAAGGCTGTATCATGATGGCATCCCATATGATAATGCCCAACCGTATACCCGTAATGACATGCGTAACGAGTGTACGGCGTCAAAACGCCTTCCTGTAACCCAATGAGGGCATTCACCATTTTAAAGGTCGATCCCGGCGGATACTGCGCCATGAGTGCCCGGTTAAATAGTGGATTTACCGTATCACGGGCCAAAGCCAGGTAATGTTCGCCCCTGTCGCGGCCAACCAGCAAATTCGGATCGTAAGTAGGTGAACTCACCAGTGTCAGCACCTCACCTGTCGAAGGCTCAATGGCGACAATACTTCCGGCCTTACCTTGCATCAGTTCTTCGCCATACCGCTGTAATTCCGCATCGAGCGAGGTCACCACATTTTCGCCGATAACGGCAGTTGTATCATAACGTCCGTTCTGAAAAGAACCTTTTATGCGGTTATGCACATCCACCATCAGGTAGTTGACCCCTTTCTCCCCACGCAATTCCTTTTCGTACGATTTTTCAATCCCGGTGATACCGGCATAATCACCCGTTTCGTAATACGAGTCTTTTTCCATCATCTGCTGGTTGACCTCCCCTACATATCCCAGCACATGCGATGCAATTTTTTGCGGGTATTCCCGAAGGGTACGCGTCTGGACGAAAAATCCGGAGAATTTATACATCTGCTCCTGCAAAATGGCATACCGCTGAGCAGATAACTGCTTAATGATAACGGAAGGTTTGAAATAAGAGTATTCTTTCGCTTTTTGCAGTTGTTCCTTCAGGTCCGCCTTCGTCACCCCTGTAATGTTGCAGAAGTTCAGGGTATCGAACGGTTGAAGTTCACGGGGTGTAACCAACACATCGTAGGCCGCCTGATTATAAACCATCAAGGTCCCCTTGCGATCGTAAATCAATCCGCGGGCCGGGTAATTCACGATACGGCGCACCACGTTATTGGTCGCTGAAAGCTTATACGAAGTATCGACCACCTGCAGTGTAAACAGGCGTATGATGTACGTAACAGCTACCACCAAAAATATGGCTGCAATAAGGTATGTGCGTTTTGCGTTGGAATCCACCACGTTAAATTTCGAACCGCGTTATTTCCGGAATACCAGATACTGGCTCAAAACTATTAAAATTATCGATAAAAAGGAGTTAATGATTGCTTTAAGCAACGTATGAAATAATCCGTGCAGGGTAAATGCTTCTGCGAAAAAGAGAAAAAGGTTATGCGCCAAAATCAGTATAACTGCATATTTCAGGAACCACTCGAAACCATAGGTACTGATTCGCGGAGCACTTCCCGGTTCATGGTTATCCCTGGAAGAAACCAACATTAAGACACCCGGACGTAAAAAGGCTGCAAACACCGTAGCCGAGGCATGAATTCCCGGGGTGTTGGAGAAAATATCAATTGTCAGTCCAAGTAAAAAACCTAAAATCAGCAACAGGTAACGGGGAGTGTCGAATGGCAACAGTAAAATGAAAAGGATGTAGATAAACGGAGAGTACATTCCCCCTAATTGCACGTTATTGATGAGCAGGACCTGGACCAGGACCAGCACCACGTACATAATGCCATATTTCAGAATATCATTGATCATTTTCGTCCGTTGATTCGAGCTTCAATATTTCGTCACGTGTTTTGTTCTGAATGACATCCACATACACCAGGTTTTTGAAATCCACCGACAGGTCCACCGTAATTTTGTAGAAATTACCTCCTCCCTGGAGTGAATAATCGGAAACGGTTCCCAGCATCAATCCTTCCGGGAAGATGGCTGAATAACCGCTGGTCACAATTGTATCGCCTTTAGCCACATCCACATGAAAAGGAATTTCGTCAAGTTCAGCTTTCCGGTAATCACCACCATCCCAGGTAAACGAACCAAAATAATTGTTACGCTTAATCTTGGCACTAATCTTCAACCGGTTATTCAGGATAGAAATGACGGTGCAGTAATTCTTCGACACATTAGTGACCACGCCTACAACGCCATCACTTGACACAACCCCCATATCGGGTTTAATTCCATGTCGCGAGCCTTTATTCAGTAGGATATAATTGTGGGCCCTGTTTACCGAATTATTAATCACCTTGGCGGTGATGAAGAAGAAATTCTGGCGGTACAGGGAATCGTGTTCCGGAGCATCGTTTCCAATTTTCGATAGTTCTTCACGCATCAGTTCCGAGCGCAACCTGGCATTCTCTTCTGCTAGTTCGTTATTAATCTGTTTCAAGGAAAAATACTGCGCAACGCCCCAATAACCGTTGTATATACTTCCGGTTACCCGGTTACTTGAGTTCAAAAATTTGACATGCTGATAATTATTGTACTTCACTATCATTGTGATGGACAACGCCTCAAGAAATACAAATAAAAATACGGCATGATACTTAGCCAGAAAACGTAGTAAATTCCTCATAGGCAAAAAAGGGAGGAATATACTCCTCCCTGGTCTGCATTAATTTTATTTCATGTTAACGAAGAAGGAATGAGAATTTGTCCACATTCTTCAGTGCAATTCCTGTTCCTCTGGCAACAGCCCGCAACGGGTCTTCAGCAATATGGAACGGAATATTCAGTTTATCGGACAAGCGCTTATCGAGTCCGCGCAACAAGGCTCCTCCACCGGCCAGCCAAATACCGCGATTCACGATATCGGCATACAACTCAGGCGGAGTTTGCTCTAACGCACTCAAAACAGCCGTTTCAATCTTCGAAATCGATTTTTCCAGGCAATGTGCTATTTCCTGGTATGATACCGGGACTTCAATCGGCAATGCGGTCATCTGGTTCGGTCCCTGGATAATAAAATCAGATGGCGGATCCTCCAACTCGGACAACGCTGCACCGACATTGATTTTAATCTCCTCAGCCGTACGCTCACCGATTTTAATGTTATGCTGGTGGCGCATGTACTCCATAATGTCGCCGGTCAGGTCGTCACCCGCAATACGGATGGACTTGTTGGTCACAATTCCGCCAAGCGAGATAACAGCAATTTCGGTAGTACCACCACCGATATCGACAATCATATTTCCCTCGGGTGCTTCTACATCAAGGCCGATACCGATGGCCGCTGCCATTGGTTCGTAAATCATGTAAACTTCACGGCCGCCGGCATGTTCCGACGAGTCGCGTACCGCCCTGATCTCAACTTCGGTTGAACCGGACGGAATACAAACTACCATTTTTAATGCTGGCGAAAACAAACGGCTTTTCGGATGAATCATCTTGATCATCCCCCTGATCATCTGCTCGGCCGCGTTAAAATCTGCAATGACCCCATCGCGCAACGGACGGATGGTTTTCAGGTTAGCATGCGTTTTCCCTTGCATCTGCCTTGCCTTCTCCCCAATTGCAACCATTTTTTCTGTCTTCATATCGATGGTCACAATCGATGGTTCATCAACAACAATCTTATCATTATGAATAATGATGGTATTGGCCGTACCAAGGTCGATGGCAATTTCCTGGGTAAGAAAAGAGAATAGGCCCATACGTGTCTTAGTTCATTTATTGTTTTACTAACTCAATGCTTAAAATGCCGGAATCCGGTTACAACCATCGCCATATCATGCGCATCACAAAATTTGATGGAGTCCTTATCCCGGATGGATCCTCCCGGCTGAATCACACAATCGATCCCCTCGTTGTGCGCAATTTCAACCGAGTCGGCAAACGGAAAGAACGCATCAGATGCCATAACAGCGCCTTTCAAATCAAAACCAAATGATTTTGCTTTTTCGATGGCATGCTTCAGCGCATCCACACGGGAAGTTTCGCCAACACCACTAGCCAGCAGTTGTTTCCCTTTAGCTAGAACGATCGTATTTGATTTTGATTGTTTAACCAAGCGATTGGCAAACAATAAATCTTCCACCTGCCCTGCCGTAGGTACTTTTTTCGTTACCGGCTTCAGCTCATCAGCAACTTCCTGCTTCCTGTCTTTTTCCTGAACAATCACTCCATTCAGCACACTCCTGAACTGAACATCAGGTGTCTTACCTTCTTTCCGAATCAGGATAATACGGTTTTTCTTACGCTCCAGAATTTCAAGTGCTTCCGCAGAATAAGCCGGGGCAATAATCACCTCGAAGAAAATCTTGTTAGCTTCAGCAGCTGTTACGGCGTCTACTTCCCGGTTGGTAATCAAAATTCCACCAAAAGCAGATACCGGATCGCCGGCCAATGCATCTTTCCATGCAGTTACCAGGTTTTCGCGACTGGCACATCCACAGGCGTTGTTGTGTTTCAGTATCGCAAAAGTCGTGGCGTCATATTCGTCAATCAAACTGATGGCCGCATCGATATCCAGCAAATTATTGTACGAAATCTCCTTGCCGTGAAGTTGCTCGAACATTTCATTTAATTTGCCAAAGAATACACCTTTCTGATGTGGGTTTTCGCCGTAGCGCAACGACTTCGACTCATTCTGGCTGACCCGTAATTTTTCAGGCCATTCGCCGGCAAAATAATTATAAATAGCTGTATCGTAATGCGAAGAAGTAGCGAAGGCCTGCGCTGCGAAAGCTTTCCGGTCATCCAGAGAAGTTTCTCCTCCTTTTTCGTCAAGTAAAGCCTGCAACTCTTCGTACTGACCGCGGTGGGAAACGATCAACACATCGTTAAAATTCTTGGCAGCCCCCCTAATCAATGCAATCCCACCAATGTCAATCTTCTCAATAATATCGGCTTCCGAAGCTTCTGTGGCAACCGTTTCCTCAAAAGGGTAAAGGTCGACAATTACCAAATCAATTTCCGGAATTTCATACTGTTCCAACTGTCTCTTATCTCCGTCATTCTCCCTACGTGCCAGGATTCCACCAAATACTTTCGGGTGAAGTGTCTTAACTCTTCCTCCTAAAATAGAAGGATATGTCGTTAAGTCTTCTACTGCCGTTACCGGAACATTTAGTTCGCTGATAAACTTTTGTGTACCACCCGTTGAGTATAAAGTAACCCCCAGCTCATTCAATTTTTTAACAATAATATCCAGTTTATCTTTGTGATAAACAGAAACCAACGCTGATTTCACCTTCTTTAAGCCACTCATTTATAATTATTTAACTTTTACCCGCAAAGTTAATAAAAAGCCGTAAGTTTTCAGACCTTTTATAAATTGATTTATAATATTTCCAATAAACATAAAAAAAGCAAGAAAAATTCCCTTTTCAAATTATTCCTACCTTTATACAACCATTGAACGCTATGCTTTTACTCAAACTCATACTCGAAAGTTTCCGTTTTGCCCACAATGCATTGACCGTAAACAAATTGCGAACATTTCTTTCGCTTTTAGGCATTACGATAGGTATCTTCTGTATCATTTCGGTTTTCACCGTAATTGATTCGCTGGAACGATCTATTCGTGCCAGTATGGAGTCATTGGGTAGCAACGTAATTTATATTCAGAAATGGCCGTGGGCTCCGCCCGAAGGGGAAACGGAATATCCGTGGTGGAAATATCTGAACCGTCCGGTTCCAAAACTTCAGGAAGCAGAAGATATTTTGCGGCGCTCGCAGCTCTCCCGGGACGCGTCATTTAATGTCAGTTTCCAGCGCACCGTACAAGTAGGTAGAAACAGTGCCGGGAATGTGCAAATCATGGGAACCTCGCCGGGCTTAATTAACATATGGTCGCTGAACGTTGCCCGGGGAAGGGCATTCTCCGAAATTGAAATGAATTCGTCCCGAAACCTTGGAATGCTTGGAGCCGATGTAGCATCACAACTTTTCCCCAATGAAAACCCGATTGGGAAAACCATCAAAATACAGGGGTACAAAATTTTCATCATCGGGGTTTTTACCAAGATGGGAGAAGACATGTTTGGCACCAGCATGGATAAACGGGTACTGCTTCCGATCAAATTTGCGGCGCGCATGGTCGATATTCATCGCGACATGGGACAAAGCATTGTTGTAAAAGGGAGGGAAGGTGTTTCAGCGCAATGGCTTCGCGACAATCTGGAGGGAGTGATGCGTTCCATACGGCGGCTCAAACCCGGCGAAGAGAATGATTTTGCCTTGAATGAAGTCAGCCTGATTTCCGGGCAGCTCGATAATTTCTTCAAGGTATTCAACCTTGCTGGCTGGATCATTGGCGGATTCGCTATCCTGGTAGGAGGTTTCGGCATTGCCAACATCATGTTTGTTTCGGTGAGAGAGCGCACCAAAATCATTGGCATTCAAAAATCACTGGGTGCGAAGAATTATTTCATCATGCTGGAGTTCTTGTTTGAATCGGTGGTTCTTTCTGTCATGGGAGGGGCAATCGGCCTTCTGCTCGTCTATGTCGGGTCGGTGCTCGTCAGCCAAATGTCCACCTTTAATCTCTCGCTGACCCTGGGGAACATCTTCACCGGGATATTTATTTCGGCAACCATCGGAGTGGTAGCAGGTATGCTGCCAGCAAGAAAAGCTTCCAGTCTCGACCCGGTGGAAGCCATCAATACCGTTTAATTATTAAGCGTGAAGTACCTTTTCTATTTCACGGGCCAAGGCAACGAATTCCTGAACAGAGAGTTGTTCGGGCCGCCTCGACAACCAGCTTTTATCCACCTTATCAATTTCCGGGACCAGTCCCTTCAAACTGTTTCGCAGCATTTTCCGTCGCTGATTAAATGACTGCTTCACGATAGTGAACAGCAACTTCTCATCACACCCGAGCGATTCGACTTTATTCCGGGTTAACCGGATAACAGCCGATTTTACTTTTGGCGGCGGTGAAAATACATTTTCATGCACCGTAAAAAGATACTCGATATCGTACCAGGCCTGAAGCAATACACTTAATATTCCGTAGGTTTTACTTCCTGGTCCGGCTGTAATCCGTTCGGCCACCTCTTTTTGTAACATCCCCACCACCTCAGGAACCTGGTTACGGTATTCCAGTACCCTGAAAAAAATCTGGGATGAAATATTATACGGGAAATTTCCAATAAGGGAAAAAGGCCCATGAAGATATTCCATTAAATTCATTTTCAGAAAATCGCCTGAAATCACACGGTCACCGAGTTCCGGATAATGCTCATGAAGGTAGGCAACCGACTCGCGATCAATCTCTACCACAAAAGTCTGCAAGCCTTTATCTTCCAGCAAAAACTGCGTTAATACGCCCATGCCCGGCCCTACCTCCAGCACTTGTTTAATATCCTTATTCTGCAGGCTGCTCACGATCTTATGGGCAATATTTTTGTCCGTAAGGAAATGCTGTCCCAGGTTCTTCTTTGCCCTTACTGTCATATTCGTTTTATCAAGACTTAGGCTGAATGCGTTCTGTTTCCCGAAAAAAACTAAATTTGCTCAACTTAAAAAGAAGTCCAAAAGTACAAAAATTCAGTGGCTTTCGCCCGAAGTAGATGGTAGATTACCGGAGTAATTTGCCCTTCATAAAACCCGATTCGCGTTGAAAAAAAAATTATTCGATATAGCCAAGGCACTTATTTTTCTGGCATTAGGCTTGTTTCTTTTCTGGCTGATATATCGTGGCCAGGATATCGACCGCATCAAATCGGTGCTGAAAAATAACGTAAATTATAACTGGATATGGCTTTCGCTGTTCCTGGGGCTTTTGAGCCACATCAGCCGAACCCTGCGTTGGGTCATTTTAATTAAACCGCTGGGGAAAAAACCAGGTTTCCTGAATACCTTTTTCTCGGTGATGACTGGTTACCTGATGAACCTGGCCCTTCCGCGTCTGGGAGAGGTTTCACGTTGTGGTGCGCTGTCGAAATATGAAAAGATTTCCATGCCGAAATTACTGGGAACAGTGGTCCTCGAAAGGTTCGTGGATGTTATCATGCTTTTGCTGCTCACGTTGTTTGTATTTATTACCCAGTTCGATAAAATGCTGCTTTTCCTCCGCAACAATCCGGAAGTGGAAGATAAAATTGTTTCGGTGTTAACGTCGCCGATATTGATTGGAGCAGTTATTTTTGGAATTGCGGCCGTCGTCATCTTCCGGAAGAAATACGGGCACCTTCCGGCAGCGAAGAAATTCAACGATGTCCTCAGCAGTTTTGGTGAAGGATTCCGCTCATTCAAAAGCATGGATAAAAAAGGAACGTTTATTTTCCATTCTATTTTTATCTGGTTGATGTATTTTTTGATGAGCTATGTTTCGTTCCAAAGTTTTGAATTTACCCGCGATCTTCCAATCCTGGCGGGAATGACTGTATTTGTGTTAGGAAGTTATGGTATGGTTGCCCCTGTTCAGGGTGGGATTGGCGCCTGGCACGTAATGACCATCGAAGGGTTAGCCCTTTACGGAGTGGCGAAAAGCAACGGGGTTATTTTTGCCTTTCTGGTACATGCGGCCCAAACCTCCATGATACTGGTTATTGGCCTGATTTCCCTTTGGGCATTGCCGTTCATTAACCGCCACCGCGCGTAGCACCGGAGAATTTTTCGCTACCTTTACGCAAAATCATTGCCCCGTGTCCAGAATCAACACAGAACTTTTTATAGCACGACGGATTTTTTCGGCCCGCGAAGGGAAAAAACGATTTTCGCGGGCCATTGTCTCATTTGCGATTATTGGTATAGCATTGGGACTAATTTTGATGATTCTTTCCGTTGCTATTGTCACTGGTTTCAAATCCCAAATTCGCCGTAAGGTCATCGGTTTTGGTTCGGATATTCAAGTCGTAAACTTCGATTCCAATTCGTCATATGAAACCAAGCCCGTTCCCAAACAGCAGCTCTGGCTCGACTCGTTACGGGGCATGCCCGATGTAAGGCATATACAAATGTTTGCCACCAAACCGGGTATCATCAAAACAAAAAATGAAATTCAGGGCGTGGTGCTGAAAGGAGTCGGTCCCGATTTTGACTGGGGTTTCTTCCGCCAGAACATGGTGAAAGGAAAAATATTTCATGTTAACGATTCGGTTCGTACCGACAATGTTATTATTTCAGAACAGCTTGCCGACTTACTAAAACTCAAGCTGGGCGATCCGCTATTCATGTATTTTCTGAACGACGTTTCGAGTGCTCCACGAATGCGGCGTTTCAAAATTACGGGCATTTACAAAACCAGCCTCGAAGAGTTTGACCGGCTGTTTATCCTGGCTGATATTAAACACATTCAACGTTTAAACAACTGGACGGGTGACGAGGTAAGTGGTTTTGAAGTTTCGCTGAAGAATTTCGATCAAATTGACCGGATGACACAGGAAGTCCGCAACCTGACGTTGAGATACGAGGATCAGAAAAATCTGCCGGTTTTACGCACGGTAAGTATCAAATTAAAATATCCCCAGATTTTCGACTGGTTGAACCTTCTTGACATGAACGTTTGGGTGATTTTGGGATTGATTTTAATTGTCGCCGGTTTTAATATGGTGTCCGGCCTGCTGATCCTCATTCTGGAACGGACCAATATGATTGGTGTTATGAAAGCTTTGGGAACCGAGAATATGAGTGTTCGGAAAGTATTTCTTTACCTCTCAACTTTCCTTATCGGGAAAGGAATGCTATGGGGAAACATTATTGGCTTGCTGATTTGTTTTCTGCAGGCACAGTTTGGTATCATCAAGCTCGACCCAACGTCCTACTATGTTAACACGGTCCCCATCAACTTAAAGCTGCTTCATTTTGTTTTACTGAATATCGGAACACTGGTCATTACCATGTCGATGCTGGTCATCCCCTCGTGGTACATTTCCCGAATTACTCCCGATAAAGCCATTCGTTTCGATTGAAAAGCAACTTCCGGCAGGAAGTTCGTAAATTCAGCGGCGTATTATGACAGACTTTATTTACATACAATCTTATCTACGTTTTGCGCTTTCGCATTCCCTTCCGGGAGAAAAAGCACATCGGTTGCTGCTTCCGTCCGGGCGAAAGTTAAAGCCTGTCACCAGTGATTTGTCTGTTAACCAAAGTGGCGTTTTGCTGACGTTATTCCCCGATAACGGACATCTTTACACCTGCTTCATCCGGCGACCGGAAACCATGAAAAATCATGCCGGTCAGATCTCCTTCCCCGGAGGGAAACAAGAAGATCAGGATCCCGATTTGATTGCCACAGCCCTCCGGGAATCGCAGGAGGAAGTTGGAGTGATGCCATCTGATATTGATATTCTGGGACGACTAAGTCCGTTGTATGTGCCGGTCAGCAATTTCTTTATTTCGCCGGTAGTTGGCTGGAGCGATTCGAAACCGAATTTCAGGATCAATCGACCCGAAGTAGATGATTTGATACTGGTTCCCGTAAAGAAACTGCTGGCTCCCGACGCCATTCAAACAACCCAAATTGAAACCCGGAGTGGCTCCAGGGAAGTTCCCTGTTTCCGTTTTAACGGAAACATCATTTGGGGCGCTACCGCTATGATTTTCTCCGAATTCCGGGAGGTGCTTAAACAGATGCCTGTCAGGATGCCTTAACCAGGTTCCGGTAATGCAGGTACCGTTCCCAAACCTCTTTTACGTAGTTATACGGTTCTTCTCCCCGGCAATATCCCCATTTAACAAGCGGGTCTTTGTAATATTTGGCTACCGATTTATGCAACAGGAAATAGTCGACATTGCCGTCCCAAATATTCGAGTCCTTCCCATATTTCCGTGCCAAACGACGGGCATCGAGCACGTGCCCCAATCCAACATTGTAGGAAGCCAGTACAAATTTCAACCGTTCGGTCTTATCAGGAATATCATCGGAAAAATAATGGTCGAGCCACGAAAGCATTTGTGTTCCTCCGTAGATATTCTGTTTCGGATCCATCCTGTCATCTACATTGAACCACTCGGCTGTTTCAGGCATCAACTGCATCAAGCCAACAGCACCGGCCCATGATTCGGCATGCGGGTCGAAGCGTGATTCCTGGTAAATGATTGACGCTACCAAACGCCAGTCCCAATGAATTTTCCGGCTGTCAACCTTAATGATGGAATCGTACCGGGAAAGCTCGTTCCCGTTAAGTGAGTAATAATTACTCTGCACGATAGATGCCGTGCGAGGGTTGCGGAAATACTTATTGTACAATTTCTGGTAATCATCGGTTTTCCGGAAATTCTTTATCCATATATCAATGTATTTTTTCAGCGACGGAGCATTCTTACGAACCGCCCAAGCGAGATACTGTGGAAAACTGACCGGTGTCTTCACGTCGAGATTAGGATAGTAGCCTTCGTTTACTTTTCCAACGTTTTCGTCACAAACCGTATAATCGATTTTTCCTTTAGCCACCATGGCAACTAATTGTTCTACGCCGTACACAGAGTCCTCTTTTAAATTGATTTCAGCACCAATTTCATCTGAAAGACTGCGCATCCGCTCAGCATACGCGGTATTTTGCTGTACATAAACCGTTTTCCCGGCAAGGTCCAATTGATTTCTGATCAAATGTTGGCCGATCTGCTCTTCAGTCATCCGTCTCCAGTCCTTGGGTTTGCGCTGAACCAACACCTGACGCGTTTGTCCCAGGGGATAAGTGAACGAAACGATTTGATTCCGTTCTTTTGTAATCGTCAAATTTTTGGCAACGAGATCCACACGACCGGCATTCAGATCGTTAAATGTCTCTTCCAGGTTATTTCGCACATTAATCTCCAAAGTCACGCCCATATTCTTAGCCAGAGCTTTCAGCAATTCGTACTGAAAACCCATCGGACGACCACGGTACACGAAATAATTTGTTGAATTGTAATCTACAACTGCTTTCAGTTTCCCATCTCGCAGGACCCTGTCCAGTTCATTTGTTTTTTGCGGGATATGATCATCATCTACACGTGTAGGGGCCGTAGCCTGTTCACATGAAATGACCAACAGAGAGAAAACAACAAAGAGAAGAAATATGTATCTTCTGATTCTCATAAGCTAAATGTAAGGGAATAATTGCAAACGTGCCAAATAGCGGGAAGTCTAGTTGTAGAACGACCAGGCAACGCCAAAGGACATAGTTGCAATCTGTTCAGGATAAGTCGGGGTTCTGAAATAGCCCCCATTCATAAACATTTCACCCAGGTTCGAATATTTTAGATAGAACCGGGTACGTTTCAGTTTAAGGTTGATAAAGGCATCGAGCCATGGGTAGTTACCGATTTTTTCGGTATTCTGAATATAAAACCTACCAGTAGCCGGATTGTAATTATCAGCATAATAGCTGGTTTCATAATGAAAATCAAACCCGATTTGAACGTGCAGAACCTGCAAAACCAGCGTTTGATAATATGTACGGTTCCGGAACATCATCTCCGGGAGATGAAGATATTTATCAGTAGTAGTCCATTGATAAACAAGCTTGTTATAAAAATGCAATCCTCCTGCCACAAATTCCTTGGCCAGATAAGCCTGCATGACCGAGAACTCCGAGCTTGCCTGCCCGGGAACTGCGTTTTCGTTAAAATAAACGTAATTATTAACGATACGATAGTCAGCACCAGTGGTCAGCCGCCAATGCGGATTGTCATAATATCCGCCCACTGATAAGTTGTAGGTTCTGTCGAAATTATTGTCCCATTCATAATGATTCGAGAAGTAATGCTGCAAGAAATAATCGGGCGTCGTATTTTGCATTCTTCCGTAAATATGGACCACCGATGTATCACGCTTGGTGCGAATGGGCTTTTCGACATAACCGGTGATCTCAAAATCACCGAATTTATATCCTTGGATGTAATATTTTCCAAAAGCGTTCCAACTCCAGAACGTTCCTTCGGTACGGTATAACGCACCACCGATATAAGTATTCGTGAGGTTATGCGATTGGGTTAAACCCACGGTGTTGTCAGCCCCTTTTCTGGGGTAATAAACTTTAATCAAGTCGTTACCGATGAAAGCTTGTTCCCCGAATGAATATTTCCGGCCGGCCGATTCCAGCACTTTCACACGGAAAGTATTGGTAACACGAGTTTCTCCGGCAATATCGTTAGTTGCATATGCAGAGGTTGAACCTTGCTTCGAATTAATCAACGGCTGATGGTCACTTCCGTAGAAATAAACCGTGTCGACCGGATTACGAAATACAAAAAACGGGTTGGGATCGGTTTCCGTGAACGTTCGCTTACTGTCGGCAAAATCGATGGTATGCATAAAAGCTACACGAGGGATGAATTTTTGGAACATCTCATCACCTTCTTTCACTTCCTTCCAGCTCCCGACCTTGAACTGGTGTGACAGGCTGGCATAAAGATTCTGCATTTTACTGTTAGCCCCATCAAGCCACACCGGCATATTTTCAGGCTTCAAATCAGGATTGGCAATATCGGTGGGACGAAGTAATCCACCGCTCTCCTGGTTTTTGAAAGAGTTATGTCCTATCGTGAACCACAAGTCGTATTTAGGGCCATTATAACTGAGAAACATACTAAGATTATTATTCTTAGCCTCGGCGTTCAAATATTTTCCTTGCGATCCAATCGAACCATAGTGAATGCCAAAGTTGAATTCAGGCGTGACATTCTGCGTGTGCAAGACATCCAACCAGGTTTCCCCGTTGGGGCGGTTGCTAAACCATTGTCCATACTGCAATAGCGTATACGGAGTAGTGGTATTATAATATTCGTTGGTTTTCGGCCAAACGCCGTAGGCTCCATGATTATTCAAAAAAATGAAATCAGAATAATTAATACGATTAAAGAATTGATTGCTTTGATAAGCTGTTCCGAGGTTACCCAGATTCTGTACTGAAATGTTATTCTCGTAGGTGGGGTTGTACTCCTGGAAATCGGCCAATGCTGTATCAAGCTGTACCTGCTGGGGGCGGGATAAGCCGTCTACCAAATTATAAACATGAATAATCGATACAATGGAATCCTTTTTCTGTTTACTGGCAGCAGACAGACGTTCTTTCCCTACGTTTTCGGGCATCCCGCGCTGAGCTTTCGCTGTACCGGCCATGAGCAGCAGGAACAATAAGAATCCTATTTGCTTCTGAAAATTCATCTGCGCAAAGATAGCTATTTCGGCGTCGTGACGTTACTTCGTGACCATTTTATCATATGTTATATGGTCTGCCAAGCATAAAACATCCTGTAATCCCAGTTAATATAAGTTCTTGCTGTTTTATTAAACTATCGTTAAACCAGCATCTTAGTAACTAACAGGCATTTTATGTCTACTATCTGGTGCCTTTATCAGACAAAAATAAAAGCCCGGCTCCAATCAAGGAACCGGGCTTTACGTTTAAAATAAGCGGCGGCCTACTCTCCCACATCTCTGCAGTACCATCGGCGCTGGCGGGCTTAACTTCTCTGTTCGGTATGGGAAGAGGTGGGGCCCCGTCGCTATAGCCACCTAAACTTTTCAGCTTGCTTTTCAGCTATACAATATCGTTTTGTAAAACAGTGGTAAGTGTTAGCTTTTATGTGTGAAATAGTTATGCTTACTCCTCACTTTTGCCTTTTTACTCCTCACTTATTTTACTGACATGAACCCTGGAAGAAAACACTTCATTACAACAAAAACACCAATTTCTAAAACCGGCATGGAAAGTTTCGGGCTATTAGTACCGCTCGGCTTTGACGTCACCGTCTTTACACCTGCGGCCTATCTACGTCGTCGTCTCCAACGGCCCTCTAAGGAGACCTCATCTTGAGGCGGGCTTCGCGCTTAGATGCTTTCAGCGCTTATCTCTTCCAGACATAGCTACCCAGCGGTGCCCCTGGCGGAACAACTGGTAAACCAGTGGTCTGTCCAACGCGGTCCTCTCGTACTAACGTCAGGCCCTCTCAAGTCTCCTACGCCCACAACAGATAGGGACCGAACTGTCTCACGACGTTCTGAACCCAGCTCGCGTGCCACTTTAATGGGCGAACAGCCCAACCCTTGGGACCTTCTCCAGCCCCAGGATGTGACGAGCCGACATCGAGGTGCCAAACCGCTCCGTCGATATGAGCTCTTGGGAGCGATCAGCCTGTTATCCCCGGAGTACCTTTTATCCTTTGAGCGATGGCCCTTCCATACGGAACCACCGGATCACTATGCCCTAGTTTCCTACCTGATCGACTTGTGGGTCTCACAGTCAAGCGCGCTTATACCATTATGCTCTGCTGGCGGTTACCAATCGCCATGAGCGCACCTTTAGAAGCCTCCGTTACTCTTTTGGAGGCGACCACCCCAGTCAAACTACCCACCACACACTGTCTCCCGACGTACGTAGGGATTAGGCCCCAGGCAAGCAAAGGGACGTATTTCAAGGATGGCTCCACGAATCCTGGCGAACCCGCTTCAATGCCTCCGTCCTATCCTACACATCACTTACCCGGAACCAATGTGAAGTTGCAGTAAAGGTTCACGGGGTCTTTCCGTCCCGTTGCGGGTAAGCGGCATCTTCACCGCTACTACAATTTCACCGAGCTCGTGGCTGAGACAGTGCCCAGATCGTTGCACCATTCGTGCAGGTCGGAACTTACCCGACAAGGAATTTCGCTACCTTAGGACCGTTATAGTTACGGCCGCCGTTTACCGGGGCTTCGATTCAATGCTTCTCCCGGCATACGCCGCGATGACATCCCCTCTTAACCTTCCGGCACCGGGCAGGTGTCAGGCCATATACTTCATCTTGCGATTTGGCATAGCCCTGTGTTTTTGATAAACAGTCGCCTGGGCCTTTTCACTGCGGCTGACTTGCGCCAGCGCCCCTTCTCCCGAAGTTACGGGGCCATTTTGCCTAGTTCCTTAGCCACGAATCACTCGAGCGCCTCAGGATTCTCTCCTTGACTACCTGTGTCGGTTTGCGGTACGGGTCCTCTTGACCTGGTGCTTAGAGGGTTTTCTCGGAAGCCCTTAGGGCCACTGTCCGGTTGCCCGAAGGCTCCCGGTACTGTCAGGTTTCAGCTCAACTCACGGATTTGCCTGTGAGTCTCATTACTTACGCCTTTTAACGTACTATTCCGTCAGTACGCGGGCCTTTCATCACTTCGTCGCCCCATCGCAGTCAAGAGAAGTATCGGAATATTAACCGATGGTCCATCGGCTTCGCCGTTCGGCTTTGCCTTAGGCCCCGACTAACCCTGATCCGATTAGCGTTGATCAGGAAACCTTAGTCTATCGGCGGGCAGGTTTCCCACCTGCCTTATCGTTACTTATGCCTACATTTGCTTTTCCGGTCGCTCCAGCATACCTCGCAGTACACCTTCGGCGCTGACCGGAATGCTCCCCTACCACTGTAAATAAATTTACAATCCATAGCTTCGGTGGTATGTTTTATGCCCGATTATTATCCACGCCCGACCGCTCGACTAGTGAGCTGTTACGCACTCTTTTAATGAATGGCTGCTTCCAAGCCAACATCCTAGCTGTCTATGCAATCAGACTTCGTTAAACCAACTTAACATACACTTGGGGACCTTAGCTGATGGTCCGGGTTCTTTCCCTCTCGGACACGGACCTTAGCACCCGCGCCCTCACTCCTGGTAAGCATCTTGCAGCATTCGGAGTTTGTCTGGAGTTGATAGGCGGTGAAGCCCTCGCATCCAATCAGTAGCTCTACCTCTGCAAGACTCGTAACCAAGGCTGCACCTAAATGCATTTCGGGGAGTACGAGCTATTTCCAAGTTTGATTGGCCTTTCACCCCTACCCACAACTCATCCAAAGACTTTTCAACGTCTCCTGGTTCGGTCCTCCATCCCGTGTTACCGGGACTTCAACCTGGCCATGGGTAGATCACATGGTTTCGCGTCTACCCCCACTGACTATTCCGCCCTGTTCAGGCTCGCTTTCGCTTCGGCTCCGTGGCTGAACCACTTAACCTTGCCAGTGAGGAGTAACTCGTAGGCTCATTATGCAAAAGGCACGCCGTCACCCCGATATGCATCGGGGCTCCGACCGCTTGTAGGCGTACGGTTTCAGGTACTTTTTCACTCCCCTGTCCGGGGTGCTTTTCACCTTTCCCTCACGGTACTGGTCCACTATCGGTCTCTCAGTAGTATTTAGCCTTACCGGATGGTCCCGGCTGTTTCAGACAGGATTTCTCGTGTCCCGCCCTACTCAGGATACTGCTAATTCCGCAAACTTTACATGTACAGGACTTTCACCTCCTTTGGTGTGGCTTTCCAGGACACTTCCATTTCCGTTTACTTCATATAGCGCAGTCCTACAACCCCGTAAGTGCCGAAACACTTGCGGTTTGGGCTGTTCCCCGTTCGATCGCCACTACTTGGGGAATCACTTTTGTTTTCTTTTCCTCCGGGTACTTAGATGTTTCAGTTCCCCGGGTTAGCTTCCTGCATAACAGGATACCATAATTACTCATGGTGGGTTGCCCCATTCGGATATTCGCGGATTAGCGGTTATTTGCACCTCCCCGCGACTTTTCGCAGCTTATCACGTCCTTCGTCGCCCCTGAGAGCCAAGGCATCCCCCGTACGCCCTTCATTACTTTCTCTCGCCTTTTCGAAGGTTTTATCCTTCGGCGTTTCTCTTGTAACTCTGTTTTTCTTCCAGCATGTCAATGAACTTTACCCTTACTATTGGGCCTGTGGATTACAGGGAATCGAACCCCGCATATTACTTTCAGGCGCCAGCCTAATCCTTCGTGTTCCAAAATGTCGTTAATGAACTTGTGCCTTCGTGTTTTCCGGGCCTTTTATCTCGCCTGTGGAGAATGTCGGGGTCGAACCGACGGCCTCTTGAATGCAAATCAAGCGCTCTAGCCAACTGAGCTAATCCCCCAGATCCCAATTGAGAATGGAAAATTGATAATGTCCGTTTCCTGCTCTGCCCCTGACTTATCGCCCCGTGCATTGAACCGTGAGAACCGCTTTTCATTGAATTCTCAACTTCAATTCTCCCCCCGAAGTATCGGGATTCAATTGCTCCTGTGTTTTTCAGTATTTTTTTTAAAAAGGAAGAAGTAAACACCCTTCATTCATTTCCTCTCAGAAACCTCTCGTGCCGGCCCCAGAAAGGAGGTGTTCCAGCCACACCTTCCGGTACGGCTACCTTGTTACGACTTAACCCCAGTCACTTGTTTTACCCTAGGCCGCTCCTTGCGGTTGCAGACTTCAGGTCCCCCAAGCTTCCATGGTTTGACGGGCGGTGTGTACAAGGCCCGGGAACGTATTCACCGCGCCATGGCTGATGCGCGATTACTAGCGAATCCAGCTTCATGGAGTCGGGTTGCAGACTCCAATCCGAACTGGGACCGGCTTTTGGGATTAGCATCATATCACTATGTAGCTGCCCTTTGTACCGGCCATTGTAACACGTGTGTAGCCCTGGGCATAAGGGCCGTGCTGATTTGACGTCATCCCCACCTTCCTCTCACCTTACGGTGGCAGTCTCGCCAGAGTCCTCAGCTTGACCTGTTAGCAACTGACGATAGGGGTTGCGCTCGTTATGGGACTTAACCCGACACCTCACGGCACGAGCTGACGACAACCATGCAGCACCTTGTAAATTGCCCCGAAGGAAAGTCACTTTTCAGCAACGGTCAATCCACATTTAAGCCCAGGTAAGGTTCCTCGCGTATCATCGAATTAAACCACATGTTCCTCCGCTTGTGCGGGCCCCCGTCAATTCCTTTGAGTTTCAACCTTGCGATCGTACTCCCCAGGTGGATAACTTAATGCTTTCGCTTTGCCGCTGACTGTGTATCGCCAACAGCGAGTTATCATCGTTTACGGCGTGGACTACCAGGGTATCTAATCCTGTTCGCTCCCCACGCTTTCGTGCATCAGCGTCAGTTACGCTTTAGTAAGCTGCCTTCGCAATCGGTGTTCTGAGTAATATCTAAGCATTTCACCGCTACACTACTCATTCCGCCTACCTCAGGCGCACTCAAGCCCCACAGTTTCAATGGCAGTCCTACAGTTGAGCTGCAGCATTTCACCACTGACTTACAGGGCCGCCTACGCACCCTTTAAACCCAATGAATCCGGATAACGCTTGCACCCTCCGTATTACCGCGGCTGCTGGCACGGAGTTAGCCGGTGCTTATTCCTGCACTACCGTCATAACGCTACGCGTAGCGCCTATTCTTGGTGCAGAAAAGCAGTTTACAACCCGTAGGGCCGTCTTCCTGCACGCGGGATGGCTGGTTCAGGCCATCGCCCATTGACCAATATTCCTCACTGCTGCCTCCCGTAGGAGTCTGGGCCGTGTCTCAGTCCCAGTGTGGGGGATCATCCTCTCAGAACCCCTAGGCATCGTCGCCTTGGTAAGCCGTTACCTTACCAACTAGCTAATGCCACGCATGCCCATCCTGTACCGCCGAAACTTTATTTTATTAGCCATGCGGCTTCCAAAAACTATGGGGTATTAATCCGGATTTCTCCGGGCTATCCCCCTGTACAGGGCAGGTTGCATACGCGTTACTCACCCGTGCGCCACTCGTGTGCCCCCGAAAGGGCCTTACCGTTCGACTTGCATGTGTTAAGCCTCCCGCTAGCGTTCATCCTGAGCCAGGATCAAACTCTTCGTTGTAATTAAAAAGTTTAAATGTCTATTTGCCTGGCACGATTGGTTTTCCTCTAAAAGAAAATTGAACTCCTGGTGCTTATCTTCTTTCCTTTTCAATATTTTCAATGAACTTGTCTTCTTTCTTTTACTTTCGCTCTCCTGCCCAACCCTCAGTTGCCGTCGGACGGGCCGAAAAAAGCGTTGCAAAGATAGGTAATCTTTTGCGTTAATCCCAAATCTTTTTTTGCCTTTTTTCTTTAGGCTCCAGTACCGGTTATCAACGCCCGCTTTTCGCTAAAAACGTGGCCGCAAAGATAAACCCTTTTTTCCCGGCTTTCCAAATACTCCTCAAGATTTTTTTTTCGGTGTGTTTTCCTGGCTTAACCTTCAGTTTTTACGGCCCGGATTGTCTCGCCATCCCGGCTGGAAACCCTCACCCGCAAATACCTTTTTACCGGTCCTGCTTTTTCTTTTCATCACCGGCTGAACGCTGCCCCCCTTTCGGAAAGCGGGTGCAAAGAAAGCGTATTTTTTCCTATTACTCCAAACCTTTTTCCTTTCTTTTTTCACTTGAATATTCAACTGCCTGACGGACTGATCGAAAATTTTGAAATCTTTCGGGATATTTCTCTTCGGCCTGAAGGGCCAAATTATTTCAGACCAATGGCAACGCCTTGGGAATATAAGGCCTCCTCAATGCAGACTCCTCGATGCAGACGCGGCCACGCGGTAGTTTGAATTGGAACCGGTGGTTGTTTCGACCGCCAGGGCGATGGGGCAAATAGAAGCTGTTTTTAATCGACGTTTGCCCGTGCGGCGCAGGAACGTTTCTGTTTCAATGATGGCAGGAATGTGCGCCTTGGGTTCATCGCCGTTATCTTATCCCGGGGTGGCGTCATCCCGGCATACGCCGGCGATGCCTTGCCCCGGGCTGTGAACTTTCAGCCCTTCAGGCTGAGGTACCTCCAACAACAACCTCTTCCATTTCTAATTTCTCATTGTTAACTACTAATTGTTTTTGCGGCAGGGCGGAGGCCGGCAGCCGGACGAAGCGGGGCCGGTTGGACGGACGGGAGTACCGGGGCGACCGGAGGAAGCCCCCGGAACGACCAGTGCGGCCACGGCCACGCAAGTACGCTAAAGGCCGCAGACCGTGAAGCCGCCCTAAATACGTCTGCACGGGTTCGTTAACAAGACAAACCGGTAATTCATTAATGGATTCGAAAAATCGGGCTCAATAAACCGAGGCCGCGAAAAATTTCCACCAGGTTGCCAGGTTTATCGTTTTGCTAAAAATACTAAAAAACGTTAACCACAGTTTGATACAACTCTTTAAACCAAAAAGAATAATCTTATCTTTACCACCCAAAAAAAAATTAATTGTGCCAGACAGCGTAGTAATTATTCCCACATACAACGAAAAGGAGAATATTGAGCGGATGATCCGCACCATATTTGGCCTCGGGCATCCGTTTCATCTGTTAATTATTGATGACAATTCGCCCGACGGAACTGCCGACATTATTAAACGTTTAATGCCTGAATATGAGGGCAGGCTTCACCTCTTGCAACGCGAAGGAAAGCTTGGCCTGGGTACGGCTTACATTACCGGTTTCCAATGGGCCATTGAACATGGATATGAATATATTTTCGAGATGGACGCCGACTTTTCGCATGATCCAAAAGATTTGATTCGACTTCATGACGCTTGCGCGGAAAAAGGGGCGGATGTTGCCATCGGTTCGCGTTACATCACCGGGATCAATGTGATTAACTGGCCATTGGGGCGCGTATTGATGTCGTATTTTGCCTCGGTATATGTTCGGATCGTTACCCGGATGCCCGTGATGGATACGACGGCCGGCTTTAAATGTTACCGCCGGGAAGCGCTGGAGACCATCAATCTCGATAAAGTCAGGATGAAAGGTTACGGATTTCAGATTGAGATGAAATTTACCGCCTGGAAATTTGGCTTCAACATTGTGGAAGTCCCGATTATCTTCACCGAAAGGCAGGAAGGGTCGTCGAAAATGAGCGGCGGAATATTCGGAGAAGCCTTTTTCGGGGTGATGAAAATGAAAATCAGAAGTTGGTTCAGAGCCTACAAACGGTGAGGGAGCTGACAAAACAATATAAGAGCAGCTTCGAAGTTGTTCTTTTTTTTTCTGAAGGGCTCACTGAAGGCGGCAATTATTCAGATTTCTTAAAAGAAAAGTATGGATGTCCCTGGTTTCTTCATTTTTGTTTTGCCCCAACCCAAACGGGGGCCAAAAATAGAGAAACCAGAAGCTTCTTGTGATAACAGATTAAATCAGGCACTTTCAAATCCCCTGAAAAATGTTTATTTTCAACCAAAAACCAGTGGGACACAGACCACGGTATATTCAAAAACAAATCAATCAAACTTAAAAATGAAGGATATTGTCATCAGGGATGCGAAGGTGGTGAATGAAGGTAAAATAATGAAAGGGACAAGCATCCTGATCCGAAACGGAAACATTGAGAAAATTTTTCGTAAAGAAATACCGGAAAACGTTTTGGCCAAAGCCGAAGTGATTGATGCTTCCGGAAAACTCCTCCTGCCAGGCGCCATCGATGACCAGGTACATTTCCGGGAACCCGGACTAACCCATAAAGCCGAGATTGCAACCGAATCGAGAGCAGCCGTTGCCGGCGGCATCACTTCCTTTATGGAAATGCCCAACACCATTCCCCAGGCAACCACGCAGGAATTACTCGAACAAAAATATGCCCGTGCAGCCGAGGTTTCGATGGCCAACTACTCCTTTTACATGGGAGCCACCAACGACAACCTCGACGAAGTATTGAAAACTGATCCCCAATCGGTTTGCGGTGTAAAAGTATTTATGGGCTCTTCCACCGGTAATATGCTGGTCGACAATCCCGAAACACTGGCCAAACTCTTTAGCAAATCGAAGATGCTGATTGCCACGCATTGCGAGGATGAACCTACCATCCAGGCTAACCTGGCAGCAGCCAAAGAAAAATACGGCGAAGACATTCCGATAAGCGAACATCCGAAGATCAGAAGTGCGGAAGCCTGCTTCCTGAGCACATCCAAAGCGGTTGAACTGGCGAAAAAACATGGTACCCGTTTGCACGTTTTGCATCTTTCCACCGCCAAGGAGATGGCATTGTTCGACGCCAAACCCCTGAAGGACAAAAAAATTACCGCAGAAGCCTGTGTACACCACCTTTGGTTCAGCGACACGGATTACGAAAAATACGGCACACACATCAAATGGAACCCGGCAGTGAAAACAGCCAACGATAGGGAAGCGCTTCTCGAAGCATTGGAAGAAGGCCGGATTGATGTGATTGCGACCGACCATGCCCCGCATACCGAAGAGGAAAAAGATAACAAGTACCTGAAAGCGCCTTCCGGCGGACCCTTGGTGCAACACGCGCTGGTTGCCATGCTGGAACTGAGCCGTAATGGCAAAATCAGCATCGAGAAAGTGGTTGAGAAGATGTGCCATGCCCCGGCTGAACTTTTTGGCGTAAAAAAACGCGGCTACATCCGGAAAGGCTACAAAGCTGACCTGGTGTTGGTAGAACCATCGCGCTGGATCGTTTCGAAAGACAATCTCCACTACAAATGCCAGTGGTCGCCTTTTGAAGGCGAATCATTCTACTACCAGGTAACCCACACATTCGTGAATGGTAACCTCGTATACGAAAACACAAATGCCGACGGGAAAGGAAAATTCAACGAAGCGTTTCGCGGCGAACGTTTAACTTTTGACCGCAAATAAAGTGACACGGAACATTCTGATCATTGCTGCCCTGGCGCTTATCATTTCGGGATGCAGTCAGGAAAAGAAGGGGCCGGCAGCAACCCCGGCCCCCCGGGGAACGTCGATGGGAAAAATTACGTATGATACCATCATACTGAACCCCAACGCCGATGATATATGGACCACGGAATGCCTGAGCAAATTCGAACGCAAAAAACTCATCGACGATATCTTTGATGCGGTTTATGCCGGCAAACTAACGGCCGTAGACTACTTTACCCGGAAAAAATTCACCGGTAACGAAGTGAAGGCAATGGAAGCCTCCGGTGAGTTTTCCCGTAGCAAAATCGGAAAAATCCAGTTCGATGAAAAATGGTACTGGGACGAGAAAAACGCCCGGCTGCAAAAGAAAGTGACCGCCATGACGCTCGGCTACGAAGTTTACAACAACGACAACACGTTACGCGGACACAAACCGGTTTTCCGGATAGAGTTTAATTGACACAGAAAACACCCCCATCATATGAGGAATCCCGGCAGTCGTCGGAATTTTTTGGTTGACAAGAAGAGGTTTTAGTTGTTCCTATCGTTAACATGCTGACAGGTCTGCCGACGCTGTCAGGTGGGGTAATTCAGGCCGAAGGGTTGGAATCCCACAACCCTTTTTATAGTAAAATCACCGAAGCCGGACAATTGGCTTTTTAGCCTGGATGTCTCCCGGTAAAAAGCGTCACGTTCCTCTAATAATTGCTGTACAAAAAGTTCTTCTTTGGTAGTCTGGATACGTGTTGGTGCCAGGGTCAAAAACGGGCAGGTTAAAAGAGCCTGAAGGGGACTTGGCCGCTTCGATTATGGATACTGCAAATACGTGATAACCCCACACCTACTTTGTAGGCTCTGCAGCAACAAACTTATACCGCCTTGAAGCCCCTTTCAAGGGTTTGGGGTGTAAAAAATTCTGGAACACCCTCGAATTGTGGCAGTTCTTCCTCATCCAGGTGGTGATGTGTTTGGTTTCAGCCGCCTTTATTTTCATGGTCCTGAAAAGGCTGGAAAGAGCATCGGAAGCTTAATCTATTCACAATAAAATAATAACTATATAAAAGAGGTCGCCCTGCACTGCAATTGACCTCTTTTAGTAATACTAAGCATAAGATATGAATAGTAAATTATAAAGATCAATAATGCATCAATATTATTTACTACATAATCACCTCAACATTCTAATAAACCAAATCAATCTATACTCACGTAGCTGTAGCCCTTTTCTTAGTTTAATAAGGCTAATATAGCTCCAACTATTCCTAAGACAGTACCGCTATACAAACCGAACAAGAAATAGTCGGTGTTTGATTGGGGTTTTACTTTTTTAAAATTCATATCTTTACAGTTTATTTTAAAGTCTAATTTCCACTAGCTTATCAGCATCTAAATTCTTATACTAGCGCTTTTACAAGATAGTATGTCCCCACTACGACTGCTGCCGCAATAACGGCTCCCGTAAGCACACCTGCAGCGATTGAAACAGCTGCACCTACCGCCGCCAGGACTGAACCTCCTTCAACTTTTTTTAATTCATTCTTTTCTAAGTCTTTCATAATAATAACTCATTTAAGTTTAACTATGCTTCAGCAGAAAGAGCTAATGCAGCCCCGGCGGTACCGGGCGCAGCTCCAATCCCAACACCACGCCAGAACCATTTAGAACTCCAAAAAACACCACTACTACCTAATAATAAAATCCCCCATCAATATTTTTCAATTCTTCATACTTCAATTCTTTCATAACATAAAAGGTTTAATTACAATTCCTACTCTTTCACAGGCTTTTCGGATTCCGCCTGAGTTTTGTGCACATAACTCACCTACTAAATTAACAGGGGAGCATGCACAAAAAAAGCACTGTGGAAATTTAATTTTAGAGAATCGCCTTTTATTCATACATCGTCAGCTTTCTACCAACATCTTGATGTTAAGTTTCAAGGTGGGATTCGGATGAATTAAAGTCTATCCAACGCACTGACTTACCCTACTGGCGTATCAACACGTACTTTACGCTCACCATGGCCGGGTTGTTCCTGAGTCCTGTCGGTATTTCGTTTGTATCGAAAGTGGCACCGCCCAAGTACAAAGATTTGGCCCAGAGGGGTGGCTCGGAGCTACCGCCATTGGTAACCTGATAGCCGGATTGATTGGTAAATTCCGGGACACCCTGGAATTGTGGCAATTCTTCCTCATCCTGGTGGTGATGTGCCTGGTTTCAGCCGCCTTTATTTTCATGGTTCTGAAAAGGCTGGAAAGAGCATCGGAAGCTTAACCTATATGATTATATTTTCACTGAAAGAGAGGCTGCCTGGCAAAAGGGTGGTCTTTCTTATTTGCACCCTTACCTGCGATGTGTATCGGGGTCCTGAAGGGGACATAGCCGCTTCGATAATGGATACTGCAAATACGCGATAACTCCACATCTACTTTGTGGCTATGCAGTAACAAACTTTCACTGCTTTAAAGCCCCTTTAAGAGGTTGCAGTAAACACTTAATTCGGATGATGACCAGACTGAAATTAATTTGGGAACCCATCATTTGTGAGACTTCTTGATCTCATGGATATCCCAACTTCTCAGGACATGGACAATTGAAAGTTCCAGTGAAATAATGTTGGGAGCCTATTAAAATTCAATGTTTTAGCTGCCACTAACTTCAATCAGAGGCTAGGAAGGAAAATACAACTCTATTGGCTTTAGCCAAATTGCAGTTTATTCATCATCTATTGTTCAAGCCTCCACTTCTATAATTTTCTTCGTCTGTACTTTCTCTTTTCTTAAGATTTTGTCTGAGTATAGTATACATAAAATTAACCCGCCAATACAATATAAAATGAGGCTAAAACAGCCACAGAAATATCCCGGGCTTTATCAAGAAACAAAGGAAAATCAGGGAATTTATCGCTGCATGAAATAATATGCTATATACCGGTCCGTATTTCATGCGAATAACACCCAATATACCTCCCAAGAGAAGTTGCGGTACTACCATAACCGGAGATAACATCAGTATCAAATAAGGGTTACCCCTAAAATTCTTCACATATAATAATCTGAACATCTATACTGAAGCTCACAGGAACCACCTAAAGTGACTAGCTACCAATCAAATATCGAAAGATGAATGCGACTAAGTTATTAATGAGATGGATGACAGCCACCAATAAGATTGCATTTTCTTTACGGTAATAACCAATGTAATATATCAAAGCAAGTGCAAGGCCACCGAAATAAGTAGCCAAAATGTATGCAGGGTTAAATAAATGGTTAAGAGAAAAAAGAATAGGTGAAACAATTAAAAACATCCACAATTTTCTTTTGTGGCGAATTAGTTTGTTTATAACATAAAAAGGAAGTGCTTGAAAAATTAAAGTCTCGAAGAAAGGAATAATCAGAATTCCGATGATTAAAACAAAAAACTTGCTTTCGTTAAGCAATGGGTTTTCGCTTCCATTCCCTATGGATATACCTGTAATATTTTGGAATAGCAGAATTAAAAATGAAATCAAAAGGAGAGCTGAAACGCCAATTAGTATAAAAATCAACACATTCAAGCGTTTCATATATCGTACAACAAATATGATTGTATCAAATTTTTTCATCCTCCCTGTTTTCATAGACAATATCGTTCTATTTTCTCATAAAAAACTGTAGCTCTATCATAAGCTTTGCAATCGACAGAGCACAGGTTTTTAATTTTATTTTTAATGATGGAGAGCCCGATAATAAGTAGCTTGCTCTGGATTAGCTACCTGCCAATCATTCATAGCTTTGCTTAGTTCTACCCATCCAACAACTAGTTTTTCTCCTGCCATCCAAAATAAATCTGGCCAACCTGAACCACCGTCTAATTCTTTCAATTCTTCATACTTCAATTCTTTCATAACATAAAAGGTTTAATTACAATTCCTACTCTTTCACAGGCTTTTCGGATTCCGCCTGAGTTTTGTGCACGTAACTCACCTACTAAATTAACAGGGGAGCATGCACAAAAAAAGCACTGTGGAAATTTAATTTTAGAGAATCGCCTTTTATTCATACATCGTCAGCTTTCTACCAACATCTTGATGTTAAGTTTCAAGGTGGGATTCGGATGAATTAAAGTCTATCCAACGCACTGACTTACCCTGCTGGCGTATCAACACGTACTTTACGCTCACCATGGCCGGGTTGTTCCTGAGTCCTGTCGGTATTTCGTTTGTATCGAAAGTGGCACCGCCCAAGTACAAAGATTTGGCCCAGGGGGGGGTGGCTCGGAGCTACCGCCATTGGTAACCTGATAGCCGGATTGATTGGTAAATTCCGGGACACCCTGGAATTGTGGCAATTCTTCCTCATCCTGGTGGTGATGTGCCTGGTTTCAGCCGCCTTTATTTTCATGGTTCTGAAAAGGCTGGGAAGAGCATCGGAAGCTTAATCCAGGCTAGTATATCTTTACAAAAGAAAAAGGCTGTCCAAATGGGCAGTCTTTTTTATAACATGGATTTTCACGGGAAAAACTGCAATGACTCAAGGTTTTTACTGTTCCAAGATGCTGAAACAAGGGGACTCCGTCTTTTTCAGCTTAATTAGCTAAACACTCCAAGTAAGGAACAATGCCAATAAAGCAATGAAAATTATCAGTACATCAATAGATTAGCGACTAATCCCCCCTGGTTCCAGTTGTATCCAACAAAACTTTGTCATCGTTTGCAAATCGCTTATGCACACACATTAAGTCTTTATTCTCTTCTTTTTTAAAATATATGATAACCTCGGCAGGAGATTTCTTCTTCAAACTTTGCGGATAATCGGAAAGTATCTTATAGTTTGTCCAAAACCAAGCCACAGCAAGTGAATCATTTTTCAGTGTTTCCTGAATCAGTTCAATGGCTTTGTAACATTTACCGTACTTTATGCCTGCCGGCTCCTGAGCCTTTACGCTAAAAATTATTAACGTAATACAACTAAGCAGAATACCTTTTGCAATAATTCTTTTCATTATGTTTAGAATTAAATTAGGAGTTTTCCATCTTTGGTAACCCCTAATTTATAAAAATAATTTCTAAGTTGTAGATTAAGCGAGCCAATCGACTGCGACCCATGAACCATCGGGCCATTCATAATATGTGCCTCTTCCATCGCTTTTTAAAACAGGAAGGGTCTCCTCGCCTCCTTCAACTTTCTTTAATTCTTTCTCATCTAGTTCTTTCATACTGACAAAAGTTTATAATTCCCTACTCTATTCCAGGCTTTTCGGATTCCACCTGAGTTTTGTGCACGTAACTCACCTACTAAATTAACAGGGGAGCATGCACAAAAAAAGCACTGTGGAAATTTAATTTACAAAAACACATCCTACTTTACTAATCCCCTGTCCGGGCATACATTTATCAATTTCTACTTAACGTAATCCATTAGGTTATATAACCTAAAAAATTAGGTCCTTTAGCCAAAATTTAGGTTCGGGACCTGATGGATTAGGTCCTTCACCATCCGTTTTGGCGCCTCCACTTGGGAAATATTTCTTCAAGTCGTTGTAAATCGGAATAGCGCTGGCCTCCTTCTCCTGGGGGTTGTACCGCACCGACCGGTAAAATGCCAGGGCATCCTGGTAGTTGCCGTGGTCGAGCAGGATTTTCATATAAGTGAGCTTCCTTTGCATATCCGACAACAGGATGAGCAGGTCCCCGATCTCTTTGAGGGCAGCAAAATCGCGATGGAACTCAGCCTTATTGACGAAGGCCGGTTTCAGCTTGGGAAACTGCTCCATGTAACTCTTCGACCTATTAATCAGGAGCTTATTTTGATCGGCCACCGAGCCGTAGTTGCGTCGGTCGTCGCTCGACAATACAGGAGCAATCGGGTTAATCACACTGAATACCTGTTGCAGGCCCTGTTTCATTGCATCCAGTTGTTCATCGGTAAATTTTACTTTAATCGAATCATTCTTTGCCATGATAACAGATATTTAGGTTATTATAAAAGATCGGGCCATTCACGGAAGAATTTGAACCGTTCATCAAAAAACAGGGTTGTAAATATGTTATTCGGCAGGATTGCAACTTTCAATTTAAAAGTCAGCCAATAGTTTATATTCCTTTATCTTTGCCCCATTAATTTTATTACCATGAATAACAAAGAGGCGTTGGCCATTCTCCATAACAACAAAGATGGAATTCCTTTCGAAGCACTGGATTTTCTGTACCATCAGCCAACCGATAAAGAGCTGGAAGAGCAGATCATTTTTCACCTGGAGCATGCGTACGATGAATCGCTTATGCTAAAACAGGACGGTCAATATGCCAACCTGCCGCTTTGGTATGCTATTCTTGCGGAAGCACACCCCACGCGGAAGATGGCTGATGCGGTTGTCAAGCTTTTTACCACGCCCGATGCACCCGACTGGGATATACTGAACGAACAGGGACTTTACCTGGTAGGACTGTTCGCCGAGAAATATCCCGAAGTGATTGACACCTTTCTGGATGCCGTAACGAAAGAGGTAAAAGAAGGGCACAAAACACCCTACCTTTTTCTGTACGAATGCCTGGCTTTTGCCGATAACAAGCAGGCGGATAAGGTTTCAGCTTTGCTGAAGGATAAAAAAACCGGATGGAGAGAATTGCTGGCCGTTCAGGCGGCTGAAGCTGGGTTGACTGAATGCGGGCCCGCTTTACAGGCATTCTACAACGAATACGAACAGCAAACACAGACCGGAACCGAGGAAAACCACATCAGGGTGGAAATTGCTTATGCGTTGGACATTTTGAAGAAAGGCGAAAAGCAACCGAACAGCTACTATTTACAGCGTGGCAAATGGAAGGAGCATTATCAGCAACTGGTACCACTTTTTGAAACAGAAAAGCCCATGCTGGCCGGAATTACCAGCAATGTCGGGCGAAACGACCTGTGCCCGTGTGGCTCGGGGAAAAAATACAAGCATTGCTGTATGAAGAAGATTCAGGGAAATTGAAAAAGAAAAGCCGGTTCACTGACCGGCTTCGATTTTATCTGATTTTATTTCTTTTCCTGTTTTATCCACTTTTGCTTATACTCGTTGGCAAATGTTTTGAAATCAATCGGGTTACGACCGGTAAGCCGTTTAAAATCTTCGGTTACCACATTCATCTTACCATTCCGTGCCCCACTGTATAACAAGCTCATCACCTTTACGAAAGCCAACGGCTTTTTCTCTCCGATTTTCTGACGCACAAACATCAGTGTACTGGGGCGTGGGTAACGAATTTCCCGGTCAAGGACCGATGACAGAATCCCCACCAGTTCATAGTAAGTCATCGTTTGCGAACCAGTAATTTCATACGTCATATTTTCGTGGCCCGGTTCGGTGAGCACACGTCCCATCACCTCGGCCACATCCCGCACATCGATGTAATTAACCGGGGTATTTCCCGCCGGGATATATACTTTGTTATGCTCCAGTATCTCCTCCCGGGAAATGGTCGTAAAATTTTGCATAAAGAAGCAGGGCCGCACAAATGTGTAACTGATTCCCAGGTTCAGCAAGTAGTTCTCGATCTTGTAATGAGGAAGCAATTTATTACGCTCCGCGCCAATAACCGATAAGAAAACAATTTGCTTCACCCCGCTACGGGCTGCTTCATCCAAAAACGGGTAAATATATTTCGACACATCGGAAAGTTGATGTGGCCTGACCAGCAAAATTTTCGTTACGCCCTCGAGTGCATCTGCATAGGTCGAAGGTTCATCAAACTCGAACGGAATGAACTGGCAATGTCCTGCGCCAATATCATGATGAGCACGTTTCTCATCCCGAACGGCAGCAAGCAATTCCACTCCGGGCAGATTTTTTTCGCCTAAGTACTTCAGCGTTGCCAACCCTACATTGCCCGTGGCACCGGTTATTAAAATTTTCTCCATTGCGTACTGGATTATTCCGTAAAGCAATTTACTGTTGAAAGTAAATCTCTTTAACCTGACAAAAGTAATGGATTAGCTGTAAAACCCGATCCGTAATAAAGATTGATTTTTACATAATCAGAAAAAAATAACTTAGATTCCTCCGAAAACCGCCCTCTTCAGGAAATTCAATTCCACCCATTACTACACATTTTACACATACAGAAGGGAAGATTCGGACAATGAACCTTCCCTTCAGAATAAATGATAGGTTGGATTTAGTCACCGGCTACTACACCGGTTTATTGTAAATATCATCAATTAACGTCTTATACTTCTGAGCAACGAATTTTCGCCGCAGTTTCAAAGTTTGTGATAATTCGCCCGATTGCGGCGACCACGCCTCACAAACCAACCGGAACCGTTTAATCTCCTCGTGCCGGCCCAATACTTTGTTGATTTCACGAACCGCTTCCCGGTACTGGCTCATCACTTCGGGGGTACGAACCAACGCTTTATTATCATGAAAATGGATCTTCCTTTCAGCACACCAGTCATGAAGAAAATCAAAATTAGGAGAAATCAGCGCACTGGCAAATTTTTGGTTTTCTCCAATCACCATCATCTGCTCGATGAAGAGAGATTCCTTGAATTTATTCTCGATCATCTGAGGTGCGATGTATTTTCCGCCCGACAATTTAAAAATTTCCTTCTTTCGATCGGTAATTTTGAGGTATTTCCCTTCGACTAATGTTCCCACATCGCCGGTATGAAACCAACCTCCGTCGTCGATCACCTCCCGGGTCATCTCCGGTTCGTTGTAATATCCCAGCATGACATTCGGGCCTTTCACCAATATTTCGCCATCATCGGCAATACGGACCTGAACGCCCGGCAGTACCGGGCCATTGGTGCCAATCTTCATTTCGCCGGTAGCCGGATTAGCGACAGCAATCACTGGTGAGGTTTCCGTCAAACCGTACCCTTCGAGGGTGCAAATTTTAGCTGCCCCAAAGACGCGGGCAATCCGTTCCTGCAACGCAGCGCCACCCGAAACAATGTAATGCACATTTCCACCAAGGGCTTCGCGCCACTTCGAAAACACCAGTTTATCGGCAATAGCCAACTTAAACCGGTATCCCAAGCCAAGTTTCACCTGGTAGTCGAACCGCCCGGTAAGGGCCAGCGCCCAGAAAAATATCTTTCGTCTTATTCCGGTAAGTTGCTCACCTTTCCCAATAATGCCGTCATATATACGTTCCAGCAAGCGGGGGACCGTATTAAACAGATGAGGTTTTACCTCTTTCACGGCAGGCATAATCTGAGCAATGTTTTCAACATAATAGATTCCCATTCCCTTGTACTGGAAATGATAGTTCATCGAACGTTCGTAAACATGACAGAGTGGCAAAAATGAAATCACCCGGTGCTGATCCCCCAATTCGTGATTTTGCGCATGAGCCTTAAAATTGGAAACCAGGTTTTTGTGCGAAAGCATGACCCCCTTTGGCATCCCGGTTGTACCGGAAGTATATATCAGCGTCACCATCTGGTCCTCACTCATGCTGTTCTTCAGTTCACCTACCACACCGCGAAAATGGCCCTCATTTGCTTCGCCCAATGAATAAATTTCGCTGATGTGCCTGGCCCCTTCCACTTCGTTAAACGTGAATATCCCTTCTATTGACTTCAGCTCACCAGCCAATGGCTTTAATTTTTCATACATCTTCGCATCGGAGACAAACAGGAACCGGGCTTCGGAATGTGCCAGAATATAACGGTACTCTTCTTCGCTGACGGTTGGATAAACAGGAACATGCACGCCGCCTGACAATGCCAGTCCCATGTCGAGGAAACTCCATTCCGGCCGGTTACTGCTCACCGTCACCACGCGGTCGCCCCTTCTTAATCCTAAAGCCATTAAGCCATAGGCAATCAGGTAGGCATGACGGGCATATTCTTCTGTACTGTACTTTTTCCACTCGCCTCCTTCTTTCCTGCAAAGCGCATCTTCACGTGGAAAATTCTTCAAACAGTGATCGAGGAGATCGAATGTACGTGTTACTGCACTCATCTATTGTAGATCTGAAATCGTTATTCGAATTATTGGCGGGCGTTATAAGGATGACCGAATATCTCTTCCAGCCCGGCCTGGTACTTTTCAATCAGCACCTCCCTTTTCACTTTGAGCGTTTGCGACAACTCACCGGTTGCCAGCGTCCATTCATCCACCACCACTTTTATTTTTTTGACTTGTTCGTGTGGAGCCAACGTTTTATTTATGATGGCCACCTCTTTTTGAATCCGGCCAATTGCTGACGGATTTTGTGTCAATTCTTCGTTGTCACGATAGTTAATCTTGTGTTTGGCAGCCCAAAAATGCAGGTAATCAAAAGCCGGCGAAATAATGGCTGCGGCAAATTTCTCATTCCTACCCACCACCAAAGCCTGTTCGATAAAACCGGAAGCTTTCAACTTATTTTCAATCACCTGCGGAGCAATATATTTCCCGGACGACAGTTTGAATATGGACTTTTTCCGGTCGGTAACTTTCAAAAACTGACCATTAATCAATGTTCCGATATCGCCCGTATGAAACCATCCGTCTTCGTCAACCACTTCGGCAGTGTATTCCTGATCTTTATAATAGCCCAACATTACGTTGGGGCCTTTGCACAAAATTTCGCCATCTTCAGCTATTTTGCAATCCACCCCGTCCAAAACAAGACCGACGGTACCAATCATCTTCTCCTCTTTTCCCCATCCGTTTACGGCAATCACCGGTCCTGTTTCGGTCAGTCCGTACCCTTCCTGGATACTAATTCCCGCGGCTGAGAAAATCCTGCATAGCCGTTCCTGCATAGCCGCTCCACCGGTGATAATAACACGAATTTCCCCGCCAAGGGCAGCGCGCCACTTGTCGAAAATCAGTTGACGGGCCATCTTCAGTTTGAAACGGTAGAAAGATCCGTAATTCTTCGAAGGATCGAATTTTTCTCCGAGCCTGACCGCCCGGAAAAAGATCGAATTTTTGATACCCGTCAGGTCTTTCCCTTCGGCAATAATATTGTCATACACCTTTTCCAGGAAGCGAGGCACTGTTGAAAAGGTATCGGCCTGTACATCGCGAAGATCATTCATTACTGTTCCCAGATTCTGTGCATAATAAATGCTGACACCTTTATACTGGTAATGGTAATTGACCATGCGTTCGTAGATGTGGCAAAGTGGCAGGAAACTGATGGCTTTATCGTTTTCATCCACTTTGTTTCGCGATGAAGTGGCAATGGCATTGGTCACCACACTTCGGTGGGCCAACATTACCCCTTTGGCGGTTCCGGTTGTACCGGAAGTATAAATAATGGAAAGTAAATCCTCTTCCGTGATACCACTCTTGATTCGTTCAACCTCTTCCTTATATTCATCCTGATGTTTTTCGCCCAACGCGCAGATTTCAGAGAGGTTTCGCTCACTGTCGATGTCATCTATCGTGAAAAAGAGCTCCACATTATCAGCTGCATCAGATACTTTCTTCAGGCGGTTGTACATGGTACGGTTGCCGACCACCACGGCACGACAACCGGAATGCGAAAGCAGGTAGGTATATTCTTCTTCCGTCAGGTTGGGATAAAGAGCTACATGAACAGCGCCAACCTGCGCCATCCCCATGTCCATAATATTCCACTCGGGACGACTGTTCGAAACCGTGACAATTTTGTCGCCAGATTTTATTCCCAGGGCCAACAAACCATAACTAAAGTGGTTTACTTTTTCGATGTATTGCCGGGTGCTATAGGTCTTCCACTTTCCGTCCTGTTTGCCGGCAATGATTACCTCCTTATCGAAATTAGCGGCCATCCGATCGAGCAAATCAAATGTTCTTGTCACTTTCATTATCCCAATTGGTTTAGTTCAATTTACAAAGGCAGATCTCTGCACCTGACAAAAATAGCATCTGCGCTGTTTTATCTCAGTATGAAATATGAGATTTTGCGGCATATCACAAATTTAAAACATATATAAATAATTAAAAGTGTCTGTATTTAAGACCATAAGTAAGATACTGTTTGGGGAGAAATAATTTTCTTTTTCCTAAAACTTATCCCCTTCATACAGAAAAAGCTGCCCATAAAGGCAGCCTTTCAAGCAATATCTTTAATAATCTTGTTTACTGATTCACCAGATTGGATGCCTCCTCCAATACCGATGGGATTCCGGCCGGTTCTTTTCCTCCGGCCGTTGCGTAGAACGGCTGTCCGCCACCGCCGCCTTTCACAAGCTTAGCCAAATCGCGAATCATTTTGCCGGCATTGAAACCACGCTCTTTCACCAGCTTGTCCGAAATCATGAGATGCAGGTTGGCTTTCCCGTCAATCTCAGAGGCCAGTACCAGGAAAAGATTATCGATTTCACCTTTCAACTGAAAAGCCAAATCTTTTAACATAGCGGCATTATTGACATTCAGCTGACGAGCAATGAAGCTCATCCCATTGATCTCTTTTACTTCGCGTAATAAATCGCGCTTCATAATGCCGACGGCTTCTTTCTCGAAAGCTTCAATTTGCTTGGTCAGCTCATTATTGCGCTTCATAAACTCCTCAACTGATACTTTCAGGTTTTTCGGATTATTCAACATACCTGAAACCTCTTTCAGCACTTTGTGATTTTGCACCATCATTTGTTCGGCACGGTCGGCCGTAATAGCTTCAATCCGTCGAACGCCAGCCGAAACCGAACCTTCGGAAACAATGGTAAACAAACCGATTTCACCGGTAGCTTCCACATGGGTCCCTCCGCACAATTCGGTTGAATCGCCAAAACGAATAACACGAACCAGGTCGCCGTATTTTTCACCAAACAACGCAATCGCTCCCATATCCATCGCTTCCTGCATCGGAACAGCACGAAACTCTTCCCGTTTCAGGTTCATGCGAATCATCTGGTTCACCCGACGTTGAATTTCGTCCAACTCTTCTTCGGTTACTTTCTTAAAATGCGAAAAGTCGAAACGCAGGTAATCTTCGTTCACCTGTGAACCTTTCTGCTCCACGTGCCCGCCCAACACATCCCGCAGTACGTAGTCCAGCAAGTGTGTTGCCGAGTGGTTATTGGCTGTCAACTGCCGTTTGCGGCTATCGACATGTGCTACAAGGGTTTCCGATGGATCGTCCGGTAACTCTTTTGCGTAATGAATAATGAGGTTATTTTCCTTCTGGGTATCCAGAATACTTATTTTCTGTCCATTCGCTTCGATGTAGCCGGTATCGCCAACCTGACCACCTGACTCGGCATAAAAAGGCGTGAAGTTGAAGACCAGTTGATACGATTCCTTGTTCTTCACTTTCACCTTGCGATACCTGGTAATTTTCACTTTAGCCTCCAGGTGCTCGTAACCAATAAACTCCTCTTCATCGTCGGCCTGCAGCTGAATCCAGTCGCCGGTTTCCTGGTGAGTGGCATTTCGCGAACGGTTCTTCTGAGTCTCCATGGCCTCGTTGAATTCCTTCCGGTTTACCACCAAATCGTTTTCACGAAGAATCAATTCGGTCAGGTCAAGCGGAAAACCAAACGTATCGTAAAGTTCGAAGGCCAGCTTCCCGCTGACCACTTTATATTCGTTCTTTTTCGTCTCCCCAATAATGCTGTCCAACATACGGATACCGGTTTCCAGCGTCCGCAGGAATGATTCCTCTTCCTCGTGAACCACCTTGGTCACCAACTCTTCCTGCTTCTTCAGTTCAGGGAATGCTTCCCCCATATTCTGAATAAGAACCGGAACCAGTTGGAAAATAAATGGTTTTCTGAAATTCAGGAAAGTATAACCATAACGCACCGCACGGCGAAGAATACGCCGGATAACATAACCGGCTTTATTGTTCGACGGAAGCTGTCCATCCGTAATAGAAAACGCGATGGCGCGCAAGTGGTCAGCCACCACGCGCATGGCAATATCGGTTTTCTCGTCATCGCCGTATTTTACTCCGGCCAGGTTTCCGAGTTCCCTGATAACGGGTTGAAAAACGTCAGTATCGTAATTCGATTGCTTTCCCTGTAACACCATGCAAAGGCGTTCGAACCCCATTCCTGTATCGACATGCCTGGCCGGCAGTTCTTCCAGTTTTCCGGAAGCTTTCCGGTTATACTGAATAAATACCAGGTTCCAGATTTCGATTACCTGCGGATGATCTTTGTTGACCAGCAAACGTCCGTCCTTCTTAGCACGTTCGTGCTCGTCACGCAAGTCGACATGAATTTCGGAACAGGGGCCACATGGACCGGTATCACCCATCTCCCAGAAATTGTCTTTCTTATTTCCATACAGAATATGAGCATCCGGGAGGTACTGTTTCCAGTAACTCCGGGCCTCTTCGTCCGCTGCAACTCCGTCTTTCTCATCGCCTTCAAATACCGTAGCATAAAAACGATCGGGAGAAATTTTAAACTCGCCGACCAATAATTCCCATGCCCAATCGATAGCTTCCTTCTTGAAGTAGTCGCCAAATGACCAGTTGCCCAACATTTCGAACATCGTATGGTGATAAGTATCGTGTCCCACCTCTTCCAGGTCGTTATGCTTGCCCGAAACACGCAAACATTTTTGAGTATCCGCGATTCTCGGCGATTTAACCGGCGAATTCCCCAGAAAGATATCTTTGAACTGGTTCATCCCCGCGTTGGTAAACATCAATGTTGGATCATTTTTGACCACCATGGGCGCCGAGGCAACAATTCGATGTTGTTTCGATGCAAAAAAGTCGAGAAATGTTTGACGTATCTCTTTTGAATTCATAATCAGGAAGCTTAATTCAATAAATGTTAAAATCGACCCGGTTCGTTGGGTTTTCTCCTGCGAAACTCGAAAAAAATTTTAGATTTGCAACCGTTTGAAGGGTCTGTTTTATTGATCCTTGCAAATTTAGATTATTTCGTTAAATTTGTTAACATATATTGTAAAATAAAGGACCAGCATGGGTAAAACCAACTATAGATTTAACCCTGAAACGCTCAGTTACGACAAGATTGAACGCAACATTAAATCTCTTGTCAAGAGATTGTTTGGCTACCTTTCTACGAGCATAGTCCTGGCAGTCATCATTTCGATGGTGTCCCTGCAGTTCTTCGATTCCCCCAAACTTCGCCGGATGAAACGTGAGAACGAAAGGTTGCTCACGCAATATACTTTGATGAATAAGGACCTGGATAATATGAGCAAGGTGTTGAAGGATATTCAGTACCGGGACGACAATATCTACCGGGTCATTTTTGAAGCCGAACCGATTCCCGCGTCCGTTCGTAAAGCCGGTTTTGGTGGCGTAAACCGATATTCACAACTGGAAAGTATGGGCAATGCTGATTTGGTCATTTCCACAGCTCGCAAGCTGGATGTTTTGACCAAACAGATTTATATTCAGTCCAAATCATATGATGATGTGATGAACATGGCCCTGAACAAGGAAAAAATGTTGGCCAGTTTGCCATCCATCATGCCCGTTTCAAACAAAGATTTGAAACGAACTGCATCCGGATGGGGTTACCGTATCCACCCGATTTATAAAATACGTAAATTTCACTACGGAATGGATTTCTCTGCACCGACCGGGACTGAGGTTTTCGCTACCGGAAGTGGTGTGGTAGAACGTATTCAGCGGTCAAAAATCGGATTTGGAAATCACATTACCATCGATCATGGTTATGGCTTCGAAACATTGTATGCTCACCTGAGCGTTTTCAATGTGAAAGCCGGTCAAAAGGTAAAACGCGGCGATATAATTGGTTATGTGGGAAGTACCGGGACATCAACGGCACCGCACCTTCATTATGAAGTTCATAAAAACGGTAAAAAAGTTAACCCCCAGAATTATTACTTCCTCGATTTGTCGCCGCAGGAGTATGAGAAGATGATTGAAATTTCGTCCAACATGGGACAGAGTTTTGACTAAAAACCGAATACCGTGCCATTTAAACAGCCTAAAGCGGAAAAATTATATTACTCGATTGGAGAAGTAGCCGAGATGTTCGATCTCCGGCCTTCCACCATTCGTTTCTGGGAGAAAGAATTTGAATCCCTCAGGCCGCATAAGAACAAGAAGGGCAACCGTTTTTTCACCAAAGAAGATATTGAACATCTCGGTTTGATTTATCACTTGGTAAAGGAGCGCGGGATGACACTTAAAGGTGCACATAAGAAAATAAAAGAAAACCGGCAGGATACTGAAGAGACTTACGAAGTCATAAAGAAACTGCAGGATATAAAAAAATTCTTACTCGACATAAAAGAAGAACTATAGCAGGTCCTTCTTTTTTTATCCAAACTACCTGTCTTCAAAAACCACAAAAAATGAAATTCAAGATACATGAGATCATCAGTAAACTGGAAGCGCTGGCGCCGCTTTCGTTTCAGGAACCATACGACAATGCCGGACTAATTGTTGGCCGCCAGGAAGATGAGGTTGACGCCGTTTTGCTAACCCTTGATGTAACCGAAGAGGTCATTGATGAAGCTATTTCATCCGGAGCGGGTTTGATCATCGCTCACCACCCGGTTATATTCAAAGGATTGAAGCAATTGAACGGCAAAAACTACGTGGAACGCTGTGTGATAAAGGCCATCAAAAACGATGTGGCCATTTATGCCTCGCATACCAATCTCGACAGTGTCCCCGGCGGAGTGAACAGTAAGATGTGTGAAAAGCTGGGGCTGAAGGAGTGCTGCATTTTATCGCCCATGAAAGGGCAGCTGCTGAAACTGGTTACTTTCGTGCCGGTTGAACAGGCCGGTATAGTCCGTGAAGCCATTTTCGCTGCTGGAGCAGGGCACATTGGTAATTACGACCAATGCAGTTTTAACCTGCCCGGCGAAGGGACTTTCCGCGGAAGCGAAAACACTAAACCTTTTGTGGGAGAACCCGGAAAGCAGCATACCGAAAAGGAAGCCCGTGTGGAAACTATTTTACCCCGTTACCGGAAAGGCAAAGTTCTTAGCGCACTTCTGGAAAGTCATCCTTACGAAGAAGTAGCCTACGATTTTTATCCGTTGGAAAACGACTGGGCTGAAACAGGCATGGGGATGGTCGGCCATCTTCCGGAACCGATGGACGAAAAATCCTTCCTGCTAAAGGTAAAAGAAACGTTTCGTTGCGGAGCTGTCCGGCACACCCGGTTATTGGGTAAGCCCGTTAAAAAAGTGGCGCTTTGCGGAGGTTCGGGTAGTTTCCTTTTAAACGAAGCAAAAGCCTCCGGAGCCGATGTTTTCATTACCGGTGATTTTAAATATCACCAGTTCTTCGATGCCGGGGATCAACTGGTAATTGCCGACATTGGGCACTATGAAAGCGAGCAGTTTACTAAAGAAGTTTTTTATGAAATACTTACCGAAAATTTCCCTAACTTTGCCATTCGCTTATCGGAGGTGAAAACCAACCCGGTAATGTACCTGTAAATACTTAAGAAACACAATAAATAACAGACAGGATATGACGACAGAATTCAACAAGCCGGCTGGTGGAAATGAAGTTCCTGCAGAAGAGAAGCTGAGAATGCTTTATGAGCTTCAAACAGTTGTATCAGAAATCGATAAAATCCACACATTGCGCGGAGAATTGCCACTGGAAGTACAGGATTTGGAAGACGAAATCGCCGGTTTGAAAACCCGCATCACGAATTATGACGATGAGGTAAAGAGCTTGAATACTGCGGTTACCAACAAGAAGGCCGAAATTAAGGAAGCCAAGTCGCTGATTGAAAAATACACCGAGCAGCAGAATAATGTACGTAATAACCGTGAGTACGATTCGCTGTCGAAAGAGATTGAATTTCAGACGCTGGAAATCGAGCTGGCAGAAAAGCGCATCAAAGAATTTACTGCTGAAGCAAAACTAAAAAAAGACGAAATCGACAAAGCTCAGGTCGACCTGAAAGAACACGAAGAAGATCTGGTGCGCAAACGCAAAGAGTTGGAAGAAATTACTTCTGAGACTTCCGTTGAAGAGCAAAAACTCGTCGATAAATCAGAATCGATTGAAGCTTCCATCGACGATCGTTTACTCACGGCTTTCAAACGTATCCGTAAGAATGCGCGTAACGGACTGGCTGTTGTTACCGTGCAGCGCGATGCCTGTGGAGGTTGCTTCAACAAAATTCCGCCGCAGCGTCAAATGGACATTGCTTCACGGAAAAAAGTTATTGTTTGTGAGTATTGTGGTCGTATCCTTGTTGACCAGGATATCATGACACCACTCTCAGAAGAGAAAGAAAGCAAATAAACAAAGCATTATTCCATAAAAGAAACCTGGTTCATTTCTGGACCGGGTTTCTTTTATTATATCGTTTTGCTATTTACCACTCCCCACCGGCTCCACCGCCGCCAAAACTTCCGCCACCGAAACCGCCAAAATCTGAGAATCCTCCTCCGCCACCGAAGCTTCCGCCTCCGCCGGAGAAATCATTCCAGGAGCCCCGGTGGCTCCCGCCTAAAAGATTCATCAGTAACAGTCCCTCCAAAAATGAAGGACCGCGTCCAACAGCGCCAACCCTGCGGCGTCGACGACCAAAGATGACGAATAAGATGATGAAGAAAATCACCACCCCAACTCCTCCGGTACCTCTTCCTCGTTTGCTCTGTTCGCGTGTAGCCTTGATATACTGGCCGGCTGTAAATTCCTTCTTTGTCAATCCCATCAACACATTGGCCGCCCGATCGATGCCAATGAAATAATCTCCTTTTTTGAACCAGGGAATCATCTCATTTTCAATAATTGTTTGTTTTGCGACTACATCCGGAACGACACCTTCAAGGCCATAACCGACAGCAATAAATGCTTTCCCTGTCGATTCGCTGGTTTTTGGTTTTATCAACATCAATATGCCGTTGTCTTTCCCTTTTTGTCCGATTCCCCACTTTTCAGCTAACCGGACAGCATAATCACCTTTATCGTAACCATGAAGATTATTGACTGTTACTACAGTAATCTGGGTGGATGTTTGCCGGGCAAATTCGGCCAGTTTTTCATTCAGCATCATTGCTTTCTGCTGCGGCAAAATATTGGCCAAATCGTTGACAAGTCTGGCTGGTTCAGGACGAGACGGGAAATCACTGTTTTCTGCGAAAGCACTAAAACTAACCATCAAAGCCAGCAACAGCAACCGTCCCTTAAGTTGTATAGAAATATGTTTAATTTGTTTCATTATTTTTCGAATGAGATTTCGTCTGATAATTCGTTTACATCATCCTTCTGATAAGGGAAATGTTCGCTAAGCTGATGTCCGGCCATGGAAATACCTTCAGCAAGTCCGATAGCAAAATCACCTTTCTTAAAGGATTCGAGCATCTTGTTTTTAATATCATCCCAGAAATTCTCCGGAACAACCTTATTGATGCCGCCATCACCCAGGATGGCAAATTTCCTGTTTCCCACGGCCAGGTAAAACAAAACACCGTTTCGTTCTTTGGTTTTGTGCATATCAAGTACTTTGAATACATAAGCGGCCCGATCCATCACGTCGCCGGGGCATTTATCGTCGATATGTACCCGGATTTCGCCACTGGTATTGTGCTCAGCTTCCTGAATGGCTTCCATAATATTAGCCTGTTCTTCCTTGCTGAAAAATTCTTCGATTTTCATGAAACTCTTTTTTTTAAAATTGGACTTTTGGCGCCCTGTCTGCTCCTTTATCCGCCTCAAAGTAGGCTTTCTTTTCAAATCCCTGGAAATTGGCAATAATACTTTGCGGGAATTTACGAATGTAGGTGTTGTAATCACGGGCCACTTCATTAAAACGGCGGCGTTCAACAGCAATCCGGTTTTCTGTTCCTTCCAGCTGTGCCTGCAGCCCAAGGAAGTTTTGGTTCGCCTTTAAATCAGGATACCGCTCTACTGTTACCATCAAACGGCTCAGGGCAGAAGACAGTCCCTGCTGCGCTTCCTGGAATTTTTGCATTGAAGCCTGATCGAGATTGTCGGCATTTACATTGACTGATGTGGCTTTGGCACGCGCCTCAATTACTGAAGTGAGGGTTTCTTTTTCGTGTTCAGCGTATCCTTTTACGGTATTCACCAGATTAGGAATCAGGTCTGCCCTGCGCTGATAGACATTTTCAACTTGCGACCACTGAGACGAAACAGCTTCCTGCTTTTCTACCATCCGGTTATTGATACCAACGCCCCATTTAAAAATCCCGAAGAAGATCACGACGATTACAACCAGAATAATAATTCCAACTCTTTTCATGTGTATTATCTCTTTTAATTATCAAATTTTACCGACGAATGCCGGGATGACCACAAGTGAGCATCATTCAGGTTATGAAGTTCTCTCATTCTCTGTGGCTCAATTACTACTTGAATATTTTCTTACAAGTTAACACAAAATCCAGTCCGTGATACGCCATGGCAGTCTCATCTAACAAACACTATCATAATCAACTCATTCAAAATAAAACATTTCCTGCCGAATTGGCATGCCAGTAAAAAAAGAGCTCTATTAAGGCCGGTTATCAAACATGCACTTCCTCATTTTTTAATCATCTCCTCCATTGTAATTTTATTGTCAGAATATTAAAACGAAACGGACATGAACTTTTTTAATCAAAAGTTCGCCAAAGGCAATGATTAAAAAAAGTTTATGTGAGAGCGAAGCGGTTCCATACGTTCTCAAATTTAGAATTAAATTATGGACCATAATTATAAATTTTAAACGTATGAAAACTATGACCAATGATACGTTTGCGAAATCAATAACCGAAGGAATACCGGATATTTTACCGGAACCGAAAAGTTATGATCCGAATATCAATCACGCCCCAAGACGGAAGCAGGTTCTGTCCAATGAGGAAAAGCAGCTTGCCCTTCGCAATGCATTACGATATTTTCCTAAAAAGCATCACGAAGTACTGGCTCCGGAGTTCGCTCAGGAACTGGAAACCTACGGGCGTATTTACATGCATCGGTTTCGTCCGGAAATAAAAATGCACGCGCATTCCATCGCTGACTATCCTGCCCGCTCAAAACAAGCTGCAGCCATTATGCTAATGATTCAGAACAACCTGGACAAAGCAGTGGCGCAACATCCTCACGAATTGATCACCTATGGTGGAAACGGGGCGGTCTTTCAAAATTGGGCCCAGTACCGGCTGACCATGAAATACCTTTCGGAAATGACCGATGAGCAAACCCTGGTTTTGTACTCTGGCCATCCAATGGGACTTTTCCCGTCGCACAAGGAGGCCCCCAGAGTGGTGGTCACCAACGGGATGGTCATCCCCAACTACTCATCGAAAGATGATTACGAACGAATGAATGCGCTCGGTGTGACCCAGTATGGTCAGATGACTGCTGGTTCATTCATGTACATTGGCCCGCAGGGTATTGTGCACGGCACAACCATCACCTTAATAAATGCAGCCCGAATGCATTCGGAAGGAGGAATTGCCGGCAAAATATTCGTATCGTCCGGTTTGGGTGGAATGTCCGGTGCCCAGCCCAAGGCTGCCGTTATTGCCGGATGCGTAGGTGTCGTAGCTGAAATCAATCCCAAAGCAGTGCAAGTAAGGCATGAGCAAGGTTGGGTTAACGAAGTGTTCAGTGACTTAGATAAATTGATTCAGCGAATGCTCCAGGCAAGTCGCAACAAAGAAGCTGTCTCCATCGCTTACCTGGGAAATGTAGTCGACTTATGGGAACGACTGGCGAAAGACGGTATCCCCGTTGAACTTGGTTCCGACCAGACTTCTTTGCACAATCCATATGCAGGAGGTTATTACCCGGCAGGTCTGACGATGGAGGAGTCAAACAAAATGATGGTAGGAGACCCGGAAAGATTTAAAGGAGAGGTCCGGAAAACCCTGCGTCGCCACGTGGCTGCCATTAATCAACTGACAGCCAATGGCATGTATTTCTGGGACTATGGAAATGCCTTCCTTCTGGAAGCTTCGCGTGCCGGAGCTGACGTAATGAAAGACAACGGGCTATTCCGTTATCCGTCATATGTGG